>BATO01000048.1 GCA_000474255.1 Aquipseudomonas alcaligenes MRY13-0052
ATTCGGCCAGGGCCTCGGGGCTCAGCAGGCGTGCGGCCTTGGCCACCGCCACCAGTTCGGCGTGCTGGGTCGGGTCGCCTTCCGGCGGCATCGAGTTGTTGCCGGCGCTGGCGATCACCTTGCCGTCGCGGTCCGCCACCAGGGCGGCGAAGGGGTGGCGGCCGCGTTGGCGCGACGTCTGCGAGAGGCGGATGGATTCGCGCAGCAGTTCCAGGTCGAGGTCGCTGACCCCGGCGGGTACCAGGTGGGTGAAGGTCATGGGTGACTCCTTGGGCAGTGGGTGCGCAGGGCGCGAGAGAAAGGTCAGTCGGCGAGGTCGGCGGTGCCGCTCGCGGTGTGCTCGGCGGACTCACGGCCGTTGAGCAGCAGGTTGAGGACGATGGCGGTGATGGCGCCGAGGAAGATGCCGCTCTCCAGCACCAGCTTCAGGGCGCCGTGGGCATGGGCGAAGAGCGCGGGGAAGGACATCGGCAGCACGCCGACGCTCACCGAGACGGCGACCACCAGTGCATTGCGCGTGCCTTCGAAGCGCACCCGCGAGAGCTCCTGGATGCCCGCCACCGTGGTCATGCCGAACATCACGATGGCGCCGCCGCCGAGCACGGGGGTCGGCACGGCGGCGATCAGGGCGCCGAGCTTGGGGAACAGGCCCATGAGGATCATGATCCCGCCGGCGGCGGCCACCACGAAGCGGCTCTTCACCTGGGAGAGGGCGATCAGCCCGGTGTTCTGGGTGAAGGCGTTGTAGGGGAAGCTGTTGAACAGGCCGCCGATCACCGTGGACAGGCCGTCGGCGCGGAAGGCGTTGCCCAGGGTGCGCGCATCCACGGAGCGGCCGGTGAGTTGGCCGATGGCCAGGCAGTTGCCGGTGGTCTCGGCCATGATCACCAGCATCGCCAGGGTCATGATCAGGATCGGTGTCAGCGAGAACTGCGGCACGCCGAAGGCCATGGGGGCGGAGAGTTCGAACCAGGCCGCCTCGCCGACGCGGCTGAAGTCGGTCATGCCGCAGGCCACCGCCAGCAGGCTGCCCAGCAGCAGGCCGATGAGCACGCTGAGGTTGCCGATGAAGCCGGAGAAGCGCGCATAGACCGCAAGGATGATGGCGGCCGTGGCCAGCCCCAGCAGCAGGTTGGCCGGCGCGCCGAAGTCGGCGGCATCCGGGTTGCCGCCGCCCAGCCAGATGGCCGCTGCGGGCATCAGCGAGATGCCGATGATGGTGATCAGGCTGCCGATCACCACCGGCGGGAAGAAGCGCAGCAGGCGGCTGAACACCGGTGCCAGGGCGATGGTGATGACCCCGGCGGCGATCACCGCGCCGAACACCTGGGCCAGGCCGTATTCCTTGCCGATCATGATCATCGGTGCCAGGGCGATGAACGAGCAGGCCTGCACCAGCGGCAGGCGCGCGCCGAACTTCCAGAAGCCCAGGGTCTGGATCAGCGTGGCGATGCCCGAGGTGAGCAGGTTGGCGTTGATCAGCAGGACGATCTGCGCGTTGCTCAGGCCCAGGGCGCTGCCGAGGATGAGCGGCACGGCCACGGCGCCGGCGTACAGCACCAGGACGTGTTGCAGGCCGAAGGTCAGAAGTTGCCGGATGGGGAGTCGCTGGTCGACCGGATGGGTGGGGCTCATGGGTATCTCCTGAAGGTGCAGCTGTTTTTGTTATTGGGGGCGGGTTGCCCAGCGTTTCGAGGAGGCAGTGCTGGCTTGCGGGCATCTTCAGGGGCTTGAAGGCGATGGAACAAATGAATAACCATCGCTTATTCCGATGGTTGCGGTGGGCACGACGATGCATTTTTCCCTTGATCAGCTCCAGGTGTTCGTCGCCGTGGTGCAGGCCGGTTCCTTCTCCGCCGCTGCCCGGCGCCTGGGGCGCACCCAGTCCACCGTCAGCGCGGCCATCGCCAACCTGGAGACCGACCTGGGCGTAGAGTTGTTCGACCGCTCCACGCGCATCCCCACCCTCACCGCCGGTGGCCACAAGCTGCAGCTGGAGGCCGAGGCGGTGCTGGCGCGCTGCCTGGCCCTGCAGGGGCATGCCGACAGCCTGGCGGAGGAGACCGAGCCCAGCCTGACCCTGGCCATCGAGGTGCCCTACGCGACGGTGATGCCGGTGCTGCGGGACTTCGAGCAGGCCTTTCCCCATGTCGACCTGATCATCCGCCACCCGCACCACGGCGATGTCGCCGGCATGCTGCAGCGTGGCGAGGTGGAGCTGGGCATCGCCTTCTCCCAGCCGGAATACCCGCGCGAGCTGGAATTCCAGCAACTGGGCAAGCTGATCATGGTCCACGTCACCCACCCCCGGCACCCGCTGGCACAGCGCGAGGAGGTCAGCTTCGACGACCTGCACACCCATCGCCGGCTGGCCTTCAGCGCCCACGCCAGCAAGCTGCCCAGCAGCGAATACCTGCGCGCCACGCGCCTGTGGCAGGCGGAGAGCTACATGGCGCTGGTGGAGATGGTGCGGGCCGGCCTCGGCTGGGCGACCTTGCCGCGCCAACTGGTGCAGCGTGAGCTGGCCGCCGGCGAACTGGTGGAGCTGCAGCTCGCCGCCTACCCGCACACCGACTGGCTGGTGGGGGTCGACCTGCTCTGGCAGCGCCGCCATGGCCGTGGCCAGGCGCAACGCTGGCTGCGCGAGCGGTTGATGGGCACCAAGGTGTTCGAGCTGGACCGCCAGGGCAGGGCGACCACGCTCTGATGCGTGCGGGTCAGCCCTGCGCCTGAAGCTGTTGCAGTGCGCGGCGGGTGACGGCGTCGATATAGGCGGGGGCGTTGTAGATACGCGCGAGGAGAATGGCGCCTTCGTAATCGGCCACCAGCTGGCGGCCCAGCTCGCCGGCCTGCGCCTCGCCGAAGTTCGGGCGGTAGAGGTTGGCGAAGGCGGCGGCCCAGTCGTCGAGGAAGCTGCGGATCGGCTCCATCAACTCGCTCTTGCCGTAGGTCGCATCCACCGCGACCACCGCCATCAGGCAGCCGATGGCATCGTCCTGGAACAGCTTGCCGGCCTTGTGGCCGATCTTCGCCAGGCGCTCGTGGGGCGCCAGTTCTTCATCGAAGGCGATGGCGAATAGTGCCTTGCCGATGCGCTCGTGGGTCCAGGCCAGCACGTCGCGCAGCAGCGATTCCTTGTTCGGGTAGTGGTGGTAGAACGAGGCCTTGGTCAGCCCGCACGCCGTCGCCAGCGCATCCATGGTGGTGCCGTGGTAGCCCAGCCGCTTGAAGGTGTTGGCGCAGTGCTGGAGGAGTTCGTCGCGGGAGATTTTTGGCGGTCGCACGGTGGATTTCCTGCTCTTGATCAAGGCCGCTGATTCTAGGGCATAAGCCTCGCCACCTCAATTTGACGGTTACCGAATGTTTGTTTAGTTTCTACTGGCCGAACAAACGGTAAGTAACTGGCGAAGCCTTCGCCAGACAGCCATCGACACCCAGGAGACTATTCATGAGCGAAGCCAACAGCGGGGCGGGACGCGTCACGCGGGAACGGCGGGACCAGTTGTTTCTGATCGGCCTGGACCGGGCCGGCAAGCGCAATGCCTTCGACAGCGCCATGCTTGCCGACCTGTCCCTCGCCATCGGCGAATACGAGCGTGACGAGGCCATGCGCTGCGCCGTGCTCTTCGCCCATGGCGAGCACTTCACCGCCGGCCTGGACCTGCTGGAGCTGACGCCCAAGCTCGCCTCCGGCGGCTTCCAGTACCCCAGCGAGGGCATCGACCCCTGGGGCGTGTCCAAGCCGCGCCGCACCAAGCCGGTGGTGGTCGCGGTGGAAGGCACCTGCTGGACGGCGGGCATCGAGCTGATGCTCAACGCCGATATCGCCATCGCCGCCCGCGACGCCCGTTTCGCCCATCTGGAGGTGCTGCGCGGCATCCCGCCGTCCGGCGGCTCCACCGTGCGCTTCACCCAGGCCGCCGGCTGGACCGACGCCATGCGCTACATGCTCACCGGCGAAACCTTCGACGCCGCCGAGGCGCTGCGCATGCGCCTGCTCACCGAGGTGGTCGAGCCGGGCCAGGCGCTGGCGCGGGCCATCGAATATGCCGAGCGCATCGCCAAGGCCGCGCCCCTGGCCATCCGCGCCACGCTGCAGTCCGCCTTCCAGGCGCGGGACGAAGGCGCTGACGCGGCACTCTCGCAGCTCAACGAACTGCTGTTCGGCCTGATCCGCAGCGAAGACGTGCGCGAAGGGGTGATGGCGATGATGCAGAAGCGCGAACCGGTCTTCAAAGGCCGCTGAAGCATGGTTAAACGGTCGGCGGCCACCCGGGCGCCGGCCCGACCTGGATAGCTGGATAGATGAATAGCTGGAACATGAACGAGACGATGACCAAGCACCTTCCCGAACAGGGCATCCGCGTGGAGAAAGTCAGCCTGCCCGCACGCGACGGCTACCCCCTGGTCGCCACCCGCTACCACGCAGCGGGCGAGGCCCGGGGCAACCTGCTCCTGGCCGGCGCCACGGGTGTGCAGCAGCGCTTCTACCGACGCTTCGCCGAGCATGCGGCGTGGCAGGGGCTCAACGTACTGACCCTGGATTACCGCGGCGTCGGCGAATCCGCCCCGGCGACGCTCAAGGGCTTCCACATGGCCTACCTCGACTGGGCCTACCAGGACCTGGCTGCCGCCGTGGACCTGCTCGGCGCCGACGCGCTGCCGCTGTACTGGGTGGGGCATTCCTTCGGCGGGCACGCCATCGGCCTGCTGCCCAACCATGATCGCCTCGCCGCGTGCTACAGCCTCGGCAGTGGCGCCGGCTGGAGTGGCTGGATGCCCCGCGACGAGGCCCTGAAGACCCGCCTGCTGTGGAGCCTGGTGCTGCCGCCCATCGTCGCCTGGAAGGGCTACATGGCCTGGAGCCTGCTGGGCATGGGCGACGACCTGCCACTGGGGGTGTACCGCGACTGGAAGCGCTGGTGCCGCCACCCGCACTACTACTTCGACGACCCCGGCATGGCCCATGTCGCCGGGCTCTACGCCAGTGTCCGCACGCCCTGCGTGTTCGCCACCTCGGTGGACGATCCCTGGGCACCGCCGCGCTCGCGGGACGCCTTCGTCAAGGGCTACAGCAACGCCCCGCTGACCCGGCGCGACCTGCATCCCCCGCAGGGCGGCGAGCCCATCGGCCATATGGGCTACTTCCGCGCAGGCTCCGAACCGCTTTGGGACGACATCCTGAAATGGCTGCTGGCCCACGCGCCGCAACGCCGTGCCAGGCACCCCGAACCCACTCCCTGCTGAGGATATGGCCATGCCCCTGCTGCTGCAGCTCCACCTGTTCGCCGTGGCCTTCTGGCTCGGCGTCGTCGCGGTCGAATTCCTGCTGGAGCAGGGCCGCGCCACCAGCCGTGCCCAGGGCTTCAACGTGGCGCGGATGCACCGGCGCATCGACCTGTTCTTCGAGATGCCGGCCTTCAGCCTGGCGCTGGTCACCGGGCTGCTGCTGATCGAGCCGGCGCGCTTCGACGGCCTCTATGCCTTGAAAGTGGTCGCGGGCCTGGTGGCCGTGGCCGGCAACGCCCTCTGCCTGGTCCCCGTGCTGCGCCGCCGCAGCGCCGCCGAAGCCGATGACCTCGGCGGTGTGATCCGCCTCTCCCGGCAGATCGACAGCATCTCCCTGCTGGCCATCCCCGCCGGGCTCCTAGCCCTGGCCTGCGGCGTCTACCTGGCCTGCGGCGTCTACCTGGCGCTGATGCGTTGAGGCTCCCGGGCTGAAGCCCGGGCTACAAGGCGGACATAATGCGCGGCGATATGCACAATGCGCGCGCATCCATAAGGCTACGGAACGCCCATGCGTTATCACGACTATCACCTGAAGGCTTACTCGGTAGAGGAGTACGGTCAGACCGTCACCCTGCATCTGTCCTGGGACTATGAAGGGGCGTCAATCGAAGACTCCTTCATCCGCTTCTCCGACGTTTCGCTCTACCACTTCGTGCACACCCAGGGCGCGATCATCACGCATCTGGATGAAGTCGAGCTCACCGACCTGCTGGAAGAGTTCGCTGATCGACTGCCCGAGTGGGATCGCTGGTACGGCGTTCGGGGCTGGAAGGGTGATTGCCAACGCACTGCTGCCCACCTGCAGGCGGAGGGTTACCGGGCGTGGTCCATCGTCTCCGCAATCGGCTTCTATGGTTTTGTGATAGCCCGCTCCGTTGGCGAAGTGACCCCGTAGGTTGGGCTGAGGTACGAAGCCCAACGTAGCGAGGTTTCAGCTTGATAATGGACGGGGTGGCAGCAGGGTCAGCCGGGGCTTTTCTGGTTCCAGCAAACTCTGCACCGTCCATTCGAGCGGGTCCTGGTTGCAGAAGTACTGTTCGATGGTGCCTTGCTCGCGGTAGGTCGAGAGGTTGAAGCCTTCCTCGATGTCGTTGTACCAGAGCACCTGATTACTATTCAGCGCGACTATCCAGAAAGGGCCCTGGGTTTCTTCATCCCACCGGACGGGCGTGATCTTGATCGCGCTCCAAAGCCCCAACTGTTTCGGTGTCATCCGAGCCTCGGCTTCGGCAATCAGGCCGGTGAGCGCAGTCAGTGATATGGGCTCCCATGTCATCTTGTGTGTCGTCCCTGTGGTCGGGTGGATTGGCTAGGCCATGTGCAGCTGGACGAGGCAATAGCTGGCAGCTTCCGCAACGAACGCCTCACCGTCGTGGCTCAGCGCTTCAAGCTCTGGTCTGAATTCATGGATGGCGTTATCGCCGACGATGTCGCATGCCTGCTCGCGCACCCGTGCATTGCTGCTGGCCAATCCAAGACGCAGCATCTCGTGATGCTCGGACGGTGCGCTGTAGTAGCGATAGGCAAAGACCCAACCGTCAATGAACGGGTCGCCTCTGGACTCAAGCAGGGTGAGGTCCTGCTGGCTCAGTACGAACTGGCGCAGCCGTATGAGTTCCGAGAGAGCGCTGCATACCGTGCCCATTCGCGCACTCAATGCCTTTTTGTGCAGCTCGGAAGTCATCTGCATGAGCGTGCCTTCTCCAAGTGATGAACGGCGACTACCGGCCCGCCGAACCGGCAATCCCCTCGATCATCGCCTTGACCGCCGCTTCGCTGTCCACCGATGCGGGCGCGGAGACGCGGAACTTGAGCAGGCTGTCGCCCAGCTCGAACAGGTAGAGCGAGGAGCGGATCGGTTGCACTTCGCCGGCGAAGGGCTCGACGAATTCGAAGTCCGCGCGCAGGCCGGTGATGGCCTGGCCCCGGTAGTCCAGGGTTGCCGGCTGCTCGCCGACCAGCGTGCCGGTCTTGTGGAAGGCGAGGATTTCCTGCTTCTGCTGTTGCTGGTGGTTGAGCACCAGTTGGTGGCGGGCCGCTGCGATGACATCCGCCGGCGAGCCGATCGAGCTGACCTGCGGTACCGGGTAGACATAGGCGGTGAAGACGACGGGCTGGGCGATCAGCTCGGAGTTGTAGCCGACCATGATGTGCCGGGCCCGCTCGTCGAAGCGCATGATCTGGGTGCGGAGGAAGATGCCAGCGGTGGTCGGGAAGACGATGCCGGTATCGTCATGCCGGTAGGGGCCGGCGGCGGGGATGTCCTGGGGCTGGAACTGGCTGTTCTGGCAGCCCGCGAGGGTGATGGCCAGCAGCAGGGTGAGCAGGTACTTCATGGGACGTTCCTTGTCGTGGCGGCCATCAGGGGCGCCGAGGCGGCAGAAATTAGCGCCTCTCCGGTGGGCTGTCCACGGCGTTATGGGTACGCCTCCACTGGTATACGCGCCCTAGTATTAGCAGTAGGAGGTTCAAACATGCAGGTGGAGAAGTGGGGTGACGGTCTGGCAGTGCGTATTCCGGCCAGCGTGATCGAGGCGCTGGGGCTCAAAGATGGCGACGATATCGAAATCCTGATCGAGGGCGATCGTACTTTCGCCATTCACAAGAAGCCTGGCGTCGCGCAGCGGCTGGAACGGTTGCGTACCTTCCGTGGCCGGCTACCGGCCGATTTCCGTTTCAAACGCAACGAGTGACAGGTCGCTCAGGGCTTGCGTTCTCCACCCACCCCCGACTGCAACTCCAGCAACGGCACCGCCTTCGCCCCTTCGGGCGGGGTGAAGACGAAGTCGGTGGGGCCGACCATGGGCAGGGTGTCCCACTGGTAGGTCACGCTGTGGCGGGGGCGTTCGGGTTGGTCGAGGCGGGTCAGCACCATCTTGCAGGGCAGGGGTTCGTCGCCCTGGCGCAGCCACAGTTGCCAATCCAGGCCCGGCTGGCGATAGGCGTAGTGCTCGCAGCTCTGGTCGCCGACCTGCTCGGTGCCGACGTGGAGCGCGCTGCCAATGCCGACCCGCTCGGCGGTGTCCGGGCCCCAGTGGATGAGATCGGCCAGCGGCAGCTGGATGCCGTAGCGCTCGCCCAGCAGGGCCAGCAGTTCCTCCTGGCTGGTGGGCGCCACCTCCCGGCCGAAGTAGCCCTGGCGGCTGTCGTAGAGGGTGAACTGCTGGCCGTCGTAGAACAGGCTGCGCTGGTAATCGGTGCTCGTCACCTGCACGCGCAGCTTGTCCGGCGCACTCACCAGCAGTTGGGTGCGGGCATGCACCACCAGCGCCTGGCCGTTTTCCAGCAACTGATCGCTGTCGCTTTCGGCGTTTATGGCGTACTGCTGCAGGCCGCGCAGGTGTTCGCCCATCTTCACCAGGGCGGCGAGGGCGCCTGGGTCGGGGGCGTCTTCCTCGGCGGCCAGGGCGGTGCAGGTGACGAGGGCGAGGACGAGCAAGGGGCGCTGGAGAGAGGCGGGCATGGCGGGTGACCTCGATGCGAGGCTGTCGATGGTCGTTAGGTTCCAGGGCCGCGGAGTTGGTTCCGGCCGGCGGTTCGGCGGCGGCTGGCTAAGCTGTCCCGATCATCGATGAAGGAGCACGGCATGACCGCAAGGGAGATCCACAAGGTCCGCACACCCAGCCTGGCGCTGGCCTATGAGGAGCATGGCGCGGGGGATGAGGTGGTGATCCTGCTCCACGGCTTCCCCTATTCGCCGCGCGCTTACGATGCCGTGGCACCGGCCCTGGCCGCCCAGGGGCTGCGGGTGCTGGTGCCGCACCTGCGTGGCTATGGCTCCACGCGCTTCCTGGCCGGGGACACCCCGCGTTCCGGCCAGCAGGCGGCCCTGGGCCAGGACCTGCTGGACTTCAT
This sequence comes from Aquipseudomonas alcaligenes MRY13-0052, assembly GCA_000474255.1. Taxonomy (GTDB): domain Bacteria; phylum Pseudomonadota; class Gammaproteobacteria; order Pseudomonadales; family Pseudomonadaceae; genus Metapseudomonas; species Metapseudomonas solani. Next base: position 9,145 of record BATO01000048.1, read on the forward strand.
GGATGCCCTGGCGATCCCCCGGGCCACCCTGGTGGGTTACGACTGGGGCGGGCGCGCCGCCTGCATCGTCGCGGCGCTGTGGCCGGAGCGGGTGCGGGCACTGGTGACGGGGGATGGCTACAACATCCAGAACATCGCCGTCTCGGGCACGCCGGCCGCGCCCGAGCAGGAGTTCCGCTACTGGTACCAGTTCTATTTCCACACGCCGCGCGGGCACCTGGGGCTGGAGGCGAACCGGCGGGCGTTGTGTCGCCTGCTCTGGCAGCTGTGGTCACCGACCTGGCGTTTCGACGAGGCCACCTATGCCGCCAGCGCCGACGCCTTCGACAACCCAGACTTCGTCGAGGTGGTGATCCATTCCTACCGTCATCGCTACGGCTACGCGCCGGGCGACCCGGCGCTGGAGGCCATCGAGCGGCAGCTGGCGGCGCAGCCGGTCATCGGCGTGCCAAGCATCTCCCTCAGCGGCCTGGACGATGGCGTCGGCCCACCGCCGGAGGAGGACGACGACGCCGTGCACTTCACCGGCCCCTACCGACGCCAGCTGTTGCCCGGCGTCGGCCACAACATCCCCCAGGAGGCGCCGGGGGAGACGGTGGCGGCGGTGCTCGAGCTGTTGGGGCGCTGATCGGGCGCGTACGGAATACTGCAATCTGGCTGCGGGACACTGGGCCCATCCCCCTTCAGGAGGCGCCACCCCGTGACCATCCGATCCTTCTCGCCGCGCCACCTGCTGGTCGCCACCTTCATCGGCCTGCTGGGCCTGCAACAGGCACTGGCCGACGGTTGGCGCGAGGCTGTGCCGGATGCGCAGGTGGTGGGTAGCGGCGAGTTCAGCGCCTACGGCTTCCATATCTACGATGCCAGGCTGTGGGCCCCCGGCGCGGTGCTGGGGGAGGACCGGCCCTTCGCCCTGGAACTGGTCTACCAGCGCACCATCAGCCGCGACACCCTGGTGGAAGCCAGCCTCGACGACCTGCAGCGCCTCGGCGGCGAGGCGGTGGATGCGGCCCGGCTGGGTGCCTGGCAGGCGGAGATGGAGCGCGCCTTCGTCGATGTCGAACCCGGTCAGCGCATCACCGGCGTCTACCTGCCCGGCGTCGGCGGGCGCCTGTACGTGGAAGGGCGCGCGCCCTATGAGGTGCGCGACCCGCTGTTCGCACGGACCTTCTTCGGCATCTGGCTGGACCCGCGCACCCAGGACCCCGAACTGCGCCTGCAACTGCTCGGCGGCCTGCGCTCGCCCTTCGAGCCGGGCACGGCGGTGGTCACCGGCTGCTGCCCCGTGCAGCCCTAGCGGCCGCCTGCCTTAGCGCAGGCCCAGCCTGCAGTCCAGCGACCAGGCGCCCGCGCCGCGCCCGACGAGCAGCAGCAGGAGCCCGGCCCAGCTGAGGTGGGTGGACCAGGCGTCGGGGTAGACGAACACCTGGATCACCAGCGTCATGCCCAGCAGCGCCAGGGCCGAGAGGCGGGTGCACAGGCCCAGCACCAGCAGCAGCGGGAACAGGTGTTCGGCATAGGTGGCCAGGTGCGCGGCTACTTCCGGCGGCAGCAGGGGCAGCGCGTATTCGCTGCGGAACAGCTCGTAGGTGCTGTCGGTGATGGTCAGCACACCCTCCACCTTGGTGCGCCCGGAGAGGAAGAACACCCCGGCGATGCCCAGGCGCGCCACCAGCAACAGCAACGCGTCGGGGAGCAGGGCGTGCAGCCGCGCGGCCAGGCTGCGGGGGGCGATGGGGCCGGCCGAGATCGGCTGGGCATGCGGGGTATCCATGGGCGGTGCTCCGGTCAGGTGTCGCGCGAGGCGAGCAGGGGAGTGAAGGCGCCGGCCGCCAGCAGGCGGCCGAGCAGGTCGATGAAATCGAGTGTGGGGTCGGCGGCCAGGGCCAGGCCGCTGGCCTCGTCCAGTGTCAGGCCCCGGGCGCAGGCGTCGAGGAAGGCGCAGCCGCCCGGGCCCAGGGGCTGCCAAGTCACCTGGCCGCCGCTGCGGCCGAGCAGGGCGCCTTCGCCGTGCCATTCCAGGCTGTCGGGCAGGGGCCGCTCCTCGCGCTGGTGGCGCCAGATGCTGTAGGCCGGCATGTCGGCGCACCAGAGCCAGCGCAGTGCCGGTCGTGGGCGCAGGCACAGGGCGCCCAGCGCCTCGGGGCCGAGGTCGGCGATGGCGCCGAGCGCGAGAGACGGCCGCTCCGCTGCGGCGAACACCTCGACCCAGAGCCGGTCCAGCCGCGCCACCGCGCCCAGGTAGGGCAGATCGCGGGCCGGCTCGAAGGCATCGAGGAAGTCAGCGAAGCCAAGGCCGTAGTCGAGCAACTGCACCGAGGCCGGGGGCGACTGGCGCACATGCAACGCCGCCGCCGCGCCGAACCAGTCGGCGCCCACCAGGCGCTCCACTGCTGGGAAGTTGGCCCGCAGCGCATCCACGCAGCCCTTCATCAGGGTGTTGCGGTAGAGGTCGAAACCGGCCTGGCCGACGAGCTCGGCCACCAGCCGCCGCTCTGCGCTGTCCGGTGCCCCGGGGTTGCCACGGGCGGCGTCGATGAAGGCGTCCTGGAAGGCGCCGAGGTCGAGGCTCATGCTTGTCGCTCCAGGCCGTCCAGCACGGCCTGGGCGATGTCGCGCTCGGCCAGCAATTCGGTGAAGGGGGGAATGCGGTCGTCGCGTTCGATCAGGGTCGGGCGCGGGCCGATGCGGGCGATCAGGCGCCGATACAGTGCCCAGACCGCGGCGTCGATGGGGGCGTCGTGGGAGTCCACCAGCAGCCCGCTGCCGCCTTCGTCGCGGCTGTGCCCGGCGAGGTGCAGTTCAAGGATGGCCTCGGCGGGGAAGGCGTCCACGTAGGCGCCCGGGTCGAAGCCCAGGTTGTGTGCGCTGACCTGCACGTTGTTCAAGTCCAGCAGCAGCCCGCAGCCGCTGCGCCGGCTCAGTTCGGCGAGGAAGTCGATCTCCTGGCGTTCGTGGCCGTTCATGCGCAGGTAGTGGCTGGGGTTTTCGATGGCGATGCGCCGCCCCAGGGCGTCCTGGGTGCGGGCGATGTTGTTGGTGATGCGCGCCAGTGCCGCCTCGGTGCGGGGGAAGGGCAGCAGGTCCGGGTTGTAGACGCCGCGCCAGGTGGACCAGGCGAGGTGCTCGGAGACCAGGGCCGGCTGTACCCGATCGGCCAGGGCGCGCAGGCGCCGCAGGTGGTCCGGGTCGGGCGGGCAGTCCGCTGCCAGGGACAGCGAAACCCCGTGCAGCGACAGCGGGTGGCGCGCGCCTATGGCTTGCAGCCAGTCCAGGCGCGGGCCGCCGTCGACCATGTAGTTCTCCGGGTGCACCTCGAACCACAGCCCCGGCGCCGTGCAGGCGTGAGCCTGTTCGTAGTGCTCGGGCTTGAGGCCCAGTCCGGCGCCCAGCGGCGCATGGCGTTCCATGGTCGACGGCCGGCGATCAGGACTTGATCGGGGTCAGCGAGCCCATGCCGTTGGGCGTCTTGATCGAGGTGCAGGTGCCGGCCGGGACGTTCTTCCAGGCGTCACCCTGGTAGTCCTTTTTCGAGGTGCCCGCGCAGCTGGTGCCGGCGCCGGCCTTGCAATCGTTCTGCCCGGCCATGGCCACGCCGTAGCACTTCTCCATGGCGCCGGGCTTGGCGTCGGCGGCGACGGCACCGCCGGCGAGGGTGGCGAGGGCCAGGGCAGCGGCGGTGAGAGCGATGTTGTTCATGTCGTATCTCCAATGTCCGTTGAGGGTGGCGACCGGCCTTTCACCGGTGGCTCGATGGGTAATTCGCCGGCACCGGGCATTCGGTTACAGCCCACTGAAAATTTTTTGAGATTTTTTTCGCCGCGCCCTAACGTGTGTCGCCCGAACCCCGGCAGGTGCCGGTGGCGGGAAAATTTCATCCGGTGTGTAACCAGGGCGGTCGATGAAGCGAATTAGTGACCAAGAGGCGCTCGAAGCACGGGAAGCCGGATTGCAGGCCCTGCTGCTCAAGGGGCTGGCGGGTGAGGCGGCCGCGTACCGGGAGTTCCTCGGCCGGCTCGGCGCCCATCTGCGGGCCTTCCTGATGCGTCGCCTGCAGCAGCCGAGTGATTGCGAGGACCTGGTGCAGGAGGTGTTGCTGGCCGTGCACAACGCTCGCCACACCTACCGCGCCGACCAGCCGGTGACGGCCTGGGTGCAGGCCATCGCGCGCTACAAGCTGGCCGACTATTTCCGCGCTCGGGGTCGGCGCGAGGCGCTGCACGACCCGCTGGACGAGGACGACCTGTTCGATGAGGCCGACGCGCAGCCAGGCGAGGCCCGCCGTGATCTGGGCCGCCTGCTCGAGCAACTGCCCGACAAGCAGCGGCTGCCGATCATCCACGTGAAGCTGGAGGGCCTCTCGGTGGAGGAAACCGCGCAGCTCACCGGGCTTTCCAGCTCTGCCGTCAAGGTCGGCATACACCGCGGGCTCAAGGCCCTGGCGGACATGATTCGAGGTAAGCGATGAAGACCGATGACCTGATTTCCATGCTCGCTGCCGGCAACCCGGCCCCGCCACGGGCGCCTTCGGCGCGGCGTTTCGCCCTGGCGCTGTTCTGCGGCCTGCTGGGCGCATTGCTGCTGATGGCCTGCCTGTTCGGCGTGCGCAAGGACCTGGCCGAGGTGGCCGCCACTCCGCTGTTCTGGGCCAAGGTGGCGTTGCCGGCGGCCCTGGTGCTGGGGGCACTCTGGGCCAGCGGCCGGCTGGCGAGGCCGGGCGTGGCGGTGGGCGCGCGCTGGGCGGCCATCGGCGTGCCCGTGGCGCTGGTCTGGGGTGCGAGCCTGGTGCTGTTGGCGGCACTGCCCGCCGGGGACCGGTTGGCGCAGGTGCTGGGCACTACCTGGCGCACCTGTCCGTTGAACATCGCCTTGCTCTCGGCGCCGGCGTTCATCGCGGTGCTCTGGGCCATCCGTGGCCTGGCACCCACCCGGTTGCGCCTGGCCGGGGCGGCTGGCGGCCTGCTCGCGGGGGCGTTGGCGACCCTGGTCTATTGCCTGCACTGCCCGGAGATGGCGGTGCCGTTCTGGGGTGTCTGGTACGTGCTCGGCATGGCGCTGCCGACCTTCGCCGGCTGGCTGCTGGGGCCCCGCTGGCTGCGTTGGTGATCCGGCCTCGCCGGGCTTGCCCTGAAGCGCCGCGCTGGTGCAGGCTGCGCCGTCCCGTTTCGCAGCCTTCCGGAGCCTTGCCATGTCCGCCGATCACCGCCGCCCCGTTCCCCTGGCCAAGGCCTATCGCCTGATCAACCACGGCCCCACCGTGCTGGTCAGCGCGGCCCATGGCGGCAAGCGCAATGTCATGGCGGCGGCCTGGGCCATGGCCCTGGATTTCGAGCCGCCCAAGGTTTCGGTGGTGCTCGACAAATCCACCTGGACCCGGCGCCTGCTGGAAGCCTCCGGCAGCTTCGTGCTCAACGTGCCGGCGCGTCACCAGGTCGACCTGGTGCAGACGGTCGGCTCCAGCTCCGGGCAGACCCTGGACGAGGCGGGGCACGACAAGTTCGACGCCTATGGCATCGCCACCTTTTCCGGCGAGCAGGTCGAGGCACCGCTGGTGGAGGGCTGTGTGGCCTGGCTGGAATGCCGCCTGCTGCCCGAGCCGCACATCCAGGAGCGCTACGACCTGTTCCTCGGCGAAGTGGTGGCCGCCTGGGCCGATGCACGGGTGTTCAGCGAGGGCCGCTGGAACTTCGAGGGGCATGACGACCTGCGCACCCTGCACCATGTGGCGGGCGGGCATTACCTGGTGATAGGCGAGGGCGTTGGCGGGAAGGAGTTGCCGCTCAAGGGGTGAGGGCTTCCCGTTAGGTGTGGGAGCGGTTTCAACCGCGAAAGACCTTGCGTAGGCACTCGGCTGCGAATGGCCAGGTAGCCCATTCGCGAATGAATTCGCTCCCGCAAGGGGAGACGCCCCACCCGTGAGGGCGGGGCGCTTGCATCACTCGGCGGTGGCGGCCGGGGCGGCCTCGGGCTGGACGGGAATGAAGTCCAGCTGCAGGCGCTCGTGGCTCCAGGCGCGGGTGGCGTTGGTCAGCTCGACGTCGTCGTTCAGCTTGCGGCCGTAGGAGGGGATGATCGCCTTCAGGCGGGCCTGCCAGGCATCGCTTTTCATCTTCTCGGGGAAGGTCTTCTCCAGCACGCTGAGCATGATCGGCGCGGCGGTGGAGGCACCCGGGGAGGCACCCAGCAGCGCGGCGATGGAGCCGTCGGCAGCGCTGACCACTTCGGTGCCGAACTGCAGCACGCCGCCTTTCTCGGCGTCCTTCTTGATCACCTGCACGCGCTGGCCGGCCTGGATCAGTTCCCAGTCGGCGTCCTGGGCATCGGGGAAGTACTCGCGCAGGGCGGCCATGCGGTCATCCTGGCTGAGCATCAGCTGGCCGATCAGGTACTGGCTGAGGTCCATGTTGTCGATGCCGGCATTGGTCATCGGGCCGATGTTGTCGGTGGTGATGGCGCTGAACATGTCCATGTGCGAGCCATTCTTGAGGAACTTGGTGGAGAAGGTGGCGAAGGGGCCGAACAGCAGCACCTCCTGGCCATCGACCACGCGGGTGTCCAGGTGCGGCACGGACATGGGCGGCGAGCCGACCGAGGCCTTGCCGTAGAGCTTGGCGTGGTGGCGCGCGACGATGTCCTGGTTGCGGGTCATCAGGAACGAGCCGCCCACCGGGAAGCCGGCGTAGCCGTCGGCCTCGGGGATGGCGGATTTCTGCAGCAGCTTGAGGGCGCCGCCGCCGGCGCCGATGAACACGAAGCGGGCGTTGACCGCGCGCTCCTCGCCGCCCTTGGCCAGGTCGGCGACCACGACTTTCCAGGTGCCGTCTTCGTTGCGCACGATGTCGCGCACTTCATGGCTGAGGTTGAGCTTGAAGTTGGGCGACTCGGACAGCGAGCCGAACAGCTGGCGGGTGATCTCGCCGAAGTTCACGTCGGTGCCGATGGGCATGCGGGTGGCGGCGATCTTCTGGTCCTGGGCGCGGTTCTCCATCACCAGCGGTACCCACTGGGCGATCTGCGCGTGGTCCTCGCTGTACTCCATGCCGCGGAACAGCGGGCTGTGCTGCAAGGCCGCGTGGCGCTTCTTCAGGTAGGCGACGTTGTCGTCACCCCAGACGAAGCTCATGTGCGGCACGGTGTTGATGAAGGAGTGCGGGTTCTTCAGCACGCCCTGGTCGATCTGGTAAGCCCAGAACTGCTTGGATATCTCGAAGGATTCGTTGATCGCCACGGCCTTGCTGATGTCGATGCCGCCATCGGCGGTCTCGGGGGTGTAGTTCAGCTCGCAGAAGGCGGAGTGGCCGGTGCCGGCGTTGTTCAGAGCGTTGGAGCTCTCCTCGGCGACCTGGTCCAGGCGCTCGAAGGTTTCGATCTTCCACTCGGGTTCGAGCTCGTGCAGGTAGGTGCCGAGGCTGGCGCTCATGATGCCGCCGCCGATCAGCAGCACGTCCAGGGGTTTCTCGGAGGAATCGGGCTGGGAGCAGCCCATGACGCTCAGGCACAGGAGCGCCAGCAGTAGTTTCTTCATTTACCAACCGTCCAGATTTCGAGCATGGCCTGCCGCCCCGGGGGCACGCGGAGTGACGAACCCCGCTGGCTCGGTGGCGCTCGGGTGGTTCGTCTTCCTGGGCTGGCGGCCATGCATTCTCGTGGCCGGGGCGTGTGCGGCGCCCCGGTCAGGCGCCTCGGCGCCCTGCATGCGGTGGCTGTTCGCCACCGTGGGAATAGAGCAAGGAGCGTGCCTGGCGGCTTCAGGCCAGGCGCTGTGCGGGTCATGCCGTCAGGCAGGGGGCTTGTAGTGGCGGGAGTCCGCCATTACAGGGGCACGCGTGGGGTGATCTAGGCGGAATTTCGCCCGACCGGCCGTAACCGAGCGCCCCGAGGCTGTTTTTACGCAGCATCACCGAGCGCAGGTATTTTTCAGCCCCGGGTGCGCGGGTCCACGTAGTAGGTCACCTGCTGCCGCGGGTCGAGGTATTCCAGAGCATCCGCTGGCACCTGCCCGGGGCGCACGCTGCGGGCGATGGCGATCGAGGGCTCGTGCTCGAGGTTGACGATCAGCGCCTCTTCCTTCGGCACCTTGGGGTCGAAGAGGATCAGCGTCGGCTTCAGCGGCAGGGTCGGGTGCATGCCCAGCACCAGGCCGTAGCGATCGTCCTGCAGCTGCACCAGGCTGCCCGGCGGGTAGACGCCCATGCAGCGGATGAAGGCCTTGAGCATCACCTCGTCGAAGCGCTGGCGGTACTGCCCGTACATGCGCGACAGGGCCTCATGGGGGCTGAGGCCGTCGCGCGGGTTGAGCGGGTTGCACAGGTTGTCGAAGTGGTTGGTGATGCACACCACCCGGCTCAGGCGGCCGATGCTCGCCTCGTGCAGCTGCTTGGGGTAGCCGCTGCCGTCGCAGTACTCGTGGTGCTCGTGGATGATCCGCTGCACCTCGTCATCGAGCATCAGCTGCTGGCTGCGGCGCAGGCCGAATTCGGTGTGCATCTGCAGCAGCTGCTGCTCGGGGCGGGTCAGGGGTTCGGGCTTGAGCAGCACCTTGCTGGGTACGTCCATCTTGCCCATGTCGTGGAGCAGGGCGCCGAGGCCGAGGCTGTGGCAGGTCTCGCTGTCGTAGCCGAGCTGGCGGCCGAGCATGACCGAGAGCACGGTGACGTTCAGCGAATGGAAGTAGGCGTCTTCGGCGGGCTTGCCGTTGATGCTGTGCAGAGCGGCGCCGTCTTCGCCGAGCACCGACGCCACCAGGTCGCCGACCACCTGGCCGGCCTGCTTGAGGGCCTCTTCGGGCTGGCTGCGCAGGGTCTGGTTGAGCTGCTTGACCTGCTGGCTGGCGAGGATGAACTTGCGGTCCACCTCCGCCAGGCGCTTGCGCAGCTTGCTGAGCTTGACCACCCGCTCCTGGCGGGCGATGTCCTCGGGGCTGGGCGCTGGTGCTTCCTCGGGTTCCGGCGGGTGCGGCGCGTCGGGTTCCAGCTCCAGGGGCTCGCAATCGCTGCGCGCCGGGTCGTAGCGCAGGCGCTTGAGGCCGAGGTCGCGCAGGGCCTTGATCTGCCCCTCGTCCTTGATCTTGAAGTTGCTGAAGGTGAAATCGTGCTCCCACCAGCCCAGTTCGAGCTGGATGTAGAGGCCGACGCAAAGCTGGTCCGGCGTGATGTAGGCAGGTGCTGCGGTCATTCCATGGCCCAGGTGCTGGCTAAGTGATGGCAGTCTAACGGTTTGCCTTCCTCGGAGCAGCCCTGTCATCCGTTCGGCCGCCCGTGCCCGGCCGTCAGGATTCGCGGGGTTGCATCGGCGCCGGTCGATGCCGCGATCCGCCCTCGTTTCCTTTGAGTGGCCAGGTTTCACGGGGTTCAGCATAGTTGCTCCGCAGGCGGCGCAAGGGCCGGCCGCCTGCGGGGCGTGCTCAGGAGAGGATCACGTAGTCGCTGCGCTGGGTGATGCCGCGGTGCTCGCCTTCCACCAGTTGCACGTAGCGGCCGTCCACCTGGTCGATGGGAACGCAGTCGTCGACGTCCAGCAGGGCGTCGGTGTGGGGTTTGTCCCAGCCGGCGAGCATGCGCCGCTTGCCCTTTTCCTTGGCCTCGGCCTTGTCCCGCGCCACCACCAGCAGGTAGCGATGGGCTTCGCCGAAGGCGCCCGGCTCGTAGCCGCCGAGGTTGAGGAAGAACAGGCGGGGCGCACCGGCAGCGGGGGCGGCATTGCCGAGGCTGACGCGGTAGCCGTCGACGCCTTCGATGGCCATCCACGAGTCGATGTGCAGGCCGGCGGGGCTGCCGAACCATTCGTGGCGCAATTGCGGGTGGGTGTCTTCGATGGTGTCGGCGAAGGCGAACACCACGTCATGGACTTCGATCTTGGCCCGGGGGTGCTTGCCTCCGAGCATCACGACGAACAGCATCTTGGGTCCTGGCAGGTCGATCGGGCCCGGCATCCGGTGCCGGGTGGGGGCGCCATGGTAAGGCGCCGCTTCGTTGGGTGGTAGCGCCGTCCGGCGCCCGGACGAAGCGTCGTCCCTCAACCGCGCCTGGCGGCGAGCCCGGCGATGCCGTCCACCGCTTCGGCGAGCTGGCGCTGGGTGAAGGGCTTGGACAGGCGCGGCAGGTCCAGGCGCACCCCGGTGGGCAGCTCGGCGTAGCCGGACACCATCAGCACCGGCAGCCCGGGGTGGCGCGCGCGAACCTCCAGTGCCAGCTGCGCGCCGGTCATGTAGGGCATCGCATGGTCGGTCACCAGCAGGTCGTAGCGCTCGCGCTCGAGCAGGTCCAGGGCTTCCTTGGCGGAGTGGGCGACGGCCACGTGGTGGCCGAGGTCCTCCAGCATCTCGGCGGTGTTGGTCAGCACCAGGTCGTCATCGTCCACCGCGAGAATCGCCAGGCCCGGCGCTGTCGAGGCACCGGCCGGTGCCAACACCGTGACCTGCCGCACCGGGGGCTCGCCGTGCAGCGCCTCTTGCGCGGGCAGCCAGATCTCCGCCGTGGTGCCGCGTCGTGGCGTGCTGTGCAGGCGCAGCACGCCGTCGGACTGCTGGGCGAAACCGTGGACCATGGACAGCCCGAGCCCGGTGCCCTTGCCGATGCCCTTGGTGGTGAAGAAGGGCTCGGTGGCGCGCTTGAGCGTGGCTTCATCCATGCCTTCGCCCATGTCGGTGACGGCCAGGCACACGTAGCGCCCGGGCCGCAGCCCGCTGTCGCCCAGGGGCACCGCCTCCTCGCGGGCGGCGATGACGATGCGGCCTTCGCCGCCCATGGCGTCGCGGGCGTTGACGGCGAGGTTGAGCAGGGCGGATTCCAGCTGGTTGGGGTCGGTCTCCACCGCCGGCAGCTGCAGCGGGAACAGGGTCTCGACGGCGATGGTGGAGCCCAGGGCGCTCTGCAGCAGCTCGGTCATGTCCTCCACCAGCTGGCGCAGGTCGATGAGTTCGCGGCGCAGGTCCTGGCGCCGGGCGAAGGCGAGCATGCGTGTGGTCAGCGAGGCACCGCGTTCGGCGGCGGTGCGGGCGTTGTCCACCAGGCGCAGCAGCGGCGCCTCCTGGGGCATGCGCCGGCGCAGCAGTTCGAGGCTGCCGAGCACCGCCATCAGCAGGTTGTTGAAGTCGTGGGCGATGCCGCCGGTGAGGCTGCCGATGGCCTCCATCTTCTGCACCTGCTGCAGGGCCTGCTCGGCCTTGACCCGGGCGGTTTTCTCCACCGCTTCGGGCACCATGGCGACCACCTCGCCGGTTTCGTTGAGCACCGGCCGCAGGGAGAAGTCGAACAGCCGGGTGCCGCCGGGCAGGTCCAGGGCCATGCCGAGGTTCTCGGTGGCGCCGGCGGCGACCCGTTGCACCGCCGCGCGGATCACCTCGGGCATGCCGGGCGTGCGGGTGAACCAGGGGGTTTCCCAGAAGGGCTTGCCGGCCACCTGTTCCAGGCTGGCGTCGATACCCGCCAGGGCGGTGGCGTTGAAGTGCAGCACTTCGCCACTGGCGGCGATCAGCCCCTGGTAGAGGTGCGAGGTTTCGAAGATGGCGCGGATGTTGGCTTCGCTCTGGGCCAGGGCGGCGGTGCGTTCGGCCACCTTGGCTTCCAGCTCCTCGCGGAAGCGGCGCTCGCCCTCGCGGGCCTCGGCCTCCGAGCGCACCCGTTCGATGTGGGCCCAGGAGCGCTCGGTCACCTCGGTGAGCAAGGCCAGCTCCTTGTGCGTCCAGTTGCGTGGGCGGCTGTCGTGGATGGCCATCAGTGCGGTGAGCCGGCCGCCCTTGACCAGGGGCAGGCAGAGGGTCGCCGCCAGGCCGATGGCGAGGTAGGTGGCGGCCTCTGCGGGCGCCAGTTGGCCACGGTTGTCGTCCAGCACCAGGGGCAGCCCGGCGCCGAGGCGCTGCACCGCCAGCTGGCCGAAATCGGAAAGGTGATAGTGGCCGACGATGCTCTGGCTGCCCGGGGCGGCCCAGTCGCCGCGGATGGTGAAGCCGTCGCCGTCGGGGTCCATGTCGGCGTAGGCGCAGACGGCCACGCCCAGGTGCTCGCCGAGCATGCGGGTGGTGATGGCGAGGATCTGGTCGGCATCGACGCTGCGGGAGGTTTCCTTGCCGAGGGCGTCGAGGAACAGCAGCCGCGCCTCATTCTCGCGCAGGGCGTCCTCGGCCAGGTGGCGCCCGGTCATGTCGCTGGCGGCACCGAACCATTCGCTGATCTCGCCGTCGGCATCCAGCAAGGGCACGGCACGGGAGAAGGTCCAGCCCAGGCTGCCATCGAGCAGGTACACGCGGTGCTCCAGCTGGAAGATGCCTTTGGTGCGTACGGCCTGGTCGATGGCCGCGCGTACCCGGGGCTGGTCCTCGGCGGGGATGTAGTCCTGCAGCCAGTTGGCGGTGGGGCGGCGGAGGTCGGCGATCAGGCCCTTGCCGTCGAGGCGGCGCATTTCGGTCCAGTGCGGGTCCATGCGAAAGAGCATGTCGGAGGAGGCGTTGACCAGCGCGCGGAAGCGCTCCTCGCTCTCGCGCACGCGGGCCTCGGCGGCGGCGCGTTCGGTGATGTCCTGGCCCTCGACGAAGATGGCGGTGACCCGGCCCTGGCCATCCACCACCGGCTGGTAGACGAAGTCGAGCACGCGCTCTTCCTCGATGCCGCCGGGTTCGCGCTGCAGCATGACGTGCACGCCGGTGCCGACATAGGCCTTGCCGCTGGTGCGGACCTGGTCGAGTAGCTCGATGAAACCTTGTCGCTCCACCTCCGGCAGGGCCTCGCGCAGGGGGCGGCCGATCAGGTCGCGGTCGCCCACCAGGCGGCGGTAGACGGGGTTGGCCAGCTCGAACACGTAGTCCGGCCCGGCGAGCAGCGCCATCAGTCCCGGGGCCTGTTCGAACAGGCTCTGCAGGCGGCTGCGCTCGGCCTGCATGTGGCGCTCGGCGCGGACCCGCTCGGTGGTCTCGACGACGATGGCGATGACCCCGGCGGGGTGGCCGCTCTCGTCGAGCACGGGTGAGTAGTCGAGGTTCATCCACACCGATTCGGGGCGGCCGTTGCGGTGCAGGGTGAGTTCCTGGTCCTTGTAGGCGAGGGTGCCGCCGGCCAGGCCGACCTTCATCACGTTGTCGTTGAAGTCGGCGACCTCGGGCCAGCCCTGGCGCACCTCGGAGCCCAGCAACTGCGGGTGGCGCCCGCCGGCGAACACCGAATAGGCGTCGTTGTAGATCATGGTGCCGGCCTCGCCCCACAGCAGCACGATGGGCACCGGCGAGAGCAACAGCATGCCGGTGACGGTCTTCAGGCTTTGTGGCCAGGCCTCGATGGGCCCAAGGGGCGTCGCCGCCCAGTCATGGGCGTTGATCAGCCGGCCCAGCTCGCCGCTGCTGGGCAGGAATTGCGGGCTCGGCGTGCCGGTTGGCGAGCGGGGCGCTTCATCGGTCATCGGGGCTGGATCCAGGGCGGCAAGGCTGTCGACGAGAGGGCATGGGCGGGCATGGCCCTGGCTTTCGGCAGCATAGCATCGGGAAAGTTGCGACCCTAAGGGGGCGCACGACGCAGCGCTATGGCCGCGCGGCGATCATGCAGTCGATGGTCGAGGCGATCGTGGCGTTGCGGGGGGCGCACCGGGCCGGTTGAACCGGCCCGGGCAGAGGGGGCTCAGTGCTTGCCGCTTTCGTCGGGCAGGGCGAGGAATTGCTTTTCCTGGTTCCAGTCGAAGGGCTCGTCGTTCTCTTCGGCTTCGAAGCGGCGCTCGTCGAGGCGCTGGAACAGGGCGATTTCTTCGTCGGGCATGAAGTGCAGGCAGTCGCCGCCGAAGAACCACAGCAGGTCGCGGGGGACCAGGTGGGCGATCTGCGGGTAGCGGTGGAACACCTGGCTGATCAGGTCCTGGCCCAGGTAGAGGCTGGCCTCGGGGTCGCGCGGCAGTTCGCTCATCAGCTCTTCGAAGCGTTCGACGAAGAGGGCGTGGTTCTCTTCGGGAACCTGCTCGGCTTCGCCCAGGGCGACCAGGATGCCGCGCAGGTGGGCGAGCAGGGCGAGGTGGTGGTCGAGGTAGGAGTTGGCCATGGCGTGGGTCCTGGAGCGGAATGAAAACGGGCGCGGAGTATAAGTCGCTCCGCGCCCGCTGTCCCGCCCACCGGGCCGGGTGGTGGCCCTAGCGGACCTGGCCTTCGTTGAGCAGCAGCTCTTCCTTGGCGTAGTCGTCGACGTCGATCACCTTGCGCCGTGCCACTTCGGCGGCGCGCAGGCGCTGGGCCTCGCTGGCGTCGACCACACCGGCGGCCAGGGCGGCGTCGATCAGGTTCTCGCCGGCGGCGGGTTTCACCTGGCCTTCCTTGACGGCCTTGTGCAGCTTCTTCTGCAGCGGTTGTACGGCGGCCAGGGCGTCGACGGCGTGCTGCAGTGCGCCGACCGGGTCGTTTTCGGCCTGTGGGCGGAAGCAGCCGGCGAGCAGGTTTTCCAGCGCCGGGTCGCCACGGTCGCGGCCGATGATGGCGGCGATCTCCGCGTCCAGCTCATCCGACGGCCCCTTGTGGCGGCGGCCGAAGGGGAACACCAGCACGCTGAGCAGGCAGCCGAAGATGCGGTTGGGGAAGTTGGCCAGCAGGCCGGCGAGGGCGTCCTCGGCCTTGCCCAGGCTTTCCTCCAGGGCCCAGCGCAGCAGCGGGCGCAGGTGCTCGGGGCTGTCCAAGTCGTGGTAGCGCTTGAGCGCGGCGGAACCCAGGTAGAGGTGGCTGAGCACATCGCCCAGGCGTGCCGAGAGGCGTTCGCGGCGCTTCAGCTCGCCGCCCAGCAGCATCATGCTGAAGTCGGCGAGCAGGGCGAAGGCGGCGGCCAGGCGGTTGAGGCTGCGGAAGTAGCCCTGGGCCAGGCGGTCACCGGGGGCGCTGCCGAGCTGGCCGAAAGTCAGGCCCAGCAGCAGGGTACTGGCGGCGTTGCTGACGGCGAAGCCGATGTGCTGCATCAGCAGGTCGTCGAACTCTTCCAGGGCACGGTCGTGGTCCTCGCGGCCGGCGAGGGCCATTTCCTTGAGCACGAACGGATGGCAGCGGATGGCGCCCTGGCCGAAGATCATCAGGTTGCGCGAAAGGATGTTGGCGCCTTCCACGGTGATGAAGATCGGCGCGCCCTGCCAGGAGCGGCCCAGGTAGTTGTTCGGGCCCATGATGATGCCCTTGCCACCGTGCACGTCCATGGCGTGGCCGATGCACTCGCGGCCGCGTTCGGTGAGGTGGTACTTGAGGATGGCCGAGAGCACCGAGGGCTTCTCGCCCAGGTCCACCGCGTTGGCGGTGAGCATGCGCGCGGCGTCCATCATCCAGGCATTGCCGCCGATGCGCGCCATGGCTTCCTGGATGCCTTCGAAGGCCGACAGCGGCACGTTGAACTGCTCGCGCACGCGGGTGTACTGGCCGGTGACCAGGCTGGTGTACTTGGCGGCGCCGGTGCCCACCGCCGGCAGGGAGATGGAGCGGCCGACGGAGAGGCAGTTCATCAGCATCATCCAGCCCTTGCCGAGCATGGGCTGGCCGCCGATCAGGTAGTCCAGCGGCACGAACACGTCCTTGCCGGAGTTGGGGCCGTTCATGAAGGCGGCGCCCAGGGGCAGGTGGCGGCGGCCGATTTCCACGCCGGGGGTGTCGGTGGGGACCAGGGCCAGGCTGATGCCGAGGTCTTCCTCGTCACCCAGCAGGTGCTCGGGGTCGTAGGCCTTGAAGGCCAGGCCGAGCAGGGTGGCCACCGGGCCCAGGGTGATGTAGCGCTTCTCCCAGGTCAGGCGCAGGCCGATGACTTCTTCACCCTCCCACTGGCCCTTGCAGATGATGCCGACGTCGGGCATGGCGCCGGCGTCGGAGCCGGCCAGCGGGCCGGTGAGGGCGAAGCAGGGGATGTCTTCACCACGGGCCAGGCGCGGCAGGTAGTGCTGGCGTTGCTCGTCGGTGCCGTAGTGCAGCAGCAGTTCGGCCGGGCCGAGGGAGTTGGGCACCATCACGGTGGAAGCGAGGTCGCCGCTGCGGGTGGCCAGCTTCATGGCCACCTGGGAGTGGGCGTAGGCAGAGAAGCCCTTGCCGCCGTATTCCTTGGGAATGATCAGGGCGAAGAAGCCGTTGGCCTTGATGTGTTCCCAGGCTTCCTGGGGCAGGTCCATGCGCTGGCCGATGTCCCAGTCGCTGACCATGGCGCAGAGTTCTTCGGTGGGGCCGTCGATGAAGGCCTGCTCTTCGGCGGTGAGTGCCGGGCGCGGGTAGTCGAGCAGCTTGTTCCAGTCGGGGCGACCGCTGAACAGTTCACCGTCCCACCACACGGTGCCGGCCTCGATGGCGTCGCGCTCGGTCTCCGACATGGGCGGCAGCACGCGCTGGAACCAGGAGAACAGCGGGGCGGTGATCAGCTTGCGGCGCATCTCCGGCAGGGCCAGGGGCAGGGCGACCGCCAGCCACAGGACCCAGAGGATCGCCAGCAACCAGCCCGGCGAGTGGCTGAACACCCCCATGGCCAGGAGGTACAGGGCCACCGCGCCGAGGGCGGGCAGGGGGGCGGTACGGCGGTGCGCCAGCCAGGCGACCCCCAGGACCAGAACGAGCAACCAGACGAACACCATGTGTGATCCTCCTTGATGACGGTGCGGTAAGGGCGCGACCGTCACGAGCGTAGTCGTCGCCATGGAAGGTGGCGACATGGGCAGTGAGCTTGGCCGGATCGTCGTTAGGCGGGCGTCGGGGCCGCCCCTAGACTGGGAGCGGTTCACCGAGGAGAAATGCCATGCAGCCTTACCTGCGATCCGGTCGCTTCGTTGATAGTGACCACCCCCTGGTGGTTGAGTTCGCCTCGCGAAACTGCGGCGGGAGCGCGCAACCGCGTGACCGGGCAGTCAGTCTGTACTACGCCGTGCGCGACTCCATCCGCTACAACCCCTATGCCTTCAGCCGCGACCCCGAGTCGCTCAGGGCCAGCACCGCCCTGGCGGTGGGCGAGTCGTACTGCGTGCCCAAGGCCATCCTCCTCGCGGCCTGTGCGCGGCACTGCGGCATCCCGGCGCGCATTGGCCTGGCGGATGTGCGCAACCACCTTGCCACCCCGCGCCTGCTGCAGCTGCTGAAGAGCGAGGTGTTCGCCATGCACGGCTACACCGAGCTGTACCTCGATGGGCGCTGGGTCAAGGCGACGCCGGCCTTCAACCTGGAGCTGTGCCGGCTGTTCGATGTCGCGCCGCTGGAGTTCGATGGGGCGACCGACAGCGTCTTCCACCCCTTCAACCGCCAGGGCGAGCGCTACATGGAATACCTCGCCGACCACGGCCAGTTCGACGACCTGCCGGAGGCGCTGTTCTTCGGCCACTTGGAACAGGTCTACCCGCACCTGTTCGAGGCCGATGCGGCCTTCATGACCGGTGACCTCCACGCCGAGGCTGACGCCGTAAAAGCGCCGTAGGTGGGTGCCGAGCGCAGCGAGGCCCAACGGAGCCTGGTCCGACTCCGCCATGTTGGGCCTAAGCACGCATTCGCCCATCCGCCACCCCGCTCCGGTCGATATGCGTTATCAACGCAAATCCTTGGCCAGGGTGGGGGGATTTGCCTCTAGAATCGACGCCTCAAGAAAAGTCAGGACAATCACAGATGCTGAAGATCTGGGGCCGCAAGAATTCGTCCAATGTGAGAAAGGCGCTCTGGGCCGCCGAAGAGGCCGGCATCGCCTTCGAGGCGATCGATGCCGGAGGCGCCTTCGGCCTGGTCAACGACCCCGAGTACCGGGCCAGGAACCCCAACGGCCTGGTGCCGCTGATCGAGGATGGCGAGCTGGTGCTCTGGGAGTCCAACGCCATCGTCCGCTACCTGGCCGCGCGTTATGCCGCGGGCCGTCTCTACCCTGAAGACCCGGTGCTGCGTGCCCGGGGCGACAAGTGGATGGACTGGACCACCTCGGCCTTCGCCCCGGTGTTCCGCGACCTGTTCTGGGGCACCCTGCGTACGCCGCCGGCGGAACGCGACCCGGCGAAGATCGCCGCCGCCCTGGCCCGTTGCAGCGAGCTGCTGGCGATGCCCGAGCGGGCCCTGGCCGAGCAGCCATTCCTCTCCGGCGAGCATTTCGCCATGGGTGACATCCCCCTGGGCAGCTTCATCTATGCCTGGTTCGAGATGCCCATCCAGCGCCCCGAGCTGCCGGCCCTGGAGGCCTGGTACGGCCGCCTCAAGGAGCGCCCGGCCTACCGCAAGGCGGTGATGACGGCCCTGACCTGATGCTAGGCTCAACCCATCAAGCGGCTTGATGGTTGCGTTTGCAGCCATCAAGACGAATTTCCATCTATTTGCACAAAGGCACGTCATGACATCTGCTCTGTCCATCCGGCAGCTGACCAAGACCTACGGCAACGGCTTCCAGGCCCTCAAGGGCATCGACCTGGAAGTGGCCGAAGGCGATTTCTTCGCACTGCTGGGCCCCAACGGCGCCGGCAAGTCCACCACCATCGGCATCCTCTCCACCCTGGTGAACAAGACCAGCGGCACGGTCAATGTCTTCGGCAACGACCTCGACACCTCGCCCTACGCGCTCAAGCGCTGCCTTGGCGTGGTGCCCCAGGAGTTCAACTTCAACCAGTTCGAGAAGGTCTTCGACATAGTCGTGACCCAGGCCGGCTACTACGGCATCCCGGCGAAGATCGCCAGGGAGCGCGCCGAGCAGTACCTCACCCAGCTGGGCCTGTGGGACAAGCGTGACGCGGCGTCCCGCGAGCTGTCCGGCGGCATGAAGCGGCGCCTGATGATCGCCCGTGCGCTGGTCCACGAGCCGCGCCTGCTGATCCTCGACGAGCCCACCGCCGGCGTGGACATCGAGCTGCGCCGTTCCATGTGGAGTTTCCTCACCGGGCTCAACGCCCAGGGCATCACCATCATCCTCACCACCCACTACCTCGAGGAAGCCGAGCAGCTGTGCCGCAACATCGGCATCATCGACCACGGCACCATCGTCGAGAACACCAGCATGAAGTCGCTGTTGAAGAAGCTCCACGTGGAGACCTTCCTGCTCGACCTCAAGGATTCGCTGACCAGCCTGCCGCAGCTCGCCGGCTACCCGGCGCGCCTGGTGGACCACCACACCCTGGAGGTGCAGGTGGACAAGAGCCAGGGCATCACCGAGCTGTTCCGCCAGCTCTCGGCGCTGAACATCGATGTGATCAGCCTGCGCAACAAGACCAACCGCCTGGAGGAGCTGTTCGTGTCCCTGGTCGAGAAGAACCTGTCGAAGGTGGCCGTATGAGTTCCGAACTGCGCGCCAACCTGGTCGCCCTCAACACCATCGTCTACCGCGAAGTCCGCCGCTTCACCCGCATCTGGCCGCAGACCCTGCTGCCCCCGGGCATCACCATGGCCCTGTACTTCGTGATCTTCGGCAACCTGATCGGCCGGCAGATCGGCGACATGGGCGGCTTCAGCTACATGGAGTACATCGTGCCGGGGCTGATCATGATGTCGGTGATCACCAACTCGTACAGCAACGTGGTCTCCAGCTTCTTCGGCAGCAAGTTCCAGCGTTCGGTGGAGGAGCTGCTGGTGTCGCCGGTCTCGCCGCACACCATCCTCCTCGGCTACACCATCGGCGGCGTGCTGCGCGGCCTGGCGGTGGGGGTGATCGTGACCCTGCTGTCGCTGTTCTTCACCAAGCTGCAGGTGCACCACCTGGGCGTGACCGTGCTGGTGGTGCTGCTGACCGCCACCACCTTCTCCCTGGGTGGCTTCATCAACGCGGTGTATGCGCGCAACTTCGACGACATCTCCATCGTCCCGACCTTCGTGCTGACGCCGCTGACCTACCTGGGCGGGGTGTTCTACTCCATCAGCCTGCTGCCGCCGTTCTGGCAGACGGTGTCCCTGGCCAACCCCATCCTGCACATGGTCAACGCCTTCCGTTACGGCATCCTCGGTGTATCCGACATCAACATCGGCATCGCCATCGGCCTGATGACCCTGACCACGGTGATCCTCTACATCGCCTGCATCCGCCTGCTGGTGAGCGGGCGGGGTATGCGCCAGTAAGGCATCGCTGATGAGGGCAAGGGTGCTCCAGCCGTAGGAGCGAGCTCTGCTCGCGAACCTTGAATGGCGGGGGCTGGATGGCATTGCTCTGTCATGGGAGCGAATTCATTTGAACTTGGAAAACCACGTCCTTAGGGCGTGGTCATCGGTTCTGCCTGTGACGATTTGAATTGATAGCCCTGCAGGATGAACGCGTGTCGTAGGGTGTGCCGTGCGCACCTCCGCGCGGTGCTTCCGGCGAGTCCGAGGTGCGCGCAGCACACCCTACGTCCGAAGTGAGCGGCGGCTGCTTGCTCCAAGGTCTGATTGCGCCCCTTCTAGGGGGCCAAAAGCAAAGCACGTTCTAAGAACGTGGATTTTTACTCGCGAATAAAGGCCCGTACCGGGCATCGCGGTTGAAACCGCTCCCATGCTGGCCCGCCTCCGAAATGCATCAACCCCGATACAAAGCGTCACAGACTGCATCTATCTTTACGTGCCCCTGACAAAACTCTGCCGATACTCCCGGTAGACTTTTTCATTTCCGACAAGAACGACTCGAAAAGAGGCTGTTGATGATCGCTCGTCGCCGCGCCTGGCCGTTGCTGCTGTGTGGATTGCTCGCCTGTCCGGCCTTCGCCGCCAATCCGCCCCTGGTGGAGGTGGCCGAGCCCCAGCGGGCGCTGGTGCGGGATGAGCTGGTGACCTTCGGCTCGTTGCGCTCCGACGAGTCGGTGACCATCCGCCCGGAGATCGAAGGGCGCCTGGCCAGCCTGCACTTCAAGGAAGGGCAGCAAGTGAAGGGCGGCGACCTGCTGGTCAGCCTCGACGATGCCATCGCCCGCGCCGAGCTGGACCAGGCCCGGGCCAACCTGGAGCTGGCGGAGAAGAGCTACCAGCGCGCGCAGATGCTGTTCAAGCGCGGTGCCAGCAACGCCCAGGCCCAGGACGAGGCGCAGTCCCAGCAGCAGGCCGCCCGTGCCAGCCTGGCCCTGGCCCAGGCGCGCCTCGACAAGACCCAGATCCGTGCTCCCTACGATGGTTTCCTCGGCTTGCGCCAGGTGAGCACCGGCGACTACCTCAGCCCCGGCCAGGACATCGTCAACCTGGAGGTGCTCGACCCGCTCAAGGTGGATTTCCGCGTGCCGCAGAAGGCCGTGGCCCAGGTGCATGTCGGCCAGACCGTGGAAATCAGCGTCGACGCCTACCTGGGTGAACGCTTCCGTGGCCGCATCATCGCCCTCAACCCGCGCCTGGACGAAGTCGGCCGCAGCCAGGCCATCCGCGCGCAGATCGGCAACGCCGACCACCGCCTCAAGCCCGGCCAGTTCGTCAAGGTTTCGGTCATTCTCGAAGAGCGCCCCGACGCGCTGCTGATTCCCGAGGAAGCGGTGATCCCCGTGGGCCAGCAACTGTTCGTCGCCATCGTCGTCGACGGCAAGGTGGAGCGCCGGCAGATCCGCATCGGCCAGCGCCAGCGCGGCAAGGCCGAGGTGCGCGAGGGCCTGCAGGGCACCGAGCAGGTGATCACCGCGGGCTGGCAGAAGGCCGGGCCCGGGCAGGAGGTGCGTAGCGTGGCGCGGGGTGAGCTATGACCCTTTCCGACCTGTGCATCCGTCGCCCGGTATTCGCCACCGTCCTCTCCCTGGTGGTGGTGCTGCTGGGGCTGATGGCCTACCAGCGCCTGACGGTGCGTGAGTACCCGAACATCGACGTGCCCATCGTCACGGTCAACGTCATCTACCCCGGTGCCAGCCCGGAGATCATGGAATCCCAGGTGGCGCAGCCCATCGAGGACGTGCTCTCGGGCATCGAGGGGCTGGACTTCGTGTCCTCCATCAGCCGCTCCGAGAACACCCAGATCACCGCGCAGTTCCGCCTCGGCACCGACGCCGACGAGGCGGCCAACGACGTGCGCGACCGCCTTGGCCGGGTACGCGGGCTGCTGCCCACCGAGATCGACGAGCCGGTAGTGCAGAAGGTCGAGGCCGATGCCCAGCCGGTGGTGTGGATCGCCTTCTACAGCGAGCAGCACTCGGCTATGGAAATCACCGACGTGCTGGAGCGGGTGGTGCAGGACCGCCTGCAGACCATCCCCGGCGTCTCCGAGGTGCAGATCCGCGGCGCGCGCACCTACGCCATGCGCATCTGGCTGGACCCGGAGAAGCTCGCCGCCCACGACCTCACCGTGCAGGACGTGGAAGATGCCCTGCGCCGGCAGAACGTGGAGATCCCCGCCGGGCGCATCGAGTCGGTGCAGCGCGAGTTCAGCGTGCTCTCGGAAACCGACCTGAAGACCCCCGAGGAATTCAACGACCTGATCATCGACGACCGCCGTGGCTACCTGCTGCGCCTGTCCGATGTGGGCCACGCCGAGATCGGCGCCGCCGACGAGCGCTCGCTGGTGCGCTTCAACGGCCGCCCCGCGGTATCCCTCGGCCTGGTGCGCCAGGCCACGGCCAACCCGCTGGAGATTTCCGACGGCCTCAACGCCGCGTTGCCGGATGTGCGCGAGCTGCTGCCCGAGGGCATGCAGATGGCCATCGCCAACGACAACTCGCTGTTCATCCGCGAATCCATCTCCAACGTCTACGCCACCATCTGGGAAGCGGTGGTGCTGGTGGTGCTGATCATCTTCCTGTTCCTGCGCTCGCTGCGGGCGACGCTGATCCCGCTGGTGACCATCCCGGTGTCGCTGATCGGCGCCTGCGCGCTGATGGCGTTGATGGGCTTCACGGTCAACACCCTCACGCTGCTGGCGATGGTCCTGGCCATCGGCCTGGTGGTGGACGACGCCATCGTGGTGCTGGAGAACATCCACCGGCACATCGAGGCGGGCCTGTCGCCGGTACAGGCGGCCTTCAAGGGCAGCCGCGAGATCGCCTTCGCGGTGATCGCCATGACCCTGACCCTGGCCGCCGTCTATGCGCCCATCGGCTTCATGCAGGGCACCTCGGGCAAGCTGTTCACCGAGTTCTCCTGGACCCTGGCAGGTGCCGTGCTGGTTTCCGGCTTCGTCGCCCTGACCCTGTCGCCGATGATGTGCGGCCAGTTGCTCAAGCCGCCCCGGCCCGATCACCGCCATGGCCGCGTCTACAACCTGATCGAAGGCTTCCTCAACGGCCTCACCTACAGCTACCGCCACCTGCTGGAGCGGGTGCTGCGGGCCTGGGTGCTGATCGCCATCTTCCTGGTCGGCGTGTTGCTGCTGTGCGCCTGGATGTTCACCGGCCTGCGCAGCGAGCTGGCGCCCACTGAGGACACCGGCACCATAGTCGGCACCCTCAACGGCCCGGACGGCGCCACCCTGCAGTACACCAGCCGCTACGCGAAGATGCTCGAGGACGCCTACAAATCCATCCCCGAGACCAACCGCTACATGGTGGTGGTGGGCTTCCCCACGGTGGCCCAGGGCTTGTCGTTCATGAAGCTGGAGGACTGGGACAAGCGCAGCCGCAGCCAATTCGAGATCCGCGACGAGCTCCTGCCCAAGCTGCAGGACATCCCCGGCGTGCGCGCCTTCCCGGTCAACCGCCCGCCGCTGGGGCAGAGCGCGCGCAACCAGCCGGTGAACTTCGTCATCCGCTCGTCCCTGGAATACGCCGAGCTGCAGCAATACGTGGACAGGCTGCTGGAGCGTATCCGCGACTACCCGGGGCTGGAGAGCATCGACACCGACCTCAAGCTCAACACCCCGCAGCTCAAGGTCACGGTCAACCGCGAGCAGGCCACCGCCGTAGGCACCGACGTCGCCACCATCGGCCGCAGCCTGGAGAGCCTGTTCGGCAGCCGCCAGGTGACCCGCTTCAAGCAGAACGGCGAGCAGTACGACGTGCTGGTGCAACTGGCCAACGTCGACCGCAGCAACCCCAACGACCTCAACCGCGTGTACGTGCGCGGCCGCGACGACAGCATGGTGCAGCTCTCCAACCTGATCGAGGTGAAGGAGACGGTGGCGCCGCGCGAGCTCAACCACTTCAACCAGCTGCGCGCGGTGACCCTCAGCGCCAACGTCGGCAGCGGCTACACCTTGGGCGAGGCGCTGACCCACCTGGAGCGCGTGGCCCGCGAGGTGATGCCGCCGGAGACCCAGTTCGACTACACCGGCACCTCCCGCGACTTCAAGGAATCCAGCGCCGGGGTGGCGCTGACGTTCGCCCTGGCCCTGGTGTTCATCTACCTGGTGCTGGCGGCGCAGTTCGAAAGCTTCGTCGACCCGCTGATCATCCTCTTCAGCGTGCCGCTCTCCATCGCCGGCGCCTTGCTCGCCCTGGAGCTGTTCGGCGGCACCCTGAACATCTATTCCCAGGTGGGCATGGTCACGCTCATCGGCCTGATCACCAAGCACGGCATCCTCATCGTCGAATTCGCCAACCAGCTGCTGCGCGAGGGCCGCAGCCTGGACGAGGCGGTGATGGAAGCCTCGGTGCAGCGCCTGCGGCCGATCCTCATGACTACCGGTGCCATGGTTCTTGGCTCGCTGCCCCTGGCCATCGCCACCGGCGCCGGCGCGGAAAGCCGCCAGCAGATCGGCATGGTGATAGTCGGCGGCCTGCTGGTGGGCACCTTCTTCACCCTGTTCGTGGTGCCGACCCTGTACCGCAAGCTGCGCCAATGGCGGCCGATGCGCCTGGAAGAGCCGGCACTGGCGTGATGCCTTGCAGGCTTGTTGGGGCGAATTCATTCGCCCGCTCTTGCCGTGGCACCGACTATCAACGGGCGTAGGGTGGAGGTCGCTTTTTACCTCCACCAGGCGGACTTGGGATCAGCACGCGTTCAGGCCCTGAATCGATGGCCGGAACGGTTGGCCGATTCATACCGGGCTGAAGCCCGGGCTACGGGACACGGTGTTCGCGAGCAGAGCTCGCTCCTACAGGTGGACTCCCTCGGGCCGTAGGTCGGGTGCAACCCGACGGATTGCGGACCCTTCAATCGAACGCGTATTCCACACCCGCCGCGACATACCAGGCGCGCCCCGGACCGGGTTCGTAGTAGCGCTGGTTGCCGTCACCGACGATGACCGAGCCGATGTAGCGGCGGTCCAGCAGGTTGTCCAGGCGCAGGGTCTGGCTGAAGGTCAGGCGTTCGAGTTTCTGCTCGAAGCGGGCGCGCCAGTTGAGCAGGGCGTAGCCGGGGGCCGGGCGGGCGCTGTTGCTGTCTTCCACATAGAGCTTGCTGCGATAAAGACCTTCCAGCGCGGTGCTGATGCCCGCGCGCGGGCGCCATTCCAGTTCGCCCCAGAGGCTGGTGGCGGGGACGCCTGGCAGGTGGCGCCCGGCGGGGATGTCGCGGCCGCCGCTGCTGAAGCCCTGGTCGTAGGTGGCGCTGAGGCGGGTGTAGGCGAGGCGGGTGTGCAGGGTTTCGCTGAGCGCGCTGTCCACGGACAGCTCAAGGCCCTGGCGCTGGGTGCGGGCGGCGTTCTGGTAGCGGGTGCGGCCACCGCTGGCGGCATCCACCACCAGCTCGTCCTCGGTGTCGATGCGGAACAGCGCCAGGTTGAGGCGGGTGGCCTCGCCTATCAGGCTCTTGAGGCCCACTTCGTATTGCCGGCTGGTGGCCGCGCCCAGGTCGAAGCCGAAGCTGTCGCCGGGCCCGGAGTAGGACAGTTCGTTGAGCGTCGGCGTCTCGAAGCCCTTGCCCCAGCTGGCGTAGAGGTTCAGTTCCGGGGTCAGCGCGTAGCTGGCGCCCAGGGTCGGGGTCAGGTCGCGGTAGGTGACCGAGCCGCTGTCGTCGCCGTTGCCGGGGCGGATGTAGTGGTCGTCCACGTCGAAGGCCACTTCGTTGTAGCGCAGGCCGCCCTGCAGGTTGAAATCCCCCAGGCGCCAGCCGAGCTGCAGGTAGGGGGCGATGCTGCTGACTTCGTCGCGCTCGTCCCGGCGCAGGTTGCCGCGCACGCCCAGCTGGCTGCCGACGAAGTTCTCGTAGCCCTGGCGGTCGTCGCTGGACTGGTCGTAGTCCACCCCGGTGGTGAGGGTGAGGTTGCCCAGGCCCGGGTCGAAGTCCTGCAGCCAGCGGGTGCTGGCGCCATGGAAGCTGCGCTCGAAATCGATCACGCCGCCGGCGCTGCGCGGGCTGGCCTGGGCGGACGAGGGGATCGCCTGGTACTGGATCACCCGCCGCGTGCCGCCATAGAGGGTGGCCTGCCAGGTGCCGGCGGCAAAGGCGCGCTCGTAGTTGAGGCCGGCCTGGCGGTGGTTGATGGTCTTGCGCGTGTCGTAGTTCAGCGCCGCATCGGCGACGCCGCGCGGGTCGGCCTGGTAGCCGGCCCAGGTCAGGCCGAGTGGGTCCTGGGTGCCGTTCTGGTTCAGTTGGCTGAAGGTCAGCGCCAGCTTGCTGTCGTCGTCCGGGTAGAGGGTGAGCTTGGCGAAGCTCTTGTCCAGGGTCGCGGCGCTGTGCTTGCGGTAGCCGTCGCTTTCGTAATGGGCCTGGTTGACCAGGAAGCCGGCCCGGTCGTTGCCGCCCTCGGCGGTGACCCGGGTGCGGGAGGTGCCCCAGGCGCCCTGGGAGGTTTCGCTGGAGACCTTGGGCGCGCCCTGGCCGTCGCGGGAGAACACCTGGATCACCCCACCCGCGTTGCTGCCATAGATGCTGGCGAAGGGGCCGCGCAGCACCTCGATGTGGTCGAGGGTGTCGAGGTCGAAGGTGGCCGCCTGGCCCTGGCCGTCCGGGTTGGAGGCGGGGATGCCGTCGGCGATCAGCTTGATGCCGCGGATGCCGAAGGCCGAGCGGGCGCCGAAGCCCCGTGAGGATACTTGCAGGTCCTGGGCCTGGTTCTGGCGGTTCTGCACCACCAGGCCGGGCACGGCGTTGAGCGCTTCGGAAAGGTTGACCCCGGGCTGGCCGAGGCTGGCCTGTTCGCGCTCGATGCGGTCGACGGAGAAGGGCAGCTCGAAGCCGCTGGCCGGGTAGCGGCTGCCGGTGATTACCAGCGGGTCGACCTGCAGTGTCTCGGCCTGGGCCAGCGGGGTGAGCGCCAGGGACAGCGCCCAGGCAGAACGGTAGGTCGGCATGGGGCGTCCTTGCGTGGCGGGTCAGGCTTTCTCGGCTTTTTCCGCGCGTTGCTCCTGGGCGGTGACCTGCTGGCAGATCTCGATCATCTGCTCGCGCATCCAGCGGTTGGCCGGGTCCTGGTCGGTGCTCTCGTGCCAATAGAGGTGGGTTTCCAGGGAGGGCACGTCGTTCACCGGCAGCTCGACGTAGTGCAGCTCGTGGCGGCGGGCGAAGCGCTCGGGCACGGTCATCGCCATGTCGGTGTTCTGCATCACGGTGGAGGCCATCAGGTAGTGCTGGGAGCGCAGGGCGATCTTGCGCTGGATGCCCATCTTGCCGAGGGACAGGTCGATGTAGCCGAGGCCGCTGCGGCGGCTGGAGATATGGATGTGGGTCAGCGACAGGTATTCGTCGAGGCTGATCTTCTCCTTCGCCAGCGGGTGGCCACGGCGCATGGCGCAGACGTAGCGGTCTTCCATCAGCTTGACGTGGCGCACCTGCGGGTCGGTGTTCAGCGGCGCGTCGACGGCAAAGTCCAGGCGCCCGGCGGCCAGCTCCTTGGTGGTTTCACGGCGCTTGGCCAGGAAGCTCTCGATCTGCACGTTGGGGGCGAGCCGGCGCAGGCGCTGGAACAGCGGCGGCAGGATCACCGTCTCGGTGAGGTCGGTCATGCTGATGCGGTAGGTCTTGTTGGCCTGGCTCGGGTTGAAGGTGCGGCTCTCCTGCACCGAGATGCGCAGCTGCTGCAGGGCGTTGCGCACCGGGCCGATGATGTTCTGCGCCATGGGCGTGGGCACCATGCCCTGGGCGGTGCGCACAAAGAGCGGGTCGTTGAAGGTCTCGCGCAGGCGGGCGAGGGCGTTGGAAACGGCGGGCTGGGTAATGCCTACGATCTGCCCGGCGCGGGTCAGGTTGGCCTCGGTATAGATGGCATCGAAGACGATGAAGAGGTTGAGGTCGACCTTGTTCAGGTTCATGTCCGAGTGCACTCCGTAGGCTGTTTTTATGGGCGGATCATATATCGGTGATGAATGTTTATACACGGTGAAAATAGGTTAGATAAATCTTAATCGCTGTTCTAGCATCATTTCCACACCTCACCCGTACCCAGAAAACATCCGTCAGAAGGTAGCTCCGCATGGATTTCGCCTACTCCCCCAAGGTCCAGGAACTGCGTGAACGCGTAACGGCGTTCATGGACACCTACGTCTACCCGGCCGAGCCGGTATTCGAGCAACAGGTCGCAGAGGGTGATCGCTGGCAGCCCACCGCGATCATGGAAGAGCTCAAGGCCAAGGCCAAGGCCGAAGGCCTGTGGAACCTGTTCCTGCCCGAGTCCGAACTCGGTGCCGGCCTGACCAACATGGAATACGCACCGCTGGCCGAGATCATGGGCCGCTCGTTGCTGGGCCCGGAGCCGTTCAACTGCTCCGCGCCGGATACCGGCAACATGGAAGTGCTGGTGCGCTACGCCAACGAAGAACAGAAGAAGCAATGGCTGGAGCCGCTGCTGCGCGGCGAGATCCGCTCTGCCTTCGCCATGACCGAGCCGGGCGTGGCTTCGTCCGACGCCACCAACATGGAAGCCCGCGCCGTGCGCCAGGGTGACGAGTGGGTGATCAACGGCCGCAAGTGGTGGACCTCCGGTGCCTGCGACCCGCGCTGCAAGATCCTCGTGTTCATGGGCCTGTCCAACCCGGACGCGCCGCGCCACCAGCAGCACTCGATGATCCTGGTACCGGTGGACACCCCTGGGGTGAAGATCCTCCGCCCGCTGCCGGTATTCGGTTACGACGACGCGCCCCACGGCCACGCCGAAGTGCTGTTCGAAGACGTGCGCGTGCCTTATGAGAACGTGCTGCTCGGCGAAGGCCGCGGCTTCGAGATCGCCCAGGGCCGCCTCGGCCCAGGCCGCATCCACCACTGCATGCGCTCCATCGGCATGGCCGAGCGCGCACTGGAACTGATGTGCAAGCGCGCCGTCAGCCGCACCGCCTTCGGCAAGCCGCTGGCCCGCCTGGGTGGCAACATCGACAAGATCGCCGACTCGCGGATGGAGATCGACATGGCCCGCCTGCTGACCCTGAAGGCGGCCTACATGATGGACACCGTGGGCAACAAGGTGGCCAAGAGCGAGATCGCCCAGATCAAGGTCGTGGCGCCCAACGTCGCCCTGCGGGTGATCGACCGCGCCATCCAGATCCACGGCGGTGCCGGTGTCTCCAACGACTTCCCGCTGGCCTACATGTACGCTATGCAGCGCACCCTGCGCCTGGCCGACGGCCCGGACGAAGTGCACCGCGCGGCCATCGGCAAGTTCGAGATCGGCAAGTACGTACCGAAAGAGATGCTGCGCAGCGGTCATTGATCGCCGAGCAGTCATGAAGAGGCCCGCACGGGAAATCGTGCGGGCCTCTTTCGTTTCAGGCGGTGGAGTGGGTCAGCCGCGTGCGGCCATCAGGTAGCCCATGGCCTGGCGCAGGTAGTCCAGCAGTGCATCGCTGGCCCAGGAGCCGTGGCGCAGTTCCGGCTCGCTCACCAGCGCCTGGCGGATCTTCTGCTGGGTGCGCGGGTCGTCACCGGCGTAGGAGCGGAACAGCTCCAGCCAGCGCCGGGCGAGGGCCAGGGTCGCCGGGGCATCGGCTGGTGCGCCGGACTCCATCTGCTGCTGCACCTCGGCGATCAGCGGTGGCCATTCGTGCATGCGCTTGCCGTAGTTGGCCTTGAGGTAGGCGAACTCCTCGGGCGTCAGGTGGCGCTGGTAGATCGCCATCTTGGTTTCGCTGAAGGCCTGGACCACATAGGCCATGGTCTGCGGGGTGATGCCCGTTTCCTCGCGCAGCGCCGGCTCCGCCTCGTGCATGGCATTGAGCTTGGCGAACAGCACCGGGTTGCCGCCGGTGTCCGCCTCCAGCATGGTCATCCAGGTACGCGACAACGCCTGCGCCTCCTCGGCCTGGGGCGGTACGCCTTGGGCGATCAGCGCCTGGACCCGGGCGACCAGTCCGGCCCATTCGCGCCGCCGCGCCTCGTCCGCATACAGGCGCAGTTGCTGCAGTTCTTCCGGGGAGAAATAGCTGTCGTACATATTCATCAACTCCAGAGTGGTGAGCCATTCGGAGAGCTCCGGCTCCTGGCCGCTCTTCAGCTGGCCACCGAGGGTGGCCAGGCGTTCGCGCAGAAGCTGCCGGTGGGCGATCTCCCGGTCGAGCTGGTGGATCTGCTGCTCGATGAGGGGGGAGAGCGATACCGGCGCCTCATCCAGCCACCCGCCGATCTCCGCCAGGGACAGGCCCAGCTTGCGCAGGACCTGGATCTGGTGGAGACGGGCAATGTCCGAGCGGCCATAGAGGCGATAACCGGAACCCGAGCGCGCGGAAGGGCGGAGCAGGCCGATCTGGTCGTAGTGGTGCAGGGTGCGGACGGTCAGCCCGCAGCGCTTGGCCAGTTCACCGACTTTCAATGACATGTCCTTGTGTCTCCTCGCGTGCCTGGCGGCATCCTCGGGCCTGACGTTGCGTGAGGGTCAAGCGAGGGCTGGAATCAATCCTGATTCAATCCTGGTGGGGCAGGGAGGGTTCGTGAGAAAGGGGCGGCGCGGCGTCGCGCTGCTGGCGCAGCCACTCCAGGCGCATGTGCAGCTGGGCGGCGAAGGTGCGCGCGGCGAGCTCCTCGTGGAAGCTCACCCCGCGTTGTCCCATCTTTACCTGCCAGATCACTCGACCCCGTTGTTCGAGCACTACGATCTGCACGTCTCGCATCGATTCTCAGTCTCCGGCTGATGAAGCCTGGGGGCGGTCGCGGGTCTTGAACAGCGACAGCAGCACGCCACCGGCAAGCAGGCCAAAGGTTACGCCAAGAGAGATCAGCGCGGGAATCTTGCCGATGAAACCGTGCAGGAAGATCTTGCCGCCGATGAAGATCAGCACCAGCGCCAGGGCGTACTTCAGGTAGACGAAGCGGTGCATCAGCGCGGCCAGGGCGAAGTACAGCGAGCGCAGGCCGAGGATGGCGAAGATGTTCGAGGTGTAGACGATGAAAGGGTCCTGGGTGATGGAGAAGATCGCCGGCACGCTGTCCACGGCGAACACCAGGTCGGCCAGCTCGATCAGCACCAGGGTGAGGAACAGCGGGGTGGCCCAGAGCAGGTGGTGCCCGGAGGCGTTCTGCAGGCGCACGAAGAAGTGCGCGCCGTGCAGGTCATCGGTGACCCGCATGTGCTTGCGCACGAACTTCAGCACGGGGTTCTGCGAGAGGTCGCGCTCGGCGTCCTCGCGGGCGAACAGCATCTTCACCCCGGTGAACAGCAGGAAGGCGCCGAAGATGTAGAGGATCCAGTCGAACTCTTTCACCAGCGCGGTGCCCAGGCCGATCATCAGCGCGCGCAGCACGATCACCCCGAGGATGCCCCAGAACAGCACCCGGTGCTGGTAGCGGCGGGGGATGGCGAAGAAGCCGAAGATCATCGCCATGACGAAGACGTTGTCCATGGACAGCGACTGCTCCACCAGGAAACCGGTGTAGAACTCCAGCGCGGCCTGGGAACCCAGCTCGTACCAGACCCAGCCGCCGAAGGCGACGCCCACGCAGAAGTAGCCGCTGTAGAGCAGCAGGCTCTCGCGCATCTCGATTTCATGCTGGTCGCGGTGCAGGACGCCGAGGTCGAACACCAGCAGGCCGAGGACGATGGCCATGAACACCAGCCACAGCCAGGTGGCGGTGCCGAGGAAGTCGGCGAACAGGAACGTGTGCAGAGCTGACATGAGCCCCTCCTTGCTTGTCGTGTTGAATGCTCAACAGTGACTCCGACATGGCGGGTGCAAACCGTCAGAGGGGCCCGGCGTCACTTGAGGGAAGGCTAGCGCAGCGGCGTCGCCGGTAAAACCGGCAACGTTTCATTTCATTGCGCGCGGTCAAGGTTATCGACTGCGGAAGGGGCGGGGAGTGCGAAGGGAATGTTCTGCCGTGCTTTCCGGGACGAGGTGCCCGGCCTTCCACGAGGTTCATCGATGCGGCGTTCCAGGCACGGTGACGTGCCGCGCAGGACTCCGTCTGGTGGAGGTAAAAAGCGACCTCCACCCTACACATCGGTCATGTCCGGCGTGGGGCATTCGTAAGGGCGATTGTAGGGGCGACTTCAGTCGCCAAGCGGCGCGCAGCGCCGCCATCCCCGTGGGAGCGAATTCATTCGCGAAAAGCGGCCCGTCCCGGGCATCGCGGTTGAAACCGTTCCCACACCTTGAGCCAAAAGAAATCGCCCCTGTACGGAGCGATTCGGACAGGGGCGACCATGACGCGGAAGGTCGGATCGGTCAGTAGACCCAGACTTCCACACGACGGTTCTTGATGCGTCCTTCCTCGCTGTTGGCGGCCACCGGCAGCTCGTCACCGAGGCCGGTGATCTCGCGGAAGGACACGCCGGCCTTGGCCAGTTCGCGGCGCACGGCCATGGCGCGCAGCTTGGAGAGGAGGGCGGCACGGCCCGGGTCGGCCTTGGGGTCGCCGAAGCCCACCAGGGTCACCTGGTTGGACAGCTTGCCGCTCTCCTTGAGGTAGTCCAGCACGCGCTCCACGTCGCGCAGGGCCTTGTTGTCGAGGTTGGCGCTGCCTTCCTGGAAACGGAAGTTCACCGACAGGCGCTGGGCGTCGCGGGCCAGTTGCTGGTAGTCCTTGGGCATGTCGGGCTGGGCGGCGACCTTCACCGCCTGCACCGTCTGCGCGACGAAACCGGTCTGGGCGACGATGGCCTGGCCGCGCGGGCCTTGGGCGAAGCGCACCAGGGCCTGGGCCCAGGGGTTCTTCTCGCCGGGCTTCATATAGAAGAACAGGCGGCGCGACAGCGGGTAGTCCTCGGTGGCGATCTGCGTCACCGACGGCGCCATGGCCTGGGACTCGCCATCGGCGATGGAGGCGGCGCGGGACTTGCCCACCGAGGCGAGGCCGACGAAGCCGATGCCGGCGGCGTCGGCGCTGACGGCTTCGGAGAGCTTGTCGTTGGATTCGAAGCGCTTGGCGCTGGCGGCGAGGCTCTTGCCGTGGGCGGCCAGCACCAGTTCCTTGAAGGTGTCGAAGGTGCCGGACTTGTCGTCGCGGGCGTACAGGTGGATGGCACCGCCCTTGCCGCCGATCTCCTCCCAGGTCTTCACCTCGCCGGCGAAGATGCGTGCCAGCTGCTCGGTGCCCAGGCTGGCCAGGGTGTTGCCCGGGTTGACGATGATGGCCAGGCCGTCGATGGCGATCACATGCTCGCCGTAGCGGCTCTTGAGGTCGCCGAACACCGAGAGGTCACTGGCTTCGGCGTCCTTGATCGGGCGCGAGGCGGCGGCCAGGTCGGCGCTGCCGTCCTTGATCGCGACGAAGCCGGTGCCCGAGCCGTGGGCGGCCACGGTGATGCGCACGTCGCGGCCGTTGGGCGCACGGCCCACCAACTGCACTTCGTTTTCCTGGGTGCCGGGCTCCTGGCGGATGCCGCCCAGGCCTTCCTCTTCCATCAGGCCGCGCACCAGCGCCGGGCCGAGCTTGGCGCCGATGGTGTTGGAGCCCTGGATGCGCAATGCCGGGCTCTTGTCGGCGGGCAGGGGCAGGGCGGCGAACACCGACCAGGGCAGGGCGTAGCAGACGAAACCGAGCAGCAGCATGCTGAGGGTCCGGCTCCAGATATCTCGTTCACTGAGGTCGCGCATCATGCGGCGGGCCTTATCGCTAGGGGTGACTGGGAAGTGCCGCGAGATTAAGTCAGCGAGGTGACGGAGATATTACAAAGCGCTCTGCAATGGGCCTCGGGACCTTTCCCGCCCCGCGTATGGACCAGGGCCTACGACGGCTGCCCGGGCACCCCGACATACCGCTCGCGCGGCCATCGGTATGGTTCGCAACTTTGTCTGGCCGGGCGGCAGGCAAGGAAGCTCAAGCGTCCCTCGTCCGCCCGTGCCAGGCACCAAGCCCCGCTTTTTGGGGCATCCATCTGTGACTAAGGAGTTGGAAATGGCTGGCTGGTTCGAGCTGAAGAAGTACGGCAACGGTGAATATCGCTTCCGCCTGAAGACCCGGGAGGCGCAGGTCGTGCTGCAAAGCGGCCGCTACCCCTGCCGGGACAGCGCCGAAAGTGCCATCGCGCTGTTCCGCAACCACTGCGCCAATGAGGAGCGCTATGAGCGCCGCATGGCCACGGGTGGCAAGAACTACTTCCGCCTCAAGGCCGGTCGCGAGGTGATCCTCGAAAGCCACCTCTACGATTCGGAGCCGACCCTCGACGCCGCCATCGAAAGGATCATGACCCTCGGCACCACGCCCAAGGTCGAGCTGGCCTAAGCCCGGCGGATAGCAAAAAGCCCATCGCGAGATGGGCTTTTTTGTGCCTGATTGCCGGGAAACCCGGCGCGATCAGCTCAGTTCCAGCCAGATCGGCGCGTGGTCGGAGGGTTTCTCCATGCCGCGCAGGTCGTAGTCGATGCCGGCGTCCTTGATCCGTGCCTGCAGCGGGCTGGTGGCGAGGATCACATCGATGCGCAGGCCGCGCTTGGGGTCGTCCTCGAAGCCGCGGCTGCGGTAGTCGAACCAGCTGAAGCGGTCGTTCACCTCGGGGTTGAGGTGGCGGAAGCTGTCCACCAGGCCCCAGCTCTTCAGGGTCGCCAGCCACTCGCGCTCTTCCGGAAGGAAGCTGCACTTGCCGGTCTTCAGCCAGCGCTTGCGGTTCTCCTCGCCGATGCCGATGTCGCAGTCTTCCGGCGAGATGTTGATGTCGCCCATCACCACCAGCGGCTGATCCGGCTTGAAGTTGCCCAGCAGCAGCTCCTGCAGGTCGGCGTAGAAGCGTTGCTTGGCCGGGAACTTGGTCGGGTGGTCGCGGCTCTCGCCCTGGGGGAAGTAGCCGTTCATCACCGTCACCGGGTTGCCCTGTTCATCGGCGAAGGTGCCGTAGATGAAGCGGCGCTGGGACTCCTCGTCGTCGTTGGGGAAGCCCTTGTGCAGGGACAGCGGCTCCTGGCGCGAGAGCAGGGCGACACCGTAGTGGCCCTTCTGCCCGTGGTAGTGCACGTGGTAGCCGAGCTTGCGGATATCCGCCTCGGGGAACTGGTCGTCGGAGACCTTGGTTTCCTGCAGGCCGATGACGTCCGGCTGGTGTTTGGCGATCAGCGCTTCGAGCTGGTGAGGACGGGCACGCAGGCCGTTGATATTGAAAGAAACGATCTTCATGACGGAGCCATCCTGGAAAAACGCCGATCCTAGCCCATCGTCGGCACGCCCTGCCACCCGTGTGGCGAGGCCCTGGGGGCGGTGCTACCTTGCCTGTGGGCCTGATAACCACATAACAAACGAGGTCACCGTGAATGCCTGGATACGTCCCCACCGCGCCGGTTGAAGTCCGCATGCTCGACGGCGGCTATGCCCGCGAGGCACGTTCGCTGCTCTACCACGCCTATCGCCACGAACCCACCTTCGCCTACCTCTTCGAGGCCGAGCGCGCCGGCTACGACCAGCGCGTGCGCGCCACGGTGCGCGAACTGGTGCAGCAGCATTTCCTCGAAGACCTGCCGGCCATCGGCCTGCTCATCGAGGACCGCCTGGTGGGCATCGCCCTGATCGCACCGCCGCAACGCCGGCTGGACATCACCGAAAGCTGGGGTTGGCGCCTGCGCATGCTGATGACCACCGGCTTCCG
Source organism: Aquipseudomonas alcaligenes MRY13-0052 (assembly GCA_000474255.1). Taxonomy (GTDB): domain Bacteria; phylum Pseudomonadota; class Gammaproteobacteria; order Pseudomonadales; family Pseudomonadaceae; genus Metapseudomonas; species Metapseudomonas solani. The sequence goes on from BATO01000048.1 coordinate 44,757, forward strand.
CTGCACCAAGCGCTACCTGGAGTACCACGACGCGGTGCTCGCCTGCCTGCCGCCGGGGCCTTACCACGTATTGCCGCTGCTGGGGATCCACCCGGAGTTCCAGGGCAAGCACCTGGGCGAGAAGCTGCTGCAGGCCCTGCACGACTGGTGCGCCGAGGACGCCGGCTCCCAGGGCGTGGTGCTGGACACCGGCAACGCCCGCTACCTGGATTTCTACAAGCGCCAGGGCTACGAGGAGATCGGCGAGGTCGCGCTGGGGCCTGTGCTGGAACACGTGTTCTTCCATCCCAATCCGACGCCGGCGCTGCAAGCGAACGCGTAGGACGAGACTGTAGGCAACACGTGCTAGCATCCCGCGAATGAATTGGTGCCAAGGATTGCGTGGGCTACTCGCGCTCGGATTGTCGTGTCTCTGTTCGACCGCGCTGGCCAAGGCCTCGCTGGACGTCAAGGTGACCCCCGCCAATGCTGCCCTGAAGGCCAATATCGAGGCCTTCATCGGCAGCCTTGGCGACCGTGATGAAACCGCCCTGCGGCGTTATCGCCGTGCCGCCGAGGACCAGGCGCAGCAAGCTGTCCAGGCCCTCGGCTACTACCAGGCGGAGATCGACAGCCGTGTACTTCCCGGCAACGACCCCAAGCTGCAGCTGGAGGTCGTGCCCGGCGAACCCGTGCGCCTGCGCAACGTGCAGGTGCGCATCGAGGGCGAAGCGGGTGTCCTCAAGGCGTTCCGCGTGCCCCAGAGCAAGGCACTGCAGCCCGGCCAGCCGCTCAATCACGGCGCCTATGAAGACGCCAAGAAGCTCATCCAGAACCAGGCCCTGCGCTACGGCTTCTTCGATGGCAAGTTCCTCTCCCAGCGCCTCGACATCGACCCCCGCGCCGGCATCGCCGACATCGACCTGGTGTACGCCAGCGGTCCGCGCTACGACCTGGGCCGGGTCAGCTTCCAGGGCGATACCCCTTTCGACGAGGCGCTGCTCGCGCGCCTGGTGCCCTTCGCCGCCAACACCCCCTACGACGCCGACCTGGTGGCCAAGCTCAACCAGAACCTCCAGGCCAGCGGCTACTTCGACGAGGTGCGGGTGGATGCCCTGCCCGACCCGGGGGAGGGCCGGCGGATACCGGTCAAGGTCCAGCTCAGCGCGGTGAAGCCGCGCACCATGGGACTGGGCGTCGGCTTCTCCACCGACGTCGGGCCGCGCGCGCGGGCCAACTGGACGCGCCACTGGGTCAACCCCCAGGGCCATCGCCTGGGCGCCGAGACCGAAGTCTCCGCGTCGCGGCAGAACGTCGGCGCCTGGTACGAGATTCCCCTCGACCCGCCGCTGACCGACAGCCTGCGTTTTACCAGCGGCTTCCAGCGCGAACAGCTGGTGGACGTCGAGAGCCGCCGCTTCACCCTCGGCACCCAGTGGCAATCGAAGCTGCCGGACGACTGGCAGCGGGTCGTCTCCCTGCGCTGGGAGCAGGAGAGCTATGACTTCGGCGACGGCAGCCCGGACGGGCGCAGCAGCTTCCTCATCCCCGGCATCGGCTACAGCGTCACCCGCAGCGACAACCGTCTCGACCCCAGCCAGGGCTACCACCTGCAGGTGGACCTGCGCGCGGCCAAGGAGGGCATGCTCTCCGACGCCGACATGACCTACGCCAGCGCCCTGGCCAAGGGGCTCTACACCCTGCCCGGCGGGCACCGGGTGCTGGCCCGGGCCCAGGTCGGCGGCATCGCCACCACCGACTTCAGCGCCATCCCGCCGTCGCTGCGCTTCTTCGCCGGTGGCGACCAGAGTGTGCGCGGCTACGACTACCAGACCCTGTCCCCCGAGGACCGCCAGGGCAACAAGGTCGGCGGTCGCTACCTGGTGGTGGGCAGCGCCGAATACCAATACCCGGTGGCCGAGCGCTGGCGCATCGCCGCCTTCGTCGACCGCGGCAACGCCATGGACTCGCTCAACGCGGCGATGAAGACCGGCGCCGGCATCGGCGTGCGCTGGGTGTCGCCGGTGGGGCCGATCCGCCTCGACCTGGCCAAGGCGCTGGACGACCCCGGCGGCTTCCGCATCCACTTCTCCATGGGCCCCGAACTGTGAGGCGCGGGCTCCGGCTCGGCCTGTTCGCGGTGGCCGGCGTGCTGGTCCTGACGCTGGCGGGTGTCGGTGCGCTGCTGTTCAGCGAAGCCGGCGGGCGCTGGCTGCTGGCGCGGGTGCCGGGCCTCACCGTGGAAGGCTTCAGCGGCACGCTTGGCGGGCGCTGGAGCGCCGAGCACCTGGCTTGGCAACAGGCGGGCGACAGCCTGTCGATCACCGCGCCGGTGCTGGAATGGTCGCCAGGCTGCCTGCTGCAGCTGACCCTGTGCATCGACACGCTGACGGCCGACGACGTGGCCCTGAGCCTGGCCCCGGGCGGTGAGACCTCCGATGAGCCGCTGCAACTGCCGGCCCTCGAGCTGCCCCTGGCGATCCGCCTGGGCGAGGTGCGCGTGCAGCGCTTCGAGCTGGACGGCAGCGAACAGCTCAGTGGCCTGCACCTGCGCGCCCAATGGCTGGGCGACGGCCTGCATATAGACGAAGCCAGTCTGCGCCACGGCGACCTGGCCCTGGCACTCCAGGGCACCCTGCAACCCCGTGACGGCTGGCCGATCGAGGCCAGCGGCAGCCTGCAATTGCCCGCCGTCGACGGCCAGCCCTGGTCCCTGGCCCTGGAGGCGAAAGGCGACCTGCAAGGCACCCTCACGGCCCAGGCGACCAGCAGCGGCTACCTGGCCGCCACCCTCGACGGCCAGCTGCAGCCCCTGGCGCCGCACCTGCCCGCCAGCGCGCGCATCCGCGCTGCCGCCTTCAAGGCCCAGGCCGGGCTGCCGGACACCCTCACCCTGCAACGCGTGGAGCTGGACGCCAAGGGCGACCTGCAGCAGGGCTACACCGTGCAGGGCCGCGCCAACCTGCCGGGGCAGGGCGGTGATGTCGCCCTCGACCTTGCCGGCAAGGTCACCGTCGCCGGGGCCGAGATCCAGCATCTGCTGCTCAGCGCCGCCGCCGAACAGAGCGTGCAACTGCAAGGGCGCATCGACTGGCAGCAGGCCCTGGCCATCGACGCCCAGCTCGCCTGGCGCGACTTCCCCTGGCAGCGCCTCTACCCCCAGGAGCAGGAGCCGCCCGTGGCGCTGCAACGCCTGGACGGTGAGGTGCATTTCAG
>BATO01000047.1 GCA_000474255.1 Aquipseudomonas alcaligenes MRY13-0052
ATGCCCATGTTGAGGCCGAAGGGCGTCGGGTTGACGAAGCGCTGGGTGTGCGCATAGAGCCAGCCGGACACCGCCGCGAACACCGCCGAGATGAGGAAGATCACCAGCTTGGAGCGGAAGGTGTCGACGCCCATGGACTCGGCCATCAGCTGGCCGCCCTTGAGTGCGCGGATGGCCCGGCCTTCGCGGGAATCCAGCAGGTTCTGGGTGATCAGCATGGCCAGCAGGAGCACCACCCAGATCAGGTAGAAGACCTTCTCGCCCTTGTCGAGCAGCACGCCGAACAGCGAGATCGACGGCAACCCGCTGACGCCGGTGTGGCCGCCCAGGGATTCCACCGTGCCGAACAGGTAGTACAGCGACAGGCCCCAGGCAATGGTGCCCAGGGGCAGGTAGTGGCCCGAGAGCTTGAGCGTCAGCGCGCCCAGCAGCAGGGCCACCAGGGCGGTGATGGCCACCCCCACCAGCAGCGTCAGCCACGGTGATGCGCTGGCCCAGGCGAGCCAGGCCGGCAACTGCTCGGCGGTGGTCAGGTAGGCGGTGGTGTAGGCGCCGAGGCCGACGAAGGCCGCCTGGCCGAAGCTGGTCATGCCACCGACGCCGGTGAGCAGGACCAGGCCCAGCACCACCAGGGTGTAGAGGCCGATGTAGTTGAGCAGGGTGACGTAGAAGGGCGGCAGCACCAGCGGTGCGACACCGAGCACGGCGACCAGGAGCAGGATCAGGTGGCGCGGTTTCATTCTTCTTCCTCCACGTGACGGCTGGTGAACGAGCGCCAGAGCAGGAAGGGGATGATCAGGGTGAACACGATGATCTCTTTGTAGGTGCTGGCCCAGAACATCGAGAAGGCTTCGATCAGCCCCACCGAGAGCGCGCCGAGGGCGGCCACCGGGTAGCTCGCCAGGCCGCCGATGATGGCGCCGACGAAGCCCTTGAGGCTGATGATGAAGCCGGAGTCGAAGTAGAGCGTGGTGATGGGCGCGATGAGGATGCCCGACAGTGCGCCGATGAAGGTGGCCAGGAGGAAGGTGGCCTTGCCCGCCAGGGTCGGCGAGATGCCCATCAGCCGCGCGCCCATGCGGTTCACCGCCGTGGCGCGCAGGGCCTTCCCGTAGAGGCTGCGTTCGAAGAACAGGAACAGGCCGATGATCAGCCCCAGGGACACGGCTATCACCCACAGCGTCTGGCTGTTGAAGGTCACCGGGCCCAGTTCCAGGCCGGCTTCGGAGAAGGGCTCGGTACGCGCGCCCTCCGGGCCGAACAGCAGCAGGGCGATGCCGACCATGGCCACGTGCACGGCGATGGAGACGATCAGCAGCACCAGGGAGCTGGCCGAGGCGATGGGCTGGAACACCAGGCGGTAGATCTGCGGGCCCAGGGGCACCACCAGGGCCAGGGTCAGCAGCGCCTGCACCGCCATGGGTAGCTCGGCCAGCGGCAGCAGGCGGATGGCCGCGACCATGGCCAGGGCGTAGGCCAGCTTGGCGAGGATGCGCTTGGGAAAGCGGAAGGCGTGGCTTGAGCGCGCGGCGTCGTACAGGTCCAGCGCGCAGTCGATCAGGGTCAGGCCCAGCAGCAGCCAGACCAGGGCGGTGGGATGGCCGGCTTGCAGGGTGGCCATGGTCAGCGCGCCATAGGTGACGAACTCGCCCTGGGGGATCAGCAGGATGCGCGTGACGGTGAAGACCAGCAGGATCGACAAGGCCAGCAGCGCGTAGATCGCGCCGTTGGTGATGCCGTCCTGGCCGAGCAGCATGGCTATCTGGAAATTCATGGTGGGAACTCTTTATCGCAATGGAAGAGACTGTGGCTTCGGAGCCCAGTGCGGCCTCGCCTGGTGGACATGAAGAGCGATGTCCACCCTACGGGGGGTGTCCGCGAGGGTTTCGCTCGTTGGCAGACGTAGGGTGGATGACGCTTTTTTCATCCACCTTTCGGCGTTGAGCCGGGCTCCGCCTGGTGGACAGAAAAGCGCTGTCCACCCTACGGGGAACCCGTGCCTGCGATCAGTTGCCGCGCAGCAGCGTCCAGTTGCCGTTCTTCACCTGGATCAGCTCGCGGCCGCGTTCGTCGAAGCCGCTGTGGTCCTCGGGGGTCATGTTGTAGACGCCCTGGGTGGCAGCCAGCTCGTGGCTCTGCTCCAGCGCGTCACGCAGCGCTGCGCGGAACTCCGGCGTGCCCGGTGCAGCCTTGGCGGCGGCGGTGGGGATGGCCTGCTGCAGCAGCAGGCCGGCGTCGAAGGTGTTGGCGCCGAAGGTGGCCGGCTTGCTGCCGTTGAGCTTCTCGTAGGCGGCGATGTAGTCGGCGGCGACCTTCTTCGAGGGGTGGCTGTCCGGCACTTCGTCCAGCACCAGCATCAGGCTGGCGGCGAGGATGGTGCCCTCGACCTTCTTGCCGCCGAGCTTGAGGAAGTCGGGCAGGGCGGCGCCGTGGGTCTGGTACATCTGCCCGCGATAACCCTGGTCGAACAGGGTGGTCTGCGGCATCACCGCGGAGCTGCCGGGCGCCGCCACCAGAACCGCGTCGGGGCGTGCGGAGAGCACCTTGAGGCTCTGCCCGGTGACCGAGGTGTCCTGGCGCTGGAAGCGCTCGTTGGCGACCACCTTGATGCCGTGCTCGGCGGCCATCGCGCCCATCACCTTGGACCAGTTCTCGCCATAGGGGTCGGCGGTGCCGATGAAGCCCAGGGTCTTCACGCCCTTGGCGACCATGTTGTCCACCAGGGCCTTGGCGATCAGGTCGTCGTTCTGGGTGGTCTTGAACACCCATTTCTTCTGCTCGTTCATCGGCAGCACCACGGCTGCGGTGCCCACCGGCGCCAGCAGCGGTACGCCGGCCTCGGCGGCGAACTGAATCACGCCCATGGCGTTGGGCGAACCGCTCGGGCCGATGATGGCGTCGACGTTCTCCTCGCTGATCAGCTTCTTCAGCGCCTTGACCGTGGCGGTCGGGTCGCTGCCGTCATCCAGGGCGATGTATTTCACCTGCTGGTCGCCCGCCTGGGTCGGCAGCAGCGGCACGCTGTTCTTCTGCGGCAGGCCCACCAGGGCGATGGGGCCGGTGGAGGAGGTGATGACGCCGACTTTGACGTCGGCCTGCGCAAGGGAGGCGCAGGCGGCACTGAGGAGCAACGTGGACACAGCTTTCTTGAAGAGCATGACTTTCTCCGAAGAGTTGCAAGGCGATACGGGGCGGTTGTCCGACGGGTGCCGCGTGGCGAGCCCGTGGTCCTTCTTGTTGTGATGCCCGTGCGCTGCACGCTGCCGAGGGCAGGGCGGCGCCGTCGAGCCCGTGGAGGGCCGAGTGGCGTGTAGGGCGATAGCAGGTTGCATGCCAGGAAAAATCGTTACCCCGTTGCGGCGCCGTCGGAGAGGGGCGTTTCGGCACGTCGTCTGCGGCGGCTGGGCGAGGGGATGGCGCCGGGGTTCCCGTGGCCACTCGCGCACCGCTGCCGATGCGCGCCGATCCCGCAGGCGACAAGGCATTGATCTGGATCAATACGGCTTCTGGAAAGTCGATTTCCTGACCAAAAAATCTCGATTTTTAAGGATAAAAACACCTGTTTTTGGTGGCATTTTTGGCCTGTTTTCAGGGGCTGAAAATTCTTTTCGCAAGGGGTTTGTGCAGGGTCTTTAGGCAGGGAGAGGGAACACTTTATTGAATGATTGTGTTTCTCATTAAATATATAACCCATTGAAAATAAACAATAAAAATAAGATTCATAGGTGAAATATCCATTTTCATGCCTGTTACCTAAATGCACGGAAAGGGTGCGAAGCAGAGAGAAGTGCACCGAATCTACACACGAATTTATTTGCCAAAATTCAATTGACATTTCACGTAAATATTCCGATTTTAGATTTAAGCGTTCACCTGCTCAGGCAGGCAGAAGGCTTCCCTGAAAGCGCACAGCGCGAACAACTCGAATACAGGTGAAGGCATGGCGACAGTCGTCGAGAAACTGCAGCTTGGAGGGTCCGGCAGGACCGTGATGGTGAAGGACACCATCGATATCGCCGGCTACCCGACCCGCGCTTCCAGCCGTGCGCTGGAAGAGGCGCCCGACGCCAGCCGCCATGCCGATGTGGTCCAGGCGCTGCTCGATGGTGGCTGCTGTATCACCGGCAAGACCAGCCTCCATGAGCTGGCCTTCGGCACCACCGGCATCAATGCCTGGACCGGCACGCCGAACAACCCGCTTTACCCCGGGCGCATCCCCGGCGGTTCCTCCAGCGGCTCCGCCACGGCAGTGGCTGGTGGGCTCTGCGACTTCTCCCTGGGCACCGACACCGGCGGCTCGGTGCGCATCCCCGCTGCTTGCTGCGGCGTGTTCGGCCTCAAGCCCACGTTCGGCCGCGTGAGCCGCCAAGGGGTGATGCCGGCGCAGTCGTCGCTGGATTGCGTGGGCCCCTTCGCCCGTGACATGGACATGCTGATCGAGGCCATGGGCCTGATCGCCCCCGACTTCGGCCCGCTGCCCTCTATAGAGGGCGTGCGCATCGGCGCGGTGCCGGTGCAGGCGCTGGACGAAGTGCAGTTCGCCGTCGATGCGGCCCTGGCCGCCGCGGATTTCCCCCTGCAGACGCTGTCCTTGCCGGGCATGCGCGCCGCCTATGACGCCGGCCTCACGGTGATCAACCGCGAGACCTGGAACGCCTGTCAGCACCTGCTGACCAGCGGCAAGGTCGGCGCCGATATCGCCGGCCGCCTGGAAGCCGCCGGCGCCACCACCGACGAGGCGCTGGCCGCAGCCGAAGCCTGCCGCGCGGCCTTTACCGCCGAGGTGGATGCTGCCCTGGCGCAGTGCCCGATTCTCGCCATGCCGACCATGCCAGACTACCCGCTGCTGACGGCGGATGCCGCCGACACCCGCGCGGTGATCGGCATGACCGCCTTCGTGCGGCCCTTCAATCTCACCGGCCACCCGGCACTGAGCATCCCCCTGGTGGGTGCCTCGAAGCTGCCGGTGGGCCTGCAACTGATCGCCGCCAAGGGCGCGGACGAACTGCTTTGTGCAGTCGCCCGCGAACTGGTGCGGCGCCTGGAGCCTTAACCCCATGCCAACCCTGGAGCACACCATGTCTGCGCTAAGCGAGCTGGACTACCAGCGCCCCGTGTCGATCACCGCCAACGACGCGTTCCAGGCGCTGCTCGCCGAGATCCGCGAGCGCGCCCGGAGCGAGGAATTCGACCGGCAGAAATACATCTCCCAGGACATCATCGAGCGCTTCAAGGCGTTGGGCGTGTACCGCGCCCTGGTGCCCAAGCGCTTCGGTGGCGATGAGCGTTCGCCCATCGAGTTCTGCCAGATGATCGAGGACATCTCCATCGCCGACGGCTCCGCCGGCTGGGTGGCGAGCTTCGGCATGAACCCGGTGTACCTGGCCTCGCTGCCCCTGGCGACCCTGGAAAAGGTCTACGCCAACGGCCCGGACGTGGTCTTCGCCGGCGGCATCTTCCCGCCGCAACCGGCCACCTTCGTCGAGGGCGGGCTGGAAGTGAACGGTCGCTGGAAGTTCTCCAGCGGCTGCATGGGCGCCTCGCTGATCGGCGTCGGTATCGCCCCGAGGAACGGCGAGATGCTCGGCCTGCCGCGCCTGGCGGTGATGCCGCGAGAAAAAGTGAAGATCGAGGAAACCTGGGACGTGGTGGGCCTGATCGGCACCGGCAGCCACGACGTGGTGATCGACGGCGTGGTGGTGCCCGAGGACTGGACCTTCGTCCGCGGCGGCCCGGCCAACCTCGATGAGCCGATGTTCCGCTACCCGTCGCTGTCCTTCGCCACCCAGGTGCTGTCCGTGGTCGGGCTGGGCGTTGCCCGCGCCGCGCTGGACTACCTCAGCGGCATGGCCAGCGGCCGCTTCTCGGTGACCGGTGCGCCGGCGCTCTCCGACCGCCCCCTGGCGCAGATGCAGGTGGCCAAGGCCGAAGCCGAGCTGCGTGCCGCCCGCGCCTGGTTCTACGAGGCGATGGAAAGCGCCTGGGCCAGCATCCTCGCCGGCGACGCGGTGTCGGTGGAGCAGACCAACCTGCTGCGCCTGTCCTCGACTCACGCGACCCGTGTTTCCGCCGAGGTGGCGCGCAGCGCGCAGATGCTTTCCGGCATGAGCGGCGTGTACCGCGAAAACCCGCTGTCGCGCTTCGTCAACGACACCCTGGTGATCACCCAGCACGCCTTCATGGGTGACATGACCTACCAGAACGCCGGCGCGATCTTCTTCGGCAACAAGCCGCTGCCCGGCTACCTGTGAATTCCAACTGACTGATCGGTGATTGTGATGAGCGAGAGAAAAGCCCTGCGTGTGTTGTTCTGCATGGGAATCAACCAGAACTTCTTTGACGCCCCGCGCGAAGAGCAGCTGGAAGTCTGGGCCGCGTTCAGCGCCATGTGGAACGGCATCCACGACCTGCCCGGCGTGACCGTGTTCGGCAACATGGACGACGACCAGAGCATGGTCGGCCCGTCCACCGGCTACCCCTGGACCACCTACCTGCTGGCCGACGTGCCGGACATCGAAACGGTGCACGCCGCCTGCAACCTGTTCCGCACCACCGCCGTGGGCACCGGCCCCTACAAGCTGTGGCGCTACTGCAAGGTCGAGGCCCGCACCGGCCGCGAACTGATCATCCAGCGCGCGTGACCGCCATGTCGACCGAAGCGCTCGAGGCGCGCCTGCACCAACTGGAAAGCGAGAACGCCATACGCGCCTGCATGAACCGCTACATGGTGCTGTGCGACGCGCTGGACGCCCGCACCCCGCTCGACGAGCTGGCCGGGCTGTTCACCCACGATGCGCTGTGGGAGGGCAAAGGCGCCAAGTACGCCAAGAGCTTCGGCGGCTACCGCGGGCGCGAGGCCATCGCCGCCATGTTCGCCACCTACATGGTCGAGCCCGCGCACTTCGCCCTCAACGTGCACTTCCTCTGTTCGGAACTGATCCGCGTGGAGGGCGGCGTAGCGATCGGCAGCTGGGTGATGTTGCAGACCTCCACCTTCGCCAGCGGCGCCTCGCACCTCAACGCGGCGCGCCTGACGGTGGAGTTCCGCGAGGAGGAGGGCGCCTGGCGCATGGCGCACTTCCAGACCGAGAACCTGTTCAGCCGCCCGGTGGATACCTGGAACAGCGCCGCGCACCTGCCGGTGCCGGGCAAGAACCAACAAACGTAGGGTGGGCTTCAGCCCACCACAGAAAGGCCAGACGTGGGCTGAAGCCCACCCTACAAAGATCGCGCCGACCGGAAGCTCCGACTTGCCGGCACGGCGAGAAAAATCAAGTCGGCACCCAGCGCCGACGAGGAGTGATCGTGACCAACCTGATCGAAACCGTGAACCTGGCCGCCACCCCGGCCGACCTGGTGCAGCACGACCGCGTGCACACCTCGCTCTACACCGATGGGCGCATCTTCGACGACGAGCTGGAGAAGGTGTTCTACAGCACCTGGATCTGGGTCGCCCACGCAAGCGAGATCCCCGACAACGGCAGCTACAAGAGCACCTACATCGGCAAGCAGCCGGTGATCGTGGTGCGCGACCGCAAGAAGGACGTGCACGTGCTGCTCAACCGCTGCCGCCACCGTGGCGCCACCGTCTGCGAGCACAAGAAGGGCAAGGCCAACAGCTTCGTCTGCCCCTACCACGGCTGGAGCTACGGCCTGGACGGCAGCCTGCGCGGCGTGCCGCACCCGGAGAGCTACGCCGACTGCCTGGACAAGGGCGAGCTGCCCCTGGTGAGCCTGCGCGTCGAGCAGTACAACGGCATGATCTTCGCCACCTTCAAGGACGACATCGAGCCGCTGGTGGACTTCCTCGGCCCGGCGAAGAAATGGATCGACCTGTTCATGAAGCAGGGCGCCGGCTACGGCGTGAAGGTGTCCGGCGAGCACCGCTTCCGCTTCCCCGGCAACTGGAAGATCCAGCTGGAGAACACCACTGACGCCTACCACTTCCCGCTGGTGCACAAGTCGTTCCTGTCCTCGGTGGACGAACAGACCCTGGAGCTCTTCGACTTCGTCAAAGGCCCGGGCTATGTCGAAGACCTGGGCAACGGCCACAGCGTGATGGTGATGATCCCCGACCTGATCGACCTCGAAGCCGATCTGGACAAGCCCATCCCCGAGCGTTTCGAGGCCCTGGCCGAGGAGCTGCGCGGCGAAGGCATCGACGAGCAGCAGGTGCGCCGTATCGTCCGTGCTGTCGGCGGCTCGGGCTTCAACCTCAACCTGTTCCCCAACGTCGCCTGCTCCATGGCCTTCTTCCGCGTGCTGCAGCCGATCTCGGTGAACGAGACCGAGATCCACCACGCGGTGATCACCATGGACGGCGGCCCGGCCGTGGCCAACCGCTACCGCCTGCGCCTGCACGAGCACTTCCAGGGCCCCATGGGCTTCGGCACCCCGGACGACTCCGAAGCCTGGGAGCGCGTGCAGAAGGGCGCCCAGGCCGGCAGCGACCTGTGGATCATGCTCAACCGCGGCCTGCCGGGCGAGAAGCCCAGCGAGGACGGGCGGGTCAGCGACGTGAGCGCCGAGACCGGCATGCGCGCGGCCTACCAGCAGTGGAAAAAGATGATGTCGGCCTAGGGCCGACAGCACGTGCCCGTGGGCGCGAGCGCTGCTCGCGAACATAGGTGCCACAAAAGCTTCGCGAGCAGAGCTCGCTCCTACGCTGCTCGACGCACTACTTGAGAGACCGATCATGAACCTTGAATTGCTCAACCACGTCAGCGCCTTCATCTGGCAGGAAGCGGACATGCTCGACCACGGCGAGTTCGACGCCTGGCTGGACCTCTGGGCCGATAAGGGCACCTACATCATCCCGATCGACCCCAACGAGACCGATTTCGAGAACACCCTCAACTACGCCTACGACGACCACCACATGCGTCAGTTGCGGGTGAAGCGCCTGATCGGCGGTGAATCCATCTCCACCAGCCCGCGCGCCCGCACCGTGCGTGCCCTGTCGCGCTTCCGCGTGCTGGGTGAGGAGGGTGGCGTGGTCACCGTGCGCTGCGCGCAGAACCTGCGGGAATTCCGCAAGGACGTGCTCAAGCACTACACCGCCGACATCACCTTCGAGCTCCAGCGCGAAGGCGAGGGCTTCCGCATCCAGCGCAAGCTGATCCAACTCATCAACTCGACCGATACCCTCGCCGGTATCGGCTACATCCTCTGAGGGCTTTTCATGAAAACCCATGAGCAGACCCTTGGGAGCTTGAAATGACCCAAATCGCACTCGTCACCGGCGCCGCCCAGGGCTTGGGCTTCGCCATCGCCGGCCGGCTGTTCGCCGCCGGCCATTCGGTGGTGATCACCGACCTGTCGCTGGAGCGTGCCCAGGCCGCCGCCGACCGTCTCGATCCGAGCGGTGCGCGCAGCCTGGCACTGAAACTGGACGTTGCCAGCAAGGCCGACTTCGAGGCCGCCCTGGCGGCGACCCTGGAGCGCTTCGGTGCGCTGCATGCGGTGGTCAACAACGCCGCCATGACCCTGACCACGCCTGTGATGCAGATCAGCCCCGAGGAATTCGACCGGGTGCTGAGCCTCAACACCCGCAGCGTGTTCGTCGGTTGCCAGGTGTTCGGCACGCACATGGCGGCGGCCGGCTACGGGCGCATCGTCAACCTGGCGTCCCTGGCCGGGCAGAACGGCGGCACTGCCACTGGCGCGCATTACGCGGCGTCCAAGGGTGCAATCGTCACCCTGACCAAGGTCTTCGCCAAGGAGCTGGCGGCCAGCGGCGTCACCGTCAACGCCATCGCCCCAGGGCCCATCGAGTCCCCGGCGGTGCGCGCGGCGATTCCGCCGGAGCGCATGGAGGGGCTGCTGGCCAACATCCCGGTCAAGCGCCTGGGCGATGCGGATTTCCTCGGCGACCTGATCGTGCAGCTGACGCGGCCGGAAGCCTATTTCACCACCGGCGCCACCTGGGATGTGAACGGCGGCCTGTACATGCGCTGAGCGACACCGAACAACGATGCGACGGCCGCTGAACGGCCGCCTTCTTTCCATGACGTGCAATGCGGGTGAACCCGAGATGACAGAACAACTCCTCAAGGTCGTGGTGCACAAGCGCCAGTTGCAGGGCGACGGCGTCGTCGTCCTCGATCTGCTGCCGGTCGGCGGCGCGACGCTTCCCGCCTTCGAAGCCGGCGCCCACGTGGACATCCACGTCGCCCCCGGCCTGGTGCGTCAGTATTCGCTGTGCAGCGACCCCGCCGACTCCAGCCTCTATCGCCTCGGCGTGCTCAAGGACCCGGCCTCCCGCGGCGGCTCCCTGGGTGTGCACGACAGCCTGCTGGAAGGGGCCGAGGTGGAGATCAGCGCGCCGCGCAACCTGTTCCCGCTGGCCGCCGATGCGAAGCGTTCGATCCTCATCGGCGGCGGCATCGGCATCACCCCGATGATCGCCATGGCCCATGCACTGCAGGCCGCCGGCAGCGACTTCGAGCTGCACTACTGCGGCCGCTCGCGTGGCCGCACCGCCTTCCTCGACGAGCTGGCCGCCGCGCCCTTCGCCGGGCGCGTCAGCACCCATTTCGACGACGAGCCGGCACAGAAGCTCGACCTGCCCCGCGTGCTGGGCGCGCCCCAGGCGGATGTGCACGTCTATGTCTGCGGCCCGGCCGGCTTCATGGACTGGGTGATAGGCGAAGCGCGCAACGCCGGCTACGCCGAGGCCAACATCCACCGCGAGTACTTCCAGGTCGAGGTCGACGCCAGCGGCGCGGGCTTCGAAGTGGTGGCCGCGCGCAGCGGCAAGACGGTGCAGGTGGCCGAGGGCCAGAGCATCCTCGACGCGCTGGCGGGCGTGGGCATCAAGATCGAGATTTCCTGCGAGCAGGGCGTCTGCGGCACCTGCCTGTGCGATGTGCTGGAGGGCGAGCCGGATCACCGCGACGTCTACCTGACCGACGACGAGAAGGCCGCCAACGACCAGATCCTGGTCTGTTGCTCGCGCGCCAAGAGCTCGAAGCTGGTCCTGGATATCTGAACACCGGAGGGCACTACCATGGTCGATACCACGGGATTTCGTAACGCGATGGCGCTGCTGGGCGGCGCCGTTTCGGTCATCACCACCAATGGCACTGCCGGGCGTTTCGGCTTCACCGCCTCGGCGGTGTGCAGCGTCACCGACCAGCCGCCGACGCTGCTGGTGTGCATGAACCGCTCCTCGTATTCCAACGTGCATTTCAAGAGCAACGGCGTGCTCGGCGTGAACGTGCTGACCGCCGAGCTGAAGGACATCTCGGCGGTGTTCGCCAACCGCGAGCTGGACTCCGACCAGCGCTTCGCCGCCGCCAGCTGGCACACCCTGGAAAGCGGGGCGCCGCTGCTGGACGAGGCCCTGGTGAGCTTCGATTGCCGCATCGCCCAGGCCCATGAAGTGGGCTCGCACACCATTTTCTACTGCGAGGTGCTGGGCATCCGCCACGGCGAGAACCAGGAAGGCCTGGTGTATTTCAACCGCGCCTATCACCGCCTCGGCGATGCCTCCAAGGCAGCCTGCTGATAACGCTTCAAGGCCGGGGAAGAGCAACGTCCCGGTGTAGAAAGTTTCGGTGTTTATCGCCGGAAACTTTGCGAGTGATTCCCGCGCAAAGTCTGCTGTATGAAACACATAACAATAAAGGAGGGTGCCCGTTACTGATGTTCGGGTAATGGGTCTGTTTCGCCTTTTTGCAGTAAGTGGTCATAAAAACAACACTGCGGATTAACTGCCTGCGTTTGCTGATTTGCCAATTAATCTGCTCCCACTCTAGTGCCTTGCACATGTATTAAAGGAACATCCCATGTTTCAGAAAAGCTGGCTGGCCCGCGGCGTTGCTGCCGCGAGCCTGATGGGTGCGCTCGCGCCGATTACCGCCCAGGCGGACTTTCTCGATGATCGGCAAGTGAGCCTCGGCTTGCGCAACTTCTATATCGACCGTGATTACAAACAGAGCGATGCACCGAAGTCGCGTATTGGCAGTTGGACCCAGGGTTTCGACTTCCGCGCCATTTCCGGTTACACCGAAGGCCCCATCCAGTTCGGCCTCGATCTTTCCGCGCAATATGCCTATCGCCTGGATGGCGGTGGTGGCCGTGGCCCGGACAGCATCATTCCCTACGACGACAGCAAGGG
Organism: Aquipseudomonas alcaligenes MRY13-0052; assembly: GCA_000474255.1. Classification (GTDB taxonomy): domain Bacteria; phylum Pseudomonadota; class Gammaproteobacteria; order Pseudomonadales; family Pseudomonadaceae; genus Metapseudomonas; species Metapseudomonas solani. Next base: position 12,122 of record BATO01000047.1, read on the forward strand.
CGAGCAGGTGCGTGACTACGGTCGCGCCGCGCTGACCGCCAAGGTCAAGTACTCCAAGACCGAGCTGAAGATCGGCGAGCACCGGCCGATGCTGCCGGTGGCCTTCATGGACGACTCGCGGCAATTGGTCACCACCTACCACGGCTTCCTGGTCGAATCCCGCGAGATCGACAAGCTCACCCTCACCGGCGGGCGCTTCACCGAGATCAGCGGGCGCGAATCCTCCGACCGGGAGAAGATGTACCTGTTCAACGGCCCGGACATCAAACGCCGCAGCGACGGTCTCAACTTCGGCGGCGCCACCTACGCCTTCAGCCCGGCGCTCTCGGCCACCTACTTCTACGGCCAGCTGGAGGACATCTACGAGCAGCACTACGGCGGCCTGACCTACAACGCCGACCTGGGCGACGGCTTCGGCCTGAAGACCGACCTGCGCTACTTCGACAACAAGGAGGATGGCAAGGCGCTCTACGGCGAGATCGACAACCGCTCCTACGGCGCCATGACCACCCTGCGCAAGGGCGCCCACGCCATCGGCGTCGGCTACCAGCGCATGCTCGGCGACAGCACCTTCCCCACGCTCAACGGCTACGCCCCGCAGCCGTACCTGGTGAACTGGTCCACCGTCGCCTTCGTCAAGCCCAACGAAAGCTCCTGGCAGCTGCGCTACGACCTGGACTTCGCCAGCTACGGCGCGCCCGGCCTCAAGCTGATGACCCGCTACCTGCGCGGCACCGGCATCGATCGCGGCAACAACGCCCTGGATGAGAACGTCGAGAGCGAGCGCAACATCTTCCTCAGCTACGTGGTGCAGAGCGGCCCGCTCAAGGGGGTCGGCTTCGAGTGGCGCAACATCGACGTCAAGACCCGCTACGGCAACGGCGCGGCCTCGGGGGCGGACTACAAGGAGAACCGCCTGATCACCACCTACACCTTCAAGTTCTGAGCAACAGGGCATGAAGGGCCGGCCCGGTGTTGCCGCTTCCTGCAAAAGCTGGAAGCACACTGCCGGGCCGGATCAAATCTGTAGGGGCGAATTCATTCGCCAAGGGTCGCGGAGCGGCCCCAGGACAGCATGGGTGATGAGCCCCTTGAAGGCGCTTCGCGAGCAGAGCTCGCTCCTACGGACCGTGCGGGCGATGAGCCCGCATCCTGTACCAATCCCTTTGTTTTCACCTCGGCCCGGCCACTCCTTTGCGGGCCTTTTTTATTGCGATGCGCCTGTGCGTTCAGGCGTCCTGCGCCACCAGCTCCTCGATCAGCGCCAGGCAGTCCCCCAATGCCGGGGAGGTGTCACCCACGCGGCGGCTGATGATGATCGGCGAGGTGGCGTTGCTTTCCAGCAGGCGGGTGTAGCCGATGTCGTCGCGGTGCTGCAGCTGCACCGAGGCGGGCACCAGGGTGATGCCGATGCCGGCGGCGACCAGGCCGATGGCGGTCTGCAGTTCGTTGGTCCACTGCACGACACGGATTTGCAATCCGTGGGTGGCGAACAGCGCGAGCACATGGTCGGCGTAGCTCGGGCGCGGGTTGCCCGGGTAGAGCACGAAGGGCTCGCGGGCCAGGGCTTCCAGGCTCGCCGGGGCGGCCAGCAGCGGGTGGCCGGCGGGGAGGGCGGCGACCAACGGATCCAGGGTCAGTACCTGCTGGTGGATGGCCGGGTCCTCGATGTGGATGCGGCCGAAGCCGATGTCGATGCGCCCGGCCTTGAGCGCCTCCACCTGCTGCAGGGTGGTCATTTCGTTGAGCCCGAGCTCCAGCTCGGCGTCGCTGCGCAGGCGGCGGATCAGCTCCGGCAGCACGCCGTAGAGGGTCGAGGGGGCGAAGCCGATGCCCAGCCAGGTCTTCTCGCCCTGACCGATGCGCCGGGTGTTGTCGCAGACCTTAGCCAACTGCTCCAGCAGGGCGCTGGAGTGCTCGTGGAAGAAGCGCCCCGCCTCGGTCAGGCGCAGGGGCCGGCCACGCTCCAGCAGGGTGACGCCGAGCTCTTCCTCGAGCTGCTGGATCTGCCGGCTCAAGGGCGGCTGGGCGATGTGCAGGCGCTCGGCGGCGCGGGTGAAGTTGAGGGTTTCGGCAAGGGCCTGGAAGTAGCGCAGGTGGCGAAGCTCCATGGGAATCTCTCTGTGCCTGGTTTGATACCTAGTGGGTATCGTGCCAGACAAACTCAATATTGGAAGCCTGGGATTTGCAGATTTACGCTGCGGAACAGTGAAAACAGAACCTGATGGGTATTGAAATGATTTCTACCGCGATCGAGTCCCTCGAAGCGATCATCGTCGACCTGCCGACCATCCGCCCGCACAAGCTGGCGATGCACACCATGCAGAACCAGACCCTGGTGATCCTGCGCATCCGCTGCGCCGACGGCATCGAGGGCATCGGCGAAGCCACCACCATCGGTGGCCTGGCCTACGGCTACGAAAGCCCCGAGAGCATCAAGACCAACCTCGACCGCTACTTCGCGCCGCTGCTGATCGGCCAGGACGCCAGCAACATCAACGCCGCCATGCAGCGCATCGACCGCGTGGTGAAGGGCAACACCTTCGCCCGCTCGGCGGTGGAAACCGCGCTGCTGGACGCCCAGGGCAAGCGCCTGGGCCTGCCGGTGAGCGAGCTGCTCGGTGGCCGTGTGCGCGACAGCCTGGAAGTGGCCTGGACCCTGGCCAGCGGCGACACCGCCCGCGACATCGCCGAGGGCGAGCACATGCTGGAGGTGCGCCGCCATCGCATCTTCAAGCTGAAGATCGGCGCCAACGAAGTGAACCAGGACCTGCGCCACGTCATCGCCATCAAGAAGGCCCTGGGCGATCTCGCCAGCGTGCGTGTCGACGTCAACCAGTACTGGGATGAAGCCGTCGCCCTGCGTGCCTGCCAGGTATTGGGCGACAACGGCATCGACCTGATCGAGCAGCCCATCTCGCGCAACAACCGCGCCGGCCAGGCGCGCCTCGCCCTGCGCAGCCCGGCGCCGATCATGGCGGACGAGTCCATCGAATGCGTCGAGGACGCCTTCAACCTCGCCCGCGAAGGCGCCGCCCCGGTGTTCGCCCTGAAGATCGCCAAGAACGGTGGCCCGCGCGCCGTACTGCGCACCGCCGCCATCGCCGAGGCGGCCGGCATCGGCCTCTACGGCGGCACCATGCTCGAAGGCAGCGTCGGCACCCTGGCCTCCGCCCACGCCTTCATCACCCTGGCCGAACTGGCCTGGGACACCGAACTGTTCGGCCCGCTGCTGCTGACCGAGGAGATCGTCACCGAGCCGCCGCGCTACCAGGACTTCCAGCTGCACGTGCCGCGCCTGCCCGGCCTCGGCCTGACCCTCGACGAGGAGCGCCTGGCGCGCTTCCGCCGTACCTGAACCCTCGCCTGAAGAAGGAGATGCTTCCATGCTGTTCCACGTGAAGATGACCGTGAAGCTGCCGCTCGACATGGACCCGGACAAAGCCGCCAAGCTCAAGGCCGACGAGAAGGAACTGGCCCAGCGCCTGCAGCGCGAGGGCAAGTGGCGCCACCTGTGGCGCATCGCCGGCCACTACGCCAACTACAGCGTGTTCGACCTGGCCAGCGTCGAAGAGCTGCACGACACGCTGATGCAGCTGCCGCTGTTCCCGTACATGGAGATCGAGGTCGACGGGCTCTGCCGCCACCCTTCGTCGATCCACCAGGACGATCGCTGATCGCCGCACCGTCCCAGCTAAGCCCGGCCAATAACTACAAGATGAGGTTCCAACCATGACTGTCAAACTCTCCCAGACCGATAGCGTCCAGCAGTTCTTCAAGGAAGCCAGCGGCTTCACCAACGACCAGGGCAGCCCGCGCATGAAGGCACTGGTGAACCGCATCCTCCTCGACACCGTGAAGATCATCGAGGACCTGGACGTGACCACCGAGGAATTCTGGAAGGCAGTGGATTACCTCAACCGCCTGGGCAGCCGCCAGGAGGCCGGCCTGCTGGTCGCCGGCCTGGGCGTCGAGCACTACCTCGACCTGCTGCTGGATGCCCAGGACGAAGCCGCCGGCTTCAGCGGCGGTACCCCGCGCACCATCGAGGGCCCGCTCTACGTGGCCGGTGCGCCGCTGTCCGAGGGCGAGGCACGCATGGACGACGGCACCGACCCGGGCACCGTGATGTTCCTCCAGGGCCAGGTGCTGGACACCGACGGCAAGCCGCTGGCCGGCGCGACGGTCGACGTCTGGCACGCCAACACCAACGGCACCTATTCCTACTTCGACAGCACCCAGTCCGAGTTCAACCTGCGTCGGCGCATCATCACCGACAGCGAAGGCCGCTACCGCGCCCGCAGCATCGTGCCTTCCGGCTACGGCTGCCCGCCGGACGGCCCCACCCAGGAGCTGCTCAACAGCCTGGGCCGCCACGGCAACCGCCCGGCGCACATCCACTTCTTCATCTCCGCCCCCGGCCATCGCCACCTGACCACCCAGATCAACCTCTCGGGCGACCAGTACCTGTGGGACGACTTCGCCTACGCCACCCGCGAAGGCCTGGTGGCCGAGGTGCGCTTCATCGAGGACGCCGCTGCCGCCGACGCCCGGGGCATCGAAGGCCGCTTCGCCGAGATCGACTTCGACTTCCAGCTGCAAGCCGCCGTCAAGCCCAAGGAAGAAGAGCGCCGCGACCGCGTCCGCGCCCGCGCCCTGGAAGCCTGAGGCCCGTAGTCCCGGCGGGGAATCACCCGATTTTCCCCGCTGTTTTCAACCACGCCGGTGGTCATGCCGGCGTGGTTTTTTTGTGCCGGCGATGGGCCTTTCTCGGCTGAAGCCGCTTCCACAAAGCGCCGCAGCACCGTGTCTTTTCCGATCAACGACGATCACCGGGCCGTAGGGTGGATGACGCTCTTCTCATCCACCAGCGGAGCATGGCTCGGCTTCGATGTCGGGTTGGACATGCGGGCCGCTGCGCGGCCCTTGGGCGAATGAATTGGCCCCTACGGGATCGATTGCCGAGCCGGCACCAATCCCTTGCATATTCCGAATCCTCGTTGCGCATTCCGCGCAGCCGGGTGCGGGTCGGGCCCCTAGGATCGAGGCTCTTGAACGAGGAGCTTGGCCCATGAATATCAGCGTTATCGGCGGTGGACACGGTTGCTACGCGGCAGCCATCGAACTGGCGGAGAAGGGGCACCGCGTGTGCCTATGGCGCCGTGACGGCGCGGCGCTCAAGGAGCTGGCGGCCATCGGCAGCCTGACCGTCAAGGACTACCGCGGCACCCGCCAGGTGGCCGTGGGCGGCGAGGGCGCCAGCCTCAGCCTGAGCGACGACCTAGCCGAAGCAGTGGCCTTCGCCGAACTGCTGGTGGTGCCGCTGCCGTCCACCACCCACGAAAGCCTGGCGCGGGAAATGGCGCCGTTGCTGCGCGACGGCCAGGTGCTGTTCCTGCCGCCAGGCACCTTCGGCAGCTACCTGTTCGCCAAGGCCATGCACGAGGCGGGCAACGACGCCGAGGTGGCCTTCGCCGAGACCGGCACCTTGCCCTACCTGGCCCGCAAGCACGGTGCGGCCAACGTGGTGATCAGCGGCTATGCCACACGCCTGCCCACCGGCGTGTTCCCCTGCCGCCTGGCCGAGCCGGCCTTCGCCCTGCTGCGCCAGGCCTACCCGAGCGTCGAGCCCATCGAGGACGGCCTCAGCGGTGCGCTGATGAACGCCGGGCCGATCATCCACCCGCCGCTGATCATGATGAACGCCGGCCCCCTGGAGCATTTCGAGACCTGGGACATCCACAACGAAGGCACCCAGCCGGCCATCCGCCGCGTCACCACCGCGCTGGACGCCGAGCGTATGGCCCTGCGCGAGGCGCTGGGCTACCCGGCGCCGCATTTCCCCCTGGCCGACCACTACAACACCACCGAGGGCGATGAGTGGATGTACGGCCGCGGTGCCCACGGCACGCTCACCGACAGCGGCGACTGGCGCGAGGACATCGACCTGCAGCGCCACCGCTACATGCTCGAGGACACCCGCCTGGGGCTGTCCTTCCTGGTTTCGGTGGGGCGCTGGGCCGGCGTGCCCATGCCCGTCGCCCAGGGCCTGCTGAGCATCGCCTCGGCGGTGGCTGGCTTCGATCTCTATGCCGAGGGCCGCACCCTGGAGCGCCTCGGCCTGGCCGGGTTGAGCCGCGCCGAAATGGTCGAGCTGCTGCGCGAGGGCATCCACTGATGGCCGCGCGCATCGCCGTGGTCGGTGCCGGGCGCATGGGCGAAGGCATCGCCCTGGCCTTCATGCACGCCGGGCTGCCGGTGACCCTCATCGACATCAAGGCCCGCGATGCCGAGCAACAGCGGGGGTACTTCGACAAGGTGCGTGCCAGCCTCGCCAGCGAGCTGCAGACCCTGGTGCGCCTCGGCGTGCTCGAGCCCGGGCAGGCGGACGAAGCCTTGGGCCGGGTGCGCCTGTGCGACCGCGAGCAGGCGCTGGCCGACCTGGCCTGCGCCGAGCTGGTGTTCGAGGCGGTACCCGAGGTGCTGGAGGTGAAGCGCGAATGCTTCGCCTGGCTGAGCCTGCATTGCAGCGGCGACTGCATCATCGCCTCGACCACCTCCACCTTCCTGGTCACCGAGCTGGCCGGGTTGGTCAGCCACCCCGGGCGTTTCGTCAACGCCCACTGGCTCAACCCGGCCTACCTGATCCCGCTTGTGGAGGTGAGCCGCAGCGAAACCACCCGCAGCGAGGTGGTCGAGCGCCTGTTAGCGCTGCTGCGCCAGGTGGGCAAGGTGCCGGTGCTCTGCGCCCCGGCGGCGGGCTACATCGTGCCGCGCATCCAGGCCCTGGCGATGAACGAGGCCGCGCGCATGGTGGAGGAGGGCGTGGCCAGCGCCGAGGACATCGACACGGCGATCCGCGTCGGCTTCGGCCTGCGCTTCTCGGTACTGGGCCTGCTGGAGTTCATCGACTGGGGCGGCGGCGACATCCTCTATTACGCCTCGCGCTACCTGGCCGGGGCCATCGACCCGCGTTTCGCCTCGCCCCAGGTGATCGCCGACAACATGCACGAGGGCCGCAACGGTTTGCGTGAGGGGCAAGGCTTCTATGACTACGCGGGCGTGGACGTGGAGGCCTACAAGCTGCGCCGCCTCGGCGAATTCACCCGCAAGCTTGACCTGATGGGGCTCGCCCCGCGTTTCAACGGGGCCCTGGGGCAGGCGTGAGCGCGCCCCTCGCGGCCCCGGTTGCAGGGTGGCGGGCACAGTGCCCGCCGCCGTATCTAGATGAACCACGGACCACGAGGTAGCGATGCGCCTGTTCGAACTGATCACCTTCACCCTGCGTGTGCGCACCACGGCCGATGCCCTGGCGCGCCTGGAAGAAACCCTGGCCAGCAGCGGCCCCGGCTGCACCCTGATGGGTTGCTGGGCCTCGGAGATCGGCCCGTTGAACCAGGTCATCGTGCTGCGCGGCTTCACCGACGAGCTGGCCCGCCAGGCCGAGCGCGAGCGCTACCTGCTGGCGCGGGACGCCTTCGGCATCGAATGCTTCATGACCGACATGAAGGCGGAGAACTACACGCTGTTCCCCTTCCTCGAACCCCTGGCGCCGGGCGCCCATGGGCCTTTCTACGAGCTGCGGGTGTATGACCTGATCCCCTCCGGCCTGGCGCCGACCCTGGAAGGCTGGAAGAAGGCCGTCGGCCCGCGCACCGGCGAGGGCTATTCCCAGGTCTACGCAGCCTTCTACGCCACCGACGGCCGCACCCCGCGCTACCTGCACATCTGGCCCTACGCCAGCCTGGAGCAGCGCCTCGACGTGCGCACTCGCGCGGTGGCCGATGGCGTGTGGCCGCCGGAAAACTCCGGCCCGCAGCTGCGCGACATGCACTCCACCGCGTGCCTGCCGGCGCGCTTCTCGCCGTTGCGGTGAGGGGTTGGCGGTGCTGCGCACCGCTGGGCGAATGAATTCGCCCCTACCGGGTGGGCTGCGGTGTGGGGTTGATACATCGCCTGGTGGATGAAAAGAGCGTCATCCACCCTACACAGCGGTCAGCTCCGTAGGGCGGGTGAAACCCGCGAGAATCGTGCACGGCACATGTCGGGTTGCACCCGACCTACAGCGGCACGGTGCGTAGGTTGGCGCCGAGCGCAGCGAGGCCCAACGCAGCGATGCATGGCCTCGCTGCGGCAATCCCTGTGGGAGCGGCTTCAGCCGCGAAAGACCTGCCGCCGGCACTGGGCCGCGAGTGGTCGGATGCTCCATCGCGAATGAATTCGCTCCCACGATGGGGCAGCGCGCCGGCTGGATTTCGTCAGGCAAAAAAAGCCCCGCGACAGGGGCACCGTCGCGGGGCGAGAGGTCGGCCGGGGGGCGGCCGAGCCAGGAGGAGAGGTTCAGGCCTGGGGCTGCCAGCCGCCGCCGAGGGCCTTGTAGATGGCGACGATGCCGCTGTAGAGCTCCACCTCGGCCTGGGCCTGGGCGTCTTCGGCGGCCAGGCGTTCGCGTTCGGCGTCCAGCAGCACGAGGAAGTCCACGGTGCCTTCGCGGTAGCGTACGGCGGCCTGTTCGGCGGCGGCGCGGGTGGCCTCCGACTGGCGGACCAGGGAGATCAGCCGTTGCTGGCGCTTGGCGTAGTCGCTGAAGGCGTTCTCGGACTCTTCCAGGGCCAGCAGCACCTGCTGCTCGTAACCGGCCAGGGCGCCGTCGGCTTCGGCTTCGGCGCCGCGCAGGCGGGCCCGCACGCTGCCGAGGTCGAAGGCGGCCCAACTGATGGTCGGCGCCACGCCCCAGGCACGGGCGGCGGAGGAGCCGATCTGCGAGCCGCGCCCGGCGGTGAAGCCGAGGAAGCCGGAGAGGCTGACGCGGGGGAACAGGTCCGCGGTGGCCACGCCGACATTGGCGGTGGCGGCGGCCAGCTGGCGTTCGGCGGCGGCGACGTCGGGGCGGCGGCGCAGCAGCTCGGCGGGGTCGCCGATGGGCAGCTCCTTGGCGATCACCGGCAGCGGCTTGGCCGAAAGATCGACGCTCAGCTGTTCCGGGCGCTGGCCGAGCAGGGTGGCGATGCGGTTGCGTGAGCGCGCCTCGATGGCCTGCAGTTGCGGCAGGGTGGCTTCGGTGGCAGCCAGGCGGCCGTCGGCGCGCAGCACGTCCAGCTCGCTGCCGACACCGGCGTCACGCAGTTGCTCGGTGAGGCCGCGGGACTCCTGCTGGTTCTTCAGGTTTTCGCGGGCGATGCGTTCACGCAGCTGGGCGCCACGCAGGTTGCCGTAGGCGTCCACCAGCTCGGCGATCAGGCTGACCTGCAGCTGTTGCAGCTCGGCTTGGGCGACGCCGATTTCGGCGTCGCTGGCTTCGATCTGGCGCTGGATGCGGCCGAACAGGTCCAGCTCCCAGGCCATGTCCAGGCCCAGGTCGTAGCGCTCGGCGTTGACGCGCTGTTCGGTCTGGCCGGGCTGCTGGCCCTTGCCGACTTCGGCACTGGCGCGGCTGGTGATGGTCGGCAACTGGTCGTTGCCGACGTCGTCACGGATGGCACGAGCGGCACGCAGGCGGGCGAAGGCCACACGCAGCTCGCGGTTCTGTTCGAGGGACTGCTGCACCAGCTGGTTCAGGGTCGGGTCGTCGAACTGTTGCCACCAGAGGGTTTCGAAGCGGGCGCGGTCGTAGTGGCCGGCGTCCGCGGCAGCGAGCCGCGCGGGCTCGCTGTCGGGGGCCTTGTAGTCCGGGCCCACGGCGCAGGCGCTCAAAGCGAGGGCCAGCAGGGCAGGGGCGAAAGCCTTGTTGATCATGCGTGCAGTTCCTTGAGTTTCTGGGCCTTGGCCGCCTTGCGGGCTTCGCCTTTCTCGACGAAGCCGCGGATCAGCACATAGAACACCGGGGTCAGCAGCAGGCCGAAGAAGGTCACGCCGATCATCCCGCTGAACACCGCTACACCCATGGCGTGGCGCATTTCGGCGCCGGCGCCGGAGGAGAGCACCAGGGGTACCACGCCCATGATGAAGGCGATGGAGGTCATCAGGATCGGGCGCAGACGCAGGCGGCAGGCTTCCAGTACCGCGGCCAGGCGGTCGAGGCCTTCTTCCTGTTTCTCCTTGGCGAATTCGACGATGAGGATGGCGTTCTTGCATGCCAGGCCCACCAGGACGATCAAACCGATCTGGGTGAAGATGTTGTTGTCGCTACCGGCGAGCATCACCCCGACGATGGCCGAGAACAGCACGGTCGGCACGATCAGGATCACCGCCAGCGGCAGGCTCCAGCTTTCGTACTGGGCGGCCAACACCAGGAAGGCCAGCAGCACGCAGAGCGGGAAGATGAAGATCGCGGTGTTGCCGGCGAGGATCTGCTGGTAGGTCAGGTCCGTCCATTCGTAGGTCATGCCGTTGGGCAGTTCTTCCTTGAGCAGCTTGGCGATCGCTTCCTCGGCCTGGCCGGAGCTGTAGCCCGGGGCGGCGGCACCGTTGATCTCGGCGGTGATGAAGCCGTTGTAGTGCATCACGCGGTCCGGGCCGGAGGCGTTGTCGACCTTGACGAAGGTGGACAGCGGGATCATCTCGCCACGGTTGTTGCGCACCTTCAGCTGGCCGATCTGCTCGGGTTCGAGGCGGAACGGCTGGTCGGCCTGGACGTTGACCTGATAGGTACGGCCGAAGCGGTTGAAGTCGTTCGCATACAGCGAGCCGAGGTAGACCTGCATGGTGTCGAAGATGTCGCTGATGGCGACGCCGTGGGTCTTGGCCTTTTCGCGGTCGATGTTGGCATCCACCTGCGGGACGTTGACCTGGTAGCTGGTGAACACCGACATGGGGTTCAGCTCGGGGAGCTGGCGCGCCTTGTTGATGATGTTCTGGGTCTGCTTGTACAGCTCCTCGTAGCCCAGGTTGCCGCGATCCTCCACCTGCAGGCGGAAGCCGCCGATGGTGCCGAGGCCTTGTACGGGCGGCGGCGGGAAGATGGCGATGTAGGCGTCCTGGATACCGGCGAATTCCTTGTTCAGCTCGGCGGCGATGGCACCGGCGGACATGGACGGGTCCTTGCGCTCATCGAAGGGCTTGAGCGGGGTGAACACGATGCCGCTGTTGGGGCTGTTGGTGAAGCCGTTGATGGACAGGCCGGGGAAGGCCACGGTGTTTTCCACGCCCGGGTGCTTGGAGGCGATCTCGGACATGCGCTTGATCACCGCTTCGGTACGATCCAGGGTCGCGGCGTCGGGCAGTTGGGCGAAGGCCACCAGGTATTGCTTGTCCTGTTGCGGCACGAAGCCGGCCGGGGTGCTGGAGAAGCCCAGGTAGCCGAGCACCAGGATGCCGCCGTAGACCAGCAGGGCCACCGAGCTGCCACGCAGCACGCGGCGTACGGTGCCGACGTAGCCGTTGCCGGCACGCTCGAAGACGCGGTTGAACGGGCCGAACAGCCAGCCACCGAAGAGCGTGTCGAGGATGCGCGAGAAGCGATCCTTGGGTGCGTGGTGGTCCTTCAGCAGCACGGCGGCCAGCGCCGGGGACAGGGTCAGCGAGTTGAAGGCCGAGATCACGGTGGAGATGGCGATGGTCAGCGCGAACTGCTGGTAGAACTGCCCGGTGAGGCCGGAGATGAAGGCGGTGGGCACGAACACGGCGCACAGCACGAGAGCGGTGGCGACGATGGGGCCGGTCACTTCCTTCATGGCCTGGCGGGTGGCGTCCACCGGTGACTTGCCGAGGCCGATGTTTCGCTCGACGTTTTCCACCACCACGATGGCGTCGTCCACCACGATGCCGATGGCCAGCACCAGGCCGAACAGCGACAGGGCGTTGAGGGAGAAGCCGAACAGGTGCATGACCGCGAAGGTGCCGATCAGCGAGACCGGTACGGCCACCAGCGGGATGATCGAGGCGCGCCAGGTCTGCAGGAACAGGATCACCACCAGGACCACGAGCACGATGGCTTCGAGCAGGGTGTGGACCACCGCCTCGATGGAGCCGCGCACGAAGATGGTCGGGTCATAGACGATTTCGTAGTCCATGCCCTGGGGGAAGCTCTTCTTCAGTTCGGCCATGCGGCCCCGCACGGAGTCGGAGATCTCGATGGCGTTGGAGCCGGGGCGCTGGAACACCGGGATGGCCACGGCCGGCTGGTTGTTCAGCAGCGAGCGCAGGGCGTACTGGCTGGAGCCCAGTTCGATGCGCGCCACGTCACGCAGGCGGGTGATCTCGCCGTCGTCGCCGGCACGGATGATGATGTTCTCGAACTCTTCCTCGGTGACCAGGCGGCCCTGGGTGTTGATCGAGAGCTGGAAGCTGTTGCCCGCGTCGGACGGCGGCGCACCCAGGGCACCGGCCGCCACCTGGCGGTTCTGCTCGCGGATGGCGTTGACCACGTCTGTGGCGGTGAGGTTGCGCGAGGCCACCTTGTTCGGGTCCAGCCAGACGCGCAGGGAGTAGTTACCCATGCCGAACAGCTGCACGTCGCCCACACCGTCCAGGCGCGCCAGCTCGTCTTTCACGTTGAGCGCGGCGTAGTTGGACAGGTAGAGCATGTCGTAGCGGTTATCCGGCGAGGTCAGGTGCACCACCATGGTCAGGTCCGGGGAGGCCTTGTCCACGGTCACGCCGAGCCGCTGCACTTCGGTGGGCAGGGTGGGCATGGTCCGGGTGACGCGGTTCTGCACCTGCACCTGGGCGTTGTCCAGGTCGGTACCCAGGGCGAAGGTGATGGTCAGAGTCAGCTTGCCGTCGTTGGTGGACTGGGACGACATGTAGAGCATGCCTTCCACACCGACGATGGCCTGCTCCAGGGGCGAGGCCACGGTCTCACCGATCACCTTGGGGTTGGCGCCGGGGAAGTTGGCGCGTACGACCACGGTGGGCGGAACCACTTCGGGGTATTCGCTGATGGGCAACTGGAACAGCGAGATGGCGCCGCCGATCAGGATCAGCAGCGACAGCACGGCGGCGAAGATCGGCCGCAGGATGAAGAACTGGGAAAAATTCATGTCGTACTACCTCAACCGCGCGGAGCGACGGCAGGTTTGGCGTTCTGTTCGGCGACACGCGGTGCGTCACGGCCTTCCACGCTCTGGCGCAGGCGGGCCAGCTCGGCGAGGGTGTTCTCGTCGGCCATGGGCACGGACTGCGGGTCGACGGTGGCGCCGGGCATGGTGTGCTGCAGGCCGTTGACCACGATCTTCTCGCCCTTGGCCAGGCCGGTGCGGATGATGCGCAGGCCCTGGACCTTCGGGCCGAGCTCGATGGAGCGGTAGGCCACGGTGTTGTTCTCGCCCAGGACCAGGACGAACTTCTTGCCCAGGTCGGTGCCGATGGCATCGTCCTTGATCAGCGCGGCGGGGTAGGTGTCGCTGCCGACCAGCTTGATGCGGGCATAGAGGCCGGGTGTGAAGCGGCCGTCCTTGTTGTCGAACACGGCGCGGCCACGGATGGTGCCGGTGCGCGGGTTGACCTGGTTGTCGAGGAAGTCCAGCTGGCCCAGGTGCGGGTTGCCGGTCTCGCTGGTCAGGCCCAGGTACACGGGGCTGGCGCCACGGGCGTCGCCGCCGGCCTTGCGGGCCAGTTCGACGTACTTGAGGAAGACGCGCTCATCGGCATCGAAGTAGGCGTAGACCTTGTCGGTGGAGACCACCGAGGTGAGCAGCGACTGGCCGGCGTTGACCAGGTTGCCTTCGGTGATTTCGGCACGGCTGACGCGGCCATCGATGGGCGAGGTGACGCGGGTGAAGCTGAGGTTGAGCTTGGCGTTGTCCAGCTCGGCCTGGGTGGCGGCGACAGCGGCCTGGGCTTCCTGGGCGGCACTGCTGCGGGCATCGGCCAGCTCGGCGGAGATGGCGTTGCTCTGGCGCAGACGATCACCGCGACGGGCCTCGTTGAGGGCGCGGGTCTGGCTGGCGCGGGCCTGTTGCAGCTGGGCTTCGAGGCGTTTCACTTCGGCCTGGAAGGGGCGCGGGTCGATCTGGAACAGCAGGTCGCCTTTCTTGATCAGGCTGCCTTCGCGGAAGGACACGTGATCGATGTAGCCGGAGACGCGCGGACGGATCTCGACGGATTCAGGCGCTTCGAGGCGGCCGGTGAATTCGTCCCATTCGTTGATCGGCTGTTGCAGCACCTCGGCCACGCTGACCTTGGCGGCAGCGGGTGAAAGCGTGGCTTCCGGGGCCTTACCGCACGCCACCAGCACCAGCAGGGATGCGAGGGTGAGGCCGGTACGCCAGGTGGATTGAGTGGACTGTTCCATGTGTAGCTCCGCCATTTGGATTTGTAGATGGGGCGGAGTCTGCTGGCTGGCTCGTTCGCGGACGAATCGAACGCCACGAAGATAAATATCACCGTCAGTGATAAATCACTTTTTTCCATTGATAGTAGGTGGCTTGCCCTGCGAAACCGCCCTGGAATGGGGTTTCCGGCGGATCGTTGCACGGTTTTCGGGCATTCACGGGATTGCTTGCAACGGCAGATCGAGGCGGTTCTATCGATAGAAGCGAATGGCTGTTGCTTTTCATCGATTCGGGCCGGCGCGCGTACCCGTAGGAGCGAATTCATTCGCGATGCCTTTCGCGGTTGGACCGCTCCCATCAATGCCATGGCGGACTTCTGTGCCGTGAGTACTCGGTGGGCTGAAGCCCACCCTACCCACAGGCCTGGTGGATGAAAAAAGCGTCATCCACCCTACGGTCGTGCCCCCGACAAGACCCCGACGTTACGACGGAGCGCTGCTCCCTGTAGGGGCGACTTCAGTCGCCAAGCGGTGCGTAGCATCGCCGTAGGGCGGGTGAAACCCGCGGTGGGAGTGGCTGGGGGCGTCGGGTTTCACCCGGCCTACACGCTATTCGAGGCTATCCGGGTCGCCGCAGTACATCTGGATACGCGAGCGCAGCCAGCGTTCTGCCGGGTCGTTGTCCTGGGCGCCGCGCCAGGCCATGGACAGCTCGAAGGAGCGGCCGCCGTAGGGCGGGTCTTCCGCGCGCAGGCCGCCGGCAGCGGTGAGGGCGGCGGCGGTGTAGTCGGGCACCACGGCGACGATGTCGGTGCCGGCGAGCAGCGCGCCGAGGCCGTTGAACTGGGGCACGGCCAGCACCACGCGGCGCTTGCGGCCGAGCTTTTCCAGTTCCTCGTCAACGAAGCCGGAGAGGTCGCCCGCGTAGGACACCAGGGCGTGGGGGCGTTCGCAGTAATCCTCCAGGCTCAGCGCGCCGGGTATCGCATCGGCACGCAGCAGCTTGGACTTGGAGCGGCGGATGGTCTTGCGCTTGGCGTTGGCCGGCAGCTCGTCGGTGTAGCTGACGCCCACGGAGATTTCCCCGGACGCCAGCAGGTTGGGCATCAGCAGGTAGTTGGTACGGCGCACCACCAGCACCACGCCGGGTGCCTCGGCGCGCAGGCGGCGGAGCAGGGCGGGCAGCAGGCCGAACTCGACGTCATCGGACAGGCCGATGCGGAACACTGCGTTGCTGGTGGCCGGGTCGAAGTCGGCGGCACGGCTCACGGCGGTGGAGATGGAGTCCAGCGCCGGGGAGAGCAGGGCGAAGATTTCCACCGCTCGCGCCGAAGGCTCCATGCTGCGGCCGGTGCGCACGAACAGCGGGTCGTCGAAAAGGGTACGCAGCCGCGCCAGGGCGGCACTGATGGCGGGCTGGCCGAGGAAGAGCTTCTCCGCCGCCCGTGTCACGCTGCGCTCATGCATGAGCGTCTCGAACACGATCAGTAGATTGAGGTCAACTCTACGTAGGTCGTTCCTGTTCATGCAGGGCTACTTCCGAAATAAGTGTGTGAAAAATGAGGCTCTGCAGCGCGGTCGTCAAGGCTCACATCATCCGTGTTTATGACAACTATTGATGCGCGCGGGTGGTTTTAGGGATAAAGCCCGGATAGAGTCCATGGCCATGACAGAGTCACAGGCGAGGTGTGTGATGTCCCGCATGATCCGTTTTCATCAATTCGGCGAGGCCGATGTGCTCAAGCTGGAAGAGCTGCCCACCCCGAAACCGGGGTTTGGCGAAGTTCTGGTGCGCACCCAGGCGCTGGGCGTCAGTTGGAAAGACGTGCTCTGGCGGCAGAATCTGGCTTCCGAACAGGCCCGTCTGCCTGCCGGGCTCGGCTTCGAGCTGGCCGGCGTGGTAGAGGCCGTTGGCGAAGGTGTCGATGACCTGCAGCCCGGCATGGCCGTGGCCAGCTTCCCGTCCGCCACCCCGAATACCTATCCGGCCTGGGGCGACATCGTATTGATGCCGCGCCGTGCCCTGACCCGCTATCCCGAGGTGCTGACCCCGGTCGAAGCCGCCGTTCACTACACGCCGCTGCTGCTGGGTTACTTCGCCCTGGTGGAACTGGCCAAGGTCAAGCCCGGCCAGCATGTGTTGATCACCGAGGCCGGCCATTGCCTGGCGCCGCAGTCGGTGCAGCTGGCCAAGGCGCTGGGCGCGATCGTCATCGCCTCCACCAGCTACCCGGAGAGCCGCCCGTTCCTTAAGGAGCTGGGCGCCGACAAGGTCATCGTCACCGAGGAGCAGGACCTGGTCCTGGAAGTCGAGCGCTTCACCGCCGGCAAGGGCGTGGAAGTGGTGCTGGACCAATGCGCCGGCCCGCAGATGAAGCTACTGGGCGACGTCGCGTCCCCGCGCGGCAAGCTGATCCTCTATGGCATCAACGGTGGCAACGATGCAGCCTTCCCGGCCTGCGCTGCCTTCAAGAAGCACCTGCAGTTCTTCCGCCATTGCGTGATGGATTTCACCGGTGACCCGGAAACCGGCCTGGAGCGTGATGACGCTGCCGTGCAGCGAGCGCTCGCGCATATCAACCAGATGACCGGCGACCGCTTGCTCAAGCCGGTCATCGACCGGGTCTTCGAGTTCGCCGACTTCGTCGAAGCGAGCCGCTACATGGAAACCTGCCCGGCCGGTGGCCGCGTGGTGATCCACGTCGCCGACTGACCCGCCGTTGCAATGGGCTTCACCGAATCCGGCGCCATGTGCGCCGGTTTTCGTTTTCGCCGGCTGGGTGCCGATCGTCGCAACGGCGTTCATCGATGCACGGAGTCGGCCAGGCTCGAAGGGGCGCCAGTGTGTGATCACGGGTCGCCGCTTCGGTAGCAGGATTCTGCAGGATTCTTGCCTGATCCTGCCTAAGTGGTTTCCCGCCCAAGACGCGCCCCGCGCGCGCAAGTAGAGTTGTCGCCTGATCCGGAGGGGCTGAAACCATGACCACACCCGCAACCCTCGAAGAACAGGGGCGCAGCGCACCCCTGGGGCCGCAAGCCAGGCTCGCGCGCCTGATTGAACGATTCGCCCGGGAGGAGGGCGTCAATCACACGCCTATCCCACGCCTGTCACTGTTCCGCGCCACCGCTGCCACCGAGCCCATCCACTGCCTCTACGAGCCCGCCCTGGGCATCGTCGTGCAGGGCTGCAAGCAGGCGATGCTCAATGACGAGACCTACATCTACGGCCAGTCCCAGTACCTGATCGTGTCGCTCGACCTGCCGGTGATCGGCCAGGTGCTGGACGCCACCCCCGAAGTGCCCTTCCTCAGCATGCGCCTGGACCTGGACCCGGCGCGCATCAGCGAGCTGTTGCTGGAAATGGACAGGCCGCCGGCGGTGACCAGCTCCGCGCGCGGCATCTCGGTGTGCAGCCTGGACGAGCCCCTGCAGGACGCGGTGATCCGCCTGGTGAGCCTGCTCGATACCCCCGACGACATCGCCGTGCTGGCGCCCCTGGTGGAGCGCGAGATCCTCTACCGCCTGCTGCTGGGCGAGCGCAGCGCGCAGCTGCGCCAGATCGCCTGCGTCGGCAGCCACACCCAGCGCATCGCCAAGGCCGTGAGCTGGCTGAAGAACAACTACCACCGGCCGCTGCAGATCGGCTCCCTGGCCGGCGAGGTGAACATGAGCACCTCGGCACTGCACCACCACTTCAAGTCGGTCACCGCCATGAGCCCGCTGCAGTTCCAGAAGCAGCTGCGCCTGCAGGAGGCGCGCCGGCTGATGCTCGCCGAGGCGCTGGACGCCGCCACCGCCGGCAGCCGTGTGGGCTACGAGAGCCCCTCGCAATTCAGCCGCGAATACAGCCGTCTGTTCGGCGAGCCGCCGCAGCGCGACATCGCGCGCCTGCGCCAGAGCGCCTGATACCGCTCCGCTGGTCGTCCCGCCGCCGCAACGGCGCTGGGACGGCCAGGCAGCTTCTACCCTGAAACAACCGTGCCCTGAACCGGCCCTCCCGTGGCCGGTGAACCATGAATCCATACCCGTAGAGGTGGAGAAGCAGATGATCACCCTGAACCTGAATGGCCAAGACAAGGAACTCGATATCGCCCCCGATATGCCGTTGCTCTGGGCATTGCGCGACGTCGCCGAGATGACCGGCACCAAGTACGGCTGCGGCATGGCCCTGTGCGGTGCCTGCACCGTGCACGTGGACGGGCAGCCGACGCGGGCCTGCATCACCCCGGTGTCGATGCTGGTGGGCAAGAAGATCACCACCATCGAGGCGGTGGGCGATGACGCCGTGGGCAAGGTGGTGCAGGAGGCCTGGCGCAAGCTCGACGTGGTCCAGTGCGGCTACTGCCAGTCGGGGCAGATCATGGCGGCCACCGCGCTGCTGGCGGGCAACCGCAAGCCCAGCGACGCCGATATCGATGCGGCCATGAGCGGCAATATCTGCCGCTGCGCCACCTACGTGCGCATCCGCGCGGCCATCCACGAAGCAGCCGGCCAACTGGCCTGAGGAGCACCGACATGGGCAAGATCGAAACCCAGACCGCGCCGGGCAACGGCATCCTCAACATCAGCCGCCGCACCTTCCTCCAGGGCAGCGGCGGGCTGGCCCTGGGCGTGCTCTTCGCGCCGCTGCTGGACGCCGCCGAGATGTTCGCCGCCGACGCGCGCTTCGAACCCAACGCCTTCGTGCGCATCGCCCGCGACGGCACCGTGACCGTGGTCGCCAAGCACGTGGAAATGGGCCAGGGCGCCTACACCGGCCTCGCCACCCTGGTGGCCGAGGAGTTGGACGCCGACTGGAACCGCGTGGTGGTCGAGGGCGCGCCGGCCAACGCCGCCGTCTACAACAACCTGGCCTTCGGCACCCTGCAGGGCACCGGTGGAAGCAGTGCCATGGCCAACTCCTTCGAGCAGATGCGCAAGGCCGGGGCCAGCGCCCGGGCCATGCTGGTGGCCGCCGCCGCGAAGCAATGGAAGGTGCCGGCCGAGGCCATCACCGTCAGCGAGGGCGTGGTGGCCCATGCCGCCTCCGGCAACAAGGCGGGCTTCGGCGACCTGGCCGAGGCGGCCGCACAGGAGTCGGTGCCCACCGAGGTGAAGCTCAAGCAGCCGAAGGACTTCAAGCTCATCGGCCAGCTGACCGCCAAGCGCAAGGACAGCCACGACAAGACCAACGGCACCGCCGTATTCACCCAGGACTTCAAGCTGCCGGACATGCTGGTGGCCGTGGTCGCCTACCCGCCGCGCTTCGGTGGCGTGCCCGGGAAGGTGGACGCGAGCAAGGCCAAGGCCATCGCCAACGTGGTGGCCGTGGTCGAATTCCGTGACCTGCCCCATGGCCGCGCCGGGGTCGCCGTGCTGGCGAAGAACACCTGGGCCGCGCGCCAGGGCCGCGATGCGCTGGTCATCGAATGGGACGAGAGCAAGGCCTTCAAGCTGGGCAGCGCCGAGATCTTCGCCAAGTACCGCGAGAGCGCCGGGAAGCCCGGGCTGATGGCCGCGCGCAGCGGCGACGTGGACGCCGCGCTGGCCAAGCCGGCGAAGCTGATCGAGGCGGAGTTCGAATTCCCCTACCTGGCCCACGCGGCGATGGAGCCGATGAACTGCCTGGTCAAGCTCGGCGACGGCGCCTGCGAAATCTGGAACGGCGAGCAGTGGCAGACCGGCGACCAGGTGGCCGTGGCCAAGTACCTGGGCATTCCGGTGGACAAGGTCGCCATCACCCAGCTCTACGCCGGCGGCAGCTTCGGCCGCCGCGCCAACCCGGTGTCGGACTACCCGCTGGAAGCGGTGGCGGTGGCCAAGGCCGCACGGGACCAGGGCATCAAGGCGCCGGTGAAGCTGGTCTGGACCCGAGAGGACGACACCCGTGGCGGCTACTACCGCCCGGCCTACCTGCACCGTGCGCGCCTGGCGCTGGATGCCGAGGGCAAGCTGCTGGCCTGGCACCACCGCATCGTCGGCCAATCCATCATCAAGGGCACCGGCATGGAGGCCTTCCTGATCAAGGACGGCATCGACAACACCTCGGTGGAAGGGCTTGCGAACCTCTCCTACGCCGTGCCCAACCTGCAGGTGGAACTGGCCACCCCCGACGACATCCTGGTGCCTGTGCAATGGTGGCGCTCGGTGGGCCACACCCACACCGGCTTCGCCGCCGAGGTGCTGATCGACGAAGCCGCCACCACCGCCGGCAAGGACCCCTATGACTACCGCCATGCACTGCTGGAGAAACACCCGCGCCATCGGGGCGTGCTGGAACTGGTGGCGAGCAAGGCCGGCTGGAAGCAGCCGCTCAAGGCTGGCGGTGAAGGTGAGAAGCGTGGCCGTGGCATCGCCGTGCACGAATCCTTCGGCAGCTACGTGGCCCAGGTGGTGGAAGTGACGGTGAAGGCCGACGGCAGCTACAAGGTGGATCGCGTGGTCTGCGCCGTGGATTGCGGCGTGCCGATCAACCCCGACGTGATCCGCGCGCAGATGGAGGGCGGCATCGGCTTCGGCCTGGCGGCGGCGCTGCACAGTGCGGTGACGCTGAAGGATGGCGCCGTGGAGCAATCCAACTTCCACGACTTCCAGGTGTTGCGGATGAACGAGATGCCGGTGGTGGAGGTGCACATCCTGCCGTCCACCGAACAGCCCACGGGCGTGGGTGAGCCTGGCGTTCCGCCCCTGGCACCGGCGCTGGCCAATGCCCTGCACGCGGCGGTTGGCGTACGCCTGCGGACCCTGCCGTTCCCCGCCCAGGTCAAGGCCTGAGGCGGCGCGACCGGGCCGCTGTTATCAGGCGGCCTGGTTGCGGATCAACTGGCGCAGGGCGCGGCGCTCGGCGATGGGCGTCGGGGCCTGGAGCATCTCGAAGGTGCCGTCTTCCTGGCAGATGGCGACTTCGGTCTCGAAGTGCAGGTGGAACTCATCCAGGGTCACATGGGTGACCAGGTAGCTGCTGTCGACGAATTTCGAGTGAGCGGTCATGGCGGTCGTCTCGGTTCATGGGGCACAAGGCCGATGAGCGAATCTTGCCGGTCCGCTGGCAATCGGAGAATTGAAAGGGGCTGATGGTCAGTATCAGTGGTGTCGATGCTTGCCGTTGCGCTGACGCCCTGGTGCGGCAGCGTCCCTGTTTCCTCGCCCTCGCGGCGGCTCTATAGTGGGCGCCGGATGCCGGGCCAGGCCCCGGCGAAGCTGATTGCCAAGGAGTGAATCCCATGTCGAACCCCGTCACCATGCGCGCCCTCGTGCTCGAGGATTACCAGAGCGGCCGCTTCACCCAGCAGGAGATCGCCCGCCCGGTCGCCGGCGAAGGCCAGGTGCTGGTGCGCATCAAGGCCAGCGGGGTGAACCCCATCGACTACAAGATCCGTACCGGCCGTGCGCCCTACGCCGACCCGGTGCTGCCGGCGGTGCTGGGCACCGAACTGGCGGGCGTGGTGGAGGCGGTGGGCGCGGGTGTGACGCGCTTCAAGGCCGGTGACGAGGTCTACGGCCTGGTCGGCGGCGTGCGCGGCCTGCAGGGCACCCTGGCGGAGTTCGTCGCGGCGGACTGGCGCCTGCTGGCGCTGAAGCCGAAGAACCTGAGCATGCGTGAAGCCGCGGCGCTGCCGCTGGTGTTCCTCACCGCCTGGGAAGGCCTGGTGGACAGTGCACGCCTGCATTCCGGGCAGACGGTACTGGTGACCGGCGGTTCCGGCGGCGTCGGCCATATCGCCGTGCAGATCGCCAAGGCGTTCGGCGCCGAGGTGTTCGCCACCGCCTCGCCGGCCAAGCACGAGATGGTGCGTGGCCTGGGTGCCACGCCCATCGACTACCACACCACCAAGGCGGCCGATTACGTGGCGGCCTTCACCGGTGGCAAGGGCTTCGATGTGGTCTACGACACCGTGGGCGGCAGTTCCCTCGACGACGCCCTGGAATCGGTGCGCATCCGTGGTCACGTGGTCAGCTGCGCGGCGTTCGGCACCCACAGCCTGGCGCCGTCGTCCCTGCGTGCGGCGACCCTGAACGGCATCTTCGTGCTGCTGCCCATGCTTACCGGCGAAGGCCGTGCCCACCACGGCGAAGTCCTCGCCGACGCCACGCGCCTGGTGGAAGCCGGCAAGCTCAAGCCGGTGCTCGACCCGCGTCATTTCACCCTGGCGACCGCCCACGACGCCCACGATGCGGTGGAGCAGGGCACCGCCTTCGGCAAGGTCGTCATCGATATCGCCGAGTGATCCCCGAACAGCGGCATTGATGGGGTCGCCGATGATCGCGGTGTTCCGGGCTCGGATCGATGGGTTTCGCTGCGCTCTACACCATCCTACGGGGGCCGAAGTTCGACTCGTAGGGCGGGTGCAACCCGCGACGTCCCGCTCACGGCTTATCGGGAATTCAGGGCTCCAGCGGAACCCAGGCCGGATCGGAAAGCCGCTCCACCAGCCGATCGAACACCAGGCGCACCCGGGGTGATACCGGGCCGCGCTGGGGGCGATAGGCGAACATCTCCCAGGCCGGCGACTCGTTGTCGCTGAGCACTCTCACCAGTTGGCCGCTGCGGATATGCGGCGTCACCAGGTAGCTGGGCAGCTGGCCGAAGCCGGTGCCGGCCAGCACCGCTGCGCATTCGCATTCCTGGTCGTCGGTGGTGAAGGCGGCGCGCTGCGGCTGCATCTGCCGGCCCTCGGCGAAGGTCCAGGGCCACAGGCGCCCGGTGTTGCCATCGATCAGCGCGGTGGTCGGCACACGGTTCAGCGCCTCGATGTCCTCGGGCGCGCCGACGCGTTCCAGCAACTCCGGCGACCCCACCACATAGAGCGGCACGCGCGCCGTGGCGCGGGCGATGTAGCGGCGGTCACGGATGAAGCCCATGCGCACGCCGATGTCGATCTGCTCGTCGACGGAGTCGGTCATCTGGTCCGACAGGCGCATGTCCAGGACGATTTCCGGGTGCTCGCGTTGCAGTTCCGCCAGCAGCGGCAGCACGTAGCGGCGGCCGATGGAGCGGGGCGCGGTGATGCCCACGCGCCCGGCCATGCCGTCCTGGCCCCGGCGGGCGTGGCGTTGGAACAGCTGGTCGAAGCTGCCCAGGGTCTCCCGCGCCTGGGTCGCCAGCTGCTCGCCATAGGCGGTGATCTGCACCTGCCGCGTGCTGCGGTGGAACAGCGGCTCGCCCACCAGTTGCTCCAGCTCCTTGATGGCCCGGGTCACGGTCTGCGGGGAAGCGCTCAGGCGCGTGGCTGCCTCGCGGAAGCTGGCGGACTCGGCGGCGATGCAGAAGATGCGCAGCATCTCCATTCGATTGAGCATGGCGGATGACCTTTGGATTGTTCCGATTCGTGGAATTCCGCAATCCTAATACTTCCATTCCCTGGTCGTCATCGGCTTCCCATACTGGCCCCCAACAGCAGGAACACCTCCTGCCGGCAGCCAACCTGAGGAACCCGACATGAGCACCAATATCAACGGCAAAGTCATCGTCATCACCGGCGCCAGCAGCGGCCTCGGCGAAGCCACCGCCCGCCACCTGGCCGCCCTGGGCGCCTCGGTGGTGCTCGGCGCCCGCCGCGTCGACCGTCTCGACGCGCTGGTCAGCGAAATCACCGCCGCCGGCGGCAAGGCCGTGGCCTTCGCCACCGACGTCACCGATGCGGCCCAGGTTCGCGCCCTGGTCCAGGGCGGCATCGACGCCTTCGGCCGCATCGACGTGCTGGTCAACAACGCCGGCCTGATGGCCATCGCGCCGCTCGCCGAAACCCCGGTGGAGGAGTGGGACCGCATGATCGACATCAACATCAAGGGCGTGCTCTACGGCATCGCGGCGGCGCTGCCGGTGTTCCAGCAGCAGCGCAGCGGCCAGTTCATCAACGTCGCCTCGGTGGCCGGCCACAAGGTGTTCAGCCCGGGCGGCACCGTGTACAGCGGCACCAAGTTTGCCGTACGGGCCATCAGCGACGGCCTGCGTCATGAAGTGGGCGGCGACATCCGCGTCACCGTCATCTCCCCCGGCGCGGTGGATTCGGAATTGAAGCTGGGCAGCTCCCACGAAGAAAGCCGCCAGGCCCTGGGCGAGTTCTACAAGCTGGCGATCCCCGCCGAATCCGTCGCCCGCGCCATTGCCTACGCGGTGGAGCAGCCGGCCGAGGTGGACATCAGCGAAGTGGTGCTGCGCCCGACCG
Source organism: Aquipseudomonas alcaligenes MRY13-0052 (assembly GCA_000474255.1). Classification (GTDB taxonomy): domain Bacteria; phylum Pseudomonadota; class Gammaproteobacteria; order Pseudomonadales; family Pseudomonadaceae; genus Metapseudomonas; species Metapseudomonas solani. The sequence goes on from BATO01000047.1 coordinate 36,422, forward strand.
TGCAGGACTTCTGATCGGGCGGGTGTACCTGCGCAGCAAAACGAAACGGCCCCCATGGGGCCGTTTTTCATTCGGTCTTCAGGCATCGCGTCCTAGGAGTATTGCCGAGCTATCGGCGCTGCTGGTGAGGGCCGGAGTTCCGAACCCATCAGGACAAACGCGTGCCGTAGGGTGTGCCGTGTGCACCTCCGCTCGGTGCTTCCGGCGAGTCCCAGGTGCGCGCAGCACACCCTACATCTAAGCCACGTGCTGCTCTGGCTGTTCGCCGGCTCACTTCGACAAACGTACCGCCAGCTCATCCACTTCCACCGCCCAGTCGGCGTCCTGGACCAGGGCGTTGCGCAGGAAGGCGCTCTGCGCCTCGTTCCAGAAGGGCGCGTCCTGGATTTTCTGGCCGTCGGCGAGGGGGTGGTCGGCGATGAAGGCTTCGATCTGGCGGTGGTCGGACTCCAGGCCGAGCTGCTCGAACAGGGTGGCGAGGTTGTGCGGGGTCGTATCCATTGAGGGGCTCCGGTATGGGTGGGAAAGGTGCAAGGACTATAGACCCGTGCCAGCCACTTTCGGTGCCACCGGAAGCTGCGCTAAGGTGGCGCGCCCCGCCCACGGAGGGCGGGCGATGGAGGAGGGAACCCATGCATTTCAATGCCCTGGTGCCGGAGCTGCTGGTGCGTGATTTCGCCCACAGCCTGGATTTCTACTGCCGCGTGCTGGGCTTCGAGGTCGCCTACCAGCGGCCCGAGCATCGCTTCGCCTACCTGTGCCTGGGGGAAGCTCAGCTGATGCTGGAAGAGGATGACGGCGAGGCCTCGGAATGGCGCGTCGAACCCCTGGAGGCGCCGTTCGGCCGTGGCCTCAACCTGTCCATCCGTTGTGCCGATGCGCTCGCCCTGATCGCGCGCATCGAGGCGGCCGGCGTGCCCTTGCGGCGTGGGGCGCTGGAGCGCTGGTACCGCCAGGACGAACAGGAGCACGGCGAGTGCAACTTCCTGCTGCAGGACCCGGACGGCTACCTGCTGCGTTTCCACCAGAGCCTGGGCATGCGCGCGTTCAGTGGGGTTCTGCCGGGGCAGGGGTGACGAGGGCTGCGGCACGCGAGCACAGCGCTTCGCGAGCAGAGCTCGCTCCTACGGATGGCGGGCGGCGTGTGAGTGGCGTCGCGTGGCGGGAAATCTTTGCCGGCTCCAGGGAACCCGCGCCGCTGCGCTGGTTCAAATCGGCACGGATTCCCCCTCACATGCCGATTCCCGGAGCTGTCATGCGCGTGCACACCAAACTTCTGTTGGCAGGTCTCTGCTTCCTTCCCCTCGCCGGTTGCTTCAAGGGCGAGGTCGATCAATCGTCCCTCTGCACCTATAGCTCCGACGCCGAGGCGCGCCAGTGCAAGGAAGGCGAGCTGTCCTGGTTCAAACCCACCCAGTGGAACAACGAGCAACTGCCGCTGAGCGTTGCCGCGGCCTACTGCAACTTCAATCACGAGGTGATGTACAACAACGCGGGCGTCATCTGCGTGTTCACCGAGAAGCGCATGAGCCTGGTGAAGAACAGCCAGTAACCCCGCCGAGCGCCCACAAAAAAGCCAGCATCAGCTGGCTTTTTTTGTGCCCGGGCGCCGGATCAGCGCTTGCCCATGGAGCGGCGCGAGCCGCGCGGTGCCGCGCCGGGGCGCTGGCCGCGGTCGTGGCCCTTGAGGGTCTGGTACCAGGGCACGTTCTGTTTCTTCACGGCCTTGGCGGGGGGCGCAGCCTCGGTGCTGCCTTCGGCTTGGGGCTGTTGCTCGGGGCTGATGGGTTCGTTGGTGTTCATGGTCGGTCCGGGGGCGCCTGGGCGCCGGTTCGCTTGTGGTTGGCCGTGATTGAGGCGCGCAATCATACATCAACTCGATTTCGCCTGCCGTGGCTTCGGCCCGGTGGATTTCCGGGTTCCCAAGGCGGCCGAAAAGGGCCCTGAAAAGGCCTGACCTGACATGAGTCAAAGTGACTCATTGCCGATTGGCGGATGATTTCTTCCATCGAAATCCAGCCATTCGGGACACCAAGATGAAGCAGCCAAGCAAGCAGAAACTGACCTGGGCGGTGGCGGTGCTGGCCGCCGTGGCGGTCGCCGCCGGTGCCTGGTGGGTGTTGCGGCCCGCCGGCCTCGGCGAAGGCTTCGCCAGCGGCAACGGCCGCATCGAAGCCACCGAAGTGGATGTGGCCACCAAGCTGGCCGGCCGCGTGGCCGAGATCATGGTCGACGAGGGCGACGTCCTCACCCCCGGCCAGCCCGTGGCGCAGATGGACACCCAGGTGCTGAAGGCGCAACTGGCCCAGGCCCAGGCCCAGGTGCGCCAGGCCGAGAACGCCCGGTTGACCGCCCAGGCCCTGGTGGCCCAGCGCGAAAGCGAGCAGGCCACGGCCAAGGCGGTGGTCAGCCAGCGCGAGGCGGAGCTGGTGGCGACCCAGAAGCGCTTCGCTCGCACCGAAACCCTGGTCAAGCGCAATGCCATGCCCCAGCAGCAACTGGACGATGACCGTGCAGTGATGCAGAGCGCCCAGGCGGCGCTGGCGGCCTCGCGCTCGCAGGTGATTTCCGCCCAGGCCGGCATCGAGGCGGCCAAGTCCCAGGTGATCGAGGCGCAGTCGGCCATCGAGGCGGCCAACGCCAGCGTCGCCCGCCTGCAGGCGGACATCGACGACAGCCTGCTCAAGGCGCCCCGCGCCGGCCGCGTGCAGTACCGCGTGGCGCAACCGGGCGAGGTGCTGCCGGCCGGTGGCAAGCTGCTCAACCTGGTGGACCTGGGCGACGTCTACATGACCTTCTTCCTGCCCGCCGGCCAGGCCGGCCGCGTGCACCTGGGCGACGAGGTGCGGCTGATCATCGATGCGGTGCCGCAGTACGTGATCCCCGCCAAGATTTCCTACGTGGCCAGCGTCGCCCAGTTCACCCCGAAGACGGTGGAAACCGCCAGCGAGCGCGAGAAGCTGATGTTCCGCGTCAAGGCGCGCATCGACCCGGCGCTGCTCAAACAACACATGACCGCAGTGAAGACCGGCGTGCCCGGCATGGCCTACCTGCGCCTGGACGCTGAGCAGGAATGGCCGCAGCAACTGCAGGTCAAGGTGCCCTGATGGACGCCTCAAACGGCAACGTCGCGCGCCTGGCCGGGGTCAGCCTGGGCTACGGCGAGACCTTCGCCCTGCGCGAGGTCGACCTGGCGATCCCGGCCAACCGCATGGTCGGGCTGATCGGCCCGGACGGCGTCGGCAAATCCAGCCTGCTGGCCTTGCTGGCCGGGGCGCGGAAGATGCAGCAGGGCGAGATCGAGGTGCTGGGCGGCGACATGCGCTCCGCCCGCCATCGCCGCGCCATCTGCCAGCGCGTCGCCTACATGCCCCAGGGCCTGGGCAAGAACCTCTACCCGACGCTGACGGTGTTCGAGAACGTCGACTTCTTCGGCCGCCTGTTCGGCCACGACCGCGCGGAACGGGAGCGGCGCATCGACGACCTGCTGCGCAGCACCGGCCTCTACCCCTTCCGCGAGCGCCCGGCGGGCAAGCTCTCCGGTGGCATGAAGCAGAAGCTCGGCCTGTGCTGCGCGCTGATCCACGACCCGGATTTGCTGATCCTCGACGAGCCCACCACCGGCGTCGACCCGCTGTCGCGCAACCAGTTCTGGGAGCTGATCGGCCGTATCCGCCAGGGCCGCCCCGGCATGAGCGTGCTGGTAGCCACCGCCTACATGGAGGAGGCCGAACGCTTCGACAGCCTGGTGGCGATGGACGCCGGGCGCGTACTGGCCACCGGCAGTCCGGCCGAGATCCGCCAGCAGACCGGCACCGACAGCCTGGAAGCGGCCTTTATCGCCCTGTTGCCGGAAGAAAAGCGCCGCGACCACCACCGCCTGGTCATCCCGCCACTGCCCGCCGGCGAACGCGCGGTGGCCATCGAGGCGGACGGGCTGACCTGCCGCTTCGGCGATTTCGTCGCCGTGGACCGCGTCAGCTTCCGCATCGAGCGCGGGGAGATCTTCGGCTTCCTCGGCTCCAATGGTTGCGGCAAGTCCACCACCATGAAGATGCTCACCGGCCTGCTGCCCGCCAGCGAAGGCAGTTGCGCGCTGTTCGGCCAGCCGGTGGATGCCGGCGACATGGCCACGCGGCGGCGGGTAGGCTACATGTCCCAGGCGTTCTCCCTGTACCGCGAGCTGAGCGTGCGGCAGAACCTGGTGCTGCATGCGCAGCTGTTCCACCTGCCGGCCGAGCGCATCGAGGCGCGGGTGGCGGAGATGCTCCAGCGCTTCGACCTGGCCGGCGTGGCCGACGAGTTGCCCGATGCGCTGCCGTTGGGCATCCGCCAGCGCCTGTCCCTGGCGGTGGCGGTGATCCACCAGCCGGAGATCCTCATCCTCGACGAGCCCACCTCGGGCGTCGACCCGGTGGCCCGCGACGGCTTCTGGGAGCTGATGATCGACCTGTCGCGCAACGACGGCGTGACCATCTTCATCTCCACCCACTTCATGAACGAGGCCGAGCGCTGCGACCGCATCTCCCTGATGCACGCCGGCCGCGTGCTGGCCAGCGACACCCCGGCGGCGCTGGTGGCCGAGCGCGGCCTGCCGAGCCTGGAAGCCACCTTCATCGCCTACCTGGAGGAGGCCGCCGGCACCGCCTCGGCACCCGCCAGCGCACCGAGCGTCACGGCCCAGGCCGAAGCCCCGCGTGACCAGCGCTTCAGCCCGCAGCGGCTGTTCAGCTATGCGCGGCGCGAAGCCATGGAGCTGCGCCGCGACCCGATCCGTCTGACCCTGGCGCTGCTGGGCACCGTGCTGCTGATGTTCATCATCGGCTACGGCATCAGCATGGATGTGGAGGACCTTTCCTATGCGGTGCTCGACCGCGACCAGACCACCACCAGCCAGGCCTACACCTTGAACCTGTCCGGTTCGCGCTACTTCATCGAGCGGGCGCCCATCCACGACTACGCCGAGCTGGACCGGCGCATGCGCAGCGGCGAGCTGAGCCTGGCCATCGAGATTCCGCCGGGCTACGGCCGCGACCTCAAGCGCGGCGCCAGCCCCGCCGTGGGTGTGTGGATCGACGGCTCCATGCCCACCCGCGCCAACACCGTGGCCGGTTATGTCCAGGGCATGCACCTGGGCTACCTCGCCGAGCTGGCCCGGCAATCCCCGGAGGGCGGCGCCCAGGCTGCCGCCAGCGTCGAGGTGCGCTACCGCTACAACCCCGATGTGGAGAGCCTCAAGGCCATGGTGCCGGCGGTGATCCCGCTGTTGCTGATCATGATCCCGGCGATGCTCACCGCCCTCGGCGTGGTGCGCGAGAAGGAGCTGGGTTCGATCACCAACCTCTATGTCACGCCGGTCACGCGGCTGGAGTTCCTGTTGGGCAAGCAGCTGCCGTACGTGGCCATGGGCATGGTCAGCTTCCTGTTGATGGTGGCCCTGGCGGTGTTCGTGTTCGGCGTGCCGCTCAAGGGCAGCTTCGCCACCCTGGTGCTGGCGGCGCTGTGCTACGTCACGGCCGCCACCGGACTCGGCCTGTTCCTCTCCACCTTCATGCGCAGTCAGATCGCCGCCGTGTTCGGCGTGGCCATCGCCACCATGGTGCCGGCCATCCAGTTCTCCGGGCTGGTGCACCCGGTGTCGTCCCTGGAAGGGGCGGCGGCGGCGATCGGCCAGGCCTATCCCGCCACCCATTTCCTGATCATCAGCCGGGGCGTGTTCTCCAAGGCGCTGGGGTTCTCCGACCTGGCCTTCTACTTCGTCCCGCTGCTGCTGACCATTCCCTTGCTCACCCTGTTCAGCGTGCTCTCGCTGAAGAAGCAGGAGGCCTGACCCATGCGCAGCCTGGCCAATATCTTCCACCTGGGGCTCAAGGAGTTCCGCAGCCTGCAGCGCGACTACGCGATGCTGGTGCTGATCCTCTGGGCCTTCAGCCTGGGGGTGTACAGCTCCGCCACCGGCATTCCGGAAACCCTGCACCACGCGCCCATCGCCGTGGTCGACGAGGACCGCTCGCAGCTCTCCACGCGGTTGGTCAATGCCTTCCAGCCGCCGTACTTCCGCACCCCGGAACTCATTGACCAGGGGCGTATGGACCGGGGCATGGACACCGGGCTCTACACCTTCACCCTGGACATCCCGCCGGACTTCCAGCGCGACGTGCTCGCCGGGCGCAACCCGGCGGTGCAGCTCAACGTCGACGCCACGCAGATGGGCCAGGCCTTCAGCGGGGCGGGGTACATCCAGAACATCGTCAACACCGAGGTCAACGAATTCGTCGCCCGTTACCGGGGCGCGAGCGCCATGCCGGCGGAGCTGGCGGTGCGCACGCTGTTCAACCCCAACCTGACCCAGGCCTGGTTCGGCGGCGTGATGGAGGTGATCAACCAGATCACCATGCTGTCGATCATCCTCACCGGCGCGGCGCTGATCCGCGAACGCGAGCACGGCACGGTGGAACACCTGCTGGTGATGCCGCTGTCGGCCTTCGAAATCATGCTGGCCAAGGTCTGGTCCATGGGCACGGTGGTGCTGGTGGCCGCGGCGCTGAGCCTGGTGTTCGTGGTGCGCGGTTGGCTGGCGGTGCCCATCGAGGGCTCCCTCGGGCTATTCCTGGTGGCAGCGGCGCTGCACCTGTTCGCCACCACCTCCATGGGCATCTTCCTTGGCACGGTCGCGCGCTCCATGCCGCAACTGGGGTTGCTGACCATCCTCGTGCTGATGCCGCTGCAGATTCTTTCCGGCGGCACCACGCCGCGGGAGAGCATGCCCGAGCTGGTGCAGCAGATCATGCTGGCGGCGCCCACCACCCATTTCGTCGCCCTGGCCCAGGGCATCCTCTATCGCGGCGCGGGGCTGGAGATCGTCTGGCCGCAGTTCCTCGCCATCATCGGCATCGGCAGTGCCTTCTTCCTCGCGGCCCTGACGCGCTTCCGCCGCACCATCACGCAGATGGCCTAAGCGCCAGCAGCCCACCCTGTGCCGCGGTCATTTGGGCGCGACCGTAGAGCGGGGGAAACCCGCGTGGTTGTGTGCATGAACGTGTCGGGTTGCACCCGGCCTACGGGGGGCTGGCGACTCCGCTCCCGGGCTGAAGCCCGGGCTACGCAATGCCCCAGCCCAATGCTCCGGGCCCCATGGGAGCCCACCTTGTGTTGTGGTCATACAGGCGCGCATAACCGTAGGGCGGGTGAAACCCGCGTGGCGTTGTGCATGAACGTGCCGGGTTGCACCCGACCTACGTGGGAACGCCTTCAGTGCCCCAGCGCACGCGCCAGTTGCCAGGCGGCGAAGCCCAGCAGGAACAGCCCCGCCACCTGGTCGATGCGCCGTAGCAGGCGCCCGTCCAGGCGGTGGCGCACGGCGGCGACGCCCAGCGCCAGGGCCAGCCACCACAGCGCCGAACCGCAGAACACCCCGGCGACCATCAACAGCGCGTTCGCCGTGCCGGGCGCGGCGCCGGCGCCCAGGCCAGCGAAGACCGCGACGAAGGCGAGGATGGTCATGGGGTTGGTCAGGGTCAGCGCGAAGACCGAGGACAGCGCCCGCCAGCCACTGCCGGGCTCCGCCAGGCTGGCGGCTTGCCGAGTAGGCGCGGTGCGCAACAGGCGGATGCCCATCCACGCCAGGTAACCCGCACCCAGCAATGCCAAGGGCGTGGCCAGCGCCACGAAGCCCTGGATCAGCGCCTGCACCCCGAAGGCGCCCAGGGCACCGAAGCAGGCGTCGGCCAATGCAGCGCCGAGGCCGCTGAGAAAGCCGATGCGCGCCCCATGAAGCAGGCTGCGCTGGATGCAGAGCAGGCCGACGGGCCCCACCGGCGCGGCGATGGAGAGGCCGATCAAGGCGGATTTGAAGAACAGCGCTAAGTCCATCGGGCGGTACCGGGCAGGTGGCGGGATGGCATTATTTTGCGTGCCACTGAAGCGGCTTTGAATGCAGAAGCTACGGTAGTTATCGTGCTTTGCCTGAAATGCTCTCGTATTTACCCGTGAGGACCTTAATCATGGAGCTTGATGCCAAATCCTGGAAAATCCTCCAGGCCGTGCAGGCCGAGGGGCGGATTTCCCTCACCGAGCTGGCCAACCGGGTGGCGCTGTCCTTGCCGGCCACCTCGGAGCGCCTCAAGCGGCTGGAGGAAGCCGGGGTGATCGAGGGCTATCGCGCCTGCGTCTCCGCCGAGCAGGCGGGCTACGAGGTGATGGCGCTGATCGGCATGACCACGCCCCAGCCGGACAAGGCGCGGCTGGTCGCCTTGTTGCAGCAGATGCCCGAGGTGCTGGAATGCCTCCACGTCACGGGGCAGGACTCGTTCGTGCTGCGGGTGGTGACGCGCAATATCCGCCACCTGGAGCGATTCGTCGGCAGCATCAATCACTTCGGCGAGACGCGCACATCCATTGTCATGTCGCAGCCGATTCCGCTGCGCCCACTGCAATCGCCGGAAGGCGTCGGGCAGGAATGAACGCGGGATAGAGAAAGAGGGAAGGGTAGATGCACTGAAGGCGCCTTATGGGCGCCTTCAGCATTTACGGGCTGGGTACATCGCTCAGACCTCGCGCGTGGTTCCTGGGTCGGGTTGCAAGCTGTGCAACGGCCTGATCAGGAGACGCGGAAGCCCGGGGTGCGGTCGGAGCCGTCTTCGGCAACACGGAAGCCAGGAGTGCGATCGGAACCGTCTTCAGCAACGCGGAAGCCCGGAGTGCGGTCGGAGCCATCTTCGGCAACGCGGAAGCCGGGAGTGCGGTCGGAGCCATCTTCGGCAACGCGGAAGCCGGGAGTGCGGTCGGAGCCGTCTTCGGCAACACGGAAGCCAGGGGTGCGGTCGGAACCGTCTTCAGCAACACGGAAGCCGGGAGTGCGGTCGGAGCCATCTTCGGCAACGCGGAAGCCCGGGGTGCGATCGGAGCCGTCTTCAGCAACGCGGAAGCCGGGAGTGCGATCGGAACCGTCTTCAGCGACGCGGAAGCCAGGAGTGCGAGCGGAGCCGTCTTCGGCAACACGGAAAGCAGGGGTACGGGCGGAGCCATCTTCGGCCAGGCGGTTGATGGTGCGCTCAGCGCCGCTGGCAAGGGTCTGCTGGGGCTGTGCGGCGTCCTGGGGCAGGGCGAACGCGGTAGCGGACAGGGAAGCGATGAACAGGCTGGCAAGGATTTGCTTTTTCATTTTGGGTGCCTCGTGGTTTCAAGTGGGGTTGAAAGTGAACACGAGGCCAATGTTACGGATGGAAAATCGATAAAAAAGTGGATACGGCTAATGGTCAACATCGATGCCGTCGATAGTTGTGTTTATTATATTTAAAAACAATGAGTTAGATATATTTGTGGTGTGTTTTTAGGGTGCTGAAATGCGCTGTAAAAGTCTTTTTCGTTAAATGACAATAATCAATTAATTCGATTGATTGGCCTGTTCAAGCGGATTGTTCGGCTTCCTGGCGTATCGAGTGTTCGAGGAAAACAACGCGTGTGATGGGCCCGCCGCCATCTCGTCGCGGTGTAAAGGGGCGGTCACTCAGGCTAGGCTATGGCCCTTTCCCACCATCGGATGGCGACATGTCCAGCGAGATCGAAACCCCCTTCAGCAACGAGCCCCTTTCCGCCGTCGAGGTCCGCCTGCTCGGCAGCCTCATCGAGAAGCAGGCCACCACGCCGGAGTCCTACCCGCTGACCCTCAATGCCCTGGTGCTGGCCAGCAACCAGAAGACCAGCCGCGAACCGGTGATGAACCTGACCGCCGGCCAGGTGGGGCAGGGCATGCGCAGCCTCGAAGGGCGCAGTTTGGCGCGCCTGGTCATGGGCAGCCGCGCCGACCGCTGGGAGCAACGTGCCGAGAAGACCCTGGAGCTGGTGCATGGCCAGCTGATCCTGCTCGGCCTGTTGCTGCTGCGCGGCCCGCAGACCCTCAACGAGCTGCTCACCCGCAGCAGCCGCATGCATGAGTTCGACGATGTCGAGCAGGTGCAGCACAACCTCGAACGCCTCGTCGCCCGCGGGCTGGTTACGCTGATTCCGCGCCAGGCTGGCCAGCGCGAAGACCGCTACATGCACCTGCTGGGCGAGAAGGGCGACCTGGAAGAGCTGCTGGCCGCGCGCCAGAGCGCCCCGGAGCGCAGTGAAAGCCGTGCCGGCAGCGATGCACGCATCGAGCAGCTGGAAGCCCGCGTCGCCGAACTCGAAGAGCGCCTGGCGCAACTCGAGGCGCGTTGAGCCCCATCTGCGCAACTCTTTGTCGCTTGGCGCGTTTCCCAGGGATGTCCGACCTGCCATCCTTGCGCGCAACCCTGATCCACAGCCTTTGAGGTAGCCATGAAAATCAGCTCGGACTTCGATAGCGGCAATATCGAGGTAAAGGACGCCAGCAACCCCCAGCACGTACTGTTGGCGATGCGCCCGGACCTCAAGAGCCATCACTTCCAGTGGTTCCACTTCAAGGTCGAGGGCCTCACCCCCGGCCAGCGTCACGACTTCAGCCTGGTGAACGCCGGGCAGTCCGCCTATGCCCATGCCTGGACCGGCTACAACGCCGCCGCCTCCTACGACCACGTCAACTGGTTCCGCGTGCCCAGCCACTTCGACGAGAAGGGCCTGCACTTCGGCCTGCAGCCCCGTGAAGGGCAGATCTGGTTCGCCTACTTCGAGCCCTACAGCCGCGAGCGCCACGATCGCCTGATCGCCGACGCCCTGGCCAATGCCGGCGCCGAGCTGTTCGCCACCGGCAAGAGCATCGAGGGCCGCGACATCCAACTGTTGCGCGTCAGCCGCAACCCGGCGGCCCAGCGCAAGGTCTGGATCATCGCCCAGCAGCACCCCGGCGAGCACATGGCCGAGTGGTTCATGGAGGGCATCATCGAGCGCCTCAAGGGCAAGGCCGATGCCGAGTTGGAAGAGCTGCTGGCCAAGGCCGACCTCTACCTGGTGCCGAACATGAACCCCGATGGCGCCTTCCGTGGCCACCTGCGCACCAACGCAGCCGGCAAGGACCTCAACCGCGCCTGGCAGTCGGCCAGCGAGGCCGAGAGCCCCGAGGTGTTCTTCGTCCAGCAGCAGATGCGCAAGGTCGGTGTCGACCTGTTCCTCGACATCCACGGCGACGAGGAAATCCCCCATGTGTTCACCGCCGGCTGCGAAGGCAACCCCGGCTACAGCAAGCGCCTGGAACGCCTGGAAGACGAGTTCCGCAACCGCCTGGTGGATATCGGCGCCGATTTCCAGACCCGCTACGGCTACCCGAAGGACGAACCCGGCAAGGCCAACACCACCCTCGCCTGCAACGCCGTGGGCATGGAGTTCGATTGCCTGTCGTTCACCATCGAGATGCCGTTCAAGGATCACGACGACAACCCCAACCGGGAAACCGCCTGGGACGGCAAGCGCTCCATGAAGCTCGGCCAGGACGTGATCAGCGTCGCCGCCGCCATGGTCGACGGCCTGCGCTGACCGCCGCTGCGCCCTTGTGAAAACGCCGCCTTCCCGACAACGGGGAGGCGGCGTTTTTCGTTAGGGCTCCATCGCGGATGAATCCGCTCCCACGGCCCTCGCTCCTGGGGCTACCCGTAGGTTGGGCTGAGGTACGAAGCCCAACACAGCAGGGTCGGACCTTGCTAGGACCCCTCGCTCTGCTCGCGAAGCTGGCGGCGCTACGCGTCGCTTGGCGAATGAATTGGCTCTGTCTGCGTTAGCTATTGTGGTTTTAATGCAAGCCCTCAAGCACGGCCATTTCCGGGCGCCCAAGGGTTTGTGCCACCTCCACCGCATGGGTTTCGCTCCGCTCTACCCATCCTACGAAAGTCCGTGCACACCACGTGGTGATGCGCTGGGCGAAGAAAGTTGGAGCAGCCGCTAAACGCCCCTTCCCAGAAGGCCGAGCGAATCGTCGTGGAAGGGGTTGAGCGACATGGATGTCGCGAGAGCCGCGATGGGCCAGGGATGGCCCTTCGCGGCGTGCCCCTGGAACGATGATGGAGCGAGGGAAGTCTGGCTTTAGCCAGACCCGTATGGA
>BATO01000046.1 GCA_000474255.1 Aquipseudomonas alcaligenes MRY13-0052
GGCTTCATCCTCGGCAGCGCCGTTGACGCAGTAGTACGCCCACCAGGCGCGGGCCGCCGGGGCCGTCGCGCAATACCACCACCGCCTGGCCGACACCGGGTTGGGCCAGCAGGCGGGCGCGGATCTCTTCGGGCTCGACGCGGAAGCCGCGCAGCTTCACCTGGCTGTCGAGGCGGCCAAGGTACTCCAGGGCGCCATCGGTGCCCCAGCGGGCACGGTCGCCGGTGCGGTACAGGCGTGCGCCCGGTTCGCCGAAGGGGTCGGGTACGAAGCGTTCGGCGGTCAGCGCCGCGCGGCCCAGGTAGCCACGGGCGAGGCCGGCGCCACCGATGCACAGCTCGCCCGGCACACCGACCGGCAGTGCCGAGAGCTCGGCATCCAGTACGTGGCAGAGCACATTGCCCAGGGGCTGGCCGATGGGCGAGCGCTCGCCGTCATCATTGCGGCATTGCCAGTGGGTGACGTTGATGGCGGTTTCGGTGGGGCCGTAGCGGTTGTCCAGGCGCACCGCCGGCAGGCGCTGCAGCACCCGGTCGCGCAGGGCGGCGGGCAGCGCCTCGCCACCGGAGAACAGGCGGCGCAGGGAAGTGCATTCGCTAACCCCCTCCTCCTCGATGAACAGCTGCAGCAGCGGCGGCACGAAGTGCAGCGTGGTCACGCCGTGCTCGCGCACCAGTTGCACCAGCCGACGCGGGTCGCGGTGCTCACCGGGCGCGGCCAGCACCAGGCGTGCCTCGGTGACCAGCGGCCAGAAGCATTCCCAGACGGACACATCGAAGCTCACCGGCGCCTTCTGCAGCAGCACGTCGCTGGCATCCAGGCGGTAGTGCGCCTGCATCCAGGCCAGGCGTTCGACCAGGGCCGCGTGGGTGTTGCCGACGCCCTTGGGCTGGCCGGTGGAACCGGAGGTGTAGATGACATAGGCGAGGTTGTCGCCGTGCACGCCGGAGGTCGGCGCGCGCTCGGGCCAACCGCCCTCCTCGCGGTCCAGGGCGATGGCGCTGACGCCGTCGTGGATGGGCAGGCGTTCCACCAGGTGCGACTGGGTCAGCAGCAGGCGCGCGCCGCAGTCCTGCAGCATGTAGGCGATGCGTTCACGGGGGTAGTCGACGTCCAGCGGCACATAGGCGCCGCCGGCCTTGATGATGGCCAGCAGGCCCACCAGCAGTTCCGGCGAGCGCTCGGCGGCGATGGCCACCGGCACGTCGGGGCCGACGCCCAGGGCTTGCAGGCGATGGGCCAGTCGGTTGGCGCGGCGGTGCAACGTGGCGCTGTCCAGCTGCCCCTCGGCCCACCTGAGGACGATGCGCTGCGGGTCGGCGGCAGCCTGCCGTTCCAGCAGCTCGGGCAGCCAGCGGCTGGCGACGGGCTGCGGTGCGCGGGCCCAGCCGGCCAGCTGGCTGCGCTCGGCCTCGTCCAGCAACTGGATATCGCCCAGGGCCCGCTCAGGTTGCTCGACCACTTGGCGCAGCAGGCTGACGAAGCGCTCGGCCAGGCGGCGCACACTGCCGGCGTCGAACAGCTCGGCGGCATAGTCGAAGGCCAGGGTCAGGCGGCCACGGGCGTCTTCCTCGCTGTGCAGCTGCAGGTCGAACTTGGCCTCGCGGCTGTGCCAGGGCAGCTCGTCGGCGAGCAGGCCGGGCAGGCGCCGCAGCGCCGAGAGGTCACGCTGCTGGTGGTTGAACATGACCTGGAACGGCTCGCCGCCGAGGGCGTCCACCAGGCGGTCGAAGGGCAGGTCCTGGTGCGCCTGGGCGCCGAGGGTGGCCTCGCGGGTCTGGGCCAGCAGTGCACTGAAGGTGCGGCGGCCGTCGAGCTGGCCACGCAGCACCAGGGTGTTGATGAAGAAGCCGACCAGGCCCTGGGTTTCCAGGCGCTGGCGGTTGGCGCCGGGCACGCCGACGCGGATGTCCGCCTGCCCGCTGAGGCGGAACAGCAGGCCCTGGAAGGCCGCCAGCAGCACCATGAACAGGGTGGAATGCTCGGCCTGGGCCAGCCCGCGCAAGGCCTTGGCCAGGTCGTCGTCCAGGCGCAGGCTGTGGCGCGCGGCGGCGTGGCCGCGCTGGGCGGTGCGCGGGCGGTCGGTGGCCAGTTGCAGGGCCGGGGCCTCATCGCCCAATTGCTCGCGCCACCAGGCCAGCTGGCGCTCGGCCTCGCCCTCGGCCAGCCACTGGCGCTGCCAGGCGGCGAAGTCGGCGTAGCCCAGGGGCAAGGGCGCCAGGTCCGCTGCGGGGCCACCGCAGGCGGCGCCGTAGAGGCGGGAGAATTCGTCCAGCAGCAGGTTCAGCGACCAGCCGTCTGCGACGATGTGGTGCAGGGTCAGCCAGAGCTGGTGCTGTTCATCGTCCAGGCGCACCAGGGTCAGGCGCAGCAGCGGCCCCTGCTCCAGGTCGAAAGGTACCTGGGCTTCCTCTTCACGCAGCTGGGCGACACGGGCGTCGCGCTCGGCGCCGTCGAGGTGGCTGAGGTCGATGCGCGACAGGCTCAGCTCCAGGGACGGCAGGATGCGTTGCAGGGCGACGCCGTCCTGTTCGAGGAAGCGGGTGCGCAGCGCTTCATGGCGCTGCACCAGTTGCTGGAAGCTGCGCAGCACGGCGCCTTCGTCCAGCTCGCCACGCAGGCGCAGGCCACCGGGGATGTTGTAGGCGGCGCCTTGCGGGTCCAGCTGCCAGAGGAACCAGAGGCGGTTCTGCGCCGGGGATTGCGGCAGGTCCTGGTTGCGCGGCAGGCGCGGGATGGCGCCCTGGCGCGGTGCACCGGCGGCCTGCTGGGCTTGCACGGCAGCGGTGAATTCGGCCAGGGAGCGGGCTTCGAAGAGCTGGCGCAGTTCCAGCTCCAGGCCCAGTTCGTCACGCAGGCGCGCCATCACCTGGGCGGCGCCGATGGAGTTGCCGCCCAGCAGGAAAAAGCTGTCGTCGGCATTCACTGCCGGCACCTGCAACTGCTCGGCCCAGATGGCGGCGATGCGCTGTTGCAGCTCGCCGGCGGCTTCGGCCGGGGCAGTGGATGCTGTGGTGGAGTCGATGGCGGGGAAGCAAGCGTAGGCGTCGAGGCTGCCGTCTTCCAGGCCACTGCGGCAGGCGGAGCGTTGCAGCTTGCCGCTGGAAGTCTTGGGCAGCGCGCCGGGGTTGAGCAGCACCACCACGCGCGGCGCCTCCTGGCAGGCTTCGGCCACGGCCTGGCGGATCATGCGGATCAGGGTTTCCGGCGCATGGGCCTTCTGCACGCTGCGGCCGATCTCCACGGCGATGCCGATGCCCTCCTCGCCGTCCTGTTCGACGGCGAAGGCGGCGACGCGACCCTTGCGCACCAGCTCCACCTCGGTCTCGACGGTGCGCTCGATGTCCTGCGGGTAGAGGTTGTGGCCACGGACGATGAGCATGTCCTTGAGGCGGCCGCTGACGAACAGCTCGCCGTCGCGCTTGAAGCCCAGGTCGCCGGTGCGCAGCCAACTGGTGCCGTCGCGGTCGACGAAGGCCTTGGCGGTGGCTTCCGGGTTGCGCCAGTAGCCGTGGGCGATGCTCGGCCCGCTGGCCCAGATCTCGCCCACCTGGTTCTCGCCGAGCGCGGCGCCGGTGGCCGGCTCGACGATCATCACGGCGTGCTCGGGCTGGCCGAAGCCACAGCTCAGCAGCAGGCTGTCGGCGCCTGGTTCGATGCGGTTCTGCGCCAGCGCGGCGCCGTCCACGCCGAGGGCCGGAATGCCCTGACCGCGCACACCGCCGGTGACGAACAGGGTGGCCTCGGCCAGGCCGTAGCAGGCGAGGAAGCTGGCGGCGTCGAAGCCGCAGGCGGCGAACTTGCCGGCGAAGCGTTCGAGGCTGTCCTGGCGGATCGGCTCGGAGCCGGAGAAGGCCACGCGCCAGCCGCTGAGGTCGAGGCGCGCCAGGGCCGCCGCGCTGACCCGCTCGCAGCACAGGCGGTAGGCGAAGTCGGGGCCGCCGCTGACGGTGCCGCCGTATTGGGCAATGGCTTCCAGCCAGCGCACCGGGCGTTCGAGGAAGTAGCGCGGCGACATGAGCACGCAGGGCACGCCGCTGAAGATGGGTTGCAGCAGGCCGCCGATCAGCCCCATGTCGTGGTAGAGCGGCAGCCAGCTGACGATCACGTCGTCGGCACCGATGCCGAAGCCGCGGCGGATCAGCAGCTCGTTGGCCACCAGGTTGCCGTGGCTGACCTGCACGCCCTTGGGCAGCGAGGTGGAGCCGGAGGTGTACTGCAGGAAGGCGATGTCGTCGGCGGCCAGCACCGGCTCGCGCCAGGCAGCGGCCAGCTCGGGTTGCAGGCCGTCGACACAGAGCAGCGCCGGGCCGGTGGCGCCGAGCTCCTGGTTCATCTGCTGCAGGGGTTCGCGCAGGGCGGCGCTGGTCAGCACCAGGGCCGGCTCGGCGTCGTCGATGATCGACAGCAGGCGCAGCTGGTGATGGCGGCGCGCGGACTCCGGCGGGTAGGCCGGCACGGCGATGACGCCGGCGTAGAGGCAGCCGAAGAACGCCGCGACGTAATCCGGGCCGCTGTCGAACAGCAGCACCGCGCGGTCGCCGAACTCCGCTTCCGCCTGCAGGGCGGCGGCGATCACGCGGGCGCGCTGGTCCAGCTCCCGGTAGCTGATGACCACGCCGTCGCCTTCGTCCTCGAGAAAACGCAGGGCGATGCGTTCCGGCTGCTCGGCAGCGCGGCGCTGCAGGGCCTGGACCAGGGTGCTGGGGAGTTCGAAGGCGTCCATCATGTTGTCGTCCTGCCTAGTGCGGCTTGAATTCGGGGTTCGGAACAGCGAAGGGGCGCAGCCGGCAGACGGCCGCGCCAGGCGGCTCAGCCGGCCGCCAGCGGTACCTGGCGCAGGGTGCGGGTGCGCAGGCGCAGCAGGTGCTGCTCGGCGTAGCGCTTGAGGGTGCGCAGCACGGCGGCTTCCTGTTGCTGGAGGAAGAAGTGATGCCCCTCGAACATGTCGAGGGAGAAGCCGGTGGCGGTCTCTTCCTGCCAGTCCAGCAGTTCGTCCACGCGCAGTTCGTCGGCCTTGCCGCCGAGCACGTGGATGGGCGCCTGCAGCGGCTGGCGCCGGCGGTAGGCGTAGCTGCCGGCGATGAGGAAGTCGGCCCGCAGGATGGGCAGCGTCAGGCGCAACAGCTCCTCGTTGGCGAGGGCCTCCTCGGGGGTGCCCTGGAGGTTGCGCAGCTTGGCGATGAGTTCGGCGTCGCTCTTGGCTTCGCGGTAGTCATCGACGTTGCGCCGAGCCGGGCCGGCGGTGGCCGAGGGGAACAACGCCAGGGGCTCGGGCAGCCCCTTGTCACGCAGGGCGTGGGCCAGCTCGAAGGCGAGCAATCCGCCGAGGCTGTGGCCGAACAGCGCGTAGGGCTGCTGCACCTGGGGCGCGACTTCGCGGGCGAGCTGCGCCACCAGCGTGTCGATGCGGGTGTGCAGCGGCTCGTCCATGCGCATGCCGCGCCCGGGCAGCTCCAGCGGCTGCACCACCAGCCAGGCAGGCAGGATGCGCCGCCAGCGGTTGTAGGTCATGGCGCTGGCGCCGGAATACGGCAGGCAGAACAGACGCAGGCTGATCGGCGCGTCCACCTCAGGCCACCACTTTGTCCTGGTCCATCTTCTGCCGCAGGCTCAGCGGGCGCATGTCGGTCCAGTTCTGCTCGATGAACTCGAGGCAGTCCTTCTTCAAGCCGCTTTTGCCGGCGGCGCGCCAGCCGGCGGGGATGGCCTTGTAGTCCGGCCAGATCGAGTACTGCTCCTCCTGGTTGATGACCACCTGGAAGATCACATCGTCACGATCGAAAACCATGTTGTTCTCCTGTCTGCGAAACCGTTGCAGCGGGGCCAGCTGCCCGCGCTTTCACAGAGGAGAACGGATGGAGACGGAAAATAATTAACGGAATTTCCCGGGGCCGGGAGCGTTTTTGCCGCCGATCGGAAGGGTCTTCGCGGGGCGGGGCTGCAACAGCCCTGAAGCCTTTCCGTGCTCTTCTTCGGATATATGCATATTAATTATTCATCGCATTTGACAATGATTATCATTGGACATAATTTGTTACCCCGCTGAACAGGTCGCCCTTTTTCCGGCGCCCTTTGCCTACCCAAGCGCAAGGTGATTTCCATGACGGATCAACTGTCCACAAGCAGGTGCGATTCACCCTTACTCCAGGCATTCATCGATAACCGCACGATCCTTGTGAAGATCGCCGCGCGTATCACCGGATGTCGCTCCCGCGCCGAGGATGTGGTGCAGGATGCGTTCTTCAGGCTGCAGTCGGCTCCGCAGATCACCTCGTCGTTCAAGGCGCAGCTCAGCTACCTGTTCCAGATCGTGCGCAACCTGGCCATCGACCATTACCGCAAGCAGGCGCTGGAGCAGAAGTACTCCGGCACCGAGGAGGAAGGGCTCAACGTGGTGGTCACCCAGGGTGCTTCGCCCGAGACCTCGCACATCAACTACGCGACCCTCGAGCACATCGCCGATGCCCTGGCCGAGTTGCCGGCGCGTACCCGCTATGCCTTCGAGATGTATCGCCTGCACGGCGTGCCGCAGAAGGACATCGCCAAGGAGCTGGGCGTCTCGCCGACCCTGGTCAACTTCATGATCCGCGATGCCCTGGTGCACTGCCGCAAGGTGACCCGTGCCGAAGCCGAGAAGGCCGCCGGCAACGACCAGGAACGCAGCGAAAAATCCGCCTGACCTCTCCCCCGTTTTCCGCCCCGGGCGCGACTCGCGCCTGGGGCGAACCTTCGGCCTCAGGCCAACCCCGTAGCCCGGACTTCAGTCCGGGGATTTCTGCGACGCCGGTCCTGGGCTGAAGCCCGGGCTACGCATTGAGAACGCGGCTCGGCCTCAGGCCAGCACGCAATGATCGAAGAAGCGTTCGCGGCCGATGGCCATGAGCGCGGCGCGCTTGTGCGGGAAGTCGAATTCCTTCTCCCGGTAGTAACCCAGGTTCTGCATGTGGTCGATCATCCGCGCATTGTCGGCACGGGGTTCGGCCACCACGCGACGGGTGCGTGGGTCGTCGAGGAACAGGAAGTGGGTCAGCGCCGCCAGCCAGCTGGCCACCTTGTGCGGGCCGCGATGGCTGTCCTCGCCCACCAGCATGTGGATGCCCCGGTCGTAGTCGTCCACCGCATAGAAGGGCGCGATGCGGTCTTCCTTGGCCCAATAGGCTTCGAAGTAGGCGAAGGGCTGGTCGTCGAAGCAGCCGATCAGGGTCAGCGCATGGGGATCGTCGTGCAGTTTCTGCAGGTAGGCGCGGTGCTGGTCGAGGTCACCGCCCTCCTGCCAGAACGCCAGCACACGGGGCGAGTTCTGCCAGCGGTTGAAGCGTTCCAGATCACTGTAGATATCCAGCGCGCGCAGGGAGATCCAGCTGCCCAGGCGCGCATCGAAACGACGGTAAAGCTCGCCGGTGGGCTTGGGCGGACGCTGCGGGTGGCGCTTGCCGTCGCTGATGACCATGCGCTCCGGGTAGGGGCTGGCGGCAGTGATCCAGGGTGCCGGCAGTTGCCAGAACTGGCCGCGCTCGCAGCGGTACTCCCCTGCCCCGGCCGCCACCAGAAGGCCGCTGGCCAGGGCCTCGGCCGGTGCCTGCGGCAATTGCCAGTGCAGGCGCTGGCAGGCCGGGTCGCGGGCCAGCAACCAGTAGCAGGCGGCGTGCAGCGCCTGCACGGACGGTTGGGCGCCGAGCACCTGCAAGCGCGGTTCGGCGCCACGTTGCAGCGCCAGGTCGATCAGCGGCTGGCCATCGAGGGTCAGGTGCAGGCGGGTATCGGTTTCGTCGGCACCGAGGCTGCGCCCATCGGGCAGCGGGAGGTTCGACAGGGGGTTGTGCTGGGACATGGGCGGCTCGCGAAATGGGAGGTCTGTGCAACAGATGACGTCGGGGCGCGAGGGAAAATTAGGGGAATTTCGCCGGTGGTCGTGGCGGTTGGCGCGGGTTTCGGCGTGTGAAGGTCCCGGGCTGAAGCCCGGGCTACGGCGGCCCTCTCATGGAGAGAGGGCCGTGCGCAGGGGCTAGCCCTGTTTCTTGACGATGGTCTCGGCGATGTTGGCGGGGGCTTCGGCGTACTTGGAGAACTCCATGGAGTAGCTGGCGCGGCCCTGGGACATGGAGCGCACGTCGGTGGCGTAGCCGAACATCTCGCCCAGCGGCACCTCGGCGCGGATGATGCGCCCGGCGGGGGCCTCGTCCATGCCCTGGATCAGGCCGCGACGGCGGTTGAGGTCGCCCATGACGTCGCCCATGTAGTCCTCGGGGGTGACCACCTCGACCTTCATGATCGGCTCCAGCAGCACCGCGCCGCCCTTCTGCGCGAGCTGCTTGGTGGCCATGGAGGCGGCGATCTTGAACGCCATCTCGTTGGAGTCGACGTCGTGGTAGGAGCCGTCGAACACCGTGGCCTTGAGGCCGAGCAGCGGGTAGCCGGCGAGCACGCCGTTCTTCATCTGCTCCTCGATGCCCTTCTGGATCGCCGGGATGTATTCGCGCGGGATCACGCCGCCCACCACTTCGTTGACGAACTCGAGGGTGTCCTTGCCGTCCTCGCCCGGTTCGAAGCGGATCCAGCAGTGGCCGAACTGGCCGCGACCGCCGGACTGGCGCACGAACTTGCCTTCGATCTCGCACTTGTTGCGGATCTTCTCGCGGTAGGCCACCTGGGGCTTGCCGATATTGGCCTCGACGTTGAACTCGCGCTTCATGCGGTCGATGAGGATGTCCAGGTGCAGCTCGCCCATGCCGGAGATGATGGTCTGGCCGGATTCCTCGTCCGAGCGCACGCGGAAGGACGGGTCCTCCTGGGCCAGCTTGCCGAGGGCGATGCCCATCTTCTCCTGGTCGGCCTTGGTCTTGGGCTCCACCGCCACGGAGATCACCGGCTCGGGGAAGTCCATGCGTTCGAGGATGATCGGCTTGTCGAGGTCGCAGAGGGTGTCGCCGGTGGTGACGTCCTTCATGCCGATCAGTGCGGCGATGTCGCCGGCGCGTACCTCCTTGATCTCCTCGCGGGTGTTGGCGTGCATCTGCACCATGCGGCCGACGCGTTCCTTCTTGCCCTTGACCGAGTTGAGGATCGAGTCGCCGGAGCTGAGCACGCCGGAGTACACACGGGTGAAGGTCAGGGTGCCGACGAAGGGGTCGGTGGCGATCTTGAAGGCCAAGGCCGAGAAGGGTTCATCGTCGTCGGCATGGCGCTCGTCGTGGCGCTCCTCGTCGTCCGGGTGGGTGCCCTTGATGGCGGGGATCTCGATGGGCGCCGGCAGCAGTTCGATCACCGCGTCCAGCACCAGGGGCACGCCCTTGTTCTTGAAGGAGGAGCCGAGCACGGCGGGGACGATCTCGCAGGCGATGGTGCGCTGGCGCAGGCCGGCCTTGATCTCCTCGATGCTCAGCGCCTCGCCTTCGAGGTATTTGTTCATCAGTTCTTCGCTGGCCTCGGCGGCGGCTTCCACCAGCTTCTCGCGCCACTCCTCGGCTTCGGCCAGGAGGTTGGCGGGGATCTCTTCCTCGCGGAAGCTGGTGCCCTGGTCGGCGTCGTTCCAGTAGATGGCCTTCATCTTCAGCAGGTCGATCTGGCCTTCGAAGTTCTCTTCGGCGCCGATGGGCAGCTGGATGGGCACCGGGGTGTGCCCGAGGCGCTGCTTGATCTGCCCGACCACCCAGAGGAAGTTGGCGCCGGCGCGGTCCATCTTGTTGACGTAAGCGATGCGCGGCACGCCGTACTTGTTGGCCTGGCGCCACACGGTTTCAGACTGCGGCTCGACGCCGTCAGCACCGCTGAACACCACAACCGCGCCGTCGAGCACACGCAGGGAGCGCTCCACCTCGATGGTGAAGTCGACGTGCCCGGGGGTGTCGATGATGTTGAAGCGGTACTTGTCGAACTGCTTGGCCGAGCCCGACCAGAAGGCGGTGGTGGCGGCCGAGGTGATGGTGATGCCGCGCTCCTGCTCCTGCACCATCCAGTCCATGGTGGCGGCGCCGTCGTGCACTTCGCCCATCTTGTGGTTGACCCCGGTGTAGAACAGGATCCGCTCGGTGGTGGTGGTCTTGCCCGCATCCACGTGGGCCACGATGCCGATGTTGCGGTAGCGGTTGATGGGGGTCGCACGGGCCATTGTCTACACCTCGTAATGGTCGGGATGGGTTCGGAACGGGAACGGCACGGCCGCTCGGGGACGCGAGCGGCGAAGCAGCCGGGGCGGATTACCAAGCATGGTTGAAGATGCCGCCGACGCAAGCCGCGAGGTGCTGCCGGGGCGGTGTTTTTTTAACCCGGGCCGATGACAGTCGTGCGATGCGTCGCCGCGCACGCCTTCGAGGCATAGACTGGGCGGCATCTTTCCATCACCGGAGCATTTCCCATGAGCAAGACCATCAGCATCGACTTCGTATCCGACGTGGTCTGCCCCTGGTGCGCGGTGGGCCTGGGCGCGCTGCAGCAGGCCATCGCCAACCTCGGCGACGAGGTGCGGGTGGAGCTGGCCTTCAAGCCCTTCGAGCTGAACCCGGACATGCCACCCGAGGGCCAGGACATCGTCGAGCACATCCAGCAGAAGTACGGCAGCACGCCGGAACAGGTGGCCGCCAACCGCGAGCACATCCGCCAGCGCGGCGCCGAGGTGGGCTTCCGCTTCGACATGCAGGCACGCGGGCGCATCTACAACACCTTCGACGCCCACCGCCTGCTGCACTGGGCGGAGCTCGAGGGGCGCCAGCTGGAACTCAAGCAGGGCCTGCTGGCCGCCTACTTCACCGAGGGGCGCAACCCCAGCGACCGCGCGGTGCTGGTGGAGGTGGCCGCTGCCGCCGGGCTGGACGCCGAAGCGGCGCGCGAGGTGCTGGAATCCGGCCGCTTCGCCGAGGAGGTGCGCGAGGAGGAAAACTTCTACACCAGTCACGGCATCCGCTCGGTGCCGTCGGTGATCCTCAATGGTCGCCACCTGATCAGCGGCGGCCAGCCGGCGGAGTATTTCGAGCAGGCGATCCGCCAGCTCGTTGCCACCGAATAGAGGCCTTCGCGCAGCACCCTTGATTTTATAGACGATCGGTCTAATATCCTCCGCCATGACCGATTCCACTCCCCCGCCCCGTCGCGGCCGGCCACCCAAGGTCGCCCGCGACAACCTCGACACCCGCGACGCCCTGGTGCGTTGCGGCACCGAGATACTCACCGAACAGGGCTTCCTCAGCACCGGCATCGACACAGTGCTGAGCCGCGTCGGCGTGCCCAAGGGCTCGTTCTATCACTACTTCCAGAGCAAGGAAGACTTCGGCCACGCGGTGCTGGAGAACTACGCCGGTTACTTCGCGCGCAAGCTCGACCGCTGCCTGCTGGACGCGTCGCGCCCGCCCCTGGCGCGCATCGCGGCCTTCGTCGAGGAGGCCAAGGCCGGCATGCAGCGCTTCGAGTACCGCCGCGGCTGCCTGGTGGGCAACCTGGGCCAGGAGGTGACCCAGTTGCCGGAGGCCTTCCGCGAATCCCTGGAGGCCATCCTGCTCAGCTGGCAACAGCGCCTGGCGCTGTGCCTGGAGGCGGCCAAGGCCGCTGGCGAGCTGGCCCCGGAGACGGATTGCGCGCACTGGGCGGCGTTCTTCTGGATCGGCTGGGAAGGCGCCGTGCTGCGCGCCCGGCTGGTGCGGGACAACGGGCCGCTGGACTGCTTCATCCAAGGATTTATCGCCGGGCTGCCCCGCTAGCCCGTCCCTTTCCACTGCTTCCCATGAGGAGACAACCGATGTTCAAAGGCATCCTGATCGACAAGGTCGACGCGGGCTACCGCGCCACGCTGGCCGAGCTGGACGAGGCGCAGCTGCCCGAGGGCGACGTCACCGTGCAGGTCGACTACAGCACCCTGAACTACAAGGACGGCCTGGCCATCACCGGCAAGGGCCCGGTGGTGCGCAAATTCCCCATGGTCGCCGGCATCGACCTGGCCGGCACCGTGGAAGCCAGCGACAACCCCGCCTTCAAGGCCGGTGACCGCGTGCTGCTCAACGGCTGGGGCGTGGGCGAGACCCACTGGGGCGGCCTGGCGCAGAAGGCGCGCCTCAACGGCGACTGGCTGATCCCCCTGCCTGCTGGCTTCACCCCGCGCCAGGCGATGGCCATCGGCACCGCCGGCTACACCGCGATGCTTTCGGTGCTGGCCCTGGAGCGCAACGGCGTGACCCCGGACAAGGGCCCGGTGCTGGTGACCGGCGCCAACGGCGGTGTCGGCAGCTTCGCCATCGCCCTGCTCGCCCGCCTCGGCTACCAGGTGGCGGCCTCCACCGGCCGGCCCCAGGAAGCGGAGTACCTCAAGCACCTGGGCGCCGCGGAGATCATCGACCGCGCCAGCCTCTCCGAGCCCGGCCGGCCGCTGGGCAAGGAACGCTGGGCCGGCGCCGTCGACTCGGTGGGCAGCCACACCCTGGCCAACGTCTGCGCCGGCATCCGCTACGGCGGCGCCGTTGCCGCCTGTGGCCTGGCCCAGGGCATGGACTTCCCCGCCAGCGTTGCGCCCTTCATCCTGCGCGGCGTGACCCTGGCCGGTATCGACAGCGTGATGCGCCCGCGCGCCGACCGCATCGAGGCCTGGGACCGCCTGGTACGTGACCTCGACCTGGCGCTGCTGGACGAGATCACCAGCGAGATCGGCCTGGGCGAGGCCGTGCTCAGCGCCAGCGAACTGCTCGAAGGCCGCGTGCGTGGCCGCGTGGTGGTGGACGTCAACCGCTGACCCTTCCGGGCGCCGCCAGCCTGGCGGCGCCCTCTGCGGCGCACGATGCGCTGCCCCGATAATCACTATCAAGCCTGATGATTTCTGCCCCGACCGCCGCTTGGCTAATCTGCGCCCATCGCAACGCAGACAGCCGAACAGGAGGGCCAGATGCACACGTCGATCGCACTCATCGCACTCATCGCCCTGCTCGCCACCCTCGCGCTCGCTGGCTGCGCCTCGCCGCAACACAGCGAGGAAACGCCCTACACCGATGCGCAGGTCCGCCAGTTCGCCCTGGAGATGTTCGGCAAGAGCGGCCTGCCGCCCGAGCAGTTGGCCAAGGTCCGCCGGGCGCTGCTGAAACAGGATCAACGGATGTCCAACGCCATCCGCGACGTGCAGCCGAGCAAGGGCTGAGTCACCCCAGATTGCATGCTCCTCCCATGGCCACTCCCCCCTTTGGCCAATATGCAGCTCACCCCCCGAGCTGCTTTTTTTTGCCCGCGAATCGGACGCGTCCGCTGGGCGGTCACAGGGGCGGGAAGCAGAATCGACGGATTGTCATGAAGAAGGGGTAGAAAAAGGAAAGATTCGGATACATCTGGGCCCGGGTGGCCCTATCCAATCAACGGAGCTTGCCGTATGATCGCGCACCTAGTACCAAGCTGTAAGTCAATCCGGCCAGTCGCAGCCAGCGCTTCTCATGCGCATCGCGACGCCGGTCTCCTCGATGGTTACCTGACCCATGCCTCCCGCCAATCACTGGCAGCGCATTCGTCCTGGCCTCCCATCCAGAAGTCTGATCAGGACAATCACCGGGCCGGAACCTTGCCCACGATTACAACCTGGCATCCAAAGTACTTGGCTGGCACGCTCCGCTCACAGGCGGAACTTTCCGCCAGCTCATTCGCTCCGATAAGGATCATCCGGTGTGCCCAAGGTGGGCGACGGATTCGGAGTTTTATTACGCGGCCTGATTGCCGCACTTTGCAGGACCTAACAATATGACTATCCACCACCAGGCCGAACAAGCCATTACCACCCTTACCCGCGCATTTGCGCCGCTCCAGTGCCAGATCAACGCGCCTTCCCGCAAGGGCGGCTTCAGCTTCACCATCGTCAGCGAGTACGGTGTCGCCTGCCACAGCCAGCGCATCTACCCGGAGCAGTACAGCAACTCCAGCCAGCTTCAGCAGGTGATCGATCGCGCCCAACGCGCCCTCGCCGCCTGACGCCAGGCACGTCGACCCAAAGCCCCGCATAAGCGGGGCTTTTTCTTGCCTGCGATTTACCACGGTTGGTGCCGTCGGGTGTGGCACCACTTGTTGTAGGAGCGAATTCATTTGCGATGGAGTGTCCGGCCAACTCGTGGCCCAGTGCCTGCTGCAGGTCTTTCGCGGCTCAAGCCGCTCCCACGGGAAGGGCCTGCAGCGGGGCCGAACATCGCTGCGTTGGGCCTCACTACGCTCGGCGCCAACCTACGGCACCGTGCCCAGCCCGAACCACGAAGCCAACCGGGGTGTAAGGTGGATGGCGCTCTTCTCATCCACCAAGCGACCTTGCAGCCCACACGCATGCCCACCTCGTGGGAGCGAATTCATTCGCGATGGAGTGTCAGGCCGGCTCGTGACCCAGTGCCTGCTGCAGGTCTTTCGCGGCTTAAGTCTCACACGAACATCGCCGCGTGACGCCCTAGCCGTTCACCACGATGCCGCCGTTCACGTGCAGCACTTGGCCGCTGACATAGGCGGAATCGGCACTGGCGAGGTAGACGTAGGCCGGGGCCACGTCCGCCGGCTGGCCGGGGTGGCCGAGGGGTGTTTCGGCGCCGAAGTGGCTGACCTTCTCGGCATCGAAGGTGGACGGGATCAACGGCGTCCAGATCGGCCCCGGGGCCACGGCGTTGACGCGGATGGCGCGCTTGGCCAGGTTCAGCGCCAGGGAGCGGGTGAAGGACGTGATCGCGCCCTTGGTGGAGGAATAGTCCAGCAGCGTCGGGTTGCCCTTGTAGGCGGTCACCGAGCTGGTGTTGATGATGCTGGCCCCCGGGCGCAGGTGTGGCAGCACGGCCTTGGTCAGCTGGAACATGGCGAAGATGTTGGTGCGGAAGGTCTGCTCCCACTGCTCTTCGGAGATGTCCTCCAGGCGTTGCTGGGGATGCTGCTCACCGGCGTTGTTCACCAGCACGTCCACCCTGCCCCACTTCTCGATCACCGCCTCGATGACCCGGCGGCAGAACTCGCCATCGGCCGCATCACCGGCGAACAGCAGCGCCTCGCCCCCCGCCGCCTGCACCTCCAGGCGCGTGCGCTCGGCATCCTCCACCTCGTTCAGATAAAGCACCGCCACGTTGGCACCCTCGCGGGCGTAATGCACCGCAACGGCACGGCCGATGCCACTGTCGGCCCCGGTGACGATGGCGGTCATGCCGTCGAGCTTGCCGGCGGCCTGGTAGTACTCACCGATGGTCAGCGGCTGCGGGCGCATCTCGGTTTCCTGGCCCGGTTGCTGGTCCTGGTGCTGGGGCGGAAGGGTCTGTTCGTCGCTCATGGTCGTCTCCCGTATCAGTGCCTGTTACTCAACAGGACTGGCCCTGGCGCGGCCGGTTCAGAGAAATTCACCCAGCGGCCTCAGTCCTCCGGCACCGCTTCCAGGCGCTCCCACATGACGCGGGTGATGCGCTGGCGGGCGACGTAGTCGTGCCAGGGGTCTCGATCCAGGCCGTCCAGGCGCTGACGCAGGTTGCCCAGGGTCCATTGCGCCGAGCCCTTGAGCCGCTCCAGCTCATCGCGCTCGACGGGCACCGATACCGGTAGCCCCGGCCGAGCCCGCACCGAGTAGGCGCACACGGTACTGGCGCCACGCTGGTTGCGCAGATAGTCGACGAAGATGCGCCCGATGCGGTTCTTCGGCCCCATCTTGTCGACGAAGCGCTCCGGCAACTGGCGGGCGAGGAAGCTGGCGATGGCCTTGCCGAACCCCTTCACCTCGTCCCAGCCGGCATGGCGCGCCAGCGGGACGACCAGGTGCATGCCCTTGCCGCCGCTGGTTTTCAGCCAGGCCTGCAGGCCCAGTTCATCGAGCACCGATAGGGTCAGGCGCGTGGCCTCCTGCATGGTCTTCCAGGGCAGCTTGGGGTCCGGGTCGAGATCGAGGATCAGGCGGTCGGGTCGCTCGATGCGGTCGCTGGTGGCGCCCCAGGTGTGCAGCTCGATGGCACCCATTTGCACCGCGCCCACCAGGGCCTCCAGCGTGTCGATCTCCATCAGCCGCGCGTGCCCGGGGTCCAGCGACGGGTCGAGGTGACGGATATTGGGAATCGCCAGGCGCTCGGCATGCTTCTGGAAGAACAACTCGCCGCCGACGCCCTCCGGCGCCCGCAGCAGGGATACCGGGCGCCCCTTCAGGTGCGGCAGCACCCACTCGGCCACGTCTGCGTAGTAACGGGCCAACTCCAGCTTCTGGGTGCCGCTCTGGTCGTCGATCACCCGCTGCGGATGGCTGATGGACACCTTGGCCAGGGTCTGGCGGCCCCCCTGCCCGGCCGTCTCGGCCGCCGCAGGTGCCTTCCTCAGGCTGGAGGCGCTACGTGGCTGCTCGCGGATGATCTGCTCCGCCGGCTTGTCGCTGCGCAGGGCGATGAACGCCGCCTGGCGCACAATGGCGTCAGCGGTCCACTCGGCGAATTCCACCTCGGCCACTAGTTGCGGCTCCACCCAGCGCACACCCCGGCGCTGGCTGGCGGTCAGGGCCTTGGTCAGCGGGCTGTCCTTGCGGGCGATGGCCTGCAGGCGGCCGAGAATGTCGGCCAGCCGTGCCTCGTCGAAACCGGTGCCCACCCGGCCGGCGTAGCGCAGCTCCGCCCCGCCCGGCTCGTCGTGCACCGCCAGCAGCAAAGCGCCGAAACCGCTGCGGCTGCCCTTGGGCGCGGTGTAGCCGACGATGACGAACTCCTGGCGCCGACGGCACTTGAGCTTGATCCAGTCCGGGCTGCGGGCCGAGCGATAGGGGCTGCCCGCGCGTTTGCCGATCACCCCTTCCAGGGACATGGAACAGGCGCTTTCCAGGATCGATTCGTGGCTGGCGACAAAATCCTGGGAGAAACGCAGCAGGCTGCGCTTGTGGCCCTTGAGCACCTGCTCCAGGGCGGCGCGGCGGTCCTCCAGCGGCTGCTGGCGCAAGTCGCGGCCGTCGAGGTACGGCGCGTCGAACAGGTAGTAGAGGATGCTGTGGCTGCGGCCGATCTCGAAGGCGTTCTGCAGGCCCTGGAAGCTCGGCAGGCCGTCCTCGTCGAGCACCACCACCTCGCCGTCCAGCCAGCTGTCGCCCAGGTCCAGCGCCGCCAGGTCGCGGGACTGCAATGGCAGGCGCGCGGTCCAGTCGTTGCCGTTGCGGGTGTACAGGCGCACCTCGCCGTCGCGGATGCGGGCGAGGATGCGGTAACCGTCGAACTTGATCTCGTAGCGCCAGTCGCCCGAGGGTGGCGCATCCACCAGGGTCGCCAGCTGCGGCGCCAAGGTGTCGGGCATACCCGGTTCGGTGCCCTCGCCCTTGCTCGCCTTGGCCGCCTTGCCAGCCCACTTGGAAGCACGCGGCCGAGCGGCCGGCGCATCGCTGCCCACATCGGCACCACTGATCACGCTGGCCGGCTCGGCGGAGACGATGTCGTACTCGTCCGCCGGGCGCGCCACCTCATCGTCCTGCTTGATCAGCAGCCACTGCTCCTTGTCACCACTGCCACGCAGGCGGGTACGCACCAGGCTCCATTCGCCGCTGAGCTTCTCGCCCACCAGGGTGAAGGTCAGCTTGCCGGCGGCGTAGGCAGCGCGCGGGTCGCCATGGGGCTGCCAGATGCCGCGATCCCAGACGATCACATCGCCCGCGCCGTATTGCCCGGCCGGGATGCTGCCCTCGAAGTCGGCGTAGCCCAGCGGGTGGTCCTCCACATGCACGGCCAGGCGCTTGTCCTTGGGGTCCAGGCTCGACCCCTTGGGCACCGCCCAGCTCTTCAGGGTGCCGTCCAGTTCGAGGCGGAAGTCGTAATGCAGATGGCGGGCGTCGTGCTTCTGGATCACGAAACCCAGCGCGCCGGCCCTGGACCGGCCCTTGGGCCGCCCAGCCTCATGGGGCTCGGAGGTGACCTCGAAATTGCGCTTGCGGTTGTATTCGCTGGAACGGCGGGCCATGGCGGATCACCTCGGCGTGGATGCGGATTCAGCCAGCCTTGGCCTTGCTCCGTGATGGCTTGGCGCTGCTCTTGCGCGCCGGTTTGGCGCCCGCCTTCGCCGGCTTGGCCTTGCTGGCGGGCTTGCCGCCGAGGCTGCGCTTGAGCAGGTCGGTGAGGTCGATGACATCGGCGCTGCGCCGCTGCTCCTCGCCCGCAGGCGACTCCACCGCCTCGATGCGGCCCTGGCTGGCCTTGCGCTCCACCAGTTCCATGATGCGGTCGGTGAAGCTGTCGACGTACTCGTCCGGCTGCCAGTCGGCGCTCATGTCCTTGATCAGCCGCTTGGCCATGTCCAGCTCGGCCTTGGCCAGCTTGGCGTCGGTCACCGCGCTGCCCAGCTCCAGGCTGTCCAGCCCGCGAACCTCGGCGGGCCAGCG
This sequence comes from Aquipseudomonas alcaligenes MRY13-0052, assembly GCA_000474255.1. Taxonomy (GTDB): domain Bacteria; phylum Pseudomonadota; class Gammaproteobacteria; order Pseudomonadales; family Pseudomonadaceae; genus Metapseudomonas; species Metapseudomonas solani. The sequence continues at coordinate 18,302 of BATO01000046.1, forward strand.
CAGCATGACCAGCACCAGCGCGGACTCCAGCGGCATCACCGCCGCCAGGTGCTGGCGGGTGTGCAGCACCACATTAGCCAGGGCCACCTTCGCGGTGCCCGAGAGCGCCTCGCGCAGCAAGGCATAGACCTTCTCGCCACGTTTGACCGGTGCCAGGTAATAGGGGGTATCGATGTTCTGCAGGGGGATGGCAGCGCTGTCGACGAAGGCGAAGATATCGATGGTCTGGGTCGCCTCGGGGTGGGCGGCGCGGATTTCCTCCTCGCTGATCACCACGTAGCGGCCCTTCTCCAGCGCCACGCCCTTGACGATATCGTCCTTCGCCACTTCCTTGCCGGTGCGCTTGTTGACCCGTTTGTAGCCCACCGGGTCCATGTTGCGCTTGTCCAGCCAGTCGAAGTCCACGCCCTGGGACGAGGTGGCCGAAACCAGGCCCACCGGGATGTGCACCAGGCCGAAGCTGATAGCGCCCTTCCAGATCGCACGCGCCATGGGTCACCTCTCGGGCGGGCCTAGAGCGCCACGCCGTCGCTGTAGATCACGCTGCCTTCCACGGTGATGTCGCGGATCTCGCGCAGCATGTTGTCGGCGGCGGTCTCCGCCTCGTTCTCGCACACACAGCCCGGCGTCAGCACCCAGAGCACGCGCACGCCAGCGCCTTCGCGCTTGGGCTGGTACTCGATGAGGCCGACGTAGTTCTGCCCTTCCCTCATGGCATCGGTCCATGCGGTGCAGTGTTTGAAGTCTCTGAACATGGCGAAAAGCTCCTTGTTGCTGACTGCCACACAAGGTTCTGAGTGGCGTCGGCGGAAAAGAGTTTCGCCTATCGCTTGTCCAACTTTTCCAGGCGGGCCACCAGGTGCGGCACCAGGTTGAGGATCACCAGCGCCACCAGGGTCGCCAACACCGCCGTGGCTTCGCGGCCGAGGCCGACGGTGACGCCGATGGCGGTGGTCAGCCAGAGGCCGGCGGCAGTGGTCAGGCCCTTCACCTCGGCCACGCTGTCGCGCTTGAGGATGGTGCCGGCGCAGAGAAAGCCGATGCCCGCGACTATGCCCTGGATCACCCGGCTCATCGCATCGTGTTCGGCGCCGGCCATTTGCGGCACCAGGACGAAGAGCGCGGCGCCCAGGGCCACCAGCATGTGGGTGCGGATGCCGGCCGCCTTGCCGTGCTGCTCGCGCTCGAAGCCGAGCAGGCCGCCGAGCAACGCGGCCAGCAGCACGCGCAAGGTCACCCGGGTCGCCTGGGTGGGGTCATCGAGGTCGGAGAACTCGCTGGCGAGGGTCGCCAGGACCTGGTCCCACCAGGTCACGATCCACCGCGCTCCAGGGCGCCCGTCAGGGGCAGGTAGCGATAGGCACCGCAGCGGGCGCACACCTGGCAGAGCAGGTCTTCCTTGCCGATGTGCACCGAGGTGCTGGGCGACCAGGAACAACCACCGATCAGACAGAAGAGCGTCATGTCACCTCCACCGGCGGGGTGCCGTATGAATACCGGACTCATGTTTTTCGACTGTGGCACTTCGCCAAAGGTTTGCTGTTTTTTGCCGCCAGGCCACGGGCAAAGCCGCTCGGAGCGATTCATGAACCCTTTGCGCCGTGCCCCGGGTCTAGATGGCAAGCCCCGCAACACTGCCAAGGAATTTCCATGAAGAACCTCGAATCACCCGCCTACAAGCTGGCCCTGTTCGGCGCCCTCGGCAGCCTGGGCAGTGCCGTGCTGGTGGAGGCCCTGAGCCGGCAATGGGAAGCCACCGCACTGCTCGACGACCTCAACGCCGTCCCCTCGCGCCCCGGCATCCGCACCAAGCCCGGCGACCCCTTCGATGCCCTGGCCGTAAGCCATGCGGTGGCAGGCATGGACGCCGTGCTGTGCAACCTGTGCAGCCAGCCGCTGCTGGCCAGCGCCCGGCAACCAGCGGTGAGGTTCGAGGTGGAATTCCGCAGCATCACCGCCCTGCTCGACGGCCTGGCACTGGCCAAGGTCAAGCGCCTGCTGGTGATCGGTGACTTCCGTTGGCTGGATGAAACCGCCGGCTACCCGGACGGGCCCGGTGCGCAGTTGCAACAGCGCCTGCTGGACAGCCCCCTGGGCTGGACCCTGGTGGACGCACCGAGCGTGGGTGGCGAGGACCTGTTCGGCCTGGACGACTTCCTCGCCCCCACCCACAGCAACGAGCCCGATGCCGTGACCGCCCTGCGCCGCTTCGCCGCTGCCGTGCTCGACGAATGCCAGCTGGCGGCCCACCGGCACCAGCGGGTGCGCATCCAGGGCTGATCGGCCAGGCGGGGCGCCCTCCCTGGCGCCCGGCATGGCTTAGGCCGGTACCTTCCTGGCCTTGGGCTCCCGCGCCCAGACCCGGTGCTTGGCGATGGCATCGAACAGCGGCTTGGTGACGTCCTTGGCGGCGGCACCGCTGAGCAGTCCTTCGTCCACCTCAAGGTGCAGCTGGCTGGCCAGATCGCCCGCCGCGCCGCACAAGGCGATGGCCTTGAGGTGCTTGTAGGCCTCCTGCAGGTAGTGCAGCGCATCGCCATCCCCGCCGAAGGTTTTCGCCGCACTGTCGCCACCGGGCACGAACACCGCATCGAACGCGATGGAAGGCAGCCCGGCGATGGTGGCATCGGGCACCAGTTGCTTGCCCTCCGCGGTGCTCACCGGTGCCGAACTCGGTGCCAGCAGCTTGGCGCTGGCGCCGGCCTTCTTCAGCTCGCCCTGGATGAACTCCACATCACTGCCCTTCACGCCATTGGCGATGAGGATGGCCACCTTGCGCGACTTGATATCGCCTGGCAGCAGGTTCATCTGGCTCAGTGCGGGCGAGGCCTTGAGGCCGATCTCCGGCACCTGCACCGTGGGCGCCTGGGGCGGTGTGAGGCCGAGGTTCTCGGCCACCTGGCGGGCCAGGTCGAGGTCGATATTGGCGAGGATTTCCTTCACCTGGCGCTCACGGATGTGCACCCGCTCCACCTTGCCCAGCTCGAAGCTGTAGGCCGCCACCACGTGGCCCTTCTCCGTCTCGCTGAGGCTGTTGTAGAACAGCCGCGCCTGGGAGAAGTGGTCGGCGAAGGAGTCGGCGCGCTTGCGCAGCTTGGTGCCCGACAGCGGCTCGTGGTAACTGCTGAAGCCACCGCTGCGCGCGGCGGGCGGCGTCTCCTTCGGCCAGCCGCCGTCGATGGAGTTGGGCTCGTAGGCAGCACGCCCCTTGTTCACCGTCTGCCGGTGCTGGGCGTCACGCTGGTTGTTGTGGAACGGGCACAGCGGGCGGTTGATGGGAATCTCGTTGAAGTTCGGCCCACCAAGACGCGAGAGCTGCGTGTCGGTGTAGGAGAACAGCCGCCCCTGCAGCAGCGGATCGTTGCTGAAGTCGATACCGGGCACCAGGTGGCCGGGGTGGAAAGCGGCCTGCTCGGTCTCGGCGAAGAAGTTGTCCGGGTTGCGGTTGAGCACCAGCTTGCCCACCTTGCGCACCGGCACCAGTTCCTCGGGCACCAGCTTGGTGGGGTCGAGCAGGTCGAAGTCGAACTTATGCTCGTCCTCCTCGGGGATCACCTGCAGGCCCAGCTCCCATTCCGGGTAGTCGCCTTTTTCGATGTCTTCCCAGAGGGTGCGGCGCTGGAAGTCCGGGTCCTTGCCGGCAAGCTTCTGCGCCTCGTCCCAGACCAGCGAGTAGACGCCCGACAGGGGCCGCCAGTGGAACTTGACGAAGACGCTGCGGCCCTCGGCGTTGATCAGGCGGAAGGTGTGCACGCCAAAGCCCTGCATGCCCCGGTAGCCCACCGGGATGGCGCGGTCGGACATGGTCCAGAGCACCATGTGCGCCGACTCGGGCACCAGGGAGACGAAGTCCCAGAAGGTGTCGTGGGCCGAGGCACCGGTGGGGATTTCGTTGTGCGGTTCGGGCTTCACCGCGTGCACGAAGTCGGGGAACTTGATGGCGTCCTGGATGAAGAACACCGGCATGTTGTTGCCCACCAGGTCGAAGTTGCCCTCGTCGGTGTAGAACTTCACCGCGAAGCCGCGCACATCGCGCACGGTATCGGCCGAGCCACGCGGGCCCTGCACGGTGGAGAAGCGCACGAACACCGGGGTTTTCTTCGCCGGCTCGTTGAGGAAGTCGGCCTTGGTCAGCTCGGCCAGCGGCTCGTAGACCTGGAAGTAGCCATGGGCCGCAGCGCCACGGGCATGGACGATGCGCTCGGGAATGCGCTCGTGGTCGAAGTGGGTGATCTTCTCCCGCAGGATGAAGTCTTCCAGCAACGAGGGGCCGCGCTCGCCCGCCTTCAGGCTGTTCTGGTTGTCGGCGATGCGCGTGCCGGTGTTGGTGGTCAGGGCCTGGTCGGTAGCGTCTTCGCGAAAGCCCTCCAGTTGGTCGAGCTTGCGGTTGCTGTTTTCACGGTCGGGGGTGTCGGTACCGGCGAGTTGGCTGCCGGTCTTCTTCTGGGTGGGCATCGGGCTTTCTCCTGGCTTGGAATCGACGCCCAGGCAGGCGCCGGGCCTGACGACGCATTGCGCGTGCGCAGGTAATCACGGGTGTGGCAGGTAATGCAGCAAGGGTGGGGAGCGACGGCCGCATGCCGCCGCCCCCCGTTAGGCGTCAGTCACTGTTATTGCTGTGGCTGCGCTGTCCTCCCTTGCGGCCGGCTGCGGATGCGCGTGCCGGGTCGTTCCTGAAATTGCCACCACTCACATGTCCGCCCTTCTTACCGGCTTCGGATGCGCGTTGTGGGTCTTCTGCGAAGTTGCCTTTGCCGCCTCGATGTTGAGCCATTGCACAGGTCCTCTCTGGTCGTTGATCTGACGTTGGTGGAGCAGGCGCCAAACCGGCGCCTAGAAGGTCTGAGGGCAGCATTGCGGAGAGGTTCTAACTATTTGCGCCCCGTTCGGCGCGGGCTGCGGGGCTGTCGATTGAGTGCGGCTATGAGCCTGACTAGGGTGTCGATAGCGAGCGCCAATCAGAGAGATGGTCGTCAATTAACTGCCGGGACATATTTCGCGGGCGCAGGCTGATGTAATCACGGGCAATTCCCGGCCCATGCCGTACCTGGGCCGTTGGCCAGTATTTACGCGTGTCGGCAGGGGTTTAAGGTGAAAACAGACAAGACACCGGAGCGGAGTTGCCGCCCCTATCCTGCGACCGGAGGTAGTCACCGTGCCCAGCAGCCAACCCCGTGCCCGCGATATCGAGATTCACTTCAACCAGCGCCTGCAGCCAAGTACCCACGGCCACTGCGTGATGGAGGCGGATGGCACCCTGACCATTCACCTGCACGATGGCGAACGGCAGCTGACGGTGGTGGGCATTACCCGTGCAACCTATGGCAATCAGGAGGCTCTATTCGAATTGGGGCCCGCGCTGCTGGAAGAGTGGTCGGCCCTGCGCTCACAATCCGATGGAGCCTTGCCATGAATCCAGCCGCACCCGAGCCGACCTCGCTCCCCTCGCCCAGCAAGACCCATGAGTTTCTCCGCGACGTCGAAACGGCCCTCGCCAGCCAGGCCCTGCCGCTGTTCGAGGAAGCGGCGCGTCATGCCCGCCGTGGCGGCATCGAGGTGACGGTGGAGATGGACAGCAGCGACCCGCTGCACCCGCAGCTGCGCCTGGCCGCCAGCAACCCGGGGACGCGCACCAGCCACTACCGGATCATCGCCGACGCGGCCAACCTGGGCCTGGTGCATGAAGAGTTCTACGCCTTCAACGACGAGATCCGCACCCTGCCGGCGCAGTTGGCTTCGATCAACGAAACGGTGATCGACACCCGCCTCGCCGCCTTCTTCCTCAAGGCATTCGCACTGCCCCTGGATTACGTCACCGAACGCCGCCAGGCGGGGTTCTGGTAGGGCCGTCGCGGATGCTCCGCGTGGTGGACGGGTGAAGCGTCGTCCACCCTACCGCTGCACCTCACCCATGAGCTCGCTCTCACACACGGGTGTGGGGTGGAGGTCGCTTTTCACCTCCACCAGGCGGTGTCGCAGGTGAGCACGATGGTTGAGCGACAGGTAGGTCGGGTGAAACCCGGCACGCGGTGCCCCTCGATCGCGAATGAATTGGCTCCTACACAGAGCGGCGGCGCTGCGCGTCGCTTGGCGACTGAAGTCGCCCCTACACAGGGGAGCTCGCCGGAAGCACCGTGTGGAGGTGCGCACGGCACACCCTACGACACGCGTTCATCCTGCAGTCGTAGGTCGGGGGCAACCCGACGGGCTGCCCCTCCCCTCTCCTCCGATCAATCCCGGTTGGTGGGCACCTTCCAGATGTCGGCGGCGTATTCGCCGATGGTGCGGTCCGAGGAGAACCAGCCGGCGCGGGCGGTGTTGAGCACGGCCGATTTCCACCATTGCGCGGGCTTCTGCCAGGCGGCGTCGACACGGCGCTGGGCGTGCCAGTAGGCGTCGAAATCCGCGCAGACCATGAAGCGGTCGTCCCGCACCAGCCCCTCCACCAGGGCTTCATAGCGGTGCGGGTCATCCGGCGAGAACACCCCACGGCGCACCGCCTCCAGCGCCCCGCTAAGGCGCTCGGAGCCGGCGATCACCGCGCTCATGTCCAGCTCGCCGGCACGCTTGCGCTGCTCCACCTGGCCGGCGGTCATGCCGAAGATAAACATGTGCTCGGCGCCGATCAGCTGGCTCATCTCCACGTTGGCGCCGTCCAGGGTGCCGATGGTCAGCGCGCCGTTGAGGGCGAACTTCATGTTGCTGGTGCCGGAGGCTTCCAGCCCGGCGGTGGAGATCTGTTCGGACAGGTCCGCCGCAGGAATGATCACCTCCGCCAGGCTGACGTTGTAGTTGGGGATGAACACCACCTTGAGCAGCCCGCGCACCGTCGGGTCGGCGTTGATGGTACGGGCGATGTCGTTGGCCAGCTTGATGATCAGCTTGGCCTGGTGATAGCTGGCCGCCGCCTTGCCGGCGAAGATCTTCACCCGTGGCGCCCAGTCGGTGGTCGGCTCGTTGCGGATGGCCTGGTACAGCGCCACGGTGTGCAGCAGGTTGAGCAACTGGCGCTTGTACTCGTGGATGCGCTTGACCTGCACATCGAAGATCGCCTCGGTGTCCAGGTGAATGCCCAGGCGCTCGTGCACCAGCCGCGCCAGGGCCGCCTTGTTCTGCTGGCGGTGGGCGGCGAACTGCTTGCGGAAGCCGGCCTTGTCGGCATGGGGCTCGAGGTTGCGCAGCAGCTCCTCGGGGGCGTCCAGCAGGTTTTCGCCGAGGGCGTCCACCAGGGACCCGGTGAGCAGCGGGTTCACCTGGTACAGCCAGCGGCGGAAGGTCACGCCGTTGGTCTTGTTGCCGATGCGCTGCGGGTAGAGCCGGTGCAGGTCGCGGAACACGGTTTCCCGCATCAGGTCGGTGTGCAGCGCCGAAACGCCATTGATGCTGTGGGAGCCGAGGAACGCCAGGTTGCCCATGCGCACCCGGCGCCCGTGATCTTCCTCGATCAGCGACACCGAGCGCAGCAGGGCGAAATCGTGGATGTCCTGCGCGCGCAGGGAATCGATGTGGTAGGCGTTGATCAGGTAGATGATCTGCATGTGCCGGGGCAGCAGGCGCTCCATCAGCGACACCGGCCAGGATTCCAGCGCCTCCGGCAGCAAGGTGTGGTTGGTGTAGGACAGCGTCGCCACGGTCATTTCCCAGGCCGCGTACCACTCGATCTGGTAGACATCCACCAGCTGGCGCATCAGCTCGGCCACGGCGATGGCCGGGTGGGTGTCGTTGAGCTGGATCGCCGCCTTCTCTGGCAGCGAGCGGATGTCGCCGTGGCTGGTCATGTGGCGGTGCAGCAGGTCCTGCAGCGAGGCGGAAACGAAGAAGTATTCCTGGCGCAGGCGCAGCTCCTGCCCGGCCTCGGTGCTGTCGGCCGGGTACAGCACCCGCGAGATGCTCTCGGCACGCACCACATCGGCCACCGCGCCGAAGTGGTCGCCGGCATTGAAGCGCTCCAGCTGCAGGTCTTCGATGGCCCGTGCGCGCCACAGACGCAGGGTGTTGACGCTGGCACCGCGCCAGCCCACCACCGGCGTGTCATAGGCGATGGCGCGCAGGGTTTCGTTGGGCTGCCAGACCTGGCGCGGCACCTCGCCCTCGCCATCCTCGGTGAGCACGCTGCCGCCGAAGCCGATGTTGTAGCTGACCTCGGGCCGCTCGAACTCCCAGGGGTTGCCGAAGTCCAGCCAGGTTTCGGTGTGCTCCTGCTGCCAGCCATCACTGACCACCTGCCGGAACAGGCCGTGCTCGTAGCGGATGCCGTAGCCGTGGGCGGCGAGGCCGAGGGTCGCCATGCTTTCCATGAAGCAGGCCGCCAGGCGCCCCAGGCCACCGTTGCCCAGGGCCGCGTCGGGCTCCACCTGGCGGATGGTGTCCAGGTCCACGTCCAGCTCGGCGAGGGCCGCGCGGGCGGTTTCCAGCAGCCCGAGGTTGCTCAGGCAGTCCACCAGCAGGCGGCCGATGAGGAACTCCAGGGACAGGTAATAGACGCGCTTGTGCTGCTTGCGGTCGACCTGCGCCTCGGCCTCTTCCCAGTTGTCCACCAGGTGGTCGCGGGCGGCCAGGGCCACGGCTTCGAACCAGTCGTGGCTGTAGGCATTGCGCGGGTCCTTGCCGACCGCGTACTTGAGCTTGGCGAGGATGTTCTGCTTGAAGGCCTCGACCGGCGTGGGGCCGGCCGGGGTGGCGGCTTTCTCGGTGGACATGTCCTGCTCCTTGGCTGATGAGGCGCGAGCCCTCAGTTGAACAGTGCGTCGTTGTGCGCCAGGCGCAGGTGACGCGCGGTGTCGCCCGTGGCAGGCGGCCGGGCCGTGGAGCGCAGCGTCTCCAGGCTGATGCCACCCATGCGCTGCTGCAGGAAGGCCTTGGTCGCCTCCCAGGCGTCGTCATCACGGATGGGGTCGAGCAGGTCGTGGCCGGCCAGGGTGAGGCCCTTGGCGATCATCACCGGGTCACCGTTCCAGGGGTGATGCGCGGTGCACTCGGCGAGGCCCGCCTGGCACATCAGGTGGAGGTGGTGGCTGACCGACTCCAGTGTGTGCCCGGCGTAGGGCTGGGGGTGGAAGTGCTGGCCGGTTCCGAGTGATTCGATCTCCAGCAGCAAGGCCCTGATCAGGTCCCAGTCTCTTTTCATGTCGCGGTGTCCTTATGCCCTATCGGTGCGCGATTGCATGCGTGCGAGGAGGTGCAGCCCGGCACAGTTCGGCCGGAGCTGCGCAACGTCGTGCGGTGGCGCACCGGAGCCGGTGCGGAGCGCGCTTCCATCCCCTAGGAGGTGAGTCCGCCGGGGGGCGGCGAGAGTTCAACCTAATCGTGCATTTCGCACGTTGCACCGCGACCGCCGGTCATGGCCCGCCGGCAAAAACCTGAACTCTGCTCGCACGGGCCATTCAGAAAACCTGAGGGCCCCCGGAGCGGCACAGGCCGCACGGGGCGAGTCGAACGCGACGCACGGAGGTTCATATGCCACGCGGAAGCAAAGACAAGTACACCGAAGCCCAGAAGCGCAAGGCCGCCCATATCGAGGAAGGCTACGAGCGTCAGGGCGTATCCCAGAGCGAAGCCGAAGCCCGCGCCTGGGCTACGGTCAACAAGCAATCCGGCGGTGGCGAAAAGGCCGGCGGCTCGGGCCGCAGCACCTCGCAGGCGAGCAAGGCGGCGGCGCGTCGTTCCTCGGCCCGTCGTGCCGTGGCGACCAAGCATGGCGCCCCACGCCCCGGCACCCGCCTGGAGGACACCAGCAAGGCCGACCTGATGATCCGCGCCCGGGCGCTGAAGATTCCCGGCCGTTCGCGGATGCGCAAGAGCGAGCTGGTCAAGGTCCTGAAGAAAGCCGCCTGACCGCCACCCTGATCACGCACGACGATCACGCGCGGCCGGCCTTCCCGGCCGCGCCCACCAAGGAGAACCCCATGGCCGAACCGTCCAACATGGAACGCCTGGTCGCCATCGGCGGCGGCATCCTGCTGATCCGCAAGGGCGTCGCCACCCGTGGCCTGCTCGGGCTGGCTGACATCATCGTCGGCGCCGCCGTCATCTACCGCGGCATCAGCCGTACCCGCCCCCGCGCCAGCGTGCATCAGCTGCACCCGCTGCCAGTGGTGGAGCGGGTGCCGCCGGGCAAGCAACTGGTCAACCCGGCCAGCCTGGTGAAAACGCCCTTCCAGCAGTAGCCGCACACGGCGCGCCAAGGGTGCGCGAGGAGAACCGTCATGACCCTGAGGATGCCCCTGCTGCTGGCCGCCTGCCTGGCCTCGCCCCTGGCGCTGGCCGATGCCTGCCAGGTGGAGACCCACCCGGTGAGCCGCCAGGTACCCGGCGTCGAAACCGAAACCTGCTACGAGTACTCCGGCATGCCAGCCGGCGCTGTCGACTGGTCCTGCAGCAACGAAAGCAAGGACATGCTGCAGAGCGACAAGCGCAAGGTAGCCAATTGCAAGAGCGGCTGGTTCGGCCGCTGTACGGGCGCCCTCACCCAGGAGGCGCTGGCCAACCCGCAGTCCAGCGGCGAAGAAGGCAGCGACCCGGCCAACATCCCCGCCGACGCCAAGGTGGTCACCTACCACTACACGGCCAAGGACCCGGCGCAGGCGAAGATCGATTGCGAAAGCGGCGGCGGCACCTGGCAGGCCCCCTAATCACCCGTCGCCACGAGGAGCAGCCCCATGCCTGAATCCCCACCACTGCGCGAAGGCGTCGCCCTGCTCGATGTCCGCCATGACGCGCCCGAGCATGAACGCCGCGTGCACCACTGGCTCGGCGAACATATCGCCGCCCTGCTCGACACGCCCTTCCTGGCAGATCGACAGGACAGCGCTACGCGGGCGCGCTACTTCATCCCCAACGACACCCTGATCGGCCGTGGCCAGGCCCGCGAACTGGGCATCCGTTCGGATGCCGACTTCTTCGGCGGCATGGTCGCCGAGCCTTTCATGGCCACCAAGGCCATCACCCATCCCCTGCCCGGCCCTTCCGCCCATGCGCCGCCGGGCTGGTCGGAAGGCTTCTTCCACCTGGCCGGGCGCGCGGTGCTCAGCGGCTACAGCGCCTTCAACATCGACGACGCCATGCAGGCCGGCATCCGCCTGCTGCTGTCCGGGCCAGTGCGGGTCAAGCCGGTGCGCGCCACCGCCGGGCGCGGCCAGTGCCGGGTGACCGACGAGAACCAGCTGCGCGAAGCCGTCGCCGCCCAGGACCTCGACGAGATCGCCACCTGGGGCCTGGTGCTGGAAGAGCACCTGGACGACGTCCTCACCTACAGCGTCGGCCAGGTGCAGGTGGCCGGCATCACCGCCAGCTACTTCGGCACCCAGGGGCTGACCGAGGACAATGGCGGTGTCTCCGTCTACGGCGGCTCGGAACTGCTGGTGGCACGCGGTGGCTGGAAGGATCTGCTGGACCTGGCCGGTGACGAGCCGGTGTACCTGGCCATCGAACAGGCCCGGGCCTATGAGCAGGCGGCGCAGGCATGCTTCCCGGGCTTTCTCGCCTCGCGGCGCAATTACGACATCGCCCAAGGCATCAATGCCCGGGGCCATTTGCGCTCGGGGGTGCTGGAGCAATCCTGGCGCATTGGCGGGGCCAGCGCGGCGGAAATACTGGCGATCGAAGCCTTCGCCACCGACCCGCAGCTGACGTGCATCCGCGCGGCGACCGTCGAGCGCTACGGCGCGGGGTTCGAGATACCGGGCGGGGCCGCCCTGCTCTACCAGGGCGACGATGCCGAAGTCGGCCCCATCAGCAAATTCGCGAGGGTGGAACCTTATGGCGTCGCGTAGCGAAAGCGTGGATATCCAGGTCGCCAACGAACAGATCGCCGGGACCTTCCTCACCCCCGCCGCCAAGGTGCCGGGCATCCTCTTCGTCCACGGTTGGGGCGGCAGCCAGCAGCGCGACCTGGCACGGGCCAAGGGCATCGCCGGGCTCGGCTGCGTGTGCCTGACCTTCGACCTGCGCGGCCACGAGAAGACCGAGGTGCAGAAACAGACGGTGACCCGCGCCGACAACCTCGACGACCTGATCGCCGCCTACGACCTGCTGGCCAGCCATCCCGCCACCGACACCTCGGCCATCGCGGTGATCGGCAGCAGCTACGGCGGCTACCTGGCGACCATTCTCAGCACCCTGCGCCCGGTGCGCTGGCTGGCCCTGCGGGTACCCGCGCTGTACTGGGATGATGAGTGGGACACACCCAAGCACGCCCTAGACCGCCAACGCCTGGCGAGCTACCGGCTGACCGCCGTGCGCCCGAGCGAGAACCGCGCCCTGGCGGCCTGCGCCGCCTTCGAGGGCGATGTGCTGATCGTCGAATCCGAACACGATGACTTCGTGCCGCACCCGACCATCATGAGTTACCGCGCCGCCTTCGAGCGCGCCCACTCGCTGACCCACCGCATCCTCGACGGTGCCGACCACGCGCTGAGCGGTGACCGCAGCCAGAAGGCCTACACCGGCCTGCTGACCGACTGGATCAGCGAGATGGTGATCGGCGAGCGGGTGGGCGACTTTCCCCACCATTCGGCCTTCTACTCCTGAGCCCCCGGTCGCCCGGCCTGAACCTTTACGGGCGCGGGCGCTTCTACCCAACAGGCCCAGCCATGCAAGGAGAACGACATGTCCGTGAACATCGATCTGGAAGGCGGCACCTGCGCCATCGAACTGAACGGCAACCACAGCGAGATGCCGATCCGCGACATCGTCATCAGCACTGATGATGGCCTGCGCGCCTCGGTGATCCGCAGCCCGGCGGGCGACGCGCTGATCAGCGAAGACGAAGCCCAGGTGCTGGTGGGGGCTGGCGCCAAGGATGATCGACACAACGTCATCGCTGATTGAGCTTGCCGCCGTGTTGCCCATAGGGGTGGAGGGGCTGAGAGCCCAGGCGCTCCCTCGCAAAGACACCCTGCACGGGCACAGGAAATGCCCCGAGGGAAAAGAGAATGGCCGCTGATTCCTTCCGGCGGCCGACGTAAAAAGGGGGCAGGCCCACCCGTGGTGAGGACACGAGCCCGGACCCGCCCCAACTTCCCCACCTGTTCTGATCGGCCCGATGCCCCGGGAACCGGGTGACGATCGAGAGCACAGGTGGGGAATTTCCAGTCTTTGCAGGCAATTGAAAAACTGACTGCGTTTTCAACGGCCTGTTAGAACATGTAGGTGGCCGAGAGGCTGACGATCTGCCCTTTGGATTCCACCTTGCCATCGATGCTGCCGCCGCCCAGGCGATCCTGGTTCTGGGTGCGCAGGCGACCTTCGTCGACGAACTGGCGGGAATAGGCCACATCCACGCTCAGGTTCGGATCGGAGGCGAAGCGGTAGCTGCCGCCCAGGGAGACGAAGGTGCGGTCGCCGTCGGGGATGCGCGCATCGCGGGTGGAGTTGCGGGTCGGCGTCTGGTCCAGCGCCACACCTGCCCGCAGGGTCAGCTGGTCGTTGAAGCGGTAGTCACCGCCCACCGAGTACATCCAGGTGTCCTTGTAGTTGTAGGGAATGTCGACGATCAGGTTGCCGTGGGACTCCAGCTTCAGGGACTTGAAGGACGACCACTCGGTCCAGGTCACGCTAGCGCCCAGGCTGAAGCTGTCGTTGAAATCATGCACCCAGTCCAGGGTGGCCATGGCCGGGATGTCCATGCGCGACTCGGCGTGATCGCCACCGCTCTTCAAGCTCAGGCCGGGATAGATCAGATCGATGATGCCGCTGTCGATCAAGGCCGGAGAGTCAAAGCCTCCCAGCCCGTCCGCATCACTGAAGTGGAAGTTGTAGTCGCCATCCAGCTCGTTCTTGATCTTGGCGTGATAGGCCAGGCCAAGCGTATCGACCTCTGTCGGCTTCCAGGCCACGCTGGCGAACCAGCCGGGCGAAACGTTATCCACCTTGACCCGCATTTTCGCTCTCGTCAGGCCAGCCGGTGCGCCTGGCAGACCGCCACCGGCACCAGCAGCGGCATACAGGTCGACGTTCTGACTGACGAAGCCTTGGGTGCGCTGGACAACCACACCGGCCCCGACCGCCCATTGGTCATCGATCTTGAAAGACAACGAGCCGGCCAGGGCGGCTGTCTCGATCTTGGTGTCCAGGGCGAAGTCCTTGCCCTTGAAATTCTTGTCCCAGGTGCTGCGCATACCCATGGGGACGACTTGGCCGAGACCAAAGGCGAAACGGTCGCCAACCGGGATCACCAGGAACTGAGTAGGCAGCCATTTACTGAAGCCGCCGTTGCCACCATCCCCCAACTCCTGGGTGGTGCCAGCAATGGCATCGAGTGTGTCGACGCGCGGGTTGCCTTGATAGTCATAGGCCTCCCCTTTGAATTTCATGTCGATATCGGCATAGATCGCCGACACCTGGCCAATGGGGCGCTCGATAAAGGCCATGGCCGCCGGGTTGTTGAAGGCGGCGCTGGGGTCGTTCTTCCACACCGAGCCACCGGCAAAGGCACGGCCCCAGCCGGGAGTGCCATAAGTGGGTACGGCGAAAGCGCCCGCTTCGGCTTGTTGAACACCGATAACGGCACTGAGTACGGCCAAACTCAGCAAACTGCGTTTGCACGTGAAATTGAAAAGAGAGGGGCGCTTCGAATACGTCTTCATGACAACTCCTTGCTTATTATAATTTTCTGCCTCACGGGGCGCGTCCTGCACAACTAATAGTTCAGAAAATCAAACTTCCTCACTAATGGCTCGAAATTTTTCTTACTTGCCGAATGTGCTGAACCCATATCGCGACAGTATTCCAATCACAATGAAAACGGCCTTCCCATACGGGGACGGGAAGGCCGCTCACTCTTACGGAACCAGAGTGAATGCCGGGGTCGGGCTGACCCACAGGCTTTGGATGGTGCAGGAGCCAACCGGCTGGTTCGGGGTCAGGGTCAGGGTGTTGGTAGCGTTGCTCCAGCCACCGTTCACGGTCACCGGAGTGGAGCTGCAGTTGATACCAGCGACGGTGAACTTGACGCCGCTGACATTGCCAGCGGTGAGGCTGGAAGCGGTCAGGGTCCAGGGCAGGCCTGCAGCGCTGGCTGCACCGCAGAAGCCGCCGCCAGTGATGTTCACGGCAGTGATGGTGGCTTTGTCAGCGCCGCCCACGGAGGTGGTGCCGATGAATTCCACGTTGCAGGTCACAGCGGGCAGGATGCCAGGCTTGACCACCGAAACGCCCTTGGCGGAGAAGGCGGTGTTAGCCGGGGTAATGGTTACGGCCATGGCCGAAGAAGCGCCCATGCACAGAGCCAGAGCAGCGGTAGCAACGGAGATTTTGGACATTTTCATTGTTTTCGTTCCTTGGTTGAATAAGCAAAACATGGTTTTGTTTTTGGTCACTGGGAATACACCACGAAGACCTTCCTGTTTAACCCATGACCGCTTTTCAAACTTGCCCAGTCACCCGCTGCTTCAAGTTTCCGGCGGACGTTATTCCAATTCCGGTTTCAATCGGCGACGCCACACTGTTTCCGGGCAAGTTCCCAGGCCAACGTCCGTTGTGGATACATAACAATCGAAGTGCAGCTATCCAGGCTGCGTCATGTCATCCATCCAACAACGTCCGCATGGCACTGATCGGGCCGGTACCTGCCGAAGCAAGTGCCGGACGAGTTCCTCAACGCTGTTGTTCAGTCACGCTCGTTTCGATGCAGGGCCATGGACACACGACGGCCTGCGAGAAGGTTTCCACCGCTTCCGCCACCAGGGCGAAAAGGACGCATCGGCTCGGGCACAAGGCTCGATACGAGGCGAGGGAGCCGGGCGGCAGATTCCCGGCAAGTGATAGGGGCGTTGCCTGATACAGGCGAAAAATGGAGCATCCGTTGCCACCTCCCTGCTGCGTTCCAATGCGTAGCGATTTTCGGATTACCGACTCGCCAGGGTTTTGTTACTCATGGGCGCTACGTTCTGAGGCACTGGGCTTGTGCCCTTGTGGGTGACTTCCCAGTGGGTAGCGCCGGGAACGAGATTAGGTTGCTGGACCGCATTTCATACCTAGCAAAAGGTTGGGTACCCCCGCTCCAGAGCCTGCCAGCGAAGCCGCAAAAGCGGGAACTTCCTACACACCTGCGTCAAAGGTCGTGCGCCATATAGCTGACTATCCCGACAACTCGGGGCTTGACGGGTGTTTCCATCACGGACACTCGCCCATCCGCCGCATCGTTCTGGTGCATGAATTGATTGTTCGAAAAATGAATCCGCGTCCATCCACGGCGAATCTGCGGGCAGAAAGCCGGGTAATACGCGCGATCGTGCGAGTTGGGCGAAGAAAACCGATGCATCTCGCAGATTGAGCTGAGTGACGAAGCCCAACGCATCGGTGCCTCCATGGGCTCGGCTGCGTTGGGCCTCGCTGCGCTCGGCGCCAACCTACGGGGATTGCATGAGGGTTCAGCGTGGGCCGGGTAAGCACGCCTTGTAGGTTGGGCTGAGGCACGAAGCCCAACACATCCGCGCCTCAATGGGCTCCACGGCGTTGGGCCTCGCTACGCTCGGCGCCAACCTACGGGAATTTGCATGAGGGTTCGGCGTAGGCCGGGTGAAACCCGGCGGGGATGACGAAACGCGGAGGCTCAGCCGGAGACGCCGACGAAGCCGGGTTCCAGGCCGAAGACTTCGACACCGGCGGGGGTGGAGCGGCCGGTGCGCACCTCCACTTCGCGCTCGGGTTGTTCGAGGGTGGGGCGGTAGTCCAGCAGCCAGCGCCCTTCTGCGTTGCGCAGGGCCTCAGGCGGCACCACCATGGCCGCTTCGTTGCGGTAGGCAAGGATCGACAGCCGTGCGCTCATGCCCAGGCGCACCCGGCGCATCTGTTCTTCGCTGAGGTCGGGGATGGCGACCATCACCTCGAACTGTGCGCCACCCTGGGTGCTCGGCAGCGCCTGGCCGCCGACCACGCTCACCTGCCCATGCAACGCCTCACCCTCGAAGCCATCGCCCTGCACGTCCACCGCCATGCCTTCGCGCAGCTGGTTGACGTCCAGCTCGGAGACCCGCGCGACGATCTTCAGTTGCTCGATGCTGGCCAACCCGAACAGCGGCGCGCCCTGGGTCACCTGGGAGCCGGCCTGCACCGGGCCGCGCGCGGCGTCCTCCAGGCTCAGGCCGGGGGCCGCGACAACGATGCCGGAGAACGGCGCCTTGATGTCCTTGGCCTCCAACAGTTTGCGCAAGGCCTGGTGCTTGACCTCGGCATTGGCCAGTTCCATTTCGGCGATCTGCAGGTATTCGCCACTGCCGCGCGCCTGGGAACGGGCCAGGTCGCGCTCGGCGGCGCTGAGGTCCAAACGCTGCAGGCGCTCCTGCTGTTCCAGGTCTTCCAGCTCGTTGCGCGGGATGATGCCGCGGTCGAACAGCGCGCGGGTCTGGCCGAGCTTCTTCTCGGTGCTGGCCAGGGCCAGCTGGGCGCTGCGCAGGGTCCGGCGGGCACGGGACATTTCCTCGCCGCTGTCCCAGTCCTTCAGCTCCTGCACCACGCGCCGCGCCTTGAGCAGGGCCGACAGCGCATCGCGCTGCTGCACCTCGGTTTCGGCCACATCCATGCGCAGCAGTAACTGCCCGGCCTTGACCCGTTGCCCCGCCTCCACCAGGGACTCGGCCACGATGCCGGCGAAGGGTGCGCCCAGGGCCAGGGTCTTCTCCGGCTCGATGCGCCCCACCAGGCCGATGCTGTGCTCCAGCGGTGCCGGGTCCACGCGCTGCCAGCGCAGGGCGGCCGGTGCCGCGCCCGGCGCATCACGCAGGCCCCAGGTGATGCCGGCAATGGCCAGCACGGCGACGGCGAGCAGCAGGCCACGGCGGGCCAGCGGGGAGCGGTCAGTAGTCATTGAGCGAGATGTCCCATCTGTCGAGCGTCATGCCCAAGGCCAGGTCCAGTTGCGTCTGCGCGTCGAGGTAGGCGATCAGCGCATTGAGGCGGGCGTTCTCGGCACTGCGCAGGTCGCTCTCGAAGCTGAGCACCTGGAAGTTGCTGGAGCGTCCGGCGTTGAGCTTGTCGCGCTCGATATCCAGCTTGCGCCGCGACAGGTCCAGGGCGCGGCTGGCGATCTCCAGCTGGCGCCAGCGGGTGCCGACATCGCGCACCACATCGGTGACGTTGCGTTCCAGGGCCTGGCGCGCATCGGCCACCTGCAGCTCCTGGTCCTCGACATTGACCCGCGCCTGCACCTCGCCCTGGCGCCGCGTCAGGTCGCCGATGGGGATGTCCACGCGCACCCCGGCGTAACTGTCCCAGGAGCGGTTGCTGCCGCTGCTGTACGGGTAGTCGTAGCGGTCCTGGGTCTGGCTGCCCCCCACCTCCAGGGAAACGTCCCAGAGCCGTTGGTTCTTCGCCACCACCAGGTTGATGTCCGCCTGCTGGCGGGTGATCAGCTGGCGCAGGTAATCCGGCTGCTGCTGCTCGGCCAGCTTCACCGCCTGCTCGCGGTTCACTTCGATGCGCTCGGCCTCCAGGGCGTCGCTGGCGCGCACCTGCGAGGACAGGTCCAGGGCCAGCAGGCGCAGCAGCTCCAGGCGTGCGGAGTCCAGCTGGTTGGCGGCCTCCTCCACGCTCAGCTCCTGGGTGGCGAGGTCGGCTTCCGTCTGCACGATCTCGAACTCGGCCATACGCCCAGCCTCGATCATCGAGCGGTTGACCGTAACCAATTGCTGGGTGCGCTCCAGGGCGGCGCGGGCGATGCGCTGCTGCTCCTGGGCGCGCAGCAGGTTGCGGTAGGCACTGATGATGGCGGTGACCGTCTGCGAGACGCTGGATTTGAGGTTGAGCCGGTTGGCCTGTTCCGACAGCTGGGCCAGGCGCACCGGTGCGGTGTTCACCTCGCGCCCGGCGCCACGCAGCAGCGGCTGGATGATGCTCAGGTCGACGCCATCGTTACGCGTGCGCCCGGCCCGGTCGGCATCGTTGTAGCCCTTGCTCCAGCCCAGGGCGAACTGGGTGCCGTACTCGTTGAGAACGGTCGCGGTGGGGCCGATGCGGCCGTCGCGGTAGCGGTCCTCGTGGTTGCGGTTGGCCCGGTAGCTGCCGGTGATATAGAGCTTGGGGTTGAACACGTCTTCGGAGACGCGCAGGTCGAACTTCTCGGCGATGCGCCGCAGGTAGCTGCTCTGGATGCTGCGGTTGTTGCGCAGGCCGAGGAATACCGCATCCAGCAATGACAGGTCGGCCATCTGCTCGCTGAGCAGCGGGCCGTTACCCTGGCGCTCCATGGTCGGCGCCGAGGGGTCCAGGCGCTCCTCGCCCCAGGGTTTGGCCTGGGCCGGCAGGATGACCATCAGCAGGGCGAAGGGCAGCAGGCGGCTACGCATCACGCAGGGCCTCCACCGGTTGCAGGCGCGCGGCCGAAATGGCCGGGTGCAGGCCGAAGAACAGCCCCACCAGCAGCGTGCTGCCAATGCCCAGCGGCAATGCCGAGGACGCCAGGGCGAAGTCCCAGCCACACAGGCGTGCGTAGCCCCAGGCGGCAGCCACGCCGAGCAAGGCGCCGGAAACGGCGCCGGCGGCGGTGAGCGTCACCGCCTCCAGCAGGAACAGGTTGCGGATGTCGCGGCGCCGCGCACCCAGGGCCATGCGCACACCGATCTCGCGGCGCCGCTCGCTGACGTTCATCAGCATCACGTTCATCACCCCCACCCCGCCGCCCACCAGGGAGATGCCGCCCAGGGCCGCCAGCAGGTAGGTGAAGGTGCGGGTCTGCTGCTGCATGGCGTCGATCATCTGCTGGGCCACCTGCAGGGTGCCCTTCTGCTCGCCGACGATCTCGCGGTTGACCCGTTGCAGCAGGCGCTCACCGATGGTGGCCACGTCCTTGCCCGGCACCACCCGGGCGATCAGCGTGCTGATGCTCGGCGCCGGGTTGATGCGCGCCATGCCCGCCGGCGGCAGGAACAGCGCGTCGTCGGCGGTGAAGGGAATGATGCCGCCAGCGCCCTGGGGCTTGAGGATGCCGATCACCTGGAACTGGTAGTCATCGATGCGCACACGGTCGCCCAGCTGCAGCGGGTCGCCCGTAACCCCCAGCGCCAGGGCCGCCTGGGCACCGACCACAACGAAAGTCTGGCGGGCATCGAAAGCCGACAGATAACGCCCCTGAGCCACCCGCAAGCGCGCTGCATCGCCCAGGGACGCATCGGCGCCCACCAGGGCCAGGCTGCGGGTGCGGCCGTGGAACACCACCTGGCTGCTGTAGAGCACCAGCGGGCTGACATGCTCGATGCCGGGCACGCTCGCCTCGATGGTCGGGCCGTCCAGCACCAATGGCAGGCCGTCGCTCCCCCGCGCCACGGAAGGCAGCTGCACCACCACCGCCTCGGTGCCCATCTCGCGGAACACGCTCATGGCCTGGTCGGCGGCGTTCTGGCCGATGTTCAACAGGGCGATCACCGAGCAGCTGCCCATGACGATGCCCAGCAGCGCCAGCAACGAGCGCCGCCCGAGGTTGCGCAGGCTGCCGAGCGCCTCGTGCAGCAGCTGCGTCAGCGAGGGGGCCGAGGCCGACTCCAGCAGCGTCATGCCGGGACCGCCTCGTCCACCACCCTGCCCTCGCGCACGCGGATGCGCCGTTCCAGGCGGGCGGCGATGCCGGGGTCGTGGGTGACGATCACCAGGGTCACGCCATTGGCGCGGTTGAGCTCCAGCAGCAGCTGCATGATGTCTTCGGCGGTGGCGGCGTCGAGGTTGCCGGTGGGCTCGTCGGCGAGGATCAACGCCGGCTCGCCCACCAGGGCGCGGGCGATGGCCACGCGCTGGCGCTGGCCGCCGGAAAGGTCCGCCGGCAGGTGCCCGGCACGCGCCGCCAAGCCGACCCGCTCGAGCATGGCATGGGCCCGCTCACGAGACTCGCGCAGGGCCACGCCGCGGTAGCTCAGGGGCAAGGCGACGTTGTCCAGCGCGCTGAGCCGGGGCAGCAGGTTGAAGCTCTGGAAGACGAAGCCGATCAGGCGGTTGCGCAGCGCCGCCAGGTCATCCGGGCTGGCCGTGAATACATCGTGGCCACCCAGGTGGTAGAAGCCGCTGCTGGGCAGGTCGAGCAGGCCGAGAATGTTCAGCAGCGTGCTCTTGCCCGAACCGGAACTGCCGAGAATGGCGCAGCTCTCGCCCCGGGCGATCTCCAGGGAGACCCCACTGAGGATGCGCAGCTCCTGCTCGGCGAGCCGATAGCGCTTTTCGATATCCCGCAGGCGGATGAGCCGCTCGTTATTGTTGTTCAACATGTCCATGTTTCCGCTGACCTGCATCCTTTAGCGGACCGATACAGGGGTTCCGTTCCCATCCCGTGGAAAAAGGCAGGCCACTCGGGATGCCAGAGCCCTGGCTCAGATAATTAACACCCGCCAGTAAGGCCAGGAACCCACAGCAGGTATAGCCAATCTTTAGTTTGGCCAGGCGGGTAAATAGCGCCCTGGCGCGGTGGCAACCCCGCCTTTGGGCCGGCCCACCGCCCGAGCGGCGGGCCCTGGCGGCACCACCCATCTTGCGATAGGCCCCATTCTCCAGGCCCGGGCGGCCAGGTATATTCACGCCCGGCAACACCCATTCAAGGATGAACCATGCGCCCTCTCCTGCTGCTTTGCTGCCTCTCGCTCACCGCTTGCCAAAGCAAGCAGATCCCCGCCAACCAGACCTGGCCGGTTCCGTCAGAGCGGTTGTTCGCCTATCAGGAAACACCGGCCGAGCCGAGCCAGTACCTGATCGTCAACCGCGACGATGCCTGGTGGGGGCGCAAATGCCTGGCCAGCGTCTACATCAATGGCAAGCTCGCCGTGCAGCTGGAAACGGCGGAGTCGGCCGCTTTCCAGCTTCCCTACGGCCAGTGGGACCTGGCGGTCGACGCCGGCGACTGCGGCCGCGCGCAGCTCATGGTGCCGCTGTCCGACCAGGCTGCAAGCCGCTACCGAATCGCGTTCGACGTCGAGGCCAATGTGCAGCTGCTGCCCACCGAGGCGGGCAACAGCATCCTGTGCAACTACGGTGGCTGTGGTGCGCCCAGGGGACACCGACTGCGAACGCTGTTCTGACCCATTACCCGACGCACCGCTGCGTTGGGCCTCGCAGGCTCGGCGCCAACCTACGGGTGTGCCACGCCGGCGACGCAGCCCGGGCTTCAGCCCGGGGCAGGCTTGGCAACGCACCACTGGGCGCGTTGCCTGGGAGGCCCCTCAACCGACGCGCAGCACCGCGACCACTTCCTGGCTGACCCAGCGCCGCAACATGCGGTTTTCCGGGTGGAAGCAGTAGACGCTGAGCAGGTCGTGCAGGCCGGATTCGCTCACCACCGCCTCCTCTTCGAACCAGCCGTTGGCGGTGCGCAGGCGCACGCGGCGGTGTTGGTCGTCGCAGAGGCGGAACAGGGTCCGGCGGTTGATATCGGTGTTGAGCAGGCGGCGCAGGTCGCGGGTGGAAAACCAGGCTTCGTGGCCCATCAGGAAAGCGCGCAGTTGACGCTGGTGACGCAGGAAGGTGCGAGGGGTGATCTCGGGAAGGGTCATGGCAGTACTCCATCCTGTGATAGAGCCGCCACCTACTGCATGAAGGGTGGCGGACCGTGCGAGGTGGAAGTACCGGGGAAATCACGCGAAAACCGGCTGGGCGCGAGCCCACTCACACGGTCCGCCATAGACTGCCGACGCCAGACGTCGCTATGGCGCGCACAATTTCCATTGTTACCCAGGCTTCCACACCCGACCGCTTTCTGTGGAAAGCAGCGGCGGAACCCTATCCAAGCCCTTTGTAGGCTCGCAACGGCGTTGCCTTGTAGGCGTTTTCCATAAGGCGCTTTCTGCGTTCGCTGTTGGTTGTGACGCCTGCCCTCAAACACGGTGCTGTTCGGTCGCCCGGGGGTTGCTGCCACCACCGCCGCATGGGTTTCGCTTCGCTCTACACCATCCTACGAAAGCCGCCAGCCGTGGCGCACCCCCACATCGAGCGCAGCAGTGTTGGGCCAGGCCGGCTAGTTCACCTCGTCCAGCAGTTCGGCGCGGCTGGGTTCGGGGAAGCCGAGGGTGCGGTAGCGCGGCGGGTAGAAGCCGGGGGCTTCTTCGAGCAGGTCGCCCAGCAGCGCCATGGCCTGTTCCCAGGAAACGGCGCGGGTCTCGGCGTCGCTGCAGTCTTCGTTGGGGCGCACCAGCACCAGGCGGTCGACACGGGGCAACAGGCTGTCCACGCCCTCGGTCCAGCTGGCGATGGAAAACAGCAGGTCGGGGTCTTCCTGGGCGGCGTACAGCTGGTAGTTGGCGACGAAGATGTCGGTGCTGTTCTCCTGGTGGATCAGGTCCAGCGCGTGCTTCTGGGTGTCGTATTCGCTCTTGGTGGTGAGGTAGCGCATGCGCGCCAGGCGGGCCTGCAGCAGCGGGTGCTGCACCGGGTAGGTCGCCACCTTGCCGTCCTCGTAGCAGTACAGCCCGGTGGAGATGGCGCGGCCTTCGCTGGCCGCCTGCAGGCCCAGCTCGACCATGGCGGCGAGCGCGTGACCGTCGTGGTCCCCGGTCACCAGCAGGGTTTCGCGGCTGGGCACCATGAACACGGGCCGGCCCTTGAGCGGCAGGCGCTCAAGCACATCGGGCAGGAAGATGCGGCTGATGTCGTAGCTGTCATTCCAGTCGCCCCGGAACAGCCCCGGCACCACCTCGACGAAGCTGTCGGCGGTGGTGTCGCGCAGGTTGGTCAGGGCGATGGCCAGGCCCTCTTCCAGGGTGATGCCCCAGCTCTTGTCGGGGCCCTGCACCAGGGTGGCGGTGGATTCGGGGTGGTCGATGGCCAGCAGCACCACGGCGTCATCGCCCATGGGCAGGTAGACGGGGCTGAAGTCCAGGTCGTCGCCTTCGGTGCGCACCTGGTGCAGGCGCAGCTCTTCGATCATGCCGCGGCTGCGGATCACCGGCAGCAGCAATGGGCGCGCCTCGTCCAGGGGCAGCGCGCGGCTGCGCTGGTTTTCGCAAAGTGCAGCGATGTAGTTGTTCAGCGTTTCGCGGCGCCGCGCGCCACGCTGGCTGCAGTACTCGCGGTAGGCGTTGTGCAAGTTGAAGAAGGCACTTTCGCCATACACCAGGCGGAACTCCCGGGGGCGATAGGTCAGCTCACCCTTGAAGCCGGCCTTGCGCGCAGCCGACTCGAAGAGCACGGCGAAGTCATCCGGGGAGGGCTTGCGGTTGAACAGGAAATCCAGAAATCCCATGGCGATACCAAACGATGAAAAAGCGTCGCCGAACTTTAGAGGAGCGGATGCCGCCGCACCAGCGCGCCGGTGCATGGGGCGCACGCAAGATAATCCCTGAACCTTTGTTCGCCTTCCGGCACCCAAAGCCATGAGTGCCATACAAAAAGGTACGGCGGCCGCCGCCCCTGGCGGTCACGGCGTTGAGCCTCCGAACAAGGACACGACGATGAACACCACCACTTCTGATGCCTACGCAACCGCCCTGGAAGTCACCGACGCTTCGGGCGTCTCCTGGAGCGCGGTATTCGCTGGCGCGGCGGCTGCCGCCGCGCTGTCCCTGATCCTCGTGCTGCTGGGCTTCGGCCTCGGCTTCGCGGCCATCTCGCCCTGGCAACACGAGGGCATCAGCGCCGAGGGGCTGGGCTTCGCCAGTATCGTCTGGCTGGCCTTCACCCAGCTGGCCGCCGCCGGCTTGGGCGGCTACCTCGCCGGGCGCCTGAGGTTGCGCTGGAGCCGCCTGCACGGTGACGAGGTGTTCTTCCGCGACACCGCCCACGGCTTCCTCGCCTGGGCCGTGGCGACCCTGGTCACCGCCGCCTTGCTGGTGGGCACCGTCGGCAACCTGGTGGGCGGCGGCGTACAGGCCGGCGCGGCCGTGGTCGCCGGTGCCAGCGCCGGCACCGCAGCCGGCGCCAGCGACGATGCGCAGAACCCCTATGGCTACTACGTGGACACCCTGTTCCGCGACGACCGCCCCGCCCCCACCGTGGACGATGCCGCCCACGGCGTGGTGTCGCGCATCTTCGTGCGCAGCCTGGCCGAAGGTGGCCAGTTGAGCCCCGAGGACCACGACTACCTGGTGCGCCTGGTGGCCCAGCGCACCAACCTCTCCCAGGCCGAGGCCCAGGCCCGCGTCGAGCAGGTGCACGCCATGGCCCAGCAAGCGGTGACCGACGCCCGCCAGGCTGCCGACGCCGCCCGCAAGGCCGGCATCCACGCCTCGCTGTGGATGTTCGTCGCCCTGCTCATCGGTGCCTTCACCGCCAGCTTCGCCGCCACCCGCGGTGGCCGCAGCCGCGACACGGTGACCGACAGCCTCGCCTACCACCGCCCCGCCCCCCTTCGCTGAACGAGGAAACGACCATGCGCTCGCTACTGCTCTGGTTCCTGGGTGTCCCGATCCCGATCATCATCCTCATCGCCCTGCTCACCTGAGCCGCGATGACAACGAAAAGGCCGCTGCTCCGGGAGGACAGCGGCCTTTGTGTTTTGTGCGTGGGGGAAGCGCATCGCGAATGAATTCGCTCCCACGATCGGTGTATCCCTGGCACTGCGTAGGTCGGGTGAAACCCGACGCCCCCGCTCAGCGATCGGCCGGGTGGTTGACCCCGTCGCTGGTGGGCACTTCGCCCAGGTCGAAGGGGTTTACCCCCTCCAGGCAGCCGACATTGAAGCCGTATTGATGCGGGTTGGAGCGGCGCTGGTGGTGGGTGTGGATGCCGCAGCGGGAGCAGAAGTAATGCCGTGCGGCGAGGGTGTTGAACTGGTAGAGCGTGAGCACGTCGGCGCCCTGCACCACGCGCAGCCCGGCCAGCGGCACGCTGGCGACGATGGCGCCCTTGCGCCGGCACATGGAGCAGTCGCAGCGGCGCGGGTCCACCACCCCGTCCGGCAGGGTCAGCTCCAGCACCACGGCGCCGCAGTGGCAGCTGGCGCGGTGGATGGGGAGGATCGGGGTGTCGCCAAGCTGCTTGATCATCGACGTGCTCCTCGTGGCGGCCTCAGCTGCGCGCGAAGGCGGCGGCCTCGGCTATCTGTTCGGCGCTGGGGCGGATGCCGGTGTATAGCACGAACTGCTCCACCCCCTGCAGGACGATGACTTCGCCGCCGGTGATCACCCGTTTGCCGAGGGCACGGGCGGTGCGGATCAGCGGGGTTTCCACGGGAATGGCGACCACGTCGAAGATCACCTCCGCGGCGTCGATGGTGGCCTCGTCGAAGGCCAGCTGCCCAGCCTCGGGGCCGCCATCCATGCCGATGGGGGTCACGTTCACCAGCAGGCGCGGGCGCAGCTCGCCCTGCTCCGCCTGCCATTCGTAGCCGCACGTCGCGGCCAGGGCCTGGCCCCGTGACGCGTTGCGCGCCACCAGGGTGCCGTTGGCGAAACCGCTGTCACGCAGGGCGAAGGTCACCGCCTTGCCCATGCCGCCGCTGCCGCGCAGGGCGAAGTCCGCCTGCGGGTCGACGCCGTGGCTGCGCAGCAGGCTGGCCACCGCCAGGTAGTCGGTGTTGTAGCCCTTGAGGTGGCCGTCGTCGTTGACGATGGTGTTGACCGACCGGATCACCGCCACCGAGGAGTCCAGCTCGTCGAGGTGGGCGATGCAGGCTTCCTTGAACGGCATCGACACCGCGCAGCCCCGGATGCCCAGCGCGCGGATGCCGCCGATGGCGGCCGGCAGGTCTGCCGTGGTGAAGGCCTTGTAGACGTAGTCCAGGCCCAGTTGCTCGTAGAGCGAGTTGTGGAAGCGCGTACCGAAATTGCCGGGGCGGCCCGACAGCGACATGCACAGGCGGGTGTCCTTGTTCAGGGTGCGGGGCATTGCGTGGCTCCGTGGGGAAGGTGGACGAGTCCGTAGGATGGGTAGAGCCCGGCGAAACCCATCAGATGCGAGGCACCACCCCATGGGTTTCACTCCGCTCTACCCATCCTACGAGGGCACTAACTCCTGGCTATCGCCGCGCTTGAGCGCGGCATAGAGCAGGCCGGTGACCAGGCTGCCGGCGATGATGGCCAGCAGGTAGGCGAGCACGTGGTTGATGGCGTTGGGGATGAGCATGACGAACAGCCCGCCGTGGGGCGCCATGAGCTTGCAGCCGAAGTACATCGACAGCGCGCCGGTGAGCGCGCCGCCGGCGATGCTGGCGGGGATCACCCGCAGCGGGTCCTTGGCGGCGAAGGGAATGGCACCCTCGGAGATGAAGCACAGCCCCAGCACCAGCGCCGCCTTGCCCGCCTCGCGCTCGCTCTGGGCGAACTTGCGCCGCGCCAGCAGGCAGGCGATGCCCAGGCCGATGGGCGGCACCATGCCGGCCGCCATGGTGGCGGCCATGGGCGCGTAGCTGTGGGAGGCCAGCAGGCCGACGGAGAAGGCGTAGGCGGCCTTGTTGATCGGCCCGCCGAGGTCGACGCACATCATCCCGCCCAGCAGCACGCCGAGGAGGATGGCGTTGGTGCTGCCCATGCCGTCGAGGAACTGGGTCAGCGCGGCGAGCATGCCGGCCACCGGCTTGCCGACCACATAGATCATCACCAGGCCGGTGATCAGGCTGGCCAGCAGCGGGATGATGAGGATGGGTTTGAGCGCCTCCAGGCTCTGCGGCAGCCTCACCCAGCGGCTGATGGCCTTGGCCGAGTAGCCGGCGAGGAAGCCCGCGATGATGCCGCCGATGAAGCCTGCGCCCAGTGTGGCGGCCAGCAGCCCGCCGATCATCCCCGGCGCCAGGCCCGGGCGGTCGGCGATGGAATAGGCGATGTAGCCGGCCAGCAGCGGCACCATCAGCTTGAAGGCGGTGTCGCCGCCGATCTGCATCAGCGCGGCGGCCAGGGTGCCCTGCTCCTTGAAGGCCTCGATGCCGAAGACGAAGGACAGGGCGATCAGCAGGCCGCCCGCCACCACCATCGGCAGCATGAAGGACACACCGGTGAGCAGGTGCTTGTACACACCTTTGGCTTCGCCCTGGCCCTCGGCCTGGGGGCTGCCGGGCTTGCCGGCCTGCTGCACCTGGGCATCGGCCAGGGCCTTGCGCAGGGTGGCGTCGGCCTGCTTGAGGGCGACGCCGGTGCCGCAGCGGTAGACGCGCTTGCCGGCGAAGCGGGCGGTGTCCACCTCGATATCGGTGGCCAGCAACACCACATCGGCGGCGGCGATGGCCTCCGTCGACAGCGGGTCGCGGGCGCCCACCGAGCCCTGGGTTTCCACCTGCAGCTCCATGCCCAGGCGCGCAGCGGCCTGCTTCAGCGCCTCGGCGGCCATGAAGGTGTGGGCAACGCCCGTGGGGCATGCGGTGACGGCGACCAGGCGTGGCCGCTCACTGGCCACGGCAGGCACGGGCGCGGCCTGCTCGGCCCGTACCTGGGCCTCGCGCTCGGCACGCTGGAGGAAGGCTTCCGGCTCGTGCAGGGCCTCGGCCGGGGTGGCCAGGTAGAGGCGCTTGCCGGCGAAGCGCGCGAGGTCCAGCGGGCCGGTCTTCACCACCAGCACCCAGTCGGCATCGGCCACGGCCTCGGCGGACAGGGGCTCGCCGCCGGGCATTTCCACCCCGGGTGTCCAGCCCAGGCGGCGGGCGGCGCCTTCCAGCAGGCGCGCGCTGATCAGGCTGCTGACCGCGCCATTGGGGCAGGCGGTGACAAGGGCGAATTTCATCGGGGAACCTCGTGTTGTTCTTCTACAGGCTGCACGCGCACCGCGCTTTCCAGCGCGGCCAGTTGCGCCCGGTCATTGATGCCGAAACCGATCTGCGTCACCGCCTGGGCGGCGATGGCGGTGGCGTGGGCCAGGGTGCGCTCAGCGGGCCAGCCGGCCAGAAGGCCGTGGACCATGCCCGCCAGCAGCGAATCGCCGGCGCCCACGGTGCTGGCCACCTTGACCTTGGGCGGGCGCGCCTGCAGGGCCTGCCCCCGGTTGAACCAGCGCACGCCCTCGGCGCCCATGGACAGCACCAGGTGCTCGATGCCGGCGGCCTGCAGGCGCGCGGCCTCCTCGGCCTGCTCGGCCAGTTCGTCGAGGGGGCGGCCACAGGCATCGGCCAGCTCCTCGGCGTTGGGCTTGACCAGCCAGGGCGCGCTGGCGAGCCCGGCGCGCAGGGCCGCCCCGCTGCTGTCCAGCGCCACCCGTGCGCCCAGCCCATGCAGGCGCTGCAGCAGCGTGGCGAACCAGTCGGCGTCCACGCCCCGTGGCAGGCTGCCGGCCACCACCACCAGGTCGTGCCCGGGCACCAGGGCGTCGAGGCGGCGCAGCAGTTCGTCCCGCGCGGCGGCGTCCACGTCCGGGCCGGGGCCGTTGATGTCGGTGATGCGGCCGTCGTCTTCGGCCAGCTTGAGGTTGCTGCGGGTTTCGCCCTCGACACGGACGAAGGCGTCGTGGAAGCCGCGCCGGGCGAACAACGCCTCGAAGGGCTGGGCGTTGCCGGCACCGAGGAAGCCGCTGACGCTGAGGGAGTGGCCCAGGTCAGCCAGCACCTGGGCGACGTTGAGGCCCTTGCCGGCGGCGTGGCTGACCAGCGCCTGGCCCCGGTTGACCGCACCGGGCTCCAGGCGCGGCAGGCGCAGGGTGAGGTCCAGCGCCGGGTTGAGGGTGAGCGTGAGGATGCGTGCCATCAGAATTTCTCCGCCAGGGCGCGTACCGCTTCGGCGCTTTCAGCCGCCAGCGCCACGCCCGCCAGTTCCTGGGCGTCGGCCAGGCTGAGCTCGCGGATACGCGCCTTGACCTCGGGCACGCTGCGCGCCGCGACGCTGAGCTCGTCCACCCCCAGCCCCACCAGCAGCGGCACCGCCAGCGGGTCGGCGGCCAGTTCGCCGCACACCCCCACCCATTTGCCCCGCGCATGGGCGGCGCGCACGGTGAGCTCGATGAGTTGCAGTACGGCCGGGTGCAGGCCATCGGCCTGGGCCGAGAGCGTCGGGTGGCCACGGTCGATGGCCAGGGCGTACTGGGTCAGGTCGTTGGTGCCGATGCTGAAGAAGTCCACCTCGCGGGCCAGCACCGGGGCCAGCAACGCGGCGGACGGCACCTCGACCATGATCCCCAGCTGCAAGTCGGCCTGGGGGATTTCCTCCGCCAGGCGCAGGGCCATGTCGCGGGCCTGGCGCCATTCGGCGACGCTGCCGACCATGGGGAACATGATGCGCAGCGGGCGGCCGTCGGCGGCACGCAGCAAGGCGCGCAACTGGGTCTCCATCACCTTGGGCCGCTGCAGGGTCAGGCGCACGCCGCGCAGGCCGAGGAAGGGGTTTTCCTCATGGGCGATGGGCCAATAGGGCAAGGGTTTGTCGCCACCCACATCAAGGGTGCGCGCCACCAGCGGGCGGCCGTCGAGTGCGTCGAACACCTTGCGGTAGTCGGCCTCCTGGCTCGCCAGGTCGGGCGCCTGGGAATGGGCCATGAAGATGAATTCGGTGCGCAGCAGGCCGACGCCTTCGGCGCCCTGCTCCACCGCCGCCACGGCGCCGGCAGCGTCGCCCAGGTTGGCGCAGACCTCCACCCGGTGGCCGTCGCGGGTCCGGGCCGGTTCGTTCTTGTGCGCCTCGGCCTCGCGCAGCAGGCGCTCGCGGTCCTGGTGCTCGGCCCGGGCGCGCTCCAGCAGGGCCTGCTCCGGTGCCACCACCAGGCGGCCACGGCCGCCGTCCAGCAGCAGCGGCGTGCCCGGTTCCAGGGCCAGCACCCCGGCCCCGGCGCCGACCAGGGCGGGAATGCCCAGGGCGCGGGCGACGATGGCGCTGTGGGAGGTGGCGCCACCGCGCGCGGTGAGGATGCCGGCCACGCGGGTG
>BATO01000045.1 GCA_000474255.1 Aquipseudomonas alcaligenes MRY13-0052
GGTCGCCGGGCTGCAGGCTGCTCTGGCGCAGGGCATGCAGGGCCACGGCGGCCGGTTCCAGCACGGCGGCCTGGCGCAGGCTCACGCCAGCCGGCAGGCGGTGCAGCATGTAGGCCGGCACCCGGGCGCGCTCGGCGAAGCCGCCATCGCCCATCAGGCCGATAAAGCCCATGGAACTGCACAGGTTGTACTGGCCCGCGCGGCAGTAGCGGCAATCACCGCAGCGGTAGATGGGCTCCACCGCTACCCGGTCGCCGACCGTGAAGCCCTGCACCCCGGCGCCCAGTGCGGTGACCACGCCACTGAACTCGTGGCCCAGGGTCAGCGGCGCGCGGCAGCCGGACAGCGGGTGCGGCTGCTGCTGGGGAATGGAGTGCGGGCCGTCCTGGTACTCGTGCAGGTCGCTGCCGCAGATGCCGCAATAGGCCACCTTGAGTTCCACCTCGCCGGGGCCGGCGGGGGGATGTCGAGGGCGTCCAGGCGCAGGTCCCGGGCGCCATGCCAGCGCAATGCGTTCATCAGGGTTGTCCTTGCAGGTTGGCGGTGTCGGCGAGAGGGCGGCCGGCCTTGCGGGCCAGCACCGTGGGCGCGGTTTCCTTGAGGAACAGCGAGAGCAGGGCGGCCAACAGGGCACCGCCGCAGCTCATCCACATGACGATGGAGAGGCCGTAGCGGTCGGCCGCGAAGCCGGCGATGGTCGGGGCGATGAAGCCGCCCACCAGCTCGCCGATGCCCATGATCAGCCCCAGGGCGGTGGCGATGACGCCGCGCGGCACCGTCTCCGCCGGGATGGTGGCCATGAACAGGGTGAAGCAGCCCAGGCCGGTGTAGGTCAGCAGCATCAGCGCGCCGAGGCTGAAGGGCGTGGGCGCATAGAGCAGGGCCAGCGGGCAGCAGGCGGCGACCAGGGAGAACAGCACCAGGGTCGGGCGCCGGCCGATGCGGTCGGAGATCGCCGCCACGGCGAAGCCCCAGAACACCCAGGCCACGCCCAGGCAGCTCATGATCCCGCCCATGCTCGCCGGGCTGTAGCCACGCTGGCTGACCAGGAAGGTGGGGGTGAAGGAAATCAGCACGATGAACCAGGTGAGGAACACGCAACTGATCAGGGTGCACAGCAGGATGTTGCGGCTCTTCAGCAGGGCCAGGCGGCCGCCGAGCCCAACGCCGTTGCCGGCCGTGCTGGCGTCGGGCTTGCGTGCCCTGTCGTCGGGGCGCACGTAGCGCCAGATCAGCCAGGCGATCAGCAGCCCCGGCACCAGGGAGATGACGAAGGCATGCCGCCAGCCGAAGGCCTCGGCCAGGCCGATCAGCACTGGTGGGCCGATCACCGCACCGAGCAGGCCGGCGGCCGAGCCCTGCAGCAGGCCCATGTTGAGGCCGCGGCGGTGGGGCGACGAGGCCTCCACCATCAGCGATTGCGACAGCGGCAGGATAGGCCCCTCGGCCAGCCCCATCACCCCACGGAACAGCAGCAGGCTGAGGAAGCCGCCCACCAGCCCGGACAGCGCCGAGCACAGCGAGAAGAGAATCACCGCCGCGATCAGCAGCGGCTTGCGCACGCCGTTGCGGTCGGACCAGAGGCCCACCAGGGCCCCGGACACCGCCCAGGCCAGGGCCAGCACCGAAGACAGCATGCCCAGGTGGCGGTTGCCGAGCTGCAGCTCCTCGGCCATGAAGGGAAACAGGAAGGACAGTGCCAGGCGGTCGAAGAATACGAACCCGAAGGTGAGGAAGAGCACGCCGAGCAGTACGTTTTCGTACCGGGCGTTGGAGGTGGTGGGCGCCATGTCGTTCTCCTCCGGGGCCCGCGCGGGCGCCCCGGGCAAGGGGTCAGCGGAACAGGGAGTCGATGTAGGCGGCGCCGAGGCCGATCTTCTCGTAGTGCTCGCGGCACATGGCGATGTAGGAGTGCACGTCGAAGTAGCCCTCCGGCTCGCCGCGCTCGTCGAGCCAGATCAGCGGGCCCTTGACGATGAAGAAGGCGCGCATGGGTTCCTCGTGCTCATAGGCCACCAGGGTGTGGCCCTCGCCGGGCGTCTCGTAGACGAAGTCGCCGGCGGTGGCGGTCCAGTCGTGCTCCAGGTAGCCCCACTTGCCGGAGAGGGTGTAGGCGAAGACTTCGTGAGGGTGGTAGTGGCGGTTAACCAGGCCGGCGCTGCGGGCCATGAGGATGTCGCACCAGCGGTTCTCGCTCGGCGAGATCCACAGCGGGCGCGAGGACACCGTCTCGGTGAAGGGCACGTAGAGGCTCAGGTCGTCGCTCGCTGCGTTGGGCAGGTACACCTCGGGCTTGGCGTCGGGCTTGAAGCAGTTGGGGATGGCTTGCAGGTCTTTCCAGAATTCGTTGCGGGCAGGCTCGGCCATGTTCCAGTCTCGTTGTTGTTATGGACTGGGGCCGACTCTAGAGGGCGCGGCGGCAGCGGGTTTGATCGCCTCGGCCCTGTTGTTTGCGCTTTTCGGACAGGGCCCGGGCAGCGGGCGGGGGGCGATTGACGGCGGGCAGCGTTCAGATGTTAATGACCGGGCGTCGCCCACACCCACAGAGGATGCGCGACGCCCGGTCCCCGGGAGCTGCCGATGTTTGGCCCGGGGGTTCGATCCGCGGCGACCCACGAGAACAATAAGAATGACCACACCCGCCTTGCTCGAGACCCGGCGAGCCAGTACCTGCGACATCCCGGTCGAACAGCGCCTGAGGTTTTGGGAGCAGTACAACGCCTCCATCCTCGTCGGCCTCAAATGCTCCTCCTATGCCGACGGTGGCCTGGCCGCCTCGCAATCCAACCTCGAACTGGGCGCCATTAGCCTGGCCCTGGTGCGCGGCAACCAGCACGTGGTGGAGCGGGACTGCTCGATGATCCGCTCGGTGCCCAAGGAATCGGTGTTCGTCTCCCTGGTGCAGGAAAGCCGCTCGTTCTTCTACCAGGGCGAGGGCTGCACCCTGCTGGAGCCGGGGGAGATGATCATCTACCGCACCGACAAGCCCTACCTGTTCGGCTTCTCCGGCGCCATGCGCCAGTTCATCTTCGACATCCCCCAGGACCTGTTCGGCGAACGCTGCCTCGGCCGCCTCGACGGCCCGCTCAAGGTGGGCGCGGAAACCCGCCTGCAACGCCTGCTCACCCGCACCCTCTGCGAGCGCACCCAGGGCTTCTTCCAGCGCCCCGCCAACCGCGAGGCCGAGCACTTCGAAGACGACGCGCTGGAGCTGCTCTCCAGCATCATCGCCGGCAGCACCGGCGAACACCGCGTCAGCGCCCAGGGCGCCTCCTATCTACTGGCCGCCAAACGCCTGATCGCCGAGCAACTGGGCGACTCGGCCCTCAGCTGCGAGCGCGTCGCCCAGGGCATCGGCATCTCCGTGCGCCACCTCACCCGCCTGTTCGCCCAGGAAGGCGGCTCACCCAGCCGCTACATCGCCGAACGCCGCCTCGAACTCGCCCACCGCCTGCTCAGCAGCCCGCAGGCCAATGGCCTGGATATCAGCGAGGTGGCCTACCGGCACGGCTATTCGAGCCAGGCGCATTTCGCGCGGAGCTTCAAGGCGAGGTATGGGCGGACGCCGAGTGAGGTGAGGGGGGAGGTGGGGGAGAGGTAGGAGGCTGCCATGCTTGGCTGTTCGTAATTGCATGTTCAGTATCATCAGCGAGAGTTGCAACTGCTCGCTGATGGTGTTCTGTCCAGCCATTCCAGTAGTTGTGATCCACCATGCCGCCGATCCTAACTCACCCTTAAAATAGCTAGGCAACTGGTTGCCGCAGAAGTGAAGCGAGTAACTGCTGCCTGCAAATATTTAGCTGCAGAGTAAAATCTGACTTGATGGCGTGTATGTACTGGTCTCTGCTAGTACGTTTACTCGCTCCGGCTATCTCCAATTAACCGTAATCGACAGAGTAAGGGCTAGGGAGGCCTAAAGCTATGCACTAGTCATAAGTCCGCGTAAGTTAGCTAGAAACTCTGCGTGTTCGGATCAGTGACTCACGGAGGTAATATGCTCTAGCAGAGCCCGTCTCTATTATTCCCGTAAGGAGATCCAAGCAAGCTTCGTACATTTTAAGGCTAAGCTTGTCAGTGAGCTTAAAAAGCTTTGCGATTGCCATTTCTAGGCAATATGCAGAATTTCCTTGAGACGTCAGAATGCTCGTATTCTTCCTGTACTCAGCTGCCAAAATATGAATGCCCCTATCAAAAAACAAGTCGGGAAATTGATACATGAGCGAGCACAGCGACTCAAAAACCAAGCTGTTGCATGCTGAGCGCCTACAAAATTCAAGCAAGTATTGCGCTCCTGTCCTTATAGCTTTAATCCGGTTAGGGTGCTTTTGATACACTTCGTCACTGTAGAGCATTCCGCGTAAAAAAATATTTAGATCATTCTGAAGGCCTGAGTAAGGTGTATATACAGCATTGAGCGCAATTTCATGCAGCTGAGCTTCCAATAAGCACCAGAGCTCCCACATGCCCTCATAGTCTGACTGTTGCTCCATAGCAGTATCGAATCGAAGCTTAACAAGATATATAAAGCTAGGAGCTTGTTGGCATCCTGCTAGCAGGAGATCACGAATGGGCTTGAAATTATCATTTTTGCTGGCAATGACATGTTCGGCCAAGCAATTCTGTATAGCCACAGTCACATCATGATTCAAACGAAGTGATCGATTTGATGAGCGCTTCTTTTGTTCATTTTCATTGTCATAAACTATCGAGACGGTCTTGTGTAAGAGATTGATATGGTTATCACGATAGTTGCCGAGAGGGAGCATCAGTATTGGAATATGGATGCGCCACAATGAGTGAGATTCCGGTGTGATTTCAGATGGGGAAAACTCAAATTCTGCTCTGATAATCTTCTCTCGAAACTCTGAAACAAGCGCGCTCCATTCGCTAGGCGGTGTGTCGGGATCGCTACTTGGAAGCGCTCGCACGGACGTGCAGTGCGTAAGCTCAAAGCGTGCAAATTCCAACGCTCCACTAATACAGCTGTTAGCAAAACTCTCATCCATGCTCCAAAGGTAATCACGTATTCCTTTAGCAGCAGACGCACATACATGTATGTTGACATGCGTTATTGCCGTAGCGATTGCATAATAAATCTCTTCGCGCGGCTCTGGATCAAGCTCAAGTTCCAGCAGTTTCGCAAGAACGTACGCACAAGCGACAGCTCCATTAGAATCGGTAGCATCGACCGCCATATGGTCGCCACTGTCGTCCGAATTCAAGTGGATTACTTGAGTTATCACCTCCAAGCACCAGTTAACATCCTCAGCTGACAGGGCGTCAAAGTAATCTCTTACTGCAACTGCAGCCGTAGTAGTAATCGCACCTAGTGCCATTGTTTCAAAGCGCCCAACTTCTCCCTTAATTAGAATATCCAGGATTTTCCTTGCATCTGCGATAGCTTCGTCGACTCCAATCAGTCCAGAGCTGCTAGTTTCATTGTTTTCAAATTTCTTCCTAGACCACAGATAGAGTCGCTGGACGGAAAAATCATGAGCATGAATTTCCTGGTGTTCCCGCTGTGCCTGCTGAAGATCTTCGCTAAGGGGCTGAGTGGATTGGAAAATGATCCTATTGTTTTCCTCGTCCGGAACAGCCTCCCAGTTTCGCGTATCAACTCGATGAACCAAGAACTTCAGGCTAGTGCTTTCACCTGCCTCCGCAAGAGCGCTCAGCTCATCAATAATCTCATACGCCGAAGATCTATGCTCTTCAATGAACTGAAATTTAACCAGTAATGCCTCTAGGGATTCCCCTCTCCAAGGCTTAAGAGCTGAATTTTTTCTCTCTTCAGCAAAGAACTCAGACCAGGGATCGAAGCGCATCGCAAACCAGTTTATTTCCTGACTGCCTCTTTCCTCGAGTTGGCGAATTAGATCCAATGTGTAGAGATTGGTGCATTTCAACAATGGGTACGCTGCACTGCCAACCTGCTTGGGAAACCCCACGGCTATAGAGGCAAGCACAGCAGTAGTTAATACGGAGTTACTGCTTTTCAATATGTATTCATATATCCAAGTAAGTTCACTCTTGGGTGGCGGGCTCTCTACATACTCAACTAACCAGTTCTCCAAGGCCATCAAGGCACATTGCAGCAAATAAGGCACAGTGGAGTGGCCGCGATATCCTTTCCACAAATGAGGCGATGCAAAGAGGGATATCTGGGTTCCATCGTTAGCGCGAATCAGCGTCGATCGAACCTCCATCTCATCTGGCATTTCCTGAAGTTGGTCTTCACAGTACTTGCCATACTTAGACGTCGCAAACTTCGCGGAGCAAGCGCGGCAAAGGTCTAGAATGAAATCTAGACCTTTGCGGGGATGATGTTGCAGCAGGTACTTAAATGGACCTCTCAAGCCACTTGCAGGAAAATAGTCTCTTTCATTTTGCAGGCCGTAAGCTTCATCCAGACCCATTCCGGATAAAGGGCGATAGCCACCCAGGTCATTGTCATCTGTTTCAGGCTGTAACCATTCATGCCTGGCAAGCCGCATAATGAAGTCAGGGTGATGCCGGCAGAGCATGGGAGCCAAATCGCTAGCAAGAGCCAACCTGACAAGCTCCTCCACATAGTTGGGGCGGTCGCGCCTTAGATTTGATGCAAATACATTGTGCTCTGCCAGTGCATTGAACTCATCAGGTATAGCCGGAACTACTTTCAGCAGGACTTTTAGGGCCTTGGTTCGTAGCTTCTCTCTTTTATACGAAT
Organism: Aquipseudomonas alcaligenes MRY13-0052; assembly: GCA_000474255.1. Classification (GTDB taxonomy): domain Bacteria; phylum Pseudomonadota; class Gammaproteobacteria; order Pseudomonadales; family Pseudomonadaceae; genus Metapseudomonas; species Metapseudomonas solani. Next base: position 6,710 of record BATO01000045.1, read on the forward strand.
CTACCCATTCAAGTAAGAATAAGCAGATGCCACCAACCGCAGGTGCCTCTGCGGGTAGTTTACTCCAGATGCTTATAATATCCGACCATGAGTAAGCTACCTCTACAACATGAGGGAGAACTGACTCAGACAAAGACGCTTTATTCGAGAATATGAAATTTATCAGTGCCTCCCACCCGCGACCATATGGTTTCAAAAATAGCAAGAATCCAGAGTCAGAATTTTTATTCGGATAGCCGTTTGCACCTTCTATAGGGCGCTGGCAAGCAATACGCAGTATGAAGCTGAATCTAATTAGTAGGCTGCATTGATTGGCTAATAATTTGTCTTGCAGCAGATTAAAAAATTTAGATGGGTCAGGACTTAACAATATGGTGGCAACAACTTCATCTTTCCAGTGGCTGGCAATATCATCCGCCGTTAGTATGCTTTCGATCAGGTCTGTCAATTCAGCTTCAGTTGCAAGCTTGAAACCCATCCATAAGCGGAGTCCGCGACCAATTGCGGGCTCACTTCCGATTGCGGCTAGAAAGTTATTCGGCGACCCCAAATTCGCTAAGTATTCGTTTTCAATGAATTCGCCGAGAGCCCAGTCCTCCAATACATCATGAGAGGGGCTTATCAAAGAGGTACGGGCATCGCGGCGAATAAGATTATCTTCTTCCAGCTTGGCCACAACCGCAGGATCAAAACCTGTATCAGGTACGCCAAATACCATTCGTTTTGCTCGCAGCTTTGCCACCTCAATAAAAGTAACTCTGCGCCGAATGGGCATTCCATTTCTGCGATCCGATTGTCTTTCAATGACCGAATTCCAGACAATTTTTCGGAAGTCGCCCTCGGTACTGCTGAACTCAAATTTGGCATCATTTGCAAGCGCGCGAACAGCAAGATCAATAAAGAACGGATTGTGTAAGAGCTCTGAGATGGCTGGATTACCCGTTAACTGCCGCAGCTCAGAAACATTATTACAGATCTCTTCAACTTGTCCATCGGTGAAGCCTGGAATCTTTACGCTCTTAAAGTTCAAGCCGCAGGGTTGAAGGTAATTAAATGCCAGCTGCTGGTATGCATAATCGCGTCCTGTCGCAATCACGCACCACCCCCCTTGCAGTTTTATGAAATTCAATAGATCTATAAAGGCTGCCGAGTTATTGAGCTCTAATATTTTTTCAATCGACTCAATGATCAGAATTTTTTCTTTAAGGAGAGAGAAATGACTCGCCAATTGGCGTAGGTCTGAGCTCATCCCCATAGATGCAAACACATCATTAAGATGGGGCTTGTCGAAATCCTCGGCCCTGACGTAGAAGGTGGCCGCGCTAGAATCTCTGGACTGTACATAGTCTTTGACAACGCCAGATTTACCGGCGCCCCGTTCGCCGGTAACGAATACGAATCCACCTTCTTCGTAAGAGTCGCGTATCTCTTCAATAATATCCTCTCGGGATACATGGTTCCCGCATATTGAATTAGAAATGCCTAGGCATATATGGCGGCTTCTCTCCTGTAGCTTATCTATATCCGCTTCAAATGACTGAGTTACTCTGGCTCTGAATAAAGAACTCAAATCGGCAGGAATGTTATCGACTGTTAGTGTGCCTGCATTCTGGTTGAACTCTTGAGCGGTTGTTACAATCTGTGCCAAAACTGCTGAAGGTGGTAGGTCAGAGTGTTGACGAATGAGCGAGCCAAGCATTGCGGCTGTAACTGATGCCGTTTGATCAAGATCATATGAGATAAGATGGAATACCTTTAGGAACTCCCAGAATTCATTGTCTGGCAATGCGTCGCCATTTGCCCGATTTAGTTGCGTTCTGAAAGCCCTTAGTCGTTCCTCTTTCTTAGTGCTTGTGAAGCCTTTAGTTGCTGTTTTTTTGATAAATTCATCGGCGTTTGATGAATGGCGAGCCCACTCAAGTATGGGAATAGTGCTGGCAAGATCGACCTTGGTCAATGGGCCAGTAACAAGCGCAATGGAGTCGAGATTTTTATTGAAGCCTTGGCTATTGAAGTCTTTCCATGCGGCGAAAATAACTTCGGCAAATACAGACTCTTCAGAGTCGCTTATCGTTATTTCATGTTTAATTTGAATGCGCAGATTTCGCTTGTTATTGATTGAGTCTTCAGAGATGACAAGTAAATCATCTGTGTGCACTCCGGCATATCTATTCTGGAAGCTAATTTCCTTTACTCGAGCATTGATAGGCATGCATGGGATAGGTGTTCCAGCTAGAAGCGCGACTAGAAATGAAGCCTGTACCCGGCTTTCAAAATTAACGCCACCACCTCCAGTGGAAAATGGATTACTTTGCTCTTTCAGCTCAGCCATGCCAATAACTCTCCATTCAAATTACTTTTCTTTGTGCCGATCTGGGTAGCTGCAAATATTATGTAGCCGAGTCGTTGTGATTACTCCAGCTCAATTTGCGGCCCATAGGCAATCGCGTAAACGAGCTTCAAGGCTTTCATATCTGCAGTCAATGTATGGCGAGGTGAGACATGAGATATCCCACATAGGATCTTGAGACTTAACAGCATTCTAGCTTTCGCTATCTGGCCGATAGCTACCTCACCTCCCTTGCCCTCCCGCCCCCTCATCCCTATCCTGCACCCGCCACGGTAAGTCCCGTGGCCGGGTTTGACAGCCCGAACACTGGCGCGAATGCGCCCTTAGGTGCATGCGAAAAACGGCGAACGTTTTTTGCAGGCATCGGCACGCATGCAGTTTTCACAACTGCTCTGTTTTATGGCAGATCGCGCGGGGAGACCCTCGTGGTCTGCCGGCTCCAGTGTCCGGTCTGTCAACCCCGCGTGGTCTGCCACCCTTCGAATGACAGCGATCGGGTGGTGGTTTCGTCCATCTCACTGGAGCTTCACCATGCACGACGCATTCACTTCCCTCATTCTCTACCGCTCAGCCCCGCACCCCTTCCTTCCCACCCACGGGGAGGTTTCGGCATGAGCGATATCACTCACGAACAACGCCGCCTCCAGCAACTGGTCCAGGGCCTGGATGCGCGCCTGCATACCACCCTGGTGATTGCCGAAGTGATTCTGGAAAACGTGTCCCTGCACGATGGTGTGCCGGGGCCGTTTCTCGATGGTTACCGGGAGGGTGCGTTGATGGATGCGGTGATCCACCTGTCGCGCAGCAACTATGAGGATTACCTGCGGCTGGTGGAGATGGTCGGGTTGCCCTTGGGGCGCCAGGTGCCCTGATAGGCAGCGGGGCAGGGTGGTGGCGGGCGAAGGCTGTGCCACCCCCTTTGGGCGCCGCTGAACTCGGCGGCGCCGTTGCGGTTCCAACCTTCACGGGCTTGCGAACCCCGGGTGCCTTGGGCCCGGGCTGGCGCCGTGGTTGCCCGACTTCCTTTATATGAGGTTCGAACCATGCGCCCACTTGCTGCCTTGCCTATCCGTCCCTTCGCTTTCCTGCTCGGCCTGTTGCTCGCCGCCGGTGCTTCCGCCGCCGAGGAGGCGGTGCTGGTCGATGCCATCAATGCCTACCGTGCCCAGCCGCAGAACTGCGGCAACCAGCCCACCGTTGCGCTTACGCCCCTGGCCAGTGACCCGCGCCTGGCGCTGCCCACCGGCAATGGCGAAACCTGGCGCGCGGCGCTGGAGCAGTCCGGCTACCGGCCGGGGGATGTGCGCACCATTCGTCTCACCGGCCCGGCCGATGCCCAGGCGGCGTTCAAGGCGTTGCTGGGCTATTGCGATGTGCTGCTGAACCCGCAGTTCGTCGATGTGGGCGTGAGCCAGGCGGGGCCGGTGTGGCGGGTGACCTTTGCGCGGCCGTTGCGCAGTGCGGCCCTGGCGACCGGGCCTTTGCAGGGGTCGATGCTGCTGGAGCAGGTGAACGCGGCGAGGGCGCAGCCGCGCCTGTGCGGTAACGAGCCCTTCGCGTCGGCACCGCCGCTGCGCTGGAACGAGGCCCTGGGGGCGGCAGCGACCAACCACAGCCAGTCGATGGCGCTCAACGGCTTCTTCGCCCACCAGGGCACCGACGGCAGCGCGCCGGCGGACCGGGCGCGCAGTGCCGGCTATGGGGGCACGCGGGTGGCGGAGAGCATCGCCGCCGGCATGGGCTCGGCTGCCAGTGCAGTGCAGGGCTGGCTGGCCAGCCCGGAGGAATGCTCGCGGCTGATGAGCCCGCTGTTCACCGACCTGGGCGGCGCCCAGTCGCCGGCGGCGAAGGCGGGTGGGGTGTACTGGACGCTGCTGCTGGGCGCTCCGTAAAAACCTAGCTGCGTTGCCATCGCGGCGTTGCAAGTAGGGGAGCCCGCCGGAAGCACCGTGCGGAGGTGCGCACGGCACACCCTACGGCTCGTGTTCGTCCTGCTCTTGATTCGCATCGTCACAGGGCGTAGCCCGGGCTTCAGCCCGGGAGTTTTGTGCGCACCGATTCCTGGACTGAAGCCCAGGCTACACGACCCTTCGACCTTGCCAGCGCTGATGCTTTTTAGTGGCTTGTCGGGGCGTAGCCCTTACTTCGCCTTGGCCAGGCTGGCCATATAGGCCGCGAACATGTCGCTCAAGGCGCCGATCAGTTCGCTGCGCGTGAGCGGCGGATGGGGGTGGCTCATGAAGCGGATGATGGTCATCAGCGCGCTGTTGATGACGACGTAGAGCGTGGGCAGCGGGTTGTCGATGGGGATTTCCCGCAGGTGGCGCAGCAGGTAGAGGCGGCAGAAGTCGAACAGGTGCCGCTCCATCTCGTCGACCACCTTCAGCGTGCGCAAGTCCTGCCAGTGGCGCGCCAGTTCGAGGTGCAGGCTGGCGTTGCGGTCGATGAATGCGAATACCGCCTGCAGCAGGCGCTCCACGGCGGTGTGTACGTCGTCCGCCAGCAAGGCCGTGGCGTTGTCGCGGATCACGCCGGCCAGCGCCTGGCTCATGCGGTCGAGCAGGGCCTCGACCAGGGCTTCCTTGCTGGCGAAGTATTGATAGAGCGAACCGACACTGACCCCGGCCTCGGCGGCGATGAGGTTGGTGCTCAGGCGTGCCAGGCCGTCGCGGGCGATGACCCGGGCGCAGGCTTCCACCAGGTCGGCGACCATCTGTTGCGAGCGTTGCTGGCGGGGCTGCTTGCGCATGGCGGGCTCCGGACGCGAATTGAATACGAGCGGATAGTCGCATTAGCGTGAGGGCGTTTCCAAGCCCTTGCCGGAGCCGCTTCCATGCACGCAGCAGACCTCGCCCAGCCCGCCCATCCATCCGCCCCGCCGAGCCCGTTGGGGCCGGACTCGCTCACCTGGCGCTACTTCGGCGACCTGCGCGGCCTGCTGCTGATCGGGCGCACCGGCATCCTGCAGAACATGCACCCGGGCTTGGCCGCCGGCGTGCTGCAGCACTCCGACCTGTTCGCCAACCCCTGGAACCGCCTGCTGCGCTCCATCCCGCCCATCCTCGGTGTGGTCTACGACGGCGGCCAGGCTGCCGGTACCGCTTTGCAGGTGCGCTCCTTCCATCGCGATATCAAGGGCCAGGACGGGGAGGGGCGGCCCTACCACGCCCTCAGCCCTGAGCTGTTCTACTGGGCTCATGCGACCTTCTTCGAGGCGCAGATCGCCCTGCAGCAGTGGCTCGGCACGCCCCTGGACGAAGGGCAATGCGAGCGCCTCTACCAGGAGTCCGTCCATTGGTATGCCCTCTATGGATTGCCGATGGGGCAGGTGCCGGAGAGCTACGCCGCTTTCCAGGGTTACTGGCAGCGGATGCTGGAGCAGCGCCTCCAGCCGACGGAGATCACCACTTGGTACTTCGGCTCGACCGGGGGCTTGCAGGCGCCTTATCCCTGGATGCGCGGCCCGCTGTGGTGGTGCCTGCAGCCGGTGCTGGTGGGCGGCGTGCGCTGGGTGGCGCGGGGTACCTTGCCGCCGGTACTGCGAGAGCGGCTGGGGCTGCGGTGGACGGCGTCGGACCAGCGCCGGTTGCGCCTGCTCGCCGGGTTCCTGCGGCTGGCCTGGCGTGTGCTGCCCGGGGAGTGGGGCTATTTCCCCCGGGCGCGGCGTGCGATACGGCGTGCGCGCCTGGCTGCCCCTGCAGAGCAGCCGAGTCCCGGGGCTTGATGGGCTTCACCGTTCCCGGGCTGAAGCCCTGGCTACAGGGGTGGCGTGGTTGGGTGGGGCCTTAGTGCGGGGCGCGGTTGCGGATGGTTTTCATCAGGTCGTCGGGGCTGATGTGGCCGACCACCTGGGTCGCGGCGCTGCCGGGTTGCGGCAGGTCGAGGATGTGGCCCTTCATCTTGCCCACCACGTGCATTTCGCAGGGCTTGCAGTCGAACTTCAGGGTCAGCACTTCGTCGCCGTGCACCAGTTGCATCGGTGCGACTTTGGTGCGCACTCCGGTCACGCCCTTGGCCTGTTTGGGGCAGAGGTTGAAGGAGAAGCGCAGGCAGTGCTTGGTGATCATCACCGGCACTTCACCGGCTTCCTCGTGCGCCTCGTAGGCGGCGTCGATCAGCTGCACGCCGTAGCGGTGGTAGAAGTCGCGGGCCTTCTGGTTGTAGACGTTGTAGAGGAACGACAGGTGCGCTTCCGGGTACACCGGCGGCGGCACGGCGACGGGCTTGCGGCCGCCGCGCGGGTGGGCGGCGACACGGGCGGCGGTCAGCGCCTCGATGGCTTCGCGGCGCAGGGCCTTGAGCTGGGAGTTGGGGATGAAGAAGGCCTGGGGCGCGTCCAGCTCCACGGCGTCGGCGTGGTACTGGGTGGTGCCCAGTTGGCCGAGCAGGTCGTGCAGTTGCTCCAGCGCCTGCTCGGGCTTGTTGGCGGCACCGAAGGGGCCTTCCAGGGCGACGCTGGCGGTGATGCCTTCCTCGCTGGTGGCGGTCAGTTCCAGGCGTTCTTCACGCAGCTTGGCGACCCAGGAGAGGCCGATGCGGCGCTCGGACGAGGTCTTCTGCAAGGCCTGCTGCCAGTTGTGGTCGAGGTTGCGCGAGAGCGGGTGGTTGGGGCGCAGGCGGAACAGGCCCTCGGGCATTTCATTGGGCTCGACGCGGTAGCGGTAGCGCTTCTCGCCGTCTTCCTCGAACTCGCCCTTGGGCTCGGCGATGTTGGCGCGGAAGCCCACGACTTCGCGCTTGACCAGCACGTTGAGGCCGTCACCGTTGGACAGGGGCTCCTGGGTCACCACCAGCAGGTCGCGCTTGTTGACCTTCTCGACGTTGCCCACCAGCAGGCCGGTGAAGGTGGGGGAGTCGAAGGCGCCGATGTCGATCTTGCGGTCGGTGACGAAGTAGTCGGTGCTGCCACGGTGGAAGGTCTTGTCCGGGTCGGGCACGAAGAAGTGGTCGGTGCGGCCGCTGGAGGCGCGGGCCAGGTCCGGGCGGTTTTCCAGGATGCCGTCCAGGCGCTGGCGGTAATAGGCGGTGATGTTCTTCACGTAGCCCATGTCCTTGTAGCGCCCTTCGATCTTGAAGGAGCGCACGCCGGCGTCCACCAGGGCGCTGAGGTTGGCGCTCTGGTTGTTGTCCTTCATCGACAGCAGGTGTTTTTCGAAGGCGACGACGCGGCCCTGGTCATCCTTCAGGGTGTAGGGCAGGCGGCAGGCCTGGGAGCAGTCGCCGCGGTTGGCGCTGCGGCCGGTCTGGGCGTGGGAGATGTTGCACTGGCCGGAGAAGGCCACGCACAGGGCGCCGTGGATGAAGAACTCGATGGCGGCGTCGGTGTGGTCGGCGATGGTGCGGATCTGCTTGAGGTCCAGCTCGCGGGCCAGCACCAGCTGGGAGAAGCCGGCCTGGTCGAGGAACTTGGCCCGCTCCAGGGTGCGGATGTCGGTCTGGGTGCTGGCGTGCAGCTCGATCGGCGGGATGTCCAGTTCCATCACGCCCATGTCCTGGACGATCAGCGCGTCGACGCCGGCGTCGTACAGCTGGTGGATCAGCGCGCGCGCCGGCTCCAGCTCGTCATCGTGGAGGATGGTGTTGATGGTGACGAACACGCGGGCGTGGAAGCGCCGGGCGAACTCCACCAGCTGGGCGATATCGGCCACCTCGTTGCAGGCGTTGTGCCGCGCGCCGAAGCTCGGCCCGCCGATGTAGACGGCGTCGGCCCCATGCAGGATGGCCTCGCGGGCGATGTGTACATCGCGGGCAGGGCTGAGCAGTTCGAGGTGGTGTTTGGGTAGGGACATGGCAAAAAGGCTTCCGGCACGGTGCAGGGCGCGAATTGTAGCCGCACCGCGCGTGCTCGGCACCCTTGGCCGCGCTCATTCCCGACGGTCGCTCGCGGCGCCGACGGTTGGCGCCCCGGCGAGGCCCTCAGCAACTGGATATATCGCGAATCCAGTCGTGGATCAGCGGTCGCGGTTGCAGCAGGTCGGCGTCGGCGGCGTCCAGCCGCGGCAGGCCCTGGTGGCCGGCGCGGCGGAAGTGCAGGCGGGTGCGGGCCTACTGTTCATCGAGGATTTCGCCGCTCAGGCGCAGGCGCGCCAGCAGGCGTTCGTCCACCTGGTAGCTGCCACATTCCCGACAGCGCAGGGCGAGGCCGGGGCCGCGCGATTTTAGGGGCTTGGCTTCGTGTTCGCAGATCAAGCACTTCACGGGGCAACTCCTTTGTCCGGCAGACGACAGGCTTGAGTGGGGTTGCGATCCTGCCGACCGCTGCGCGACGCGGCTCTGTGGCCGCTGTGCAACGGGCGTGGCGATCGCTGATAACCATAGACCGGGTGCCGGAGGGTGAGTTGCAGAATTATTCGAGCCTTGTGTCGGCTGGGTTGCCAGGCCCCGCGCGCCGGGGCCTGGCGAGTGGCGGGGGCTAGATGTCCTTGCCGAGGAAGCTGTCGCGGTCGGGGTGGCGTGGTTTCGGGCGCAGGGCGGTGACCAGGCGGCCGTCGAGGGCGGCGAGGCCGGCGGCGATCAGGGCCATGCCGATGAAGTGCTTGGCCTCCAGCTGTTCGCCCAGCACCAGGGCGCCGAGGAGGATGGCGCTGACCGGAATGAGGAAGGTCACCAGCATCAGGTTGGTGGCGCCGGCGCTGGCGAGGATGCGGAAGTACAGCACGTAGGCCAGGGCAGTGGAGAGCAGGGCGATGCCGGCCAGCGCGGCCCAGGTGGCGGGGCCGGGCAGGGGCAGGGTCCAGGGGGGGTCCACCAGCAGGGCGACAGGGATCAGCAGCAGGGTCGAGGCGCTGATCTGCCCGGTGGCGGTGATCATCGGCGGCACGCCCATGGCCTTGAAGCGACGGCCGAAAATACCGGCGAAGGCATAGGACAGCGCGGCGCCGAGCACCGCCAGCTGCGCCCAGATATGGCTGCCGAGCCCCGACAGCGCGGCGGGGCCGATCAGGGTCGCGACGCCGGCCAGGCCGATGAGCACGCCGGCGAGCTTGCGGCCGGTCATTTTCTCGTCCTGGGTCAGCAGGTGCGCCACCAGCACCGAGAACAGCGGCGTGCTGGCGTTGAGGATGGAGGCCAGGCCGCTGGCGATGTGGGTCTGGCCCCAGACGATGAGGCAGAAGGGAATCAGGTTGTTGAGCAGCCCCATGGCGAAGAACGCCAGCCACACGCGGGGATCGCGCGGCATCCGCAGGCCCATGAGATGCACCAGGGCCAAGAGGGCGAGGGCGGCCAGGCCGATGCGGGCCATGACGATGGTGAAAGGCGGCAATTCCTTCACGGCGATGCCGACGAAGAAGAACGAACCGCCCCAGAGGATGGAGAGGGCCACCAGCATGCCCCATTCGCGTGTGCCCATGACGTTCTGCGTGTTCATCGCCTGTCTCCTTGCTTGAGTTCCATTCGTTGCAGGCGGTCGCTTGAATCCCGTCTGTGGCTCCCTATTATTCGGACGGGGCTCGGCGTGACAAACGAGCTTTTCTCCACGGACGATCGAGTTTTTCTAAAGCATGAGCACCTTGCCTTCCCTCAGCGCGCTGCGCGCCTTCGAAGCGGCGGCGCGCCACCTCAGCGTGACCCTGGCCGCCCGTGAACTCTGTGTGACGCCGGGGGCGGTGAGCCTGCAGGTGAAGGAGCTGGAGGCGGCTCTCGGTGTGCAACTGTTCCTGCGCCGGCCGCGCAGCCTGGCCCTGACCGCCGAGGGCGCGGACTACTTCGCCACCCTGCGCACGGCCTTCCGCCTGATGCGTGAAGCCACCGCCGAGATCACCGCCCGCGCGCGGCCGGCGGTGCTCACCCTGACCTGCACGCCAGGCTTCGCCCTGCAGTGGCTGGTGCCTCGGCTGGGTGGCTTCGAGGCGCGGATGCCGGGGATCGACGTGCGCATCAGCCCGTCCAACCGGCGCATGGATTTCGCCCTCGACGGCATCGACCTGGCGGTGCGCCACGGCTTCGGCCGCTACGAGGGGCTGGTGGCCGAGCGGCTGGTGGACGATGAGCTGGTGCCGGTGTGCAGCCCGGCGCTGGCCGCCGATGCGAGCCTGTCGACGCCCGCGCAACTGGCGGGCTTCACGTTGCTGCACGACGAGCACCGCCACGACTGGCCACTGTGGCTGGAGGCGGCCGGCGCTGCGGAGGTGGACGCCACGCGCGGGCCGCTGTTCGTCGACAGCAACGGCGCCATCGAGGCGGCCCGGGCCGGGCTCGGGGTGGCGCTGGTGCGGCGCTCCCTTGTGCACCGCGAGCTCGCGGCCGGTACCCTGTTGGCGCCTTTCCACCAGGGCGTTGCCAGCGCCCTGGCCTATTTTCTTGTCTACCCGGCCGGCGTTCTGGAGCGTCCCGCAGTGGCGGCGTTCCGCGAATGGCTGCTGGCCGAGGCGGGCAGGGCTTGAGGAATCGAACATGGAATACCTGATCAGAACCGCCACCCCTGACGACGCCACGGCCATCAGCCAGGTGGTGCTCCTGGCGCTGGCCGAGAGCAACGCCCGTGACTACCCGCCGGCGGTGATCGCCTCGGTGCAGGCGAACTTCGGCCCCGAGCAGGTGCGGGGGCTGCTGGCGGCGCGCGAGGTGCTGGTGGCGGAGGAGGCGGGCTGCGTGATCGGCACCGCCAGCCTGGATGGCGATGTGGTGCGCACCGTCTTCGTCGCGCCGGGTGCCCAGGGGCTGGGCGTCGGCCGGCGGCTGATGGAACAGGTGGAGGCGCTGGCGCGGGAGCGCGGTGTCGCGCTGTTGAAGGTGCCTTCGTCGATCACCGCCGAAGGCTTCTACGCGGGGCTGGGCTTCCAGGCCGTGCAGCAGATCATCCGGGGCGAGGAGCGCACCATCGTGATGGAGCGCTCGTTGGCGGCTGCTCAGCCTGGGTGAGTGATGGGCGGTGGTCTATAAGAAGTCCTTGGCAGCGATCCTCTTGTGCACAGGCCAGGATGCTGCCACTGACGACCCGGCCCAGCGATGGAGTGCCTTATGCCGCGCAAGAAGAAACCAGTGAATACCGCCGCCGTTGGCACCGTTCAACACGATTCGCTACCCAGGCCGGTCACCGATGAGGAATGGGCGGACTACAGCGCGGCCTTCCCCGGCCTGACCCGTGCCAATGTCTACGTGACCTCGCCTGGCTGCTATGACGGCTACAACTGCATCGGCTGGACCGTGGGCGACACCACGCTCGAATTCGATGTGGAGGCGGTCACCGGCATGGTGAGGTTCTACCTGGACATGGGGTTCGTCGAGGTGCCAGCGGGGCACGATGCCGCTGATGTGGACCTCATGGCCATTTCCAACGGCCATTTCGCCAGCCATGCCACCAAGAAGTACACCGGCCCCAAGATCGATGGCATGCCTGACGACTTGTGGGAATCGAAGCTCTACCCCGGCGCACGGGTCACCCACGGGCGCCTGGAGCTTGCAGGTGAGACTTACGGTGCGCTCGTGAAGTCGTTCAGGAAGGCGTGAAGGGGACGTCCGTGTCCCCGTGTGCAGCCAGTAAGCGTCGTCACCAGCCGCAGGCGGCCTCGAAGCTGTCGGCGCGGGCCATCTCCCACATGCGGCCGTAGAAGTCGGCTTCGATCGTGTCCTTGAGCAGGTCGCCCGGCTTGAGGAACACGTGGAGCTGGGAGAACAGGCGGATCTCGCTGTCGGAGACCCGGCGCACCAGGTGGCGCGGCTCCAGCTGCGCCGGGTGGTCGAGGCCGGCGGCGGCGAGCATTTCGGCCAGGGCCTTGAGGGTGTTGCGGTGGAAGCTGTGCACGCGCTGGGCCTTGTCGGGCACCACCAGGGCGCGCTGGCGCAGGGTGTCCTGGGTGGCGACGCCGGTGGGGCACTTGTTGGTGTGGCAGCTCTGCGACTGGATGCAGCCGATGGCGAACATGAAGCCCCGCGCAGAGTTGGCCCAATCGGCGCCGATGGAGAGCACGCTGGCGATGTCGAAGGCGCTGACGATCTTGCCGCTGGCGCCGAGCTTGATCTTGTCCCGCAGATTGAGCCCCACCAGCACGTTGTGCACGAACAGCAGGCCCTCGCGCAGCGGCACGCCGATGTGGTCGGTGAACTCCAGGGGCGCAGCGCCGGTGCCACCTTCCTTGCCGTCGACGACGATGAAGTCCGGATAGATGCCGGTGGCCAGCATGGCCTTGGCGATGCCCATGAATTCCCAGGGGTGGCCCAGGCAGAACTTGAAGCCCACCGGCTTGCCGCCGGACAGCTCACGCAGCTGGGCGATGAACTGCATCATTTCCACCGGGGTTGAGAAGGCGCTGTGGCGCGAGGGGGAGATGCAGTCCTCGCCCATCATCACGCCGCGGGTTTCGGAGATTTCCTTGGTCACCTTGTGCTTGGGCAGGATGCCGCCGTGGCCGGGCTTGGCGCCCTGGCTGAGCTTGATTTCGATCATCCGCACCTGCGGGTTCTGCGCCTGGGCGGCGAAGCGCTCCGGGTCGAACAGGCCGGCGGCGGTGCGGCAGCCGAAGTAGCCGCTGCCCAGTTCCCACACCAGGTCGCCGCCGTGCTCGCGGTGGTAGGGGCTGATGCTGCCTTCGCCGGTGTCGTGGTAGAAGCCGCCGAGCTTGGCGCCCTGGTTGAGGGCGCGGATGGCGTTGGCGCTGAGGGAGCCGAAGCTCATGGCCGAGATGTTGAAGATCGACGCCGAGTAGGGCTGCTTGCACTGCGGCCCGCCGATCTCGATGCGGAAGGCCGATGGGTCGCTCAGGGGCGCCGGGCGCATGGAGTGGCCGATGAATTCGAAGCCCGCCTGGTAGACGTCCATCAGCGTGCCGAAGGGCTTGTCGGCGCCTTCGTTCTTGGCCCGCGCGTACACCAGCGAGCGCTGGGCGCGGGAGAAGGGCAGCTTGTCGCCGTCGGCCTCCAGCAGGTACTGGCGGATTTCCGGGCGGATGCCTTCCACCAGGTAGCGGATGTTGCCCAGGATCGGGTAGTTGCGGCGCACCGCGTGGGGTTTCTGCAGCAGGTCGAGGATGCCGACCAGCGATAGCACGCCGGTGAGCAGGGTGAAGGGCCAGACCCATTCATGTTCGATGAAGGGCAGGGTGGCGAGGGTGAAGAGCACGCAGAAGGCGAAGAACGCGTAGCGGCTGAGAAGCGACAGGCTCATGCGGTTTCCTTGTGAGAGGGCACGGGTTCAGCGTAGCGGAGCGGCAAGGTTACGCCTTGTGGCGCGGCGAGGGGCACCCTGAAGCTCGTCGGGTGAGCCCGCCAGGCACCGTAGGCTAGCGCGGCGCGGCGAAGAAACGCCGCCACAACTCGGCCTCGCGCCCGCTGGCGCGCAGGGCGGCCAGGCCCTTGTCGAAGGCTTCCACGTAGCTGCGGTTTTCGGCGGGCTGCCCGGCGAAGAGCACGAAATACTCCCAACTCTGCAGCGGCGCGGTGGTGGCCAGGTGCGCGGCTTCGTCCGCGTCGAGCTTCTGGTTCACCAGCCACTGCCCGGTGCCCTTGATCATGTCCACGGCGTCGATGCGCCCGGCGGCGAGCTTGCGCAGGTTGCTGGTTTCGTCGCCGCCCACTTCGTATTTCAGCAGGCCGCGTTGTTCGGCTTCCTCCAGCAGCGGGGTCTTCGCCGAGCCCAGGGGCAGGCCGATGGTCAGGCCGCGCAGGCGCTCGATGTCGGCCGGCGTGCCGTCCCATTGCACCGGGTGGGCGCGGTTGTAGAAGAGCACCACCTCGTCGCTGTAGACCCGCTCGGAGAACAGGCAGCAGGCCTCGCGCTCGGGGTTGCGGCCCCACACGGCGGAGGCCTGCCAGCGGCCCTGGCGCACTTCCTCGAAGGCGCGCTTCCAGGGGAAGAAACCGTATTCCACGGTGATGCCCTGGGTGGCGAAGGCTTCGCTGACCAGGGTGGGGATCACGCCATTGCCGGGCTGCGCGGCGCTGATAAGGGGCGGCCACTCGCCGATGGCGATGCGGATGTGGCCCTCGGCGAAGAGCGGGCGGGCGCAGGCGAACAGGCAGATGAACAACAGGACCCGGAATCGGGACATCGAATTCTCCCGGCGATGCACGCCGGGCGGCGTGGCACCCGTTCAGCCAAGCACAGGGCGTGCCGGCCTGCCAGCCGGCACGCCCTGTGCCCGTCACGGTGCGCCGAAGGCCTGTGGGCGGTCGAAGAAGCGGCGGCGCTGCTCCACGGGCAGTTTGCCGGCGATCTCCAGCAGCATCGCCTGGGCCGCGCTCTGCAGCGCTGCCGTGGCTTCGCGCTGCTGGGCTAAGCGTCGTTCGACGGCGGCGGCGTCCAGGGGCTCGCGGGCCAATTCATCGAGCAGTTGCTGGCGGTTGTCGCGGTTGGTGCGGGCCAGGTCGCGCAACTGCGGGGCGTGCTGGCGGATCACCGCGCGCACCTCGCCGCGTTGCTCGGCGGGCAGCTCCCGGACCCGTGCAATGAGTTGGCGCATGGGCTGGCCCTGGAAGCCGGAGTCGCCCGGTGCCGGGCGGGCGATCAGCCAGCCGCCGAGAAAGGCATTGCCGGCCAGGGAGAGCAGCAGGGCGCCGCCGAGCAGCCAGGTCCTGTTCATGGTTCTTCCGTCCACAGCAGTTGGTCCAGGGCCTGGGCGGCCACTTCCAGGTCGGCGTCGCCGGCCGGTGCGCCGGCATGGCCGGCGAGCAGCCCGAGCACGCCGCACAGAGCGAGGCTGGCGAGCTTCACCTGCCAGCCGTAGCGCCATTGTTCCAGGGCCCGTTGCAGGCGTCGGCGCCAGCCCGGGCGCTGCGGTTGCGCAGTGGCGCGGGCGACGATGCGCGCGGCGAGGTCGGCCGGGGGCGTCGGTCTTGGCTGTGCGGCAAGGCGCCGGCGCAGGTCCTGTTCATCGTTCATCGGTGTTCTCCTCGTTCGGGCGGCCGGGCAGCCAGCGGCGCAGTTGCGCGCGGGCGCGGCCCAGCAGCCCCTCCAGGGCCTTGATATGCACGCCCATCAGCTCCGCCGCCTGGGGGTTGCTGTGCTCCTCGAAGTAGCAGAGCACCACGGCCATGCGCTGTTTGTCCGGCAGGCGCTGCACCACCCGTTGCACCTCGGCGGCCTCGCGGGCGCGCTGCACTTCGGCGGCGGTGTCGGCGTCGGGGTCGAGCAGCTCGTCCAGCAGGGCGTCGATGTCCTTCTCGGGGCGGCGTTTGCGGCGGCGCAGCTGGTCCAGGCACTGGTTGACCAGGATGCGCTGCAGCCAGGTGGTGAAGCGCGCTCGGCCCGGTTGCCAGTCGGCGGCATGGGTCCAGATGCGGGTGAAGGCTTCCTGGGCGGCGTCCTCGGCATCGGCCTGCTCGGGCAGCACCCGCCGGGCGATGGCGTAGGCGCGGGGCAGGTGGCGCTGCACCAGGGTGGCGAAGGCGCGTTGGTCGCCTTCGGCCACGGCGGCCATCAACTGCTCGTCATCGAGTTCCATCCGTCAGTGGGCCGGCTTCAGGGGAACTGGCCGCCCTGGCGCTGCTGCGCCTGCTGCCGCAGCTTGCCGATCTCGTCCTGGGTGATGCGGCCGTCGTGGTTGGCGTCCAGGCGCTGGAACTGCTGTTCGGCGTGGGCCATGTACTCCTCGCGGGAGATGGCGCCGTCGCCGTTGCTGTCCATGGCCTTGACGCGCTCCTGCATGCGCTCCTGGAGCATCTCGCGGCGGCTGCCGTCGCCGGCGGCCTGGGCGCCGAGGCTGGCACCGAGGAGCAGGACCAGGCACAGGCTGTGGAAGGGTTTCATGGAGTCACCTCAGGGGTTCGGGGTCAGGGTGAGGCTGCCTGTGCGGGTGTTGCCCTGGCTGCCGGTGACGCTGCGGGAAAGGGTGTCGCTGTCGCGATCGAAACTGTAGCTGGCCGAGCGTTGCGCCGTCTCGCCCGCGGCGTTGGTGACCCGGGTCTGGCGGGTGAGGCCGTCGTCGCCACGCTGGCTCTGTTGGCTGAAGCTGCCGCTGCGGCCGTCGCTGGTGGTCCAGGTGCCGCTGCTCTGGCCGTCGGTGCGGGTGCCTTCGAGGGTGACGCCACGGCCATCGGCACCGCTGCTGCTGCGGCTGAACTGGCCGCTGTCGCGGTCGTAGCGGGTGGTGGTGCTGGTGCTGGCACTGCGGCCGTCGGCGCCGGTGACGCTGCGCTGGCGGGTCAGCCCGTCGGCCAGGTTGCCGCTGCGCTGGGTCTGCCAGCTGCCGGCCTGGCCACGGCCGGTGACGAAGCCGCCCGCGTGTTGGCGTTCCCTGGCCTCGGCCTGGCCGGCGCACAGCAAGAGCAGGCAGAGCAGGTGGGGCAGGGCGTTGCGCAGGGTGGCGTTCATGGGAGCCTCGTTGCCGGGAAAAGGGCGGGTTCGAGGGTTGTACGCCGGCGATGGCGGGGTACCTGCGATTATTTTTCGCAGGCACCAAGGTGGGCCGGCTGTCGGGTACCGCTCCGTGCGATCGGGTGCTCCGCTTGGTGGATGGGTGAAGCGTCATCCACCCTACGCGGCGTCGACCGTGGCGTTGGCGGTAAGAGCTTGGTGATCAGTTGGCGGAGCCGGCACCGAGATGGGCCGGATGTAGGGTGGATGGCGCTCTTTTCATCCACCAGGCGATCGTGCAGCCCGCGCGCATGCCCGCCTCGTGGGCGCGAATTCCTTCGCGATGGAACCTCCGGCCACCCCTCAGCCGGCTGCCAGCGGGTGGTCTTTCGCGGCTGAAGCCGCTCCCACAGGAGGGGCCCGCCGTTGTAGGTCGGGTGCAACCCGACGGGGCCGTGCGCAAGGCCACGCGGGTTTCACCCGCCCTACAGACTGAAAATCAAGGCTGCCTTCCCCGGAAAGACGCGATGAACCTTATTTTTCGAAGGCACCAGGATGGGCCGGCTGTCGGGTACCGCTCCGTGCGATCGGGTGCTCCGCTTGGTGGATGGGTGAAGCGTCATCCACCCGCAGCGGCGACCGTGGTGCTGGAGTGGGGGCACAGAGGTGGGCCGATGTAGGGTGGATGACGCTCTTTTCATCCACCGGCGGAGCCCGGCGTGACCACGGATGCTGGGCTGGCTGGTGAGGCGGTGTTCACCCTACGGCTGCGGCGCCAGGGCATTGCTGCAGGCGGTGATCACCGCGTCGTCGGCCTTGAGGCGGTCGGGGAGGAAGTCGCGGAGGAATTCCACCCAGGTGCGGATTTTCGCGTCGAGGAACTGCCGCGACGGGTAGAGGGCGTAGATGCCCAGGGGGAACAGGCTGTGGTGGGGCAGCACGCGCACCAGGCTGCCGTCGGCCAGGCCCTTGACGGCGGAGTACACCGGCAGCACGCCGATGCCCATGCCGGCGATCAGCGCTTCGGTCATGGCGTCGGCGGTGTTGACCTGGAAGGGGGTCTGGTTGATGGAGATCATCTGCTGCCCGTCGGGGCCTTCGAACAGCCACTTGTCCAGGGCCATCACCGAGTTCACCAGGCGCAGGCAGCGGTGCTGGGTGAGGTCCGACGGCTGGCGCGGGGCGCCGTGTTTCTCGATGTAGGCGGGGGAGGCGCAGAGCACGCTGTAGGTGGTGCCGAGCTGCTTGGAGATGAAGCCCGAGTCGGGCAGCTCCTGGGCGATGACCACCGAGATGTCGTAGCCCTCGTCGAGGATGTCGGTGGTGCGGTTGGCCAGGGTCATGTCGAAGCTGACGTCCGGGTAGGTCTCGCTGTACTGGGCGATGGCCTTGATCAGGTAGTGCTGGCCGATGCCGGTCATGGCGTGGACCTTGAGGTTGCCGGCGGGGCGGGCGTGGGCCTCGCTGGCTTCGGCCTCGGCCTCTTCGATGTAGCCGAGGATCTGCTCGCAGCGCAGCAGGTAGCGCTGGCCGGCTTCGGTGAGGGCGATGCGACGGGTGGTGCGGTGCAGCAGGCGGGTACGCAGGTGGGTTTCCAGGGTGGCCACGGCGCGCGAAACGTAGGAGGTGGTCAGGTCGAGGCGGGCCGCCGCAGCGGTGAAGCTGCCGGTTTCGGCCACGCAGACGAAGGCGCGCATGTTGAAGAGGATGTCCATGAAGGGCTCCGGCCTGGAAGGGGTGCGAATTCTGGCATGAAGTACCGAGGGGATTATGGCCGATCAGTACACAATGAATCGCCTATCCGAGCGCTTATCCCGAGGCCGGGGCGCACATAGAATCGCCGCCGTTTCGGGCCTTTCCGGCCCTTGCCTCAGGATGTGCCGCACGTGCCCCGCAATCGTCGGCCCGGGTTGACCCGAGCCAGTCTGTTCGCCGTCTTCCCGCTTCTGTGTTCCTGCATCGATTCCTCCGGCCTCGCGCCATCTTCCCGGCCCCTGGATGCCCATGAACTGGCGCCGGGCGCTGCCATCAGCGCCGCCCAGGCCGAGGCCGGCTGGCCCGCCGGGCAGTGGTGGCGCGCCTATGGCGACCCGCAACTGGACCGCTGGATGGACCGCGCCCTGGCCGGCAGCCCGAGCCTGGCCATGGCCGCCGCGCGGGTGCGCCAGGCCCGGGCACGGGCTGGGGTGGTGGAGGCCGACGAGGCGCCGCAGCTGGGCCTGGACGCCAGCCTGCAACGCAAGCGCTGGCCCGACGACGCCTTCTACGGCCCCGGCGACCTGGCCCGCAGCAGCAGCTGGAACAACACCAGCCAGCTGGGCTTCAGCTATCCATTGGATATCTGGGGGCGCGAGCGCAGCCGCGGCGAGTCGGCCCTCGACCAGGCCCGGGCGACGGCGAGCGACGCGCGCCTGGCGGCCCTGGAGCTGCAGGGCAACCTGGTGCGCAGCTACATAGGCCTGGCCCTGCACCACGCCGAGCTGGATATTGCCGAAGCCGAGCTGGCCCGCCAGGAACAGCTGCTGGCGCTGACCCGCCAGCGCCGCTACGACGGCATCGGCACCGGCCTGGAGGAGACCCGAGCGCAGTTGGGCCTGCCCGAGGCCCACCGGCAGATCGACCTGCTGCACGAGGCCATCGCGCTGGACCACAACCAGCTCGCCGCCCTGGCCGGCGCGGGGCCGGGGGAGGGCGAGGCCCTGCAACGCCCGAGCCTGTCGCCACTGCTGGACCTGGGCCTGCCGCCACGCCTGCCCCTGGAGCTGCTCGGCCACCGGCCGGACCTGGTGGCCGCGCGCTGGCGGGTGGCGGCCGAGGCACGGGGCATCGAGGCGGCGAAGGCGGACTTCTACCCCAACGTCGACCTGCTCGGCGGCCTCGGCACCTCGGCGGTGCAGGGCGGGGTGCTGGACTTCCTGCGCTACGACAAGCTGACCTGGGGCCTGGGCCCGGCGCTGTCCCTGCCTGTCTATGACGGTGGCCTGCGCCGTGGCCGCCTGGCCGAGGCGGGGGCCGGCTACGACCTGGCGGTGGAGGGTTACAACCAGGCGCTGGTGCTGGCGATCAAGGGCGTGGCCGATGCCCTGGTGCGGCTGAAGTCCCTGCGCGAGCAGCAGCACCTGGCCGCCGAGTCGGTGGCCCAGGCGCAACACGCCTTCGACCTGGCCCAGCTGGCCCGCCAGCGCGGCCTCACCGACCAGCGCGCGGTGCTGGAGGCGCAACCGGCGCTGCTCCAGGCCCAGCGCCTGCAGCAGCAGGTGCGCGCCGCGCGCCTGGTGGCCCAGGCCGACCTGCTGCTGCAACTGGGCGGCGGCGTGCTGCCGGTGGCCGTCGGCCCGCAGCCGGAGCGACTGACGCCCACCGAACCCACGCTGCACATTCCCCATCCCTGAGAAACGACCATGACCACAACCTTGCGCCGCGACCTGGCCAACTGGGCGCGCACCGAGGGCCTGACCTGGGTGTTCATCCTCAAGGCCCTGCTCACCGCCTTCATCGCCCTGTGGCTGGCCTACCGCCTGGAGCTGCCGCAACCCGGCACCGTGCTGGTGACGGTGTTCATCGTCATGCAGCCGCAGAGCGGCCAGGTATTGGCCAAGAGCTTCTACCGCATCATCGGCACCCTGCTGGGGCTGACGGTGATGGTGGCGCTGATCGCCCTGTTCAACCAGGAGCGGGTGCTGTTCATGCTCAGCGTGGCCATCTGGATCGGCCTGTGCACCGCCGGTGCCGCGCGCTACCGGGACTTTCGCGGCTACGCCTGCGTGCTGGCCGGCTACACGGCGGTGATCATCGGCCTGCCGGCGACCCTGCACCCGGAAGGTGCCTTCATGCAGGCGCTGTGGCGGGTGCTGGAGATCACCCTGGGCATCCTCTGCACCGGGCTGGTCAACGCCCTGGTGCTGCCGCAGACCAGCAGCGCCGACCTGCGCGCCACCTTGCAGGCGCGCTTCCGCGACTTCGCCGCCTTCGCCTGCGAGGGGCTGGCCGGGCGCCTGGACAGCGAGCGTTTCGAGGCCCTCAATGCGCGTTTCGCCGCCGCCGCCGTGGGCCTGGAGAACCTGCGCAACGCCACCGCCTTCGAAGACCCGCACATGCGCCTGCGCGCCGGGCGCCTTGGGCGTCTGAACAACGAGTTCATGGTGCTCTCCACGCGCTTCCACGCCCTGCACCAGTTGCTCAACCGCCTGGCCGCAGCCGTGGAGCCGACCGGCCAACTGGTGCGCGAGGCCCTGGCGCCCTGCCTGGCGGAAGTGGCCGCATTGCTGGCCGCCCAGCGCGAAAGCCTGGGCAGCGACGCCGAGGCGGCGGAGTTCGCCGGGCGCCTGGCGGCCTGCCGGCAGGAACTGATGCAGCTGATCCGTGCCGGGCGTGGACGCCTGGCCATGCAGCAGGTGGATGAGGCCGGCGCGCTGGATTTCGATACCGCCGCCGAGCTGCTGTTCCGCTTCGTCGACGACCTCCACAGCTACGCCCTGACCCTGGCCTCGCTGCTGGACCACCGCCACGCCCGCGAGGACTGGCGGGAGAGCTTCCGCCCCCGCGCCAACTCCCTGGCCGCCGCCGTGGCCGGCATGCGCAGCAGCCTGCTGATCCTTGCCCTGGGCACCTTCTGGATGGCCACCGCCTGGCCGGCCGGGGAGACCTTCACCATGACCGTGGGGATGATCTCGGCGCTGGCCTCGTCATCCTCCAACCCCAAGCGCCTGGCCCTGCAGCTGACCATCGGCGCCACCGGCGGCGCCCTGGCCGGTATCGCGACCACCTTCTGGGTGCTGCCCTGGCTGGACGGCTTCGCCATGCTCTGCTGCGCCCTGGCGCCCACCTTCGCCCTGGGCGCGCTGCTGCTGTCGCGCAGCCAGTGGTCGGGCTACGGCGTCGGTCTGCTGGTGTGGTTCTGCCTGCTGTCGCTGCCGGCCAACCTGACCCACTACGACCCCTACCGGCTGTTCAACGAGTACCTGGCGGTGCTGCTGTCCATGACCCTGGCCACCCTGGCGGCGGCGCTGATCCTGCCGCCAAACCGGCCCTGGCTGTGGCGGCGCCTGGAGCACGACCTGCGCCTGTGCGCGGTGCACACCGTGAGCGGGCGCATCCGTGGGCTGGTGAGCGGCTTCGAGAGCGGCACCCGGGACCTGCTGGCCCAGGCCTATGCCTTCTCCGCCGGGCGCCCGGACGTGCAGCGTCGCCTGCTGCGCTGGATGTACGCGGTTCAGGAGGTGGGCCACGCGGTGATCGAGCTGCGCCTGGAGCAGGCACGGCTGCCGGCGCTGTCCTGCTATGCCGAGTCGATGCCCTGGCGGCAATCGGTACGGGTGATGGGGCGGGCGCTGATCCGCCTGCTGATCCAGCCCGGCGAGGGCAACCGCTTGCGCGCGCTGCAGGCGGTGGAGCAGGCCATCGAGGCGGTGCGCACCACCCCCGAGCCCTGTGCGCCGCAGTTCGAGACCTCGCCCTTGCGCCGCCTGCAGAGCTACCTGCACTTCATCCGCACCTCCCTGCTCGACCCGCTGGCGCCCTGGGCTGATGCCCTCGAGCCGGCACCTGCCCCGGTACTCGCCCATGCCACGTGAGATCGCCTTGCACGGCGTCTACCTGCCCAGCCTGACGCTGCTGTTCCTCCTGGCCCTGGCCGGTGGCTGGGTGCTCGACCGCCTGGCCGCGCGCCTGGGGCTGTACCAGCACGCCTGGCACCCGGTGCTGCTGCGGGTCAGCCTGTTCACCTGCCTGTACGGCGCCCTGGCGCTGGCCACCTACCGTTGAGAGACCCCTGTCCGTGAAACGAATCATCAGTGTCGTCGCGACCCTGCTCATCCTCGCCCTGGCGGTGACCTTGGTGCACCAGCTGTGGCAGCACTACATGGAGTCGGCCTGGACCCGCGACGGCCGGGTGCGCGCCGATGTGATCAACATCGCCCCCGATGTCGCCGGGCTGGTGGTGGAGGTGCCGGTGCGCGACAACCAGGCGGTGAAGGCCGGCGACGTGCTGCTGCGCATCGACTCGTCGCACTACGCGCTGGCGGTGAGCGAGGCCGAGGCAGAGGTGGACGCCGCCCGCGCCGAGCTGGACATGCGCCGCCTCAACGCCCGCCGCCGCGCCGACATGGACGACCTGGTGGTGTCGCGGGAAAGCCGCGAGGACGCCAGCCATATCGCCAACGGCGCCGAGGCCCGCTACCGCCGTGCCCTGGCCCAACGCGATGCGGCGCGGCTGGACCTGGAACGCACCGAGGTGCGCGCGCCGGTGGACGGCTACGTCACCAACCTCAACATCTACCGGGGCGACTACGCGCGCACCGGCCAGGCCAGTATGGCGCTGGTGGACGGGCGTTCGTTCTACGTCAACGGCTACTTCGAGGAGACCCGCCTGCCGCGCATCCGCGTGGGCGCGAAAGTGGAGATGCGCCTGATGAGCGGCGAGCGCCTGCTGGGCCATATCGACAGCATCGCCCGGGGCATCTACGACCGCGACAACCCCGAGAGCCGCGAGCTGGTGGCGGACGTGAACCCCACCTTCAACTGGGTGCGCCTGGCCCAGCGCGTGCCGGTGCGCATCCATCTGGACGAGGTGCCCGAAGGGCTGGCGCTGTCGGCGGGAATGACCTGCACCGTGGTGGTGGACGAGGGGCAGGGCGCGGACGCTTCGCGGGGCTGAGGGATTGTTGAGCCAGCGGCCACAGTCCTTGTGCTGGATCGGTCTGTAAGCGCCGGGTGGCGCTCCTTAAAATTGACCTGCCTCCCACGACGAGGCGCACATGCTGATCTACCTCACCGTCCTGCGGTGTTGCGCAGTACCTTCGGCCCGTTCGTGGAGAGCGGGCCGAAGCCCCTCCCTCCAAGGCAATTCGGATAACAGATCAATGAAAGCGTTCATGTTGCTGGCCCTGGCCGGCCTGTCTCCTCTCGTCTTCGCTGCCGCCCCCGAACAACCCGCTCCCACCCAGGCCGAGCAGTACCACTACGGCATGGAGCTGGACATCGCCCGGGTCATCTCCCGCAGCGAAATCCCCGACGTGTGTGGCGTGGTACCGGCCTACCTGACCTACGAGGACCACCAGGGCAAGGTCCACCGCCTCGAGTACATGGTGTTCGGCAATGGTTGCTCCAACGGTTGAGCCCAGCCGCTCGACGTGACAGATGCCCGGCCCGATAAGCCGGGCATTGTCGTTTCTGGGGGAGCCATCGGGTGCGTGTGACGTTCGGATTAAATATCTGACTTGCCGGTCGGAATTCATTATCCTGCGGCACTCTTGCTTGCAGTACAGAACAACCCATCAATAAAAGGATCAATTCCATGGCTCAAGTAACCCTCAAGGGCAACCCCGTCAGCGTCGATGGCCAACTGCCGGCCAAAGGCGCCCAGGCACCGGCTTTCAGCCTGGTCGGCGGCAACCTGGCGGACGTGACCCTGGCCAGCCTGAGCGGCAAGCGCAAGGTGCTGAACATCTTCCCGAGCGTCGACACCCCCACCTGCGCCACCTCCGTGCGCAAGTTCAACGCCGAGGCCAGCAAGCTGGCCAACACCGTGGTGCTGTGCATCTCCGCCGACCTGCCGTTCGCCCAGGCGCGCTTCTGCGGCGCTGAAGGCCTGGAAAACGTGATCAACCTGTCCACCATGCGTGGCGCGCAGTTCCTCAAGGACTACGGCGTTGCCATCGCCAACGGCCCCCTGGCCGGCATCGCCGCCCGCGCCGTGGTCGTGCTGGACGAGAATGACAAAGTGCTGCACAGCGAGCTGGTCGGCGAAATCGCCGACGAGCCGGACTACGCAGCCGCCATCGCCGCGCTCTGATCGGGCGAACGTGACGAAAAAGGGAGGCCGATGGCCTCCCTTTTTCTTTGGGTGCGATTTTGTGGTCAGGCATGGCGTTGAGCCGAGTGTGGGGGCCGTCGCTTTTTACCTCCACCGGCGGTGTTCGGCGGGGCACCGATGGTGGATGGGTGAAGCGTCATCCACCCTACGCACTGCGGGCATTCCCTGTGGGAGCGGCTTCAGCCGCGAAAGACCCACCGCCGGCACCGGGTTCTGCGAGTGGCTGGATATTTCATCGCGAATGAATTCGCTCCCACGGGTTCGAGCAACAGCTTCGCGAGCAGAGCTCGCTCCTACGAGGCGTGCCAGGGCCGACCGATGGGGTTGGGATGTGCCTTGTGCCGCAAGGCCGAGCGCGGGGTTGAGCCGTGTGTAGGGTGGAGGTCGCTCTTTACCTCCACCGGCGGTGTTGGGCGGGGCACCGATGGTGGATGGGTGAAGCGTCATCCACCCTACGCACCGGTCGAATTCGTAGGTTGGCGCCGAGCGCAGCGAGGCCCAACGCAACGGCGCCGGCCCATTTCGCGAATGAATTCCCATGGGTTCTCGCAACCGCTTCGCGAGCAGAGCTCGCTCCTACGGGGCGTGCCAGGGCCGACCGACGGGGTTGCGCGGGGCCATGTACGGAGTTGACCCGTGTGTAGGGTGGAGGTCGCTCTTTACCTCCACCAGCGGTGTGTGGCGGGGCGCCGATGGTGGATGGGTGAAGCGTCATCCACCCTACGCAGCGGTCGGCTCCGTAGGGCGGGTGAAGCCCGGGCTACGGGTGGTGTGGCGCTATAGCGTGAGCTGCAGGCGCTTGACCAGGGCGCCGGGGAGCAGGGAGGAGAGGGTCTGGCGTTCGTCGTAGGTGCTGGCGGAGAGGCGCAGCTGGCGTTCGGCGGTGAGGGCTTCGAGCTGGTCGCCGAGGAGGTCGAAGAGGCTGTCGTCGAAACGCATGGTGCTGACCGGCGCCTGGATGCGGCCGTCCTCCACCCAGAAGGTGGCGAAGCGGGTCATGCCGGTGATGCGGGCGGCGGGCAGGTCGGACCAGTTGAGGTACCAGAGGTTGCCGATGTAGAGGCCGGTGCCGAGGGCGGCGAGGGCGTCGGCTTCGGGCAGGGTGCCGGCGTCCATCACCAGGGCCAGGGGATTTTCGTCGCCGCTGGCGCCGTTGCCGGGCAGGCCGTATTCACGGGCGCTGCGCGAGCCCACCAGGCGGCCGGTGAGGCGGCCCTGCTGGATGAGGGCGACGTCGCTGCGCGGCGAGCCCTCGGCGGTGAAGGGCGGGGAGAGGGCGCCGGCCACCTGCTCGTGCAGGCCCAGCAACGGGCTGAAGCGGGCGCCGTCGTCCAGGCGTTGCAGCGGGCTTTCCTTGCTGGCCAGGGCACGAGCGGAGAAGCCGCCCCAGCAGAGCATGCCGGTGATCTCCTCCAGCGCCGCCGGGGCGATGTAGGCGCGGTAGCCGCCCGGGGCGAGGATGCGCAGCGGCTTGCCCAGGTGCTCCAGCTGGGCGCGGGCGGCGGCGAAGCGGCGGAGGAATTCGTCGTCGTTCCAGCCCTGCCCGGCGTAGTCGGCCTTCACCGCCTGGCCGT
Source organism: Aquipseudomonas alcaligenes MRY13-0052 (assembly GCA_000474255.1). Taxonomy (GTDB): domain Bacteria; phylum Pseudomonadota; class Gammaproteobacteria; order Pseudomonadales; family Pseudomonadaceae; genus Metapseudomonas; species Metapseudomonas solani. The sequence goes on from BATO01000045.1 coordinate 32,677, forward strand.
TGGCGTGGAACAGGCTGAAGTCGAAGTTGAAGCAGTGGGCGCTGTGCCAGCCGAAGGCGCCCCAGTTGTTGGCGAAGCCCCGATAGAGCGGGCCGGCGGCGTAGATGCCGACCATGTCCAGCCCTTCGGCGGCAGCGCTGATGCCGGGCAGCACGGCGGCCGGGTCGGGCAGCGGCTGGCTGTCGACATGGCGCCGCTGCCAGGGCGTGCGGTCGGGCATCAGGTAGGGGTCGGGCGGCAGCTGGCCGATCACCGCGCGCAGGCGTTCGAGGCCGTCGGCCAGGCGTTGGCGGTCTTCGTCCGGCTGGCCGGAGAGGGTGACGGCCATCTGCGCCTGGCGCTCGGCGGCGATCAGCTGCAGGGTGGCGCCGGCCTGGGACACATGGCCGGCCTGGCGCACGCGGGCGTGGTTGAAGCGGATGAAGTCGGATTCCTCGGCGCTGTACCAGAGGGTGAAGTCCTCGCCGGGGCGCATGGCCTGGCGCAGGGAGTCTGCGAGGGCGGCGAAGCCGGCTTCGCGGGAGTCGATATGGACGCTCATCAGGCGGCACCTCCGAATACGTCGACCTGGCTGAACACGCAGGCGGGTGAGGCATGGCCCACCCGCACCACCTGGTTGGGCTCGCCCTTGCCGCAGAAGGGCGTGCCGAGCACCTCGAAGGTGCTGGCGTCGCCCACCGCGGCGAGGCTGCGCCAGAAGCTGGCGGAGATGCCCCGGTAGTTGGGGTTCTTCACCACGCCCTTGAGCTCGCCGTTTTCGATGAGCTGGCCCCATTCGCAGCCGAACTGGAACTTGTTGCGCGCGTCGTCGATGGACCAGGAGCGGTTGGTGGTCATCAGGATGCCGCGCTCGATGCCGCCGACCAGTTGCTCCAGGCGCTGGTTGCCGGGCTCGATGTTGAGGTTGGCCATGCGGTCGATGGGCGCGCGGTTCCAGTTGCAGGCGCGGCTGTTGGCCACGCCCGGCAGGCCGCTGCGTTGCTGCGAGAGAGCACCGCCGAGGGGGCGCAGGAGCAGGCCCTTTTCGATCAGCAGGGTCTTCTGCGCGGCGCTGCCGTCGTCGTCGTGGCCGTAGCTGGCCAGCTCCTCGGGGATGCCCGGGTCGAAGCTGACGTTGAGCAGCGCCGAGCCGTACTGGTAGTGGCCGAAGTCTTCCTGGCGGATGAAGCTGGTGCCGGCGTAGTTGCGCTCGTCGCCGAGGATGCGGTCCAGCTCCAGCGGGTGGCCGATGGATTCGTGGATCTGCAGCATCATCTGCTCGGGCATCAGCAGCAGGTCACGCGGGCCTTCCGGGGTGTTGGGCGCCAGCAGCAGCTGCAGCGCCTCGTCGGCCACGCGGGGGGCCGAGCCGCGCAGGCCCAGGCGCTGGATGACCTCGGCGCCGCCCTGCTGGCCGCCGTGGTAGCCACCGGAGCTGCGGGTCTGGCTGTCGTGGCCGTCGAAGGCGGTGACGCTGGCGCCGGGGTAGACGAACTGCAGTTCCTGCCAGTGCTCGGCGCCGGCGCTGTTGAGGTAGAGCTGCTCGTGGCGGTTGACGCTGAGCAGCAGCGTCCAGTTGACCAGGCGCGGGTCGGTGGGCACCGCGGCGGACTCCTCGCGCAGCAGCTCGATGCGCTCGGCGATGCCGGGCAGCGGGGTGTCGAGGCCCGGGGAGCGGTACTCGGCGCGGCCCTGGGGCGGGGTGACGCGGGCGTCCACCAGGTTGTACGGGGCGATCAGCCGGGCGCGGGTTTCGGCCAGGTCGAGGGCGCGCTGCAGGCCTTCGGCGCTGAGGTCGCTGGTGGCGGCATAGGCTTCGACGCCATCGATGCGCACGCTGAGCATGGCGCCCAGGTCGCTGGAGAAGAACGGCGGCTCGGCGACATTGCGCCGTACCCGGCAGTGCTCGCCGCTCTGGCGGACGATGCGCAGGGCGTGGAAGTCGGCGCGGCTGCGCAGGGTGGAGAACTGCTGCTTGAGTCGTTCGAACACGGGGCGCTCCCAATCATCGGCAAGGCAAGCGCGCATGGTCGCGCGGGGCGGCTTCATGGACAAGGGCGGGCGCGGAAAGGAGATGTGACATTTGCGCAGGGAGCCGCCAAGGGCCGCCACCGCTCAAGGGCGCGCCATCGCTGCGGTAAGGAATGGGTAAATAGGCGGTAAAGAGACTTTGCCTATGGGCGCCGAGTGCTTATCGTGCACGCTCTCGCACAGACCGACCCTGAATCATGTCCTCGATACAAGACTCGCGCCCCCGTCCTTCCCGCAACTGGCTGATCATCACCCTCTGCCTGGCCGCCCTGGTGGCGCTGGTGTGGTGGTTCTGGCCGGCCTCGTCCAAGCACCCGGAAGGGGAGGCGACCCGCACCCGACCCGGCCCCGCCGGCATGGCGCGCCCGGGCTTCGGCGCGTTCGGCGGGCCGGTGCCGGTGCGCGTGGCGGCCGCCAGCGAAGGTGACTTCCCGGTGTTCTACAAGGCACTGGGCACGGTGACCTCGCTGAACACGGTGAACGTGCGCAGCCGGGTCAACGGCGAAGTGATGAAGCTGGCCTTCGAGGAAGGCCAGCAGGTGAAGGCCGGCGACCTGCTGGCGGTGATCGACCCGCGCCCCTATGAGGTGGCGCTGCAACAGGCCGAGGGCACGCTGCTGCAGAACCAGGCGCAGCTGAAGAACGCCGAGATCGACCTGGCGCGCTACCGCGGCCTGTACGCCGAGGACAGCATCGCCAAGCAGACGCTGGACACCCAGGAAGCGCTGGTGGGCCAGTACAAGGGCACGGTGAAGGCCAACCAGGCGGCGGTGGCCGATGCCAGGCTCAACCTCAGCTTCACCCAGGTGCGCGCCCCGGTGACCGGCCGCGTGGGCCTGCGCCAGGTGGACCTGGGCAACCAGGTGAGTTCCGGCGACACCACGCCGCTGGTGGTGATCACCCAGACCAAGCCCATCAGCGTCGTTTTCACCCTGCCGGAGAACCAGCTGCCGTCGGTGGTCACGCGCTTCCGCGCCGGTGACTCCATGGCGGTGGAGGCCTGGGACCGTGGCGACACCCTGAAGCAGGCCGAGGGCGTGCTGCAGAGCCTGGACAACCAGATCGACACCGCCACCGGCACCCTGAAGTTCAAGGCGCGCTTCGCCAACGAGGGCGAGACGCTGTTCCCCAACCAGTTCGTCAACGTGCGCCTGCTGGCCGACACCCTCAAGCAGGCGGTGCTGATCCCGTCCGCCGCCGTGCAGTTCGGCAACCAGGGCACCTTCGCCTACGTGATGGACGGCGACAAGAAGGTGCGCGTGCAGGCCCTGGAAACCGGGCCGAGCGATGGCGAGCGCACCGTGATCAAGGCCGGGCTCAAGGCCGGCGAGCGCGTGGTGCTGGAAGGCACCGACCGCCTGCGCGACGGCAGCGAGGTGGAGGTGGTGCACGACAGCGGCCAAGTGCCGACCCAGCCCAGCGAGCAGCTGCAAGGCGCGGACAAGGGCGCCGAGAAGGGCGGCAAGGCTGAAAAAGGCGGCGTATGAACATCTCCCGCCTGTTCATCCTGCGGCCGGTCGCCACCACGCTGAGCATGCTGGCGATCCTGCTGGCCGGCCTGATCGCCTACCGCCTGCTGCCGGCCTCGGCGCTGCCGGAGGTGGACTACCCGACCATCCGCGTCATGACCCTGTACCCGGGCGCCAGCCCGGACGTGATGACCAGCGCCGTGACCGCGCCGCTGGAACGCCAGTTCGGGCAGATGCCGGGGCTGACGCAGATGTCGTCCACCAGTTCCGGCGGCGCCTCGGTGATCACCCTGCGCTTCAGCCTGGAGGTGCAGCTGGACGTGGCCGAGCAGGAAGTGCAGGCGGCCATCAACGCGGCCAACAACCTGCTGCCCAACGACCTGCCGGCGCCCCCCGTCTATAACAAGGTCAACCCGGCCGACACCCCGGTGCTGACCCTGGCGGTGAGCTCCAAGACCCTGCCGCTGCCGCAGCTGCACACCCTGGTCGACACGCGCATGGCGCAGAAGCTGTCGCAGATCAGTGGCGTCGGCATGGTCAGCATCGCCGGCGGCCAGCGCCAGGCGGTGCGGATCAAGGTCAACCCGGAGGCGCTCGCCGCCAACGGCCTGAACCTGTCCGACGTGCGCTCGCTGGTGAGCGCCTCCAACGTCAACCAGCCCAAGGGCAACTTCGACGGCCCGACCCGCACCTCGATGCTGGATGCCAATGACCAGCTGAAGTCGCCGGAGGAATACGCCAACCTCATCCTCGCCTACCAGAACGGCGCGGCGCTGCGCCTGAAGGACGTCGCCGAGATCGCCGAAGGCGCGGAGAACGAACGCCTGGCCGCCTGGGCCAACCAGAACGAGGCGGTGCTGCTGAACATCCAGCGCCAGCCCGGCGCCAACGTCATCGAGGTGGTGGACCGCATCCAGGAACTGCTGCCGAAAATGACCGCCAACCTGCCGGCGGGCCTGGACGTGGTGGTGCTCACCGACCGCACCCAGACCATCCGCGCTTCGGTCACCGACGTGCAGCACGAGCTGCTGATCGCCATCGCCCTGGTGGTGATGGTGACCTTCCTGTTCCTGCGCCGGGTCAGCGCCACGCTGATCCCGTCCATCGCCGTGCCGCTGTCCCTGGTGGGCACCTTCGGGGTGATGTACCTGGCCGGCTTCTCGGTGAACAACCTGACGCTGATGGCCCTGACCATCGCCACCGGCTTCGTGGTGGACGACGCCATCGTCATGCTGGAGAACATCGCCCGCCACCTGGAGGAGGGTGCCACGCCGCTGGAGGCCGCGCTCAAGGGCGCCCGGCAGATCGGCTTCACCCTGATCTCCCTGACCTTCTCGCTGATCGCCGTGCTGATCCCGCTGCTGTTCATGGCCGATGTAGTGGGGCGGCTGTTCCGCGAATTCGCCATCACCCTGGCGGTGGCCATCCTGATTTCCCTGGTGGTGTCGCTGACCCTGACGCCGATGATGTGCGCGCGGCTGCTCAAGCCCGAGCCGGACGAGAAGGAGCAGGGCCGCTTCTACCGCGTCAGCGGCGCCTTCATCGACGGCATGATCGAGCGCTATTCCGACGGCCTGCGCTGGGTGCTGCGCCACCAGCCGCTGACCCTGCTGGTGGCGGTCGCCACCCTGGGCCTGACCGTGGTGCTCTACCTGGCGGTGCCCAAGGGCTTCTTCCCGGTGCAGGACACGGGTGTGATCCAGGGCATCACCGAGGCGCCGCAATCGGTATCGTTCCGCGCCATGAGCGAGCGCCAGCAGCGCCTCGCCGAACTGGTGCTGAAGGACCCGGCGGTGGCCAGCCTGACCTCCTACATCGGCGTCGACGGCGACAACGTCACCCTCAACAGCGGGCGCATGCTGATCAACCTCAAGCCCCACGGCGAGCGTGACCTCACCGCCAGCGAGGTGATCCAGCGTCTGCAGCCGCAGCTGGACACGCTCAGCGACATCCGCCTGTACCTGCAGCCGGTGCAGGACCTGACCATCGAGGACCGGGTCAGCCGCACCCAGTTCCAGTTCAGCATGGAATCCCCCGACGCCGACCTGCTGCGCGAGTGGACCGGCAAGCTGGTGGACGCCCTGGGCCAGCAGCCGGAACTCTCGGACGTGGCCAGCGACCTGCAGGACAAGGGCCTGCAGGTGTACCTGGACATCGACCGCGACATGGCCGGGCGCCTGGGGGTGGAGATTTCCGCCATCACCGACGCGCTCTACGACGCCTTCGGCCAGCGGCAGATCTCCACCATCTTCACCCAGGCCAGCCAGTACCGCGTGGTGCTGGAGTCCGCCACTGGCGACCGCATCGGCCCGCAGGCGCTGCAGCAGCTGCGCGTCGCCGGCACCGACGGCGTGCAGGTACCGCTGGCCACCCTGGCGCGCATCGAGGAGCGGCAGACGGAGCTGGCGATCAACCACATCGGCCAGTTCCCGGCGGTGAACCTGTCGTTCAACCTGGCCCCCGGCGTCGCCCTGGGCGAGGCGGTGGCGGTGATCGAACGGGTGCAGCAGGAGATCGGCATGCCGGAAGGCATCCAGACCCGCTTCCAGGGTGCGGCGGCGGCCTTCGAGGCCTCGCTGTCGAGCACGCTGCTGCTGATCCTGGCGGCGGTGGTGACCATGTACATCGTCCTGGGCGTGCTCTACGAGAGCTACATCCACCCGGTGACCATCCTCTCCACGCTGCCCTCGGCGGGCGTCGGCGCCTTGCTGGCGTTGTTGCTGTCGGGCAACGACCTGGGCCTGATCGCCATCATCGGCATCATTTTGCTGATCGGCATCGTCAAGAAGAACGCGATCATGATGATCGACTTCGCCCTGGAGGCCGAACGCCACCAGGGCATGAGCCCCGAGGACGCCATCTACCAGGCCGCGCTGCTGCGCTTCCGGCCGATCCTGATGACCACCCTGGCCGCGCTCTTCGGCGCCGTGCCACTGATGCTCGCCACCGGCTCCGGCGCCGAATTGCGCCAGCCCCTGGGCCTGGTGATGGTCGGCGGTTTGCTGGTCAGCCAGGTGCTGACGTTGTTTACGACGCCCGTGATCTATCTGGCCTTCGATCGGTTGTCGCGGCGCTTCGCCGGCCGCAGTGCCGCCGGAGTCGAAGTATGAGAGGGGCGAGCTTGAAGCTTGAAGCTGGAAGCTTGAAGTGGCATAGCGCTGGCGGCCTGGGGCTCTTGCTTCCGGCTTCCAGCTTCCAGCTTCCGGCTCAGTGCGGAGCACGGACGTGAACCTATCCGCCCCCTTCATCCACCGCCCCGTCGCCACCATGCTGCTGAGCCTGGCGATCATGCTGCTGGGCGGCATGAGCTTCGGGCTGTTGCCGGTGTCGCCGTTGCCGCAGATGGATTTCCCGGTGATCACGGTGCAGGCGAGCCTGCCCGGGGCGAGCCCGGAGATCATGGCCTCCAGCGTGACCACGCCGCTGGAGCGTTCGCTGGGGACCATGTCCGGCGTCACCCAGATGACCAGCCGCACCAGCCAGGGCTCGACGCGGATCATCATCCAGTTCGACCTGGACCGTGACATCAACGGTGCCGCCCGCGATGTGCAGGCGGCGATCAACGCCTCGCGCAACCTGCTGCCCAGCGGCATGCGCAGCATGCCCACCTACAAGAAGGTCAACCCGTCCCAGGCGCCGATCATGGTGCTGTCGCTGACCTCCGATGTGCTGGAGAAGGGCCAGCTGTACGACCTGGCCTCGACCATCCTGGCCCAGAGCCTGTCCCAGGTTAAGGGCGTGGGCGAGGTGCAGATCGGCGGCAGTTCGCTGCCGGCGGTGCGGGTCGAGCTGGAGCCGCAGTTGCTCAACCAGTACGGCCTGTCCCTGGACGATGTGCGCAGCCGCATCGCCGCCGCCAACCAGCGCCGCCCCAAGGGCGCGGTGGAGGATGACGCGCGGCATTGGCAGGTGGGCGCCAACGACCAGTTGGAAAAGGCTGCCGACTACGCGCCGCTGATCCTCCGCTACCAGGAGGGCTCGGCCCTGCGCCTGGGCGATGTGGCCCGGGTCCGCGATGCGGTGGAAGATCGCTACAACAGCGGCTTCTTCAACGACGAGAACGCGGTGCTGCTGGTGATCAACCGCCAGGCCGGCGCCAACATCATCGAGACCATCGAAAGCATCAAGGCGCAGCTGCCGACCCTGCAGGCGGTGCTGCCGGCCAGCGTCAAGCTGAACCAGGCGATGGACCGTTCGCCGGTGATCCGCGCCACCCTGCACGAGGCCGAGCGCACCCTGCTGATCGCCGTGGTGCTGGTGATTCTGGTGGTCTACCTGTTTCTCGGCAGCCTGCGCGCCTCGCTGATCCCGGCGCTGGCGGTGCCGGTGTCGCTGGTGGGCACCTTCGCGGTGATGTACCTGTTCGGCTTCTCCCTCAACGTGCTGTCGCTGATGGCGCTGATCCTCGCTGCCGGCCTAGTGGTGGACGACGCCATCGTGGTGCTGGAGAACATCTCGCGGCATATCAACGACGGCATGCCGCCGTTCAAGGCGGCGCTGCAGGGCACCCGCGAGGTGGGCTTCACCCTGCTGTCGATGAACCTGTCGCTGGTGGTGGTGTTCGTTTCCATCCTGTTCATGGGCGGCATCATCGACCGCATGTTCCGCGAGTTCTCCCTGACCCTGGCGGCGGCCATCCTGGTGTCGCTGCTGGTGTCGCTGACGCTGACCCCGATGCTCTGCGCGCGCTGGCTCAAGCCCCACGTGCCGGACAAGGACAGCCGTATGCAGCGCTGGAGCGAGGCCATCCACGAGCGCATGACCCGGCTCTACGACGTGACCCTCGGCTGGGCCCTGCGCCACCCGCGCCTGACCCTGCTCAGCCTGTTCATCACCATTGGCCTCAACGTCGCGCTCTACGTGGTGGTGCCCAAGACCTTCCTGCCGCAGCAGGACACCGGGCAGCTGATCGGCTTCATCCGTGGCGACGACGGCCTGTCGTTCAGCGTGATGCAGCCGAAGATGGAGATCTTCCGTCGTGCCGTGCTCAAGGACCCGGCGGTGGAAAGCGTCGCCGGCTTCATCGGTGGCAGCGGCGGCATCAACAACGCCTTCATGATCGTGCGCCTGAAGCCGATCAAGGAGCGCAAGCTGTCGGCGCAGAAGGTCATCGAGCGGCTGCGCAAGGAGATGCCCCTGGTGCCCGGCGGCCGGCTGATGCTGATGGCCGACCAGGACATCATGACCGGCGGCTCCCGCGAGCAGCGCAGCTCCGAGTACGAGTACGTGCTGCAGGCCGAGGACCTGGGCGACCTGCGCACCTGGCTGCCGCAGGTGACCGCCGCGCTGAAGGCCCTGCCGGAGCTGACCGCCATCGATGCGAAGGAAGGCGAGGGCGCCCAGCAGGTGACGCTGAAGGTGGACCGCGAGACGGCCAAGCGCCTGGGCATCGACATGAACATGGTCACGGCGGTGCTCAACAACGCCTACAGCCAGCGGCAGATCTCCACCATCTACGACAGCCTCAACCAGTACCAGGTGGTGATGGAGGTCAACCCGAAATACGCCCAGGACCCGGCGACCCTGGAGCAGGTGCAGGTGATCACCGCCGACGGCCAGCGCGTGCCGCTGTCGAGCTTCGCCAGCTATGAGCGCAGCCTGGAGGAGGACCGGGTCAACCACGAGGGCCAGTTCGCCTCGGAAAGCATCTCCTTCGACCTGGCGCCGGGCGTGAGCCTGGACCAGGCCACCGTGGCCATCGAGAAGGCGGTGGCGGCCATCGGCATGCCCAGCGCCGTGGTCGCGCGCCTGGGCGGCACCGCCGACGCCTTCGCCGACACCCAGCAGAACCAGCCGTGGATGATCCTCGCCGCGCTGGTGCTGGTGTACCTGGTGCTGGGCATCCTCTATGAGAGCTACATCCACCCGCTGACCATCCTTTCGACGCTGCCGTCGGCGGGGGTGGGCGCGCTGCTGACCATCCAGCTGCTGGGCGGCGAGTTCAGCCTGATCTCGCTGCTGGGGCTGTTCCTGCTCATCGGCATCGTCAAGAAGAACGCCATCCTGATGATCGACCTGGCCCTGCAGCTGGAGCGCAACGACGGCCTGTCGCCGGCGGAGTCGATCCACCGCGCCTGCCTGCTGCGCCTGCGGCCGATCCTGATGACCACCCTGGCCGCCATTCTCGGCGCGGTGCCGCTGCTGATCGGCGGCGCCGAGGGCGCGGAGATGCGCCAGCCGCTGGGCGTGACCATCATCGGCGGCCTGGTGCTGAGCCAGATCCTCACCCTTTACACCACCCCCGTGGTCTACCTGTACCTCGACCGCCTGCGCCATCGCTTCAACCGCTGGCGCGGCGTGCGTACCGACGCTTCGCTGGAGACACCGCTATGAGTCCGCAAACCCGCCGTCTGTTCCCGGTGCTGGCCCTGGCCATCGCCCTGGCCGGTTGTGCCATCGGGCCGGATTACCAGCAGCCCGACCATGCCGTGCCCGCCCAGTTCAAGCACGCCGAAGGCTGGAAGGCCGCCGCGCCCGCCGACGCCCTGACCCGTGGCGCCTGGTGGGAGCTGTACGGCGACGCCACCCTCAACGACCTGCAGCAGCGCCTGGAAACCTCCAACCAGACCCTGGCGCAGTCCGTCGCCCAGTTCCGCCAGGCCCAGGCGCTGGCCCGGGGCGCGCGCGCCTCGTTCTTCCCCTCGGTGAGCGCCAACGCCAGCAAGACCCGCTCCGGCCAGGGCGGGAGCAGCAGCACCGTGCGCCTGTCCGACGGCTCCACAGTCACCAGCGGTGGCAGCGGCGGCATCTCCAACAGCTACAGCGCCACCCTCGGCGTGAGCTGGGAGCTGGACCTCTGGGGCAAGCTGCGCCGCCAGCTGGAAGCCGACAGCGCGAGCATGCAGGCCAGCGCCGCCGACCTCGCCGCCGTGCGCCTGAGCCAGCAGTCCGAGCTGGCGCAGAACTACCTGCAACTGCGGGTGATGGACGCGCAGAAGCGCCTGCTCGATGCCACGGTGCAGGCTTACGAGCGCTCGCTGAAACTCACCGAGAACCAGTTCCGCGCCGGCATCGTCACCCGGGCCGACGTGGCCCAGGCGCGCACCCAGCTCAAGAGCACCCAGGCCCAGGCCATCGACCTCAAGTACCAGCGCGCGCAACTGGAGAACGCCATCGCCGTGCTCATCGGCGTGCCGCCGGCCGAGTTCGACCTGGCCGAGGTGGACAGCGTCCCAAGCCTGCCCCAGGTGCCGGCGCTGGTGCCCTCGCAGCTGCTGGAGCGCCGCCCGGACGTGGCCTCGGCCGAGCGCAAGGTGATCGCCGCCAACGCGCAGATCGGGGTTTCCAAGGCCGCCTACTACCCGAGCCTCAACCTCAGCGCCACCGGCGGCTACCGCAGCGGCGGCCTGAGCGACTGGATCAGCACGCCGAACCGCTTCTGGTCCATCGGCCCCGAGTTCGCCCTGAACCTGTTCGACGGCGGCCTGATCCGCTCCCAGGTCGACCAGGCCGAGGCCAGCTACGACCAGACCGTGGCCAGCTACCGCCAGACCGTGCTCGACAGCTTCCGCGAGGTGGAGGACTACCTGGTCCAGCTCAGCGTGCTGGAGGAGGAGAGCGGCGTGCAGCAGGAGGCCCTGGAGTCCGCCCGCGAGGCCCTGCGCCTGGTCACCAACCAGTACAAGGCCGGGCTGCAGGACTACAGCAGCGTGGTCTCCAGCCAGGCCACCGCCCTGTCCAACGAACGCACCGTGCTCAGCCTCACCGGCACACGCCTCACCGCCAGCGTCCAGCTCATCGCCGCCATGGGCGGCGGCTGGGAACAGGCCCGGCTGGAGCAGGTGGATTCCGACGACGAAGGGCAGCCGGCGCCCTGAGCGGGGCGGCTGGCGCGTTGCCCTGCATCCTGCCCGTAGGATGGGTAGAGCGAAGCGAAACCCATGCGGTTGTGCGGTGACCCAATGCCTCTGTGCATGGGATCGGCTTCGCTCGGTGGATGAAAGAGCGCCATCCACCCTACGCCACGGGAAAGTGGGTTTGTCGCGGATGCCCCTACAGGTCTGCGCCATCTGGGCTGAGGAGCCTGACCAGGCGCTCTTCCAGTTCACGGCCGGCGCTGCCTTGGCCAGGGCGGCTGTAGAGGGCGAGGCGTACGCCCTGGATGTCGGGCAGGCCGCTGCTGGCGGCGAGCACGCGGTGCTGGGTGGTGGCGATGCGCAGGGGCAGCAGGCTGATGCCGAGGCCGGCGGCGACGGCGGAGCAGACGCTGGCGAGGCTGGCGCTGGAGTAGGCGATGCGCCAGCGGCGGCCCTGCACGTCGAGGCCGTGGAGCATCTCGTTGCGGTACAGGCCGCCGGCGGGGAAGGCCACCAGGGGCAGGGGCTCGCGGCCCAGCACCGGGTTGTCGCGGCTGTCGAACCAGCCCATGGGTTCCGGCCAGGAGGCGAGGCAGTCGTCGCTGTCGCCCATCTGCTTGACCAGCAGCAAGTCGAATTCGCCGCCCTGCCAGGCACGGCGCAGGTCCGGGCCGAGGCCGCTGGTGACCTCCAGGCGCGTGCCGGGGTGGTTGGCGGCGAAGGCGGCCAGCAGCGGCATCAAGCGTTCGGCGGCGAAGTCCTCAGGCACCCCCAGGCGCAGCACACCGGCGCTTTCCAGGTCGCCCATGGCGTCGCGAGCCTCTTCCTGCAGGGCGAGCAGGCGCCGCGCATAGCCCAGCAGGCGCTCGCCTTCGACCGTGGCCACCACGCGGCGCTGGCTGCGGTCGAGCAGGCGGCAGCCGGCGTCGTCTTCCAGGCGGCGCAATTGCTGGCTGACGGTGGATTGGGTGAGGTGCAGGCGCTCGGCGGCGCGGGTGAAGTTGCCGCAGTCGGCCACCGCCACGAAGCTGCGCAGGAGTTGCGGGTCGAACATGGAATCATGCCCTCTGTCACTGGTTTGCATGGTCATATTTAATTTCAGAATACCTGGACGGCTGGACATAATCCGCAGGTTTTCCTCACCTTCGGAGCGATTTCCATGACGGATGACCAGGCATTCCTGCAGCGGGCGGTGGAGCTGGCCCGCGCCAACGTCGAGCGCGGCGGCCGGCCTTTCGGCGCGCTGCTGGTGAAGGACGGTGACGTACTGGCCGAGGCGGTGAACGAGATCCACCTCAGCGGCGACCCCACCGCCCACGCCGAGCTGCTGGCCCTGCGTGCCGCCAGCCAGAGCCTGGGCCCGCGCCTGGAGGGCTGCGTGATCTACGCCAGCGGCCAGCCCTGCCCGATGTGCCTGGCCGCCATGCACCTGAGCGGGGTGAGCCGCGCGGTGTTCGCCATCGCCAACGAAGAAGGCGAGCCCTTCGGCCTCTCCACCGCCGCCATCTACCAACAGATGGCGCTGCCCCTGGCGCAGCAGCGCCTGCCGGTGCGGCACCTGCCCCAGGCGGGCGTCATCGCGCTCTACCAGCGCTGGAAGGACCTGCATGCGCAAGGCTGAAACCCGCACCCCGCTGGTCGCCTGGCTGCTGCTGGTGGCCCTGGGCCTGAACCTGCGGCCGATTCTTGGCTCGGTGAGCCCGCTGCTGGGCGAGATCCGCGCGGCCACCGGCTTGAGCTTCCAGGGCACGGCGCTGCTGACCACGCTGCCGGTGATCTGCATGGGCCTGGTGGCCCTGGCGGCGGTGCGCCTGGAAGCGCGCCTGGGTGAGCGACGTGGCGTGGCCATCGGGCTGGCGTTGATCTTCGGTGCCTGCCTGGCCCGCTGGCTCTGCGACCAGGGCGGTGCGCTGCTGGGCACGGCGCTGCTGGGTGGCATCGGCGTGGCGCTGATCCAGGCACTGGTGCCCGCGGTGATCAAGCGCCAGTTCGCCGGCCGCGTGGCCTTGGCCATGGGGCTGTATTCGGCGTCGCTGATGAGCGGTGGCGGGCTGTCGGCCTTGCTCAGCCCGGTACTGGCCGGGCATTTCGGCCACTGGCAGGCGGGGCTGGGCTTCTGGCTGGTGCCGGCGGCCCTGGCCTGGGTGCTGTGGTTGTGGCTGCCCATGGCGGGCAGCGCGGCACCGCGCGTGGCGGGCGGCGGGCCGAGGTTGCTGGGAGACCGCCGCGCCTGGACGCTGGCGCTGTACTTCGGGCTGATCAACTGCGGCTACATGAGCATGGTGGCCTGGCTGCCGGCCTTCTATCAGCAGCTGCGATGGAGCCCGACCCGCAGCGGCTCCCTGCTGGCCTTCATGACGGTGTTCCAGGTGCTGGCCGCGTTGGTGATGCCGGCCCTGGCCCAACGCAGCGTGGACCGCCGCCCGCTGCTGACGCTGTGCCTGGCGGCCCAGGCGGTGGGCTTCGCCGGGTTGGTGTGGATGCCGCAGCAGCTGACCCTGCTGTGGGTGGCGCTGATCGGCTTCGGCCTGGGCGCGTGCTTTGCGCTGAGCCTGATCCTCACCCTCGACCATCGCCGTGACCCGCGCGAAGCGGGGCAACTGGCAGCCTTCGTGCAGGGCATCGGCTTCCTGATCAATGCGGTGTCGCCCTGGCTGACGGGCTGGCTGCGGGAAGTGACGGGCAGCTTCACCAGCGCCTGGGTGGTGCTGGTGGTGATGGTGCTGGCGATGCTGGCGCTGACCCGGGTGTTCAGCCCGGCCAGCTATGGGATGGCGCCGGGCGGCGAAGTGCCGGCCCGGGCCTGAGGCGGGTTACTGCGACTGCTTGCGGTTGACGACCTGCGCGGCCTTGACGATGTCGGCGCCGATCTCGGGGGTGAACTGCTCCCACACCGGCTGCATGGCGGTGCGCCAGGCCTGGCGTTCCTCGGGGCTGAGGGTGACCAGCTGGGTCTTGCCGCTGCTCTGGATGCGCTGGCGGTCGGCCTGGTTCTGCTGCTCGGCGGCGTGGTTCACCGCAAAGGTGACCTCATCGATGATGGCTTCCAGCTCGGTGCGGGTCTTGTGTGGGATGGCGTACCAGGTGCGCGCGTTGCTCACCAGCATGTAGTCCAGCACACCGTGGTTGGTTTCCATGATGAAGGGCTGGACGGTGTTGATCTTCTGGCTGTAGAGGTTGGACCAGGTGTTCTCGGTGCCCTGCACCTTGCCGCTTTGCAGCGCCGCGAAGGCTTCGGCAAAGGGCATCGGCACGGCCTTGGCGCCGAGCTGGGCGAACTGCGCCTCGAGTACGCCGGAGGCCTGGATACGGAAGGCCAGGCCGCGGGCGTCGGCCGGTGTGTGCAGGGCGCGGTTGGCCGACATCTGTTTCATGCCGTTGTGCCAGTAGGCGAGGCCGATGATGCCCTTGTCTTCCATGGAGCGCAGCAGTTGGCGGCCCTTGGCGCGCTTCTGGAAGCGGTTGACGGCTTCGAGGTCGTCGAACAGGAAGGGCAGGTCGAAGATCTGCAGCTGCTTGGTGTACTGGTCGAACTTGGCCAGCGACGGGGCCAGCAGGTCCACCTTGCCGTCCGCCAGGGCTTGCAGCTCGTCGGCGTCGCCGAACAGCGTGGAGTTGGGGTAGACCTCCACCTTCACCTGGTTGCCGAGGCGTTCTTCCACCAGCTTCTTGAACAGGAGCGCGCCCTGGCCCTTGGGCGTGTCGTCGGCCACCACGTGGGAGAAGCGCAGGGTAATGGGCGCTTCCTCCGCAGCGGCGGCGAAACCGGTGGGTAGAGTCAGTGCGCAGGCCAGGACGGCGATGTACTTCTTGATCATTGATGTCCCTTTCTTGTTATCGGGCAGATAAGTGCACCTTCGCGGGTTAGCGAGGGCGGCAGGCGCAGTGGCGCCCATCGGGGGCGTCCGGCTACGGCCTTGTCGTTATGGTAGTTCCCGCTTCGGCAGTTTGCCGGGGCGGTTTCGGGCAGGGGGCTGGCGGGTGGCCATCGACTGCGACGGACCGCCGATTATCTCCCAGAGCGGCCGCTCCAATGAGCGGAGCACTGCTCAGTTCTGGCAAATAGCCGGTGGCGCGGGTGACGTGTCGTCGGCTGGCTGCGTCGACGGCGCCCCTGGCGGATGACCGGCATCACGGCCGCGACCCCGCCAGCTATACCCAGTGGAGGCCCGGCCTGCCTGAAGTCGCCGTGGCCTCCCGGAGGGAATCCATGCCGCACCCTGCCAGAACCGCGATCGTCACGGGCGCCTCCCGAGGGATAGGGGCCGCCATCGCCCGACGCCTCGCCGCCGACGGCTTCCAGATCGTCGTCAACTATGCCGCCCGTCCCGAGGCCGCCGAACAGGTGGTGCGCTCGATCATCCAGGCCGGAGGCCGGGCGTACGCCATCCTCGCGGACGTCAGCGACCCGGCGGCGGTGGCCGTGCTCTTCGACCAGACCGAGCTGGAGTACGGCGGGGTCGATGTGCTGGTGAACAACGCCGGGATCATCCAGCCTGGCCTGGTGGACCTGGCCGATACCAGCGAGGCGCTGTACGACCGGATCTTCGCGGTCAACACCCGCGGCACCTTCAACACCATGAAGCTGGCCGCGCAGCGCCTGCGCGATGGCGGGCGGATCGTCAACTTCTCCACCAGCGTGGTGGGCCTGGCGCTGCCGGGCTACGCCGCCTATGCCGGCTCCAAGGCGGCGGTGGAGGCCATGGGCCGGGTGTTCGCCAAGGAGCTGCGCGGCCGCGGCATCACCGTCAACTGCGTAGCGCCGGGGCCGACCGCCACCGAGCTGTTCCTCGACGGCAAGGACGCGGAAACCGTGGCGCGCCTGGCCAACCTGGCGCCCTTGCAGCGCCTCGGCCAGCCGGAAGACATCGCCGGGGTGGTGGCCTTCCTCGCCAGCGAGGAGGGCGGCTGGATCAACGGCCAGACGCTGCGGGTCAACGGCGGCATCGTCTGAGCTGACCTGCCTGCCCCTTCAGCAAAGCGAGGAAAAACCCCGGCAAGCCCTGTACAGTCGCGCCGCAGTATTCGCTGCCGCTCGTCATTGAGCGCGCGGCGGGTGGTCGATCGATACGGGGTGCAGGGAGTGGTTGCATGGTGAAGGGAAGCAAGGCGCTGCTGTGGGGCCTGGCGCTGATGATGGGCGGCACGGGCGCTGCCGAGGCGGCGTCGCAGCTGCTCTGCGGCATGCGTTGGTCGAGCGCCAACGAGGCGGTCGACCAGCGTCTGGGTGGCGACTGCATGCTGGTGACGGCGGAGGGGGCGCTGCAGGTGCCGCAACTGTTCCAGCAGGTGGCGGGGGGCTGCAGGCCGGCCGCTTCGCCTTCAAGCGCGATGAGCTCTGGGGCTATGCCGATGACGCGGGGCGGGTGCTGGTGGCGCCCGGCCTGAGCATCGCCCGGCCCTTCGTCGAGGGGCGGGCGATGGTCTGCCGCGAGGAAGCCGACCGACGCTTCTGCGGCTACCTGGGCCTGGACGGCGAGCCGGCCTTCCCGCTGGTCGAGGGCCTGTATTTCCTCCGTGACTACCGGGGCGGCCAGACCCTGGCGGCCCCCGATGGCGGTCGGGGCAACTTCTATATGGACGGCAGCGGAAACCGCCAGGAGCCGGGCGCGAGCGCGGCCGGGCGCTGCAACGCCTGGGTGCTGGAGACCCGTTCCGCCCGCGCCCTGGGTCGCTTGCCGGCGGATGGGCGGCTGCCGGTGCCGGGGGCCGATGCGCAGCACCCGCTGGGCGATTGCGCCCAGGCGCTGGAGGCGGTGCCGCCCCTGGAACTGGACCTGGCGGCGCTGTTC
>BATO01000044.1 GCA_000474255.1 Aquipseudomonas alcaligenes MRY13-0052
CGGTCGTCGTCCAGCGCATCCGGGATGCCGTCCTTGTCCAGGTCCGGCGGCGTGCTGTTCTTGTCGTTGGGGTCGAAGCCCAGCTGGATTTCGATGTCGTTGGACACACCATCGCCATCGCGGTCGGTGTCGGCGTTGTCGCCGATCTTGTCGCCGTCGAGGTCGCTGCTTTCCTTGGGATCGTCCGGGAAGGCGTCCTGGGCATTGGGCACGCCGTCGCCATCGCGGTCGTCGTCCAGGGCGTCCGGGATGCCGTCCTTGTCCATGTCCGGCGGGGTGCTGTTCTTGTCGTCCGGGTTGTAGCCGAGCTGGATCTCGTAATCGTTGGAGATGCCGTCGCCGTCGCGGTCCGGGTCGAGGTTGTCACCAATGCCGTCGCCATCCAGGTCGCAGAGCAGGCCGAAGTCGACCTTGCCCAGCGCGGCCAGGTCCTGGCGCGCCTGGGCCTGGGTTTCCAGACTCAGGTTCGCTGCCACGGCGCCACCGGTGAGCTGGGAGGCGTACTGCTGGGTCAGGTTGCCACGGGCGTAGACGAAGCCGGCCACCGTGGTATTGGAGCCCAGCGCGACGTTGCCTTCGGCCAGCACCACCAGTTGCGAGGGGTCACGGGCCTGGCCGGAGGCCTCGGCGTTGAGACGGGCCTGCCAGGGCAGTTCGAGGTTCTGTGCCACGTGCAGCCGCACCGTGCCGGCACCGCGCGGAACGATGCGTGCCTCGCTGGCCAGGGTGAGTTTCTCGATCCAGTAGTCACCGGCGGACAGTTCCAGGGTGCCGCGGTAGCCCACTTCCAGCTCCCGCAGGCGATACGCGCCCGGCTTGGTGAAGCGTGCCGTGGCCATGCCGGCGACATTCAGCCGGCGCCACTCGGTGCGGCTGCCGTCCATCACCTGCGTGGCGCCGTAGCCCAGGTCCTGGTTGAAGCTGGAGCCGGTCTTGAGGAAGGCCGGCAGTTGCGGCACGGGGGCAGGCGTGTAGCTGGGCTGGCAATCCTGGGTGCCGCAGCTGCGGGCCAGGGAGGCGAAGCTGCTGTCGACCCGGCTCGCCGGCAGGTAGGCGGAAACGCCATCACGCAGCTGGGCGTTGAGCCCGAAGCTGATGCGGCCGCCAGCGGTATGGCTTTGCAGGCCCTTGGCGAAGGCCGCGGTGCACTGGCTCGGCTGCGTGGTGGGCGGCGTCACCTGGGGCACGCTCTGGCCATTGCGCGGGTCGCTGCCCGCCAGGCGCTCGGCTTCGTCGTCGTAGCCGTCGCCGTCGGTATCCTCATCGAACAGGTCGAGCACACCGTCGCCATCCAGGTCGCGGCGCTCGCTGCATTGGGTGTTCCAGCCCAGGGTGGCGATGGCGTCCATGCGCGTTTCGATGCGCGCGGCGGTGTCCACCACGGCGTTGCGGGCGTTGAGTCCGCCGCGCAGGCGCGAGGCGAAGGCCCCGCGGTAATCCCCTTCCACATAGGCCAGGGCGCCGACGGTGGCGGACGACTCCAGGCTCAGGTTGCCGCGAACGAAGAGCTGCAACGCTTCGGCGCTGCCCTCGCCGTTGACGCTGGCCTGGTAGGGCAGGTTCAGCGATGAGCCGAGCATGACCCGGGCGTTGCCGCCGGTGACCAGCAGCTGGCTGTTGGAGGCCATGTCCAGCTGGCCGATCCAGTAGCGCCCGGGGGCCAGGGTGACCTTGGCGCCATAGCCGATGCTAAGGCGCTGGATGTAGTAGGCCTGGTGGCGGGCGTTGAAGGTCAGGGTGCCGCCGGCGTCGACGTTGACGGTGCGGTAGCGGTTGAGTTCGCCGCCGCCCGCTTCGCCCACGCCGAGATAGCCCAGGTTGAGGTCATGCTCGCCCTTGATGGCGGGCAGGGTCAGGCCGGCGAAGCCGGCGGCCTCCAGGCCGCTGGCCTGGCAGTCGCGGCTGCCGCAGCTGGGGGCGCCCCAGGGGTTCTGTACGCGGGGGGTGTCGATCAGTTGGCTAGGGTTGCCTTGCAGCGTGCCGCCCCACTGGAAGACGACGCCGCCGGCGCCATGGGTCTGCAGGCCACCGGTGAACAGGGCGCGACAGGACTCGGCCGCCTGCGCCAGGCCGCCACTGGTCAAAAGGAGCCATGCCAGCCCCGCCAGCAGCTGGCACCGCTTGCCCTGCCCCCCCAGCATCCCCATAGTTCGTCCGTCCACTGTTGTACAGGCTGCCCTGCCGTTTCCCTATGCCGGCACCTATCGGCCGGCTCTTCGCAATCGGCTCATCTAGCGCGAGCTGTATTGCACCTTCACCTGGCGCGTCGCCTCTTCACTCAGGCTTTTCACCGCCTGTTTGAGGGCCTGCGGCGCCAGTTTCTCGCGTATCTCGCCACTCACTTCCGACAGCGGCCTGGCCGGCAGGCGCTCCTCGGCGGTCACCCGCACCAGCAGCATCTGGCCGTCCACGTAGAGCGGCGCGATGCTGCCCGCCTGGGTGGGTTCCACCAGGCTGCGCAGGGGCTGCTCCAGCAGTTCGGGCTTGATGCGGTTGCTGCGGTATTCCAGCGGCTTGCCGGCGGCGCGCCAGGCGGCCACCCGCTTCTGCCAGTCGTTGCCCTGCACCTCGGCACCGCTGAGCAGTGCGATGAGTTCGGCGCGCTGGGTTTCATCCAGCTCCTGGTCGCTGGTGATGATTTCGAAGCTCTTTTCCACGCCGCCGCCGAATTCCTCGGGGTGGCGCTGGTAGTAGTCGGCCACCTGCTCGCTGGTCACCGGCTCCGGCGTGGCGTGCTGCTCCAGGTAGTGGCGCACCAGCAGTTCTTCGCGGTAGGCCTGGGCCTTGAGGTCCAGCTGGGCGCGCTCGCCGGCATCCAGTTCGCGCTCGGCGAGCAGGGCCATGGCGCGGCTGGCCACCAGGCTGTCGAGGATCTTGCGTTCCACTTCGTCGTTGGCGAACAGCGGTGCCGACTCGCCCAGGGTGCGCTCGACGGTCAGCTCCAGCTGGGCCCGGGTGATGGGGCTTTCGTCCACCGTGACCAGGGTCGCCGACGGCTCGATCGGTACCTGCGCCAGGGCCTCGGCACCGTCGTCGTCACGGCAGCCGGCCAGCAGCAGCGCCGCCAGCAGGCAACCCAGCGTCCACTCAACCCGCGGCACGGTCTTCGCCTTCCTTGGCGGCAGTGCCCTCGGCAGGGGCCGGGGGCGTCTTGCGGTCGATCTTCGCCGCCTTGGCCAGGCGCTCCAGTTCGGCCTGCTTGGCCTCCTGGCGCAGTCGATAGCGGATGTCGCCACTGACCGCTTCGAACGGCTGCTTCACCACCTGCGGCCCTTCGATCACCTTGATCACGTGGAAGCCGAAGGGAGTGACCACGGGCTCGGACAGCTCGCCCGGCTTCATGGCGAATACCTTGCCGCTGAACGCCGGGTCGATGGCGCCTTCCTGCAGCCAGCCAAGGTCACCGCCCTGCTTGGCGGACAGCTGGTCCTCGGAGAAGGTGGCGGCCAGCGCGGTGAAGTCCTCGCCGGCGTTGATCCGCGACTGCACTTCCTGGGCCTTGCTCAGCAGGGCCTGGCGCTCGTTCTCGCTCATGCCGGGGTTGGTGCGCAGGAGGATATGGGCGACGTGCACCTTGCGCGCCTGGAACTGGTCGGGGTTGGTGGCGTAGAAGTTGCGCACCGCTTCGTCGGTCACCCGCTCGCGGAGGAACTCCTCGAAGTAGCGGCTGATCAGCATCTGCTTGCGGAACTCGGCCACCTCGGTCTCCACCTGCTCGGCGGGGAGCAGGCCCTGGGCTTCGATCTGGCCGGCCAGGCCTTCGCGCTCCAGGTACTCGTCCAGCTCGCGGCTGACCCATTCGGCGTTCTGCGCCGGAACCCGCTTGAACTTGAGGAAGGCGTCGAACTGCGCCTGGGTGACCGGCTTGCCGTTCACCTCGGCGATGGAATCGCTGGAGGAATCACAGCCCGCCAGGAGCAGGGCCAGGATCGAGGACGCCAAGGCGAGGCGTGGGAACTGCTTCATGGATCACCACCTTAATAAGGTCAAATTCCTTTTATCGCGGGTGCGATATACAGGTCGGCCACAAACAGGGGTGTGACTCGACTCACAAATCAGCTAGGAACGATATCAATTGGCCATTTCGGCTGGTTCTGGAAGCCTCGGAACTTCACCGAGATCGCCTTCACGCCGATCGGTACCTCGCCCAGGCGTTTCACCTGCCCGGTCTTCAGGTCGACGAAGCCGAGGCTGCGACGCACATTACCGTCCACTTCATCCTCCACCAGCAGCATGGCGCCACCGGCCTGGGGCATGTCGTCCATGGAGAGCACTTTCGGGGCGCTGCCGAAGCCATCGCCGAAGGTAAGCTCGGCCAGGGTCACCCAACCATTGTTCGCACTCAGGCGGCTCAGTGAGCAGCCGTTCAGCAACAGGGGCTCGCCCTGCCATTGAGCTAGGCCGGCGCCGCAACGGAGGTCCGCCTCGTGCTGGGAGAGGACCTGCACCTCGTTCTGGCCCCAGGAGGTGCGACGGAGCTGGCTCAGCGTGAGGAAATCCTGGTCATCGATGTTCTCGGACATGAGCATATAGGCCAGGTTGCCCCGGGCATCGTCCAGCAGCTGCCCGCTGGGACTGGCCCAGGCGCTGTCGTCGAGCCGCCCCAGGGAAGGCAGCTCATACGCCTCGTAGCCGAAGCCTTCCGAAGAGCCTGAGGTCGCCGTCCAGAGGTCGCCGTTGTTATCCACGTCCAGGCTGACATACCAGCCATTGAGATCACCGGCCGTCGTCATCGGCCCGGTGAAGCCGGACTGTTTCAGCACGCGGCTGGTTTCCATGCCGTCGGCATCTTCCAGCCCGAACACCTCGAATTCCGGCAGGGACGCGGGGTCGCTCGGGTCGCTGCCCACCTGCACTTCCAGGGCATCGTTGAAACCGTCGCCATCGCTGTCCGGGTTGCTGTCGCTGGAGCCGTGCTGGGCTTCGGCGGCGTTGCACAGCAGGTCCAGGTCGTCGTCGCGGCACGGTGTGAAGTTGACGAGACGCTCACGATCGGCGGCAGAGATGCCCTTGAGCGCGTTCTCGCTCAATCCCTGAAGCACACTGGCCATGTCCTGGGCGCCGGCTTCGGCGTTTTCAACGGCCAGGAACGACATCACCACGCGGTGCTCGTTGGCAGGTATCTCGAAGCGATAACCGATGCGCCAGCTGTAGTAGGCATCGCTGTACAGCTCGTCGCTGTTGAGCGAGGCGCGCCCTGCCGGGTCCGCGAAGACATGCACGGTGGAAATCGGGCCCGGCATGTTGCCCTGCTCTCCATAAGTCAGCTTGCGCAGGCTCAGCCAGCTGTCATCGGCGGTGAGCTGGTCGTCGCCGCTGGAAGTCTGCTGCAGGTTGCCCGGCCCCCAGTAGTGCGGGCGAGAACTGAGGATCGGAGCGATGGTCCGGGCCTGGCCGCTGACGTTGTAGTAGCGGTCCAGCACCCGCAGGAAGCTGCGGCCGGTAGCCGGCGCGTAGTACTCGCGGCTGACCAGCAGGCCTGCGTCCACCGCCTTCAGCGGCGAGCGCCAGATCGGCTCGTCGCCCATGCGGCTATAGAGCTGGGGCTGCAGCGGTGCGGCCTGCACACGCGCCGCCACCCCTGCCTGCGAGTTGCCGAGGCCTTCGAGCTCCAGGGCATATTCCACGCCGAGGTTGCCGGACCCATCAGTACGCTGGATGCGCACGCGGCCATTCTGCTCGACGAACAGGCTCAGGCCGGCCTCCATCTGCATGGAGGGGGAATCGCCTTGGCCCAGCGGGAGGCGGTCGTCGGCACGGTTCTCGGGGTCGGTGCCGTCCGCGAACAGCTCGTCACCGTCGCCACGGCCGCCGCCATCGCTGTCGAATTTGTTCGGCGACAGGCCCAGCTCCAGCTCCAGCTTGTCGGGCAGGCCGTCACCGTCGCCGTCCAGCAGGCGCGGGTGAGTGCCCTGGCGGAATTCCTCGATATTGCTCAGGCCGTCGCCGTCCTCGTCGCCATCCGGGCTGGTGCCGTCCATGCCGTACTCGACCTCGAAGGGGTCCTCCATGCCGTCATCGTCGCTGTCGCGCTTGTCCGGGCGGGTGCCGTACTGGCGCACTTCCTGGTAGTCGTTGAGTCCATCGCCGTCGGTGTCCGCCTTCAGCGGGTCGGCGTTGTTCTCCACTTCTTCGCGGTCGTTCAGCCAGTCACCGTCGGTATCCTGGCGGGTCGGGTCGGTGTGGTGCAGGCGCACCTCGTCGGCATCCGACAGGCCCTCACCGTCGGTGTCGGAGCTGTAGGGGTTGGTACCGTGCTCCTGCTCTTCCAGGTTGCTCAGGCCATCATCGTCCCAGTCTTCGCCGGCCGCTTCCGGGTTGGCTTCCAGCGGCGCCGGGCCGTAGTTCAGCTCGAAGTAATCGTCCAAGCCGTCGCTGTCGCTGTCGATCACGTCCAGGCGAGTGCCGAGCAGGGTCTCGCGGATGTCCGAGAGGCCATCGCCGTCGGTGTCCGCGTGGCCCGGCAGGCGGTCGACGTCCATCCGGTAGTTGCCTTCGGCCGTGGGCACGTAGGTGACGGTGTAGCCATGCAGGTCGAAGTTGCAGTAGCCGCTCTGCTGGATGGCGTAGTCCGGGTAGACCAGACGGCCATTCACACTCGGCAGGTTCTGCGAATCCACGGCGCCGTACCACTCGCCATGGGCGAAGCGGGTACGGGTCTGCAGGCCGCAATGCCAGCCATTGAGCGGCAGCTTGTAGTAACGGTTTTCGATGCGGCCGTCACGGTGGATCACGGTCTGCACGTCTACCAGTTCGTCGCTGCTCACGCCCTCGCGACCCCAGTCGGTCCAGGTGAGGACCAGGCGGTCCGGCAGCGTGGCCAGGTGGAAGGCCTGGCTGCCCTGGTCGTTCTCCACCAGGCGCTGCAGCGGAATGTCCTGGATGCCGTTGCTGCCGCCGATCTCCACCTGCTGGTCATGCACACGGATCGTCAGCGCCTTGTCGGCGAAGGCGAAGTCAGCGGGCAACTGCAGGTCGAGCTGGGTGTTGGGGTCGTCGTAACGCTGGCCGAGGTCGCCGCTCAGGGGCTCGACATAGTTGTCCTCGCCACCCAGCATCACATCACCGGCGTCGTAGGACCCGTCGATGTTCAGCTGCACGGCCTGTTCGGCGTGCACCGGGTAACCCAGCACGTCCTTGTCGAGCTTGATCAGCCACTGCGCATTCTCGCGGCGGTTCAGGTCCTCGAAGAGGAAGCGACCATCGGCACCCGTGGTCACGGTGCTGGAGTCGCCCAGCAGGCGCGCCATGAACGCCGGGACTTCGCCGCCCTGATCCTGGTTGCGACTGAGGCTGACCTGGACATCCGCCAGGGGCACGCCCAGTTCGTTGACCACGCGACCGGCGATGCTGCTCGGCGGCACTGCCACCACGTCAAGCTCCAGGGTCTGGCGACCAACGTTGTGGTTGCTGTCGGTGGCGCGGACCTCGAAGCGCACGGTGCCCTCGCCCGGCAGGGTCAGCTGCTGCTGGTGCTGGCCGACGCCGTTGAACACGGCCTGCTGCTCGCCGTCCATGAGCAGTTCGACCTCGCCGACGATGCCGGCGTCCTGCACGTCGAAGGTCAGGGTGATCGGGTCGCCCGGGTAGAACGGGCCTTCGCTGTGGGCGATGCTCACGCTGGGCGCCTGGGTGTCGGGCACGCTCGGCTCGGGGTCGCGGCCATCGGGGATGCCGTCGCCATCGACGTCCGGGTTTTCCGGGTCGAGGCCCAGCGGAATCTCGTCGGCGTCCGGCAGGCCGTCGTTGTCGGAGTCCACCAGGTCGCTGAGGTTGACCAGGTCCTGGACCTCTTCCTGGGTCACGCCGACGTCTTCGAAGGTGGCCGACGCCAGTTCACGCAGCACACGCTCGGCTTCGGTACGGCTGTAGTTCTGCACGGCGTAGTGCATCAGCACCTGGCGGCTATGGGGCTTGAGCGTCAGGTTGTACGTCACCGCGTAATCGTCGCCACTGCGCATCACGAAGGTCGGGCGCACCTTGGCACTGGCGCTGCTGAACAGCAGGCCCACGGCCGGGTCGCCACCGCCATTGCTGCCGTCGTCGGTCAGCAGCCAGTTGTCGGCCGTGGTGAAGGCCTGGTCGCCGCTGGACGTAGCGATGGTGTAGGTGGAGCCATCGGAGCCGAGGTTGCCGTTGATCCGCACCGGGATGGTCAGTTCCTGGTCGCCGGTGTTCTCGATGCGCTCGATGAAGCGCGCGTAGCTGCCGCTCTCCGGTACGTAGATGCTGCGGCTGACCTTGAGTACGCCGTTGCCCATGGCCTGCGCAGGCAGCGTCACTTCGCGGCCGGCCAGGCGCAGCAGGCCCGTGCTGATGGAGGGGAAGCCCTGCTCGTTCACCGTCAGGTACTGGCCGCCGTCATAGGCGTCGCTGGTGCCGTCGTTGATCGTCCCGTTGCCCTGGATATCCCAGCGGTAGCCGTTGTTGAGGTTGTAGGCGAACCCGACGTTGCCCTCGTAGCTCAGCTCCGCGTCGGTGATGGGGTCACGGACCTGGCGAGGCAGGGCCTTGAGCACCAGCGGTTCGACGCGAACGTCTTCCGAGTCCACCGGCACCTGTGCCAGCACCTGGGCAAACATGGGTTGCTTGCCGAACAGCGCGGTGGCCTGGACCTTCAGCGCCGTGTCGGTGGTCAGCACCTGGAGCTGGTAATGGCCCTGGGCGTCGGTGGTGGTCTCGATGCCTTTCACCCGTACCAGGGCGCCGGCGATGCCTTTGCCCAGCACGTCCTGCACGCGACCGGAAACCTGCAGCTCGGGCACGGTGGCGACGGCCACGGTCAGGTCCGCAGTGCGCACGTTGCCGTTGCTGTCGGTGGCACGGACCTGCAGCAGGGTGCTGTCCTGGTTCGGCAGGATCACGGTGAAGGTCTGGGTGCCGCCGCTGGTGCGGGTTTCGCGCAGCAGGCCGTCCTGCAGCAGCTCGACCTTGGCCACCAGGCCGTTGTCGCTGATCAGCGCGGTCACGTCCAGCGGCTGGCCGCCGTAGCGACGGGC
The DNA here is from genome assembly GCA_000474255.1 of Aquipseudomonas alcaligenes MRY13-0052. GTDB lineage: Bacteria > Pseudomonadota > Gammaproteobacteria > Pseudomonadales > Pseudomonadaceae > Metapseudomonas > Metapseudomonas solani. The sequence goes on from BATO01000044.1 coordinate 9,000, forward strand.
CGGCTCCAGGGGCTGGAAGGTGACGTTGGGCGCGGTGGCGTCAGGCACCAGCGGCTCGCTGTCCTTGCCGTCCGGGATGCCGTCGTGGTCGCTGTCCGGGTTGGCCGGGTCGGTGCCCAGGCGCGCTTCGTCGGCGTCGCTCAGACCGTCTTCGTCCTGGTCGTAGAAGGCGAAGAAGTTCACCACCTTGCCGGCCAGGGTCGGGTCGAGGTTGTCCAGGCCCAGGCCCTTGAGGCTGCGCAGGCGAGCGCCGGTCTGCATGGCGGCATCGGCCGAGCCTTCCAGGGTGGAGAAGTGCATGACCACGCGGCGTTCGCCCGCCGGGATGCGCACCTGGTACTCCGCCAGCCATTGACGGCCGTTGCGGCTGACCAGGCTGGTGCCCTGGCGACGGTTGGCGTTGCCGCCCAGCACCTGCAGCAGCACCGGACGGGTCGGCGTGGCGGAGTCGCGCAGCGCCAGGTAGTCGTCGGCGATGGTCAGCTGGTCGTCGCCACTGCTGGTGACGATGGCGGTCTGGGCGTCGTTGGCACCGTAGTAGGACTGCAGGCGCAGGGTGACCACCTGCTCGGTACCGCTCGGGTTGTCGAGGATCTCCAGGTAGCGGGCATAGGCACCACCTACGCTGGGCACCAGCACGCGGCGGCTGACCACTAGGTTGCCCAGGCGGCGCCCTTCGTAGTGGTACTCGCGGCCGTTGGCGCTGCTGGTGGCATGGTTGTAGGAGTAGCCGTACTGGTTGCCGTTGACGAACAGCTGGTTGGCCCAGTAGTTCGGGTCCACCGCGCCGCCGGTGGTGGAGCGCAGATCGCCACTGTAATAGAAGTTCCAGTCGCGGTTGTTCTCGTCCTTGGCGGTGCGATAGCCATTGATGTTCGCGCGGTCGTCGGCGGCCACCTTGGGATCGGTGCCATCGACGAAGCGTTCGTTGATGTCGCGGCGGCCACCGTTGTCGCCGTCGGCCTTGAGCGGGTCGCTCGGCGGCGTGCCCAGCACTTCCCAGCCGTCCAGCAGCTCGTCGCCATCGGTGTCGACGTTGCGCGGCGAGGTGCCGGCCTGGAATTCGGCCAGGTTGCTCAGGCCGTCGCCGTCGGTGTCGTCCTGGGCGCCGACGTTGAGCAGGTTGTTGTCCACCTCGTACTTGTCGGGCAGGCCGTCGTCGTCGCTGTCCGCCTTGAGCGGATCGGTACCGTGGTTGAAGAGCTCGGCGTAGTCGCTGAGGCCATCGCCATCGGTGTCGGCCAGGTCCGGACGGGTGCCACGCGCGACTTCATCGGCATCGAGGACGCGATCCAGGTCGGTGTCGCGGGTCAGCGGGCTGGAATGATGCACCAGCACCTCGGCACCGTCGGTGAGCCCGTCGCCATCGGTATCGGCCACGCGCGGGTGGCTGCCGGCATCCTGCTCCTGCAGGTTGTTCAGGCCGTCGCCGTCGGTGTCTTCGACCGCTTCGCCGTTGGCGAGCTTGGCCGCGAAACCATAGCGCTGCTCGAAGCCGTCACGCAGGCCGTCACCGTCGCTGTCGGCCTTGAGCGGGTCGAGGCCCAGCAGGTATTCGAGGGCATCGGCCAGGCCGTCGCCATCGCTGTCCGCCTGGGTGGTCCAGTTGACGATGCCGCGCTGCTCTTCAAGGGTCAGGTTCGGTTCCTGGACATCGCTATTGGCCAGTTGCTCCAGGGTGCTGCGCGCACGTTCGCGGCTGGCATCCTGCACCAGGTACTGCACCAGCACCTGACGGCTGCGCGGCGCCAGGGTGACCTGGTAGTTGGCACGGTACTGGTTGCCGCTGAGCCAGGTGGAAACCGGGCGCAGGGGCGCATCCGTGCCTCCGATGACCACGCCGGCAGCGTACAGGCCACTGTCTGGGGCCACGTCGTCGGTCAGCAGGTAGCTGTCTTCCGGGTCGAAGCCGGCGTCACCGGACGAGGTCTGTACCACGGGGCGGGTCGCGTAGAAGTTGCCGTACACATAGAAGGGCACGGTCACCGGCTGGTCGCTGGGGTTCTCCAGCACGTTGATGAAGCGGGCGTAGTTCTGGTTCGCCGGCACATAAACCTTGCGGCTGACCATGACATTGCCGAGCTGCTTGGCCGGATAGATCAGCTCGCGGCCATCCAGGCGGGTGCGATAGGTGTTGCTGTTGTAGTTGTTGCCATTGACGACGAGGTACTGGGCACCGCTGAAGGTCCAGTTGGAGGCGTAGGTGCCGTTGTTGATACCGCCATAGGTGTTGAAGTCCCAACGGACGCTGTTGTTCACCTCACGGTTGAAATAGGTGCTTTCTTCAGCGGCAGCCACATGGCGCTCTTCGATCGGCTCGAACGCGGTACGGCCGTGAGCGGCCAGCACCAGGTCACCGATATCGGAACTGCTGCCACGGGCCAGCTCGAACACCTCGCTGGTGGCGGAGACCAGCTGGTTGCCGAAGCGTGCCTCGGCCTTGACCCGTGGTTCCAGCGCCAGGGTGGAGGCAGACAGGGTGAAGCGGCCCTGGCTATCGCTGGTGACGGTGGCCGAGGACGGCATCGGGCCGGTGCCATTGCTGAAGGCCACTTCGTCCACCAGGGTCCAGGGACCATTGGCGCGGAAGCTGACACGAACGTAGCGGCTGTTGATGTTCAGCCCGGACAGAGTCAGTTGGGCATGGGCGTCGAGGGACATCCGATCGCGGTTGTTGGCATTGCTCGGGGCGGTGTTCAGGGTGCCGACCGGCACCCAGTCGTTGCCCACTTTCTGCAGCACGTCGAAGGACGGCAGCACGTAGTCCGACAGGGTGTTCTGGGTCGAGCCGACCTTGAGGCTGGTCAGGCTGACCACACGGCCGAAGTCGAAGTCGACGTTCAGGGTGCGGTCGCTCCAGCCCAGCCACTCGTAGGCACCGCCTGCGCCCAGGTCAGCGGCATAGCCGGCCACGCCCAGTTGGCCGTCGATCAGTTGGCGACCGTAGTCGTCGCCGTAGCAGTAGTGCCAGCAGTCCGTACCCTGGTCCAGGGTGTAGGAGACCGGCTTGATGCGGGCGGCTTCGTAGCCGTCGACCAGGGTCACCTGGGCGCCTTCCACGGCGCGGCCGTTGCCATCCAGCACGCGGCCGGTGACCTGGGTGCCGGCGTCGTCCACCAGGCTCAGGCGGCGCACGCCGCTGCGGCTTTCGTTGCCGTTGGTGTCGCGGGCGCTGGCTTCGATATCCAGCTGCGCGCCAACGGCCGGCACGCGGATCACATGCTGGTAGGGCGCGCGGTCATAGGTGGCCACGGCCACGCCGTTGACATAGAAGGTCACGCTGGCCACGCGGCCGTCGTCGCTGGCGTCGGCACGCAGGCGCAGTTGCTGGCCGTGGGCCAGGCTGGCGCCGGCCGCCGGGGAGACCAGGCTCACGGTCGGCGCCTGGGTGTCCTTCTCGGTGGGCGCGCTGTCTTCGCCGTCGAGCAGGCCGTCCTTGTCCATGTCCGCGTCCAGCGGGTTCAGGCCACGGGCCACTTCCACGCCATCGGACAGGCCATCGCCGTCGGTGTCCGCCACCTTCGGATTGGTGAGGGTCTCCAGCAGCTCCTGCTTGTTGCTCAGGCCGTCATTGTCATAGTCCTGGCCGGCGTCCTGGGCGTTGCGCGGGTTGAGGATGTCGGCGTAGGGGCCCTTCAGCTCGATGAAGTCGGAGAGGCCATCGCCATCGGTGTCCGCCAGGTCCGGGCGGGTGCCGTAATTGTTGATCTCTTCGTAGTCCGGGATGCCGTCGTCGTCGCTGTCCGCCTTGCGCGGGTTGGCCTTGTACTGGACTTCCTGGGCGTCGAGCACGCGGTCGTAGTCGCCGTCCTCGCTCAGCGGGTCGCTGTTGTGCTGGTTGACCTCGGCGCCATCGGTCAGCCCGTCCTCGTCGCTGTCGACCTGACGCGGGTGGGTGCCCAGCTCCTGCTCGCGCAGGTTGCTCAGGCCGTCGCCGTCGCTGTCCAGGTTCTGCTCGCCCGCCACCAGCGGGTTGAAGCCGTACTTGACCTCGAAGCCGTCCAGCAGGCCGTCGCCATCGCGGTCGGCGATGAAGGCGCTGGTGCCATTGGCGTATTCGTAGACGTCCTTGAGGCCGTCGTTGTCACTGTCCTTGAGGGTCAGCTCGTGCATCATCACCAGGATGCCCGGGTGGTAGATGGTGAACAGCGGGTCGTTGTCGCCCGGGCGGCCCGACTCGGTCGGGGTGAAGCCGAAATAGACCTGGCCGGCGCCATAGGCATAGCGGATGGCGACCACGCGTTTTTCCGCACGGGTGCCGGTGAACATCAGCGGTGCGGTACCGGGCGCCAGCTTGTCCATCGGCATGTAGGCGTGGCCGGAATAGTTGGTGTTGCGATAGGGCCACCAGGAACCGACGCGGCTTTCACTGGCATCGGACCAGCGCAGCACCGGCGTCAGGCGGATCGAGCTGCCCGTCCACACCGACTCCGCAGGCTGGCCGGGCACATCCGCCAGCACGGCATTGGAGCTGGTGTTGTAGTTCTCGCTGAACAGCAGCGTGCCGCCGTTCTGGACGAAGGCGAAGACCTTGGCGCGGTTGCTGGAGTAGTTGCCGTTGCCGTAGTAGTCCCGCGAGCTGTCCACCATCAGCATGTCGACTTGCGACAGGTCGAAGCTGGCCAGGTTGCTCACCTGCACCGGCTCGTAGCCGGCACGCTCGATGATCAGCCGCTGCGAGGGCTGGCCGGCGTTGAAGCGCGCGTTGAAGTAGCCCACCCGCACCTTCGGCTGCTGCAAGGTGATGGTGCCGACGTCCGTGGTGCCGCCCCAGACCGGGTCGGTGGGTGCGGAGACGGCGGTCACCGCCTGGTTGCCCAGCAGGCCGCTGGCGATGACCGAGACCACGCCCGGTGCCACCGGCACGCGGGTGATGACGAAGCTGCCGTCGCCGCCGCTGACCGCGGTCTGGCCGCCGACGTCGAGCTGGGCGCCCACCACCGGCTGGCCGTTGCTGTCGAGCACGCGGCCGATCACGGTGGTCAGCGGGTCCTGCACCAGGGCGAAGCTGTGTTCGCCACTGCTGCCGACGTTGTTGTTGGTGTCGGTGGCGATGATTTCCAGGCGCAGGCTGTCGGCGTCGCTCGGCAGGTTCAGGCTGTAGGTGAAGGGCGCGGCGTTGACCAGCGCGATCTGGGCACCGTTGAGGCGGAACGCCACCTTGGTGACCCGGCCGTTGTCCTGCAGGGTCGGCACCAGGGTCATGCGCAGGCCCTTGATCAGGGTCTGGCCGACCTTCGGATTGTCCAGGCCCACGCGGGGCGCCTGGGTGTCCTTGACCAGGGGCTCGGCGTCCTCGTCGTCGCGCAGGCCGTCGCCGTCGGTGTCGGCCTTCAGCGGGTCGGTGCCCTTCTGGTCCACTTCGACGCCGTCCAGCAGGGTGTCACCGTCGCTGTCCGGGTTGTTGATCAGGGTGCCCAGCTGCGCCTCACGGGCGTTGCTCAGGCCGTCGTTGTCCTTGTCGGCCTGGCCATCGGCCGGGTCGCTGGGGTTCAGGCCCATCTGCAGTTCGAGCGGGTCGGGGATGCCGTCGCCGTCGGTGTCTTTCTTCAGCGGCGAGGACGCCGGGATGTTGCTGACCTCGGCACCGTCGGACAGGCCGTCTTCGTCGGTGTCGACCTTCAGCGGGTCGGTGTGGTGGGTGCGCACTTCGGCGCCGTCGGAGAGGCCGTCGCCGTCGGTATCGGCCACCCGCAGCTTGGTGCCCAGGGCGGCTTCTTCCAGGTTGGTCAGGCCGTCGCCGTCGAGGTCCTCGGCGCCGTCGTCGATGCCGTTGCCGTCGGAGTCGCGCAGCGCCGGGTCGAGGCCCTGGGTTTCCATTTCCAGCTTGTTGCTCAAGCCGTCGCCGTCGAAGTCGCCGACCGGGTCGAAGACCTGCAGTTTCAGGGCGTTGCCCAGCACCACCGGCTTGACCGGCGTGCCCGGCAGGGTGCCGCTCAGGGTCAGGGGCAGCAGGGCGCCGTCGGCGATCGGATCATTGGCCGCACCGAAGAGGGCCGGAACGGTGAGGGTGCGGGTCGGACTGTAGTACCAATTGAAGCCCTGGCTGGTGCCAGCCAGCTCGGCGCGGCCGTTGGCGACGTTGTACCAGCTGATGTTGTCGGCCAGGGTCAGCGGGATCTGGATGCTCTGGCCGGCCAGGACCTTGAGCGGCCCGGCGACGCTGAACAGCGCATGGGGCGCGCACAGCTCGGCGCCCTGCTCGCGGACCTGGTCGTCGCGGGCGACGCCACGCAGACCGGAGCCGGTGGTGTCGTAGCGGTAGCAGCGGCCCAGCGCCAGGGCGGGCTGCGCGTCGAAGGTCAGGGTGCGGCCGTCGCTGCTGAGGGTGGCGCTGCCGCCACGGGCCGCGTTGCCTTCGAAGAACTTCAGGGCATCGCCGCTGGCCAGGCGCACCGGCTCGTCGAAGTCGAAGTAGGCACGCAGCGCAGTGCCCTGGCGGGCCTCGATCAGGCCACGGATGACCTCCGGCGGCTGCACGGTGAAGCTGATGCGGAAGCGGCTGGTCAGGTCCAGGTTCGGCAGGGCCTGCACCGGGCCGGCCAGGCTGACGGTGACTTCTTCGAAGGTCTCGTCGCTGATGGCCATCCAGCCCTGGCCTGCGCTCAGTTGCACGGTGGTGCCACCGGCCTTGCCGTCCACTAGGGCGGAGCCGCTGGCCTGGACGTTGACCGCCAGGTTGGCGGGCTTGCCGTCGACCTGGGTGATGGGGTTGCCGAAGCGGTCCTGCAGCATCAGTTGCAGGCGCACGTCCTGCTTGATGCCACGGGTGAGCACCGCGCCGTCGTCCTGCACCCGGCCCTGGTCGTTGAGCAGGCGCAGGTGGCTGGCCACGGCCGGCAGCACAGTGAGGTCGAGGTTGCTGTAGCAGCAGTTGACGTTGCCGCGGGCGTCGTAGGTGTAGCGGATGCTGTTGCCATTGCTCGACAGCGGCAGGCTGAACTGGCCGGCCTTCTGGCCAACCTGCAGGTTCAGCCGCGCACGGCCGTCCTTCACGGTCACCTGCACCCGCTCCACGGTCTGGCCGTTGAGGGTGGTGCTGCCGATCTGGATGCCGGCGCCGGGCTGGGCGTGGTAGTCGGCGGCCGGCAGGGTCACCACCAGCAGGCTGCTCTGGTCGTCGGTGACCGGGTTGAGCACCAAGTCCTGGGACTGGATGTCCAGGGTCAGGGTCTCGCCCGCCGCCACCGGCGGCAGGTAGCTGAGCAGCAGGTTGCGGGTCGGGCCGGCGAGCAGGCCGAGGGCTTTCTCGGCGCGGGCCACCTGAGCGAACTGTGGCAGGTCCGCCCACAGCTGGTAGTCGCCCAGGCTGCGGTCGGCGTTGAAGGTCAGGCTGGCGTAGCCGCCGCTGTCGCTGGTGCTGGTGCCGAGGTTTTCCACATAGCCGTCGGCCAGGCGACGCAGACGCCATTGCACCGGCTGCTCCGGCACCGGGCGCGCGGCGGCGTCGAGCACCTGCACGCGGTAGATCGGACGTTCCTGCACCCGCGCCTGGTCGGGGTTGTCGCTGCCCTGCACGGCCTTGAAGCGCAGCTGGTTCGGCGACTGGGTCAGGGCCACGGCGTATTCGCGGCTGAGGGTCTGCTGGCCGATGCGGTCGGTGAGTTCCACCTGCACGCGGAAGGCGTCGCCCGGCAGCGCGGCCTCGGGCATACGCAGGTCGCGGCTGTGGCCGTTCCAGTAGGCGCCGTTGCCGCAACGGAAGTTGCCGGTGTCCTCGCGCAGGCAACTGAACAGTTCCTTGCGCTCGCTGCCCACCAGTTGCAGCACGCGCAGGCCCAGGCCGCCGGTGTCGTCCAGGGCGTTGAGGTTGTTCAGTTGCAGGGTGACCAGGCCACCGTAGACGCCACGGGCCGGCAGGCTTACCTGCAGGGCGGTGGCATCCGGCGCGCGGTCGCGGACCACGCGCAGGTTCTGCGTCGGGGACTCGCTCACCTGGCCGCGGCTGTCGGTCAGGCGCATCTTGAACGGCTGGTTGACGCTGCTGGCGACGCGCTCGGTGCGGCGGTCCTGGACGCTGAAGCTGCGGTTCAGGGTGGTGCCGCTGACATCGTAGTGATCGGTGAAGCCGTTCCACAGCAGGTCGACGCCCTTCAGGCCGACATCGTCGCGAGCGGCCAGCTGGACGTCGAAGCGACCGCGTTCGATCACCTCGGCCGGCAGGTTCAGGGTGGTGACCTCGGGGAAGGCGTCGTCGATGACGGTGACGCGCAGATCGGCGCTGCTGACGTTACCGGCGCGGTCACGCACCTCGACGTTGTAGACCTGCTCGCCAAGGCTGGTGGCGGCGTCCTGGTAGCTCAGCTGGTTCTGGCCGAAGGCCACCGCCACCACCTGGCCGTTGCGCATCAGCGTGGCCTTGTCGAGGGCGCCCTCCTCGTCCGCCATCTGTGCGGTGACGGTGAAGGGATAGCCGCGCACGGCACGGTTGTTGTCCTTGAACACCGCGCTGCCCTGGTAGCCGAGGCTCACGGTGGGGGCCTTGGTGTCCTGGTGGCGGTAGAAGCGCTTGGCCGCCGACTCGGCGCTGTTGCCGAACACGTCCACCGCGCGGGCCTTGAGGTACTGGCCGCTGAAGCTGGCGTCCAGGGCCAGGCTGGCCTGGTACGGCTGGGCGCTGCGCAGGGCGACGCGCTGCCAGGGTCCGTTGCTGCCGGCGGCGACCAGGAATTCCACCTGGGCCAGGGGCTGCTGGCTACCACTGACCTGGGCGCTGACGGTCAGCGGCAGAGGCAGCCAGGAATGTTCGTCGGCCACCAGGGCGATGCTGAAGGGGTTGGCCACGCCGTCGCCCGGCTCCAGGAACAGGTCGCGGGCAGTGCCCTGGCGGATCACGCCATAGGCGTCTTCCAGGCGCAGGCCCAGCTCCATGGACTGGCCACCCGGCAGGCTGGCGGGCAGGCGCAGCTGGGTCGCGCCAAGGCCCTGGCCGAGGGTGCCGGCCGGTTGGCCGTTGATGCTGAATTCGACGCCGCGCAGGCCGTCCTCGGCCAGGCCGAGGGCCAATGCCTGGGCCGCCTGCAGGTGGCTACCGGCCAGGGGCTCGAGCAGCGAGGTGGTGCTGGCGCCGAGGCCATAGGGCAGCTCGTAGACCAGCACGCCCTGGCTGCCGAGGCCGACGGCCAGGCGGTTGTTTTCCACGGCCAGGGCACTGATGCGCTGGGCGAGCAGCAACTCGCCGTTGGCCATGGCCTGGCCGCTGGACGGGTCCAGGGCCAGCAGGCGCACGCCCTGGGCCTGGGGTTGTTCGATCCACAGCAGGTTGCCACCCAGGTACAGCTGGCTGGCGCTGGCGCCGGCCAGCAGTTCGCTGCGCTGGCCGCTACGCAGGTCGTAGCGCCAGGCACGCTCGGCGGAGATGTAGAACAGCGCGTCGCCGGTGAAGGCCAGTTGACGGACTTCGCCACCCAACTGGGCGCTCAGTTCGCTGACCGGCTGGCGGGCGTCGCTGCGCAGGTCCACCAGGAATACGCGGCCGCTCTCGCTGAGGGCGACCACACGGCTGCCATGGGCCGACAGCTGGCGCAGGCTTTCCTGGGCGTTGACCAGCAGGCTGCGGCGGCTGGCCGGGTTGGTCAGGTTGTCCAGGGGGGCGATCTGCAGGCTGCCGCCGCTGGCCACCAGCAGTTGGCCACGGGCGATGGCCAGGTCGTTCACCGGGGTCTGGGCGAAGACGGTCTGGGCCGCCAGGGTGGAGCGCGACAGCGCCACCACTTGCTGTTGCTGATCCTGGGCGAGGAACCACAGGTCACCGGCGCTGGTCACCTGGCTGGCGGCCTGGGTGAAGGCCTGGCTCGGGTAGAGGGTGGACTGCCAGCTGCCGGCGTCGTCCTGACGCAGCAGCTGAGCACCGAAGTTGTCGGCGGCTACCAGCACCTGGCCATCACGCAGGCCCAGGTCTTCCACGCTGCCACGGGTCGGGGTGGCCAGGCTGCGGCTGTCGTGCAGCAGGTGGAAGCCGGCGCTACCGGCCTGCGGACGCAGCACCAGGCCTTCGCTGCCGCCCAGCCAGAGGCGGCCGCCGGTCCATTGGGCCGCGGCCACGGGCGCATTGCCCAGGCTCCAGTCGGCGATGCGCTGGCGGGTGGCCAGGTCGATCAGTTGCAGGCGGCCGTCGGCCAGTGCGAGCAATTGGCCCGGCAGGGCGAACAGGCGCTTGGCGGCAGCACCCAGCTGCACGGAGGTGCCTTTCAGGGCGGCATCCAGGCGCCACAGGCGGCCGGCGGCGTCCGACACCTGCACCTGGTCGCCGCTGCGGGCCATGGCCAGCAGGTTCTCGCCGCTGAAGCTGGCGATGACCTGGCCGCTGCTGGACAGGCGCAGGACCTGGCCGGCGGTGAGCACCAGGAAGCCGTCGTTGCGGGCCAGCAGCTGGCGGACCTCGGCGCCCAGGGTCTGGGTGCCGCTGGCCTTGAGCTGGCTGCCCAGGGCGTCGAACCAATAGAGGTCGCGACCGCTGGCGCCGAGGACGCGCTCGCCCTGCACCGCCAGGTGGTTGAGGGGCGCGGCCACGGCCAGGCTGCCGGCGCTGCGCAGGCCGTCCTGCGGGTCCAGCAGGGTCAGGCCGAAGCCCTTGATGCTCAGCAGCAGGTAGCGCTGCAGGTTGTCCATGGCGGCGATGGGGCCGTCGAGGCGCTGGCGCAGGCCCTGGGCGTCATGCAGTTCGGCGCCACGTGCCAGCCAGTAGCCGCCCACCTGGGGCAGCATCAGGTCGAAGGGCAGGCGCGCGCTTTCGCTTTGCAGGTTCCAGGCGTCCACCACCGGCGCGCTCCAGCGCTGCTCCTGGCGGTTGCCCAGTTCGTCGTCGATCAGGGCGCGCACCCGCAGTTCGCGGATGCCCGCTGGCAGGCGCAGGCCGAGGCTGCCGGCGCCGCTGGCCAGCAGGCGGTCGTTCTGGTCCAGGGCTTCCAGGCTCATGCGGAAGCGCGCGGCGTCCACGCCGTTGAGGCTCAGGTCCACGCGGCTGCCGGCATAGAGCAGGCTCGGCAGGCCGGCGAGTTGCGGCTGGGGCAGTTGCTGGGCCGGCGCGACGCGCAGGTTCAGCTGCTGTTCGCTGTAGTGGAAGTCGCCGGCGAAATAGGCACGGGCGCGCAGTACATAGCTTTCCTGCACGGCCACCTGGGGCAGGCGCAGGCTGAAGCGGCCCTGCTGGCCGGCGTCGAGGATGCGCTGCACGGACTGGCCGTTGAAGCTCAGCAGTTCGAGCTCCACCCAGGCCGGGACGTCGCCCACCTGGTAGGCCAGGGACAGGCTGGAGCCTTCGGCGAACACCTGGTTGTTGCCGGCGCCGCTCAGGGTGATGGCGCTGGTGGATTGGTTGGCCTTGGTGAACAGGCCGATATCGCGGGCACCGGCGGCGTCCTGCCAGCCGTAGCGGGCTTCGCCGCTGGCCGGCAGGCCGATCCAGCTGAAGCGCTGGCGCAGGCCGTTGACGGCGGGTTGCGCCTGGCCTTCACGGGTCAGGCTGGCGCCCGCGCCTTCGCTGCCGGCAGCAAACGCGGCGGCCAGGGGCAGGCGGGCACCGGCGACGAGCACCGCGCCCTGGTCGGGCACGAGGTCGGCGGCGGCCACGGTGGCGGCGGGTACGGCCAGGTCCAGGCTCTGCTCACCGGCGTGGTCCTGCAGCACCAGGCGCAGGGTGGCAGGCGGGTTGGCCAGCAGCCAGGCGCGGCCTTGGGGGAAGGCCTCGCCGAGGTAGGTGTCCAGTTCGCCCTGGTACCAGAAGGCCTGGGCGGCCAGGGGCTTGTCGGCGCCATCGCGCAGGCTCAGGTCGGCCTGGCCGAGGGCGGTTTCAGCCGCGGCAGGCAGGCCGCCCACCAGCACGCCGAAGGGCAGGCGCACGGCCTTGGCGGCCAGGGTGACGGCCGGTGCGGCAGCCACTTTCAGCGGTTCGACCACCAGTTGCTGCACGCCGTCGCGCAGTTGCAGGGACACCAGGCGGCCAGCGGTGAAGGCCAGGTCCTGGCGTTCGCCCGCCAGGGCACCCAGGCGCTCGCCGTCACGCCAGGCCTGCCAGCTGTCGCCGTGCAGGTCGTTGCTGACCCGCAGCCAGGCCAGCTCGCCGTCGAAGCGGGCACGTTGCACCTGGCCGTCCACGGCCAGCGCGGTGGCATCGCCCAGGCGCCAGCCATCGGCATCCAGCAGCGGCTTGAAGCGGGTGGCTTCAGTGGCGGTCCAGGTCACCAGGCGCTCGCCGTCGAGGGCGAAGCCCAGGCGGCCCGGCAGGGCCAGGCTGGCACGGCGCACCAGTTGCGGCAGGCGGCTGTCATCCAGCTGCAGCCATTCCAGGCCCTTGTCGGTCAGCACCAGCAGGCGCTGGCCATCCAGCTGCACCTGGCGGATTTCGTCGGCGAGGCTCAGGCCCACCAGTTCGGCCATGGCGCCGCCGTCGACGGCGTAGCCGCCCAGTTGCTGGCCATGACGGACGAACAGCAGGTCGCCACTGCCACCCAGCAGGGTGCCGGCGATGGGTTGTTCCACGGCGGCCAGCCAGGCGTCGCCCTGCCAGCGCCAGAAGCGCAGGTAGTCCTGGCCGTCGCGGCGGACCTGGGCCACCAGGCCGGTGCCGGTGAAGGCCAGCTGGCGGATGCGGCCGCTGTCACGGCTTTCCACCTGGCCAACGAGGGTGCGGATGCGGTAGCCGTCGCGCTGGGCGTTTTCGGCCCAGGCAGCGCCGTCCGCCAGGCCCGGCAGGCGGGTCAGGTGGCTGGCCTGGTAGCCGGTCTCGATGGCTTCGCGACGGCTTTCGGCTTGCAGGTAGCCCAGCTTGGTCAGGCTGCGTTCCAGTGCCTTCTCGTGGCCGGAGCGGTCACGCAGGGTGGCGGCCAGGCGCAGGCCGGCACCCTGGGTGAGGCTGTTCCAGACCTGGCGCTGGTCGCTGAAGGCCAGGCGCGCGGCGGCGCTGCCGGCATCGGCCGGGTCGAACAGGTCGAGGGTCGAGTCGCGGCTGAAGTCGTTCATGCCCGCCGGCGGCGGTGCGTCGATCCACAGCTGGGTGCCCGCCAGCAGGGTGCTGGCCGGTTGCAACAGCAGGCCCACGTCCTGGTCGATGCCGTTGTCGGCGTGCAGGTTGAGGATGCGCTGGCTGCGCAGGGTCTGGCCCTGCCAGGTGGCTTCGAGGCGCAGCACCAGCACGCCATCGGCGGCGACCTGGGGCATGGGCACGGCCAGTTCCACCACCTCGTCGCCGTCGGCGGCGCGGGTCAGGGTACGGGCTGCCGGGTTGCCGGCATGTTGCGGGTTGCCGGCGATATCCAGGTTCAGGGTGGCCTGTTCCAGTTTGCGCATGCGCACCCGCACCGGGATGGTTTCGCCGGCCTGGACATCGAGACCATCGGCCGGAACCAGGAAGCTCAGCTCCGGCGCACCGGCACGGCTGTCGTAGGGCTGCAGGGTGACACTGGCCGGCGCACTGGCCAGGCCGTTGAGGTCGATGGCGCGGGCCACCACGCGGATCGGCTGGGTCGCTTCGGCAGCGATCGGCAGGCGCAGGCGGCTCGGGTCGGCCAGGCGCTGGCAGGCCTGGGCGTCGGCGAAGGGATCGGCGCTGTGGCTGTCGACGCAGGCTTCGACACGGTCGATGCCGTAGCGGTCGTAGCTGCGCAGGATGATCTCGGTGATCTCGCCACGGGGCACGAACTCGCCGTCCAGCGGGGCGATGATGGACAGCTGCGGCGGGGTGCGATCCGGCTGCAGGTCGTAGCCCACCGGGAAGTAGCGGTAGCTTTCCTGGCCGGCCAGGCCGAAGCCCACGCGCAGTTCGGCAGTGATCGGGGTGGCCGTGGTCGGCGCGCCCGGCAGGTCACGCAGACGCGGGTGCGGCAGGCTCAGGCTGGCCAGGCCGCTGGCGCGGTCGAAGCTGGCGGCCTGGTAGCGGCCGTCCAGCAGGCGCACTTCGGTGCTGCGTACCAGGTCCAGGTCGCCGCTGATGGCGAAGCGCAGCTCGGCCGGGGTGCTCTCTTCCACCGGCGTGGGCGCGGTGCTGAAGGAAGCCAGGGTCAGGTCCGGGGCGCTGATCTCGGCGTCGAAGCGGCGGTCGATGCTGTTGCGGCCGTCACTGGCGCGCAGCAGCAGGCTGAAGCCCTGGTACTCGCCGTTGAGGTCGAGGCTGAACTCGCCCTTCTGCACCGGTACCCAGTCGGTCTTCCAGGTCTGGCCGCCATCGGCGGACAGGCGATAGGCGAAGGCGATCTTGTCGGCGGCCAGCAGGTTGTCCTGGGCGCTGACCAGGAAGCCGTAGCGGCTGCCGGTTTTCAGGCGTACCGCCGGGCTCAGCGCGCGGCCGTCCTGCAGCTTGATCTGCAGGGAGTCGTAGCGCGGGGCCAGGCGGTCTTCGGCCTGGAACACGCCGTTGTAGGCGCCGGCCTTGATCAGCGTGTTGTCGCGGGCGGGGTTGCCGGCAGCGTCGCGGATACCGGTCAGGACGACCTGGTAGAGGGCGTTGGCCTCCAGCTGGGCGTCGGCGCGCAGGCGCAGCTCCAGGCGGTTGCCCTGGGTGATGAGCGGCTGGAAGCGGGCGCTGACGTCTTCACTCGGCTGGGCGTGGGTCTCGTAGTCCTTGAACACCTTGGTGACGCTGACGCCCTGCACCTGCAGCGGTTCATCGGCTTCCAGCACCAGCGGCTGGGACGCGCCGAGGGCGGCGATCAGGCGCACGCTCGGGGCGCTGTCGTCCACGGCGGTGAGCCATTGGGCCGGGGCGCTGTCGACGCGCTCGCCACTGGATTCGCGGAGGACCGAAACCTGGTACTGCCAGCCCGGCTGGCTGGCCGGGGTGACGAAGTTCAGGCCGTCGTCGGCCAGGGTGAAGGCCACGCGGTTGCTGGCGGTGGGCTGGATGCCCTGGCCGGCCGGGTACCAATGCAGGCTGAGGCCTTCGGACAGGCCCTGGGCGGCGATGTGCACCTGGGTGCCACCGGCGTCGCTGACCACCTGGCCGGCGGCATGGGCGGACTGCACCGCGTCGATGGCCAGCGGGGTGACCACGGCCAGGGCGGTGGGCAGGGTGGCGCGTTCGTCGCCGTAGCGGGCCTGCAGGCTGTAGAGGCCGGCCTGGTCCATCTGCAGGCGGAAGCTCAGCTGGTCGCCGGCGGCGTTGGCGCGCAGCTGGCTGCGGCCGAGTACGCGGTCACCGACCTGGAGCTCGTCGATCAGTTGCAACTGGCGACCCTGCAGCACGTAGTCGCGCGGCACGCCGCTGATGCTGCGGTTGGGTTGCAGGCTGTCCAGGCGGACCTGGGCGGCGCCGAAGAAGTCCACGGCATCCACCAGCCACGGCAGGTCGATGTGCACCTCGGCGCCTTGCAGCCAGTCCAGCGGCGCCTGGCTCAGTTGCAGGCGGTAGAGGCCGGCCGGCTGGAAGCTCGGCTGCTGCACCAGGGCGCGCAGTTCGCGGCCCAGCAGCTGGGATTCGCTGGCGATGCTGTCGCCGCTGGCCGAGGACAGCGCCAGGCGCGCCTCGCGCCAGGCGTATTCGGCACCAGCCACGCGCAGGCCCAGCGGCTCGTCGGCGGCGGCCAGGCTTTCCGGGGCCAGGCCCCAGGCGTTGTTCATGGGCACGCTGGCGTTGAAGTAGTTGCCGCCGTTGCTCCATTCCAGCAGGTCGCCGTGCAGCTCCAGCTGCCCCAGGGAGCCCACGGTGTCGTTGGCGACGGTGATAGCCGCCACTTCACGGGCCACCAGGCGGCGCTGGTCGTCCAGGTCGAGGTCGAGGACCTGCAGGCGGCCGTTGTCCAGCCAGGCCAGCAGTTCGCCCTGGCTGGCGAGCTTGGTGATGCGTGCGGGGATTTCCAGCTCGCCCAGCACCGGCTCGCCACGGCCACGCAGCAGGGCGGCGCGTTGCAGCACCTGCAGCCCGGAGGTGCCTTGCAGGTAGAGACGCGAGCCGTCGAGCCACAGGGACTTGGCGCCGGCCAGGCCGTGCACCTGGGTGGCCAGCAACTGGGCCGGGTCACGGACGTTGCGCACTTCCAGGCGGTCGCCGTAGAGCAGGTAGAGGGCGCGGCTATCCAGCGCCAGGTCCACCAGCGTGCCGTTGCCGAGGGTCAGCTCCTTGAGCTCCGGACCCTGGACCTGGCCATGGAATACCCGGTTGCCGGCCTTGACCAGCAGCAGGTCACCGGCAATGCGCACCTTGTCGTACTGGACCTGGCGGCTGTTGGCCAGGGCCGGCAGCGCCTGGGGCGAATAGAGGTTGGCCAGGTCGTAGACCTGCAGGCGGGTCTTGTCGCCCAGCACGGCGGCGTAGCGGTCGCCCAGGGCCAGGTCCACCACGTTGGCGGCGGCCTGCCACTTGGCCAGCAGTTGCGGGGTGCTGCCATCGCGCAGGCTGTAGAGCTGCACGTCGCGGCTGCTGCCGGTGAGCAGCAGGTCGCCCTGGCGGCGGAACTGCTGGACGCTTTGCAGCTGGCGGCGGGCCGGCAGTTCGATGCGCAGGCTGGCGTCGCTGGAGAGGTCACCGGCGAAGCCCTGGTTGCTCACTTCCACCAGCAGTTGGCCGAGGCTGTTCTCCGGCACGGCGAAGCTGATGAGGTCGGCGCGCTCGAGGCGGGTGCTGGCGATCTGGCGACCGTTGACCCGGACCACGGTGGACTCGCCGAAACCACGGCCTTGCAGGCCGACGATCTCGCCGGCGTTGTAGATGAAGCGCTTGGCCTGGACGTTGAGGGTGCCGGTCAGGCGGTCGTAGAGGCCGGTCTGGTCGATACGCGGGTCGGCGACATAGGTCAGCGCGGCGCCCAGGAAGACTTCCTGGCCGCCCTGCTTCAGGCGCAGGCCCACCGGCAGGTTGCGGTCCGGCGAGGCCACCAGGCCCGGGACACGGAAGCGCAGCTGGTTGTCGTCGCGGTAGAGCACGTCCGCCGCCGGCACGCGCTGGCCACCCACTTCGATGTCCAGGGCTTCGGCGAAGTTGCGACCGCGCAGGGTGACTTCGGCACCGCCACGCCAGCTGGCCTGGCGCGGCGAGACGCTGTCGAGCGCCGGCTGTTGCTGGTCGTCGGCGATGAAGCCGAAGCGGTAGTCGTGGCCCAGGGTGCGGCCTTGCTGGTCACGCAGGGCGGCGCCCAGCTGGACCTGGTATTGCTTACCGGCCTGCAGCGCCGCCGGGCGGATCACCAGGCGGCCGACGCCGACCTGGGCCACCTGGGCCGGAACCGGGGTGCCGCTGAGCAGCAATTGCACCAGTTGGGTGCCCTGGTCGCGGAGCTGGGCGTTGTCCAGCAGGCGGTTGAATTGCACTTCGATGGCGCCGTCGCGCGGCAGGCGGCCGGAGGGCAGCGGCTGCTGGGACAGAATCGCGAGGTTCTGGTAGGCCAGGGTGTTGAGGCTGCCGCCCAGGTAGTTGGCGGAATCCAGGCTGGGCAGCGGGTTCTCGGCGGGCACGCCGTCCAGGTAGACGAAGGCGCTGCCGGCATACAGGGCCTGGCTGCCCAGGGACAGGCTGTTGACGTTGCCGAGCACGCTGAAGTAGTCGCGCAGGCCGATGCTGGCGCGGGCGTCGCCGTTGAGCCACGGCGAGATATCGAACAGCTGCACGTCGCCCTGGCCGCCGGCCACGTAGAGGGTCTGCCCGGCCAGTTGCAGTTGGCCGGCGAACAGGTCGCCACGGCTGACCAGGTAGGTGAGCTTGAGGTCGGCCACCGGAGTGGCGTCGTCGCTGCGGTCCAGGTTGAACAGTTGCACGGTGGCGTTCTTGCCACTGGAGACCAGCAGGCGCTCGGGCGCGACCAGCAGGTCTTCGGGGACGAAGGGGTTGCCGGCCTGGTCGCGGGTGGCGACGCGGCGCACCACGCGGAATTCGCCGCTGGCCAGTTCCACTTCCACCAGTTGGCGCTGCTGCGGCAGGGTGGCCCAGAGGCTGGAGCCGGCCAGGCGCAGGCGACCGGGCACGCCGCCCAGTTGCTGCACGCTGATCAGGCCGAGGTCGGTGAGCTTGAGGTCCTGGCCGATGCGGTATTGGCGCACGCCGTCCTTGTAGCCGACGTAGAGCAGGTCGTCGCGGCTGGCCAGGGCGTTGATCTCGCCGGCCATTTCCAGTTCGGCGAGCTTCTCCGGCGCGGCCGGCAGGGTCAGGTCGAATTGCAGCAGCTTGCGGCCGCCGGCGGCGAACAGCTGGCGATCGTTGATGGTCAGGTCGACGAAGCCACGGGGCGACAGGCCGTTGGCGGCTTCGTAGTGGTAGGACTTGGTCTGGCCGGCGAATTCACGGGTGACGATCACCGGGTGCACCGGGTCGCTGATGTCGGCCACCAGCAGGCGCGCGGCGTTGCTGGTCAGGGTGGCGACGCGGCCCTGGCTGTCGAGCTTGTCGAAGCTGCCGCCGGTGACGGCGTAGAGCAACTGGCTCTCGGCGCCGTCGAGGCGGGCGATGGCGGAAACCGGGCTGGCCATTTCGGCCGGCAGGTTGACCGAGCCGGTGGGGATGCCGGTGTAGAAGTAGTCCACCGGCGAGTCGCTCTGCTCACCCGGGAACAGCTGGCTGACGGCGCTGACCTTGGCCTTGCCGAAGCTGCCGGCGGGGGCACGGACTTCGGCGCGGTTGCTGCTGAGGATCTTCAGGTCGCCGGCCAGGGCGCCGGCGAAGCGCACCTGCATGTAGTGGTTGAAGCCACGGCCGTGCAGGGTGACCAGGTTGCCGCCCTGGGGCGGGCCGGTCTGCGGTTGCAGGTCGTCGATCTCGATCTGCGGCAGCACGGTCATGGCGCCCTGGCGCAGGTAGGACAGGCGCTGGTCGATGCGCTCGACCTTGACCGCCAGGCTGGCGCTGATGCCGGCCAGTTGCAGGTCCGGTACGTCGACGCGCAGTTGGGTGTCGGTGACTTCCAGCACCTGCTGGGGCTGCAGGCGGGTTTCGCCCAGCCACACGGCGAGCTGATCGGCGGCGATGCCGAAACCACTGCCCTTGATCACGGCGACTTCGCCACCGGCGGCGTGGAAGTAATGCAGGCCGGCGACACCGGCGACTTCACGCTGGACCTGGGTGATCTGCGGACGGATGCCGGTGAGGCGCTCCAGTTGCAGCACGAAGGCCTGACGCAGGGCGTGGCCGGCCAGGTCGGTGAGCGCGGTGCTCACTTCGATGCGCAGCGCGCCCTGGTAGTCGCCCTTGAAGGCGATCTGCACCTGGCCGCCGCGCAGGGTGTTGGTGCCGGTCATTTCGAAGGCGCCGGCCGGCAGCGGCTGGCCGCCCTCGCCCAGGACGCGGATGACCTGGCCCAGGTGCGCCGGGTCGGTGTTGATCAGGTTGTTGAAGGCGATCAGTACCGATTCGCCGCTGCCCAGCACGGCGCCGTTGCCGGGGGTGGCCGAGGCGACGGCGAGGTAGGGCGAGGTGTTGATCTGCACGCCCTTGCCGTTGCCCTGCATGACCTGCCCGCCGACGCCGAGCAGTTCGCCACCGGTCTTCTGGTTCTGCCAGTAGATGGTTTCGTACTGGCCCTGGGCGTTGGCTTCCAGCAGCAGGTAGGTGTCGCCGGTGCCGACGCTGATCAGGCCCTGCTGGACCTGCAGGGTCGGACGGCTGAGGGTGGCGCTGATGGAGTCGCCGGTGACGGTGCCGCGCTCGATGGCCTGGACGCGGTAGTCGAGCTTGTCGCCGAAGTCCTTGAAGGTGGCGAGGTGCAGCTGCTTGTCGCGCAGGAACAGCACGTACAGCTGGCCGTTGAGCCATTGCAGGTCCACCGGCGCACCCAGCAGGTCGGCGCGCAGGCTGCCGTCGAAGGGAATGCTCGGCAGCGGCGCCTGGGCGCCCAGTTCGTTGCGGCCCAGGGGCAGGAAGCGCACATAGCCGGTGCCCAGGTCGTTGGCGGCGGCCACGGCGAGGGCGCCGCGCTCGCTGTCCACGGCCAGGTCGAGGGCGCGGTGGTTGGGCAGGGTCAGGCTGGAGACCAGCAGCGGGCGGCCGAGGTCGTTGATGTCCACCACGCGCACGCCGTCGCGGTCGTTGGCCAGGTACACCAGGCTGCCCAGGGTCTCCAGGCCCAGCACCGGCTGGTCGAGGCGCAGCTGGGACAGGCGGATCGGCCGTTCCCACAGCCCGATGTCGTAGATCTCCAGGCCGGCCGGCATCAGGAAGCGGTTGGAGCTGGTGGGCGCGGAGCCCGCCTTGACGCCGACGAACAGGGTGTCGCCCACCACCTGGGCAGCACCGATCTGCATCGGCGGGTAGTTCGGCAGCACGATGCCCAGGCCCTGCGGCAGGGTGTAGGACAGCGAGCCCACCTTGATTTCGCGGGTGTTGGCGCCACTGGGGATGCGCAGGAAGACGTCGTAGATATCCGGGTCGATGACGCCCGGGAGGATGAATTTGAAGGCGCGCTGGGTCTCGACGTTGTCCTGCAGGTCGATGGCGGCGCGGCCGGGCTCTTCGACGATGGGGCTGCGGCCGGTGTAGATCTCGGTGGCGCCGTGGCGGGCACGCAGGACCACGCGGGTGCCCGGCAGCAGCACGTCGGCGGAGGCGTCGATGCTGACCAGGGTGCCGCCGGTCTTACTCGCGGAATCCGGGCTGACGCGGTATTTGACCTGGTTCAGCGCCTGCTCGGCGCCGATCACCAGGGCGCCCAGGTAGTCCTCGCGCAGGCCGCCGTCGTCCAGGCGCAGGTGCCACTGGCCCGGGCCGAGGGGCAGCATGTCGAGGGCGTTCGGGGCGATTTCCAGGCGCTCGGCGCTGACCCATTGCAGGGCCACCGGGTATTGGTTGACGTAGCCTTTGACGGTGCTGGAGAAGCCGCTGCCGTTGATCACCACGCGGTCCTGGGCGCCACGGTGGAAGCGGGCGTTCTCCAGGTTGCGGATGCGCGGCTGGGTGGCACCGGCGGCGGCGACCTTGAAGTCCACCTGGTAGGGCGCCCACAGGCCGCTGCCACGCAGGTTGCGGGCGTCGCTCAGTTGCAGGCGCAGGGTGGCGCCGGCAGTGGGGGTGAAGCGCAGGGTGACGCGGGTCGCGGAGCGGCCATCGCCACCCACGGCCTCGATGCTCGGGGCTGCCAGCACCTGCTCGCCGTTGCTGATGTCCAGCAGGCGAAGGGCGCCCGGGGCACGCAGGGATTCCAGGGTCACCGGCTCGTTGAAGCTGAGGCTCAGGGCCTGTTCGCTGGCCGGGATCACGCCACCCTGGGCGACGCTGGCATCGAGCACCAGGGCGCCGGGCAGTTCCAGCACGGTCAGGCCCTGCTTGCCGGAGCCGGCCACCAGGCGGTTGTTGAAGAGGTCCAGGGCTTCGATGCGCTCCTGGTTACCGGCGGAGACCACACGGGGCTGCAGGGGCTGGGCCAGGTCCAGCACTACCACGCCGCTTTCCGCCGAGACGAACAGCAGGTTGCCGGCCATGCGCAGCGAGACGCCACGGCCGGCGACGGCTTGCAGTTGCTTGTCGAGGCTGAACAGGACGCGCTCTTCCGGCTCGTCGCGGTTGATGATTTCGATGCCGCGGCCGCCGACGGCGACCACCAGGTAGCGCCCGTAGACCAGCACGTCCTGCGGGTTGGCGGTGAAGCTGTAGGTGCGGGTCTGGCTCGGGTCGAACAGGTTGAGGCTGCGGATCTCGCCCTTGTCCATGTCGACGGCCTTGGCCAGGGATTCGTCCCAGCCCGGGCAGTTGACCCATTTGGCGCCCTGCACCAGGCCGCCGCTGAGCAGCCAGCCGTTGTCGAGCTTGAGCAGGCCGGCGCCTTTCAGGCCGTCCGGCGCGGCGACCCGTACCGGGTCTTCGCCATCCTGATAGTTCAGTGCCGCCAGACCGAGGCCGCTGGAGCCGCCGATCTTGAAGGCGCAGGTGTCGCTGTTCGGCGGGTCGACATCCACCGAGGCGGTGGCGGCGAACAGGCCGTCACCCTGCTTGACCAGGCGGCTGACGAGGCCTTCGAGCTTCTCTTCCTGGATCACCTGCAGGCCGTTCTGCTCGTCCAGGTTCAGGCGTGCCACGCCGCCGTTGCCGCTGGCCACGTAGAGGCGTTTGCGCCAGGTGTTTTCTTCCCATTCACGGGTCGGGGCGATCTGCAGGGAATCGAGGCCGATGGTGAAGTCCTGGGCGGCCTGGCGATTGAGGACCTGCTGCTCTTCCTCGGTGGGTTCCATTTCGCCACTGGCGCCGAAGTCGTCCGACAGACGCTCGTTGATGGCCATCGCCTGGAGCTTCAGGGACAGGCGCTGGGTGTCGCTGGGCAGGGCCGGCGAGCCGCCCACGAGCAGGGGCTTGGAGGCGTCCTGCACGGAGAAGGTGGCGGCGCGGTAGGTCTCCGGCAGCCAGCCGCCGGAAACGAGTTTCTGCGCGCCGTAGCCCTCAACCATGAGGCCGCCGTTGCTGATGGCGACGCCGGTGTCGCGGTCGATCCACAGGTCGCTGGGGAAGATCAGCGAGGGGTGCAGTTCCGCCAGCTTGCGCAGGCCATAACCGAAGCTGCGCTCGCCATTCAGGCGGGCCTGGTTGCCGTAGCGGTCTTCACCCAGCACTTCCACCTTGCCCGGGGCGCCACGGGGGGTGGTGACGCGCATGCGGTTGGTGGACAGCACCTGGACGCGGCCCACCGGCAGGCCGCCGAAGCGCACCTTGAGGCCGTCCATGACGCTGTTGCCCGGCTCGAAGCCGTCGCCGCTGATGGTGACGGTGGTGTCGCCGGTGATCGGGCCCCAGAGCGGTGCCAGGGCGTCGAAGCGGATCGGTGCATCCACCAGCAGTGCGCCTTCCAGCACCGCCTGCTGCCAGACGCCGTCGCGCAGCACGGTCAGGGTCAGGTTGTACTGGCCGGGGCGCGGCATGCCCGGGACGCTGACCTTGAGCACCGCCGGGGCGGTGTCGCTGTCACGGGTGACGCCTTCGATCTGCAGGGCGCGGTCGCCGAGGAACAGACGCACCTGGGCCAGGTTGGCCGGGATGCCGCGGGCGCTGACGGTGATCAGGCTGGTGGCGTTCTGGGCGATGCGACGCGGCACCACGGCCTCGAGGCTGAGGGTGTCGTCGCGGGCGCCACGGTAGGTGAGGCCGACGCGCTGGTCCTGGGCCAGGCGCTGGAGCACCACGGTGTCGGTGGCGGACAGCGGCTTGACCGAGGCGATGCCGGCCTTGGCCAGCAGGGTGAGGCGGTCGCCGGCCTTGAGGCTGTCGGCGACGCTGGCGGCCAGGGTCAGGCGGGCGTCGTTGTTGAGGATCTGCACGATGGCCGGCAGGGTTTCGCCCTGGGGCCCGAGCACGCTGAACAGCGCGGCGTTGGCCGGGTACAGGTCGATGGCCTTGTTGAAGCGGGCGATGACCTGCAGGCTGCCGTCCACCTGGCGGTCGAGGATGCCGTTGCGCGGGTCGACGGTGTGCAGCTTGAGCACCACGTCCGGCACCACTTGCAGCACGCTGCCCTTGGCGTCGACACCACCGGCGTGGGCGGCGTATTCGCTGGCCACGACGCTTTCCACGGTGCCGCCCTCGGGGGCCTGCATGCTGCGGCTGGGTTGCGGACGCAGCGGGTCGGTGACGTCGATGCTGAGCACGCCCTTGTCGCCACGGGCGACGTAGAGGGTGTTGCCGTTGTAGTCGAGGTCGTAGACGTAGCCGATGTCGTTGACGCGGGCGACCACCTGCGGACGGTTGGGGTCCTGCAGGTCGACCACGGCGACGCCGCTGGCGCCGGCGGCCACGTAGGCATAGCGACCCTGCAGCACCACGCGGGTGCCCGGCAGGTCGAGGTGGCCGAGGCGCTGCAGGCCCTGGCCGCTGCTCTGGCCGTAGACCTGGAAGCCGCCACTGCCGTTTTCTTCCTTGGTCAGCAAGCGGTTGTTGGGGAAGTCGAAGGCGCCGCCGACGGTGACCAGCAGGCCGCTTTCGCCGGCCGCGGCGTCACGGGTGGCGACGTCGAGCATCGGCACACGCGGGTCGGTGGCCAGGCTTTCCACCAGGTAGGTCTTGTTCGGCAGGAAGGCATCGACCACACCCAGGCCTTCTTCGCCCATGGCCAGCAGCACCCGCGCATTGCGTACCCGCAGGCCGCGCACGGCGCTGGACGGCAGCTCCAGGGAGCCGATCAGGGTGGTGCGCGACGGGTCGAGGCTGTCGAAGGCCACGGTGAACAGTTGCGCGGCGTCGGGCTTGCCGCCACTGAGGTGCACGGCGGTGACGTAGACGCGGTCGGAGCCGCGCTCGAAGTAGGGTTCGACGCCCACGGCGATGTAGCCGGACGGCAGGCTGATGGAGGAGATGACGCGGTCGTCGCGGCCATCACGGTTACGGTCGATCAGGCGCAGCAGGTCGTCCGGGTTCAGCGGCTTCTGCGGGTCGGCGGTGTAGTTGCCGGCGTTGAGGTCGTAGACCAGCACGCCATTGCTGCCCTGGGCGGAGAACAGGTAGCTGCCGCTGGGGTCCAGCGCCAGGTCGTAGACCCGGCCCTTGTCGCGGATCTGCGACTGCGGCGGCTGCTGGAAGGTGAAGGACTGCGCCAGGGTGCCCTGTTGGCCGTTGGCCAGGCGGATGCGCACATCCACCGTGCCGATGGGGCCAGGCGGGGTGATGACTTCGAGGGTTTCGCCGTCGAGCACCTTGAACTGCTCGGCGAGGATGTCGCCGAAGCTGACGGTCATGGCGCCCAGTTCGCTGCGGAAGCCCTGGCCCTTGATCAGCACGCGGGTGCCGCCGTTGAGGGAGCCCTGGGCCGGGGACAGCGAGCGCAGCAGCAGCGGTTCGACGAATTGCACGGCGCCGACGCGGGTGGCCTTGCTGCCGTTGCCGGCGACCACTTGCAGGCTGGCCGGACCGGGCAGGCTGGAGGACGCCTGGACGCGGTAACGGGCGCTGCCGTCGGGCAGGGATTCGGCGAGGGTGCCGGTGGCGGTCTGGCCGGAGACGGTGAACTGCGGCTGGCCGGTGACGCCGGACAGGTGCACGGTGATCTCGCCGCCACCGACGTCGAGCATGGCGGGACGGCTGTCGAGGATGGCCACCTGGGCACCGCCGGCCAGGCCGCTGCGGAAGTGGATGGCGTGTTCCATCAGGCCACGGCTGCGGCGGCTGGCCAGGTCACCCTTGAGGATCAGTTGGTGGCTGGCATTGGCCAGCAGCGCCTGTTCGGGCACCAGGGTGAGGGTGCGCTGGTCGGTGCTGCGTTGCAGGGCGAAGGGCAGGCTGGTGGCCGGCTGGTCGCCCTGGGCGTCACGCTGCAGCACCAGGAACTGGCGCAGCTGCTCGTCGCTCATGGCGGCGAGGGAGCGGGTGAAGCGCAGCTCCAGGGGGCTGTCCAGGGGCACGCCGTCGGCCTGGTCGCGGGGCGTGGAGCCCACCAGCTCCAGGGTCAGCAGGTCCACCAGGCCGAGGTGGGAGACTTTGCCTGCATTGGCGTCGGCGCGCAGGGCGAAGCCGGCGATGCCCTGGTCGGTGATGACCAGCGGCTGGGTGCGCCAGGGCTTCTTCAGCAGGCCGTCGTATTCGTACTGATAATCGGCGGGGCGTACGCAATAAGGCAGGCTGAGGGCGTCCAGCAGGCCGATTTCCGCGGTGCGGCTGAAGTCGTAGAAGCCCAGGTAGGCCTGCAGGCCCTTCTCGCAGGCGCTGCTGTCGTCGCTGCCGGTGAAGGTCAGGTTGAGGCCGGCGGTGGCCTGGGCGGCGATGCCACGGCTTTCGCCCGGCACGCTGAAGCCGCTGGAAAGGTAGCGACCCTGCTCGCGGATGAAGGCCGGGCGGCTGGCGTCGTAGAGGTTGAGGCCGTTGCCGGTGACGAAGCGGCTGCCGTCGGCGGTGAGGCCGATGTAGCCGCCCACGCGGGATTCGCCCAGCTGCGGCAGGGACGGACGCGACAGGTCGAAGACCACGCGGCTGGTGCCGTTGACCACGTGCAGGCTGTCGCCGATGACGGCGATGTCCTGGACGTTGCTCAGGGTCTGGGCGCGACCGTCGATGCTGGCCTGGGTGATGCGGCGGACCACGGTGGGGCGCAGCGGGTCGGCGACGCTGACCACGGCGATGCCTTCGCCGGTGGTGGCGATCAGCAGCAGGCCCTGGTGGGCGACGACCTTCTCCGGCACGGCCTGGGTGAAGGGCAGCGGCAGGCTGTAGCGGATGCCGCGGTCCTTGCCCGGGGGCTGTTCGGTGAGGTCGTCGGGGTCGCGGATTTCGCGGTCGTAGACCAGCAGCACGCTGCGGCTTTCGTATTCGGTGTCGATGTAGGGGAAGTCGTAGCCGCGACCCACCACATACAGCTGCTTGTCAGCCAGGGCCATGGCGCTGGGCTTCATGTCCTGGGGCAGGTTGTAGTAGCCCAGGCCGTGGCGCGGCGAGGCTTCGCCGACCTTGGCCGGGTCGTATTTCACCAGGCTGATCCAGCCCGGGGCGTAGTAGTGCTCGAGCTGCTCGCGGCTGAACACCTGGTTGGGTCGGGGCGAGCCCTCGCCCAGTTCGCCCCGGCCGAGCACGTAGAACAGGTGCAGCTGGCTGTCGACGGCGAGGTCGATGATCTGGCCCGGCGGCAGCTTGAGCGGGTCCGGCACGTAGTCGGTGATGCCGCCCTTCTCCAGGGTTTCCAGGCGCTTGTCGATGTCCTTGGCGGTCATCGGCTTCTCGCTCTCGAGGCTGCGGTTCAGCTCCAGGCGACCGTAGAACAGGGCGTTGCGCTGGACGTAGTGGCGGCCCAGGTCGTCGTCCAGTTCGAGGTCGACGAAGCCGCGGTAGCCGTTGCCGTTTTCGTCGCGGAAGTCCGGCACCAGCAGGCTCATGCGTTCCGCACTGTAGAGGCGCAGGTCGTCGGAGCCGACCTTGATGACCTTCTTCTCGGGGTTCGGCTCGCCGCTCTTGTAGGCGGTGAGCCGGAGGCCGGCGTGGAAGCCCTTGCCGACCAGGTCGACGCGGTCGTTCTTGCCGCTCTGGGCCACGCGCACCACGGCCGGGGCCAGGTGCGAGATGGACAGTTCGTCGACGAACACGAAGCCGCCGAGCACGGTGTCGGAGAGGCCGGCTTCGGTGTACAGGCTGACCGCCGCCGGGCCCGGGTAGTTGGGCACGGTGCGGGCGTAGAGGCTGATCACGCCGCTGGCGGCATCCACCACGCGGCGCTCGATCACCAGCGGTTCGCCACCCACCAGCAGGCGCGGCTGGTCGCCGAAGTTGAGGCCACGGACGATCAGTTCGGTGCCGCCCCGCACATCGCCGACGTTGACGCAGGCACTGCGCTCGGCGCTTTCGCGGGTGCAGATGCTCTGGATGTCCGGGTAGGCGGCGTCGGCCGGCGCGGTGCTGAAGCTGAAGACGTAGTCGGACGCCAGCGGTTGGCCGGTGATGGGCGCCAGGCCCTGCTTGATGCGCACGTAGTAGCGCTGGCGCGGCTGCAGGCTCTGGCCGTCCTTGCGGGTGAGCTGGATGCGGCGCTTGGTGGTGTCGGTGCCACGGGCGGCGAAGGACAGGTCGAACAGGCCGGTGACGTCGCGGCCGATCTGGGCATCGCCTTCGAGCACCTGGACGAAGTCGGCCAGGCGGGTCTGCTCCGGCAGCACCGCCGACAGCTCGATGAGCATGGCCGGCAGCTGGGTGCTGACGTCGCTCTCGCCCACCTGCGGGTTGTGTTGCAGCACGGTGAGGGCCGGCAGGTCGATGCGGCCGATGCCGCCCTTGCCGGCGGCGACCTGGATGGCGCCACGGGCGAGGGTCACGCCACGGATGGCGAAGTTGTCGGTGGTGGCGTTGCGCTGGACCATGACCGGGACGCTGGCGTCCAGGCCGCTTTCACCGATGCGGGCCAGGTCGAGGATCTGCACCAGGCTCTGGGTGGGCTTGTCTTCCTGGTCGGAGAGCAACTCGGTGACGTAGGCCAGGTTGCCGGAGACGTGCACGTCGTAGAGGCCGTCGGCGGCCTGGTCGGGACGGTGCGGCTTGATCTCCACCACCTGGACCAGGCGTGGCTGGTCGGGCTCGCTGATGTCGATGCGGGTCAGGCGGGCGCTGTCGCCGCTGCCGGCCATGTCGGTGACGTAGAGCTGGTTGCCCACCAGGTGCAGGCGGTTGGCGACGCCGAGGGTGTCGATGCGCGCCACCTGGGGCATGGCCGGGGTGCTGAGGTCGGCCACCACCACGCCCTCTTCGGAGGCGGCGATGTAGGCGTAGTGGCCACGCACCTTGACGTCACGGGCGAAGCCGTTGGGCTTGATGTAGCCGACGTGGTAGGGCGCGGTCATGTTGGTGATGTCGATGACCTGCACGCCGCCGGCGCCGTTGGCCACCAGGGCCAGGTTGCCGCTGCGGGTGAGGCCGTAGACATCCGGGTAGGGCATGTCGACGCGGCCCATCTTCAGGTAGGGCAGGCCGAACTGGCCGTCACCGTTGCGCTGGCCGAACAGCAGTAGCTCGCCGGCCTTGTTGTCCAGGTAGAGGGCGCCGGTGCCTTCGCTCGGGGTGTCGCCGCCGTGCCAGTCCTTGCGGATCTCTTCGCTGAACTGGTTGACGAACTGGCAGCCCGGGTCGTTCGACTGGCAGCTGCCCGGGGCGGTGACGCCGGACTTGCCGGCGAGGACGATGTTCTCGTCGGTGACCAGCTCGCCGATGGTGCCGGTGAAGATTTCGGCGGCGCCGTTGAGCAGCGGCGAGTATGCGAAGTAGTCGCCCTTCTGGTTGCCCTGGGTTTCGTCCACGGCGTCCATGATGAAGATGCCGGTGCGAGGCTCGGAGAGGCCGCGCAGGGCGTCTTCCTTGCTCAGCAGGCCGAGGCCCTGTTCGACGCGCAGCGGGTCGACGCTGGCCCAGGCGGCGATCATCGCGCCGGTGCGGTCGAGGGCACGGTACTGGTCGATGGCGGTGTAGTGCACACCCTTGGCGGACGCCTGGGCACCGGCCTGGGGCGCGATGAAGCGGCGCTCGCTCAGCGGCCAGCCCACTTCGTGGTAGGTGTCGCGGGTGACGGTGTGGTTCGGCGTGACCACCTTGGTGAGCACGTGCAGGCGCTCGTTGCGCAGGCCGGTACGGCGCAGCACGTTGCCCTGGCTGATGTCGGCCCAGTAGATGAAGTAGTGCTTGTCGGGGTCGCTGACCGGCGTGGTGTCGCCCGGCTGGCGCTGGTCATCGCGGAACAGCGACAGCGGGTATTCGTCCGCCACCTTCCATTCGCCGGCGTCGTTCTGGTATTCGCGGCGCCAGAGCATGCTGACGCTCTGGATGGCGCCACCCATGTCTTCGATGGACACCACCGCCCGCAGGCTTTCGCCCATGGTCAGTACGTCCTTGTCGATCGGGTAGAGCACGCCCAGGCGCGGCACCACGGTGTCTTCCAGCTTGCCGACGCGCACCACCTGGGTTTCACCCGCCTGGCCCAGCGTGTCGTAGGCGATGGCCTGGACGGTGAAGCCCTGGACGCCCGCCGGTGCGGCGAGGCGCGCGCGGTAGACGTGGTCCTGGGCGTGGCTGCCGACCTGCTGGCCGTAGCTCTGTTCGGTGGTGGTGACCGGTACGCCGTTGACATAGAAGGTGACGTGGTCGATGCCTTCGGGGCCGAGGTCGTCGAAGGCTTCGACGAAGACTTCCAGGTCCTGGCCGTCGATCACCACCGAGTTGTCGTTGTCGGGCTTGACGATGCGCGCCTGCGGCGGCTTGTCGGCCTTGATCAGGATGCTGCCGGGCAGGTCGACCATGGCGGATTCGTAGCCATCGAGGTCACGGGCCTTGGCGCGGAAGCGCAGCACCTGGTCGACGCGGCCGGTGGGCACCTTGAACTGGAATTGGTAGGGCGCGGCGGAGTCTTCGCCCAGGGCCTGGTACTTGGGCGCCGAGCCGGCCGGGCCGATGGCGTAGTAGAGCGCGGCGCTGTCGACGCCGACTTCGGGGTCGCTGGCCTGGACCTGGACCACCACGCCGCGGCCTTCGGTCAGCTCGGTGACCTCGCCCATGGCGAAGCCGCGGGCATCCAGCAGCTTGATGGCGTTGATCTCCGGCGGCTGGTTGCGCAGCAGGTTGACCGGGATGATTTCCTTGGCTTCGTTGCCGGCAGGGTCACGGGCGGTGATCTGCAGCTGCATGGCGAGGGACTCGGGCAGCGTTTCGGTGCGACCGAGGTAGTCGGCGATGCTGGCCACCGGCAGGCTGCCGATGAAGGGGCCGGTGAGCAGCAGGCGGTCGGAGACGCGCTCTTCGGGGGCGAAGGTGCCGTCGCCGTTGCGGTCGACATAGAGGCCCAGGCTCACGGAGCCGACCCTGACGTTGTCGCTGACTTCGAGCTGGTACGGCAGGTTGCGTTTCTCGGCGATGCTGGCGCCGGTGGCCACCGGCAGCTTGACCAGCAGCTGCGGTGCCTTGTCGTCCTTCAGTACGCGCACCCGCACGGCTTGCGGCGTGGTGACGTTGCGGCCCTTGCCGTCGGCGCGGCGCTCCAGGGCGCTGGCGGTGAGGCTGAGGTCGGTGCCGGCCTGGCCATAGGGCACTTCGATGAGGAATTCGTAGGGGAAGACCATGTCGGTGAGGCTGCGGTCGCCGCCCTTGAGGCCGCCGATGTTGAGCACCACGCGGTCGATGCCGACGTCGTCCACGGCGTTGATTTCCACCAGCAGCAGCTGGCCTTCGGTGGTCTCGCTGTTGTTCAGCGGCGCGCCGACTACCACGCTGGGCAGTTGGTCACGGGTGACTTCCACCGTCAGGTGTTCTTCGGCGCGGTGGGCGTCCAGGTCGCCGTGGGCGACGCCGTAGGTGTCCACCGCTTCCAGGCTGAGCTGCACCTGGTTGGCCTGGGGGTTGTCCGGGTCGAAGGCCGGCATCGGCACGGAGAAGTTGTAGGGCGACTGGCGCAGGCGGATCTCGTAGGGCGCCTGGCCGTTGCCGTAGGTGGCGCGCAGGTGCACGTACTCGACGCCGACGTCGTCGAAGGCCTTGGCGTTGACGTACAGCGGGTTGCCTTCCACCACCTTGGCGCCGGGCACCGGCTCGACGACGTCGATCACCGGGCGGGCGTCGATGTTGATCGGGTAGCTGTTGGTGAGCACCGCGTTGTTGGCGGCGTCGAAGCCTTCCAGGCGCACGCGCACGCTGACCCGCTCGATCTGGTCGCTGGTCAGGCCGAAGGCGCGGACGATCTCGGCCAGGCGGTCGACGTGGATCAGCTGGCTGTATTCGGGGGTGTCGATGTCGACCGTGGTGACCGGCTCGTAGTCCTCGGAAGGAATGCCGTCGATGGTGCGCACCACGGTGAAGGGTTGCTCGCGGTCCTGGGCTTCGCCCCGGACGCGCACCGAGTAGCCACGGGACAGCACCAGGCGGTTGACCTTGACGTTGTCGAAGGCCTGGTAGACCAGGGTGAAGTCGCTGTCTTCGATGGCGCCGAAGCCGAGGGTGGGACGCTTGAACAGCAGTTTCGGGCTGATGGTATCGGCCATCACCTTGATCGTGCGTTCGTAGAGCCCGACCGCACCGTCGGAGTCTTCGATCTGGGCAGTCAGCTTGAGGTCTTCGTTGAAGCGGATCAGGCCCTGCGGCACTTCCAGCACGAAGGTGCGCTGCATCGCGTAGGGGCTGTCCTTGCGGCCGAAGTCGTCGGCCATGGACTTGTCGTAGCGGCCATGGATGCTGTCGCGGATGCTGGCGAAGGCGGCTTCCACCACCTTGTCGCCACCGGCGGCGCCGTCGGCGCTGGCGATCACCGGCAGCGGCACGCCATTGGCGAAGACCTTGAGGCGGCTGGCGGTGATCTTGCGGTCGTCGGCGGCCACCAGGCCCACGCGGATGCGGAAGGTGCCGGCGGCGATTTCCTGGGTGTCACCCGGGGCGGTGATGCGTACCTCGGGGACCATGTTGGTCAGCGGGTGGACCAGGATGGTGCGGTCACTGACATGACCGTAGGTGTCGGTCAGTTCGATGCGGTATTCGGTGGGTTCGGTCTGGTCGAAGAGGATCTCGGCCTGGTCAAGCGCCTGCAGCGGTGGCGCGGTGGGGCAGTTGACCTGGAAGCCGCGCTCGTAGACCACGGCGGCGATGCTGCCGTCGCGCTTGAGACGCAGGATGCGGTAGGCGGCGAGGCCGGCGTCGTCGCGCAGGTCGGTGTCGAGGCGGAAGCGTTCCTGGGTGCGTACCCAGAACTCGCCGTAGTTGATGCGTGCCGGGTCGGTGAGGGCTTTTTCGTACTTGCCGTCGACCCAGTAGGAGTTGAAGCCGGTGAGGCTGAGCTGGGGCTTTTCGTTGGCCGCCAGGGGGTAGCGCAGGCTGTGCTCGGTGGTGCGGCCGCTCCAGTCCTCGGCCACCAGGGTGAGCTCGAGCTCGCCGCTGGAGAATTCGCGGGGCACCTGGTAGGGCAGTTGCAGGCCGGTCTGGCCGAGGATGACGCCGAGGTCGTGGACGGTACGGCCACGGTTTTCCAGCAGGCGCAGGCTCTTCAGGCCCAAGCTGTCGTCACCGAAGGTGGTCTTCAGGTCCAGCTGCTGCATGGGCACCACGACGCTGCCGGCCACCGGGCTGACGATGCGCGACTGGGGCGCTTGCTCGTCGACCCGCAGGGGCTGTTGCAGCAGGGTGCCGAGCACCAGGTCGCCACGTTCGTGGGAGAGACGGTCGGTGGCGTGGCCGATCAGGCTGAGGCTGTTGCTTTGCACCTCGGCGGGCACCGGCAGGAGCAGGTTGTAGCGGTCTTCCGCACGGTTCTGGGAGGCACTGCCACCCAGTTGCAGGAAGGCGGTCTGGGCGTTGCCGTCGAGGCCGTCCTGGAGCAGCAGGTTGAGGGCGTAGCGACCCGGTACACGGGTGCCGCCGTCGGTGCTGACATCCGCCAGGGCGGTTTCCAGTTGGGTGAACTGCAGCTCGCGGATGAAGGCCGGCGCGCCGCTACGGGGGCGCAGCACCAGGCGGGTGGCGTCGGGGCCGCCCAGGGCGGTGAGGTCGAGCAGGCCGTTGGCGGCCTGTACGTCACGCAGAGCCGGGCGTACCTGGCAGAGGCTGCGGGAGTAGGTTTCCAGCTGCCAGGTGCTGGTCTGGTCGCCCACCTTGAGCAGGCGCGGCTGGTAGAACTGGTCGCTGCCGGCGACGATCAGGCGACCGTCCTTGACCTGCAGGAAGGGTTTTTCGTTGAGCAGCAGGTTGCCCTGCCAGCCCTGGGCTTCGGGGTAGGCGATGCTGATCAGCGGGCTGTTCTGCTTGTTGATGGGCTCGACCTGGGTCAGGCCGCGCACATCACGGGCGCCGCCGAGGTCACGCAGGGAGCTGGCCAGCAACAGGTAGCGGGCGGTGCTTTCCGGCACGCCATCATTGAAGTCGTCCTGCACCAGCAGGCTGCCGCGCAGGGGCATGCCGCGCTGCTGCTGGGCGGAGGGGGTGCTGTCCTTCCAGCTGAGCAGCGGCGCCATGTCGCGCTGGACCAGCAGGCGGCGGGTGACCTGGCTTTCGTTGCCGAGCAGGTCCTTGGCCTTGACCACCAGGGTGAGGCCGATGGGCTCGGCCTGGGGACGGTAGCGTTCGATGTCGAGCTCGACGGTGGCGCCGTTCGCGGGCACCTCGACCTGCGGCAGGCTGAGGCCTTCGGCCTTGGTCAGCAGATCGTCGCGGCCCTGGTCGTCCAGCAGGCGCACTTCGTAGGAGGCGACGGCGGTGTCGTCCTGCAGGCTGATCTTCAGCTTGGTCTTCTGCCGCTCGAAGAGGCGCTCGATGGGCGACTGGATGTTGATCTGCGGGCCGGTCTCGTCGCCGAGGACCTTGATGTTGATGGCCGGGGAACGGGTTTCGTTGATGCCCCGGTCACGGGCACGCAGCACCAGCTGCAACACCTTGCCGGCGTAACGGCGGGCGAGCTCGGGGGTGAGGCGCAGGCGGCCGTCGAAATCGGCGTAGAAGCGCTGGCCCACGAGGATGGCGCCGAGGGTGCCGGGGTTGGGCACCTTGACGGTTTCGACGCGGTCCTTGCGGCTGAACAGTTCCCAGGCGATGGCGTGTTCTTCGCGGGTGTCCGGGTCAATCAGCACCGGGTCGAGGCTGTCGACGTACTGGTTGTCGCCGGCACTGCCCTGGATCTGGAAGCTGGTGCCCGGGGGCAGGCTGAAGTCGCCTTCCGGCTTGCTCAGCTGCAGGGTCGGGGGCTCGGTGTCGTCGATGATTTCCAGTTCCAGCGAGGCTTCGCTGACCTGATTGGCGCTGTCGTAGGCGCGCACCGCGATATCGGTATCGGCACCGGCCTTGTTGGGCACGCGCAGGGCAGCACCGACGTAGCCTTCCTTGGATTTGGCTATGTCAGCGCCGCTGACGGTCTTGAGCACCTGCACCTGGCCGCCCTGGCGCAGGATGAATTCGACGCGGTTGACTTCGCGGTCGTCGGTGACCAGGGCCTGGGCGGTGAAGGCTTCACCTTCGTAGAGGCGCGAACCGGGAGCCGGGGCGCGGACGCTGATCGTCGGCGGCAGGTCCTTGCTGATGGGGAAGCGCCAGAGGGTGGGCTGGGCGGCGTTGTCGTATTGGTCGGTACCACGCAGCTCGATCA
Source organism: Aquipseudomonas alcaligenes MRY13-0052 (assembly GCA_000474255.1). Taxonomy (GTDB): domain Bacteria; phylum Pseudomonadota; class Gammaproteobacteria; order Pseudomonadales; family Pseudomonadaceae; genus Metapseudomonas; species Metapseudomonas solani. The sequence goes on from BATO01000044.1 coordinate 43,397, forward strand.
CCAGCTCTTGCTGGTCCGAGGGCACGTCCATCTGGAAGCTGTCTTCGAAGCTGGCGACCTGTTGTTTCTCGCCGAAGGTCTTGGCGTACAGCTCCTTGGTGCCGCTGTGGGCGCTGAAGGTCACCAGGCGGGTGTCGTCGACGCCACGCAGGCGGACCTGGATGCGGTTGCCGGCATAGAGCGGCGCGCCCTGGATCGGGGAGACCACGGCCAGGCGCGGGCCGAGGGTGTCGGCCATGACCTGCACGGGCAGTTCGCGGTCGTCGCCCTGCTGGCCGCCGTCGTCGATGGCGGCGACCTTCAGGCGCAGGGCGCGGTCCTGGTTACCCAGGTTGAGGGGCTTGAGGTCCACCACCAGGCGGTTGACGGTGTCCGGGCCGATGTTGAGGCCGCCCTGCTGGTCGATGCGCTTGTGCCAGAGCGGGGCGCTGCCGCCTTCGGCCCAGAGGCTGGCTTCGAGGGCGTGCACGGCGCGGTCGTCGTGGGCGACCACGTCCACCTGCAGGCTGTCCTTGCTGTAGACCCGGCTCTGCACCGGGTTGAGGGCGCGGACTTCGGGTTTGGTGTCGTCGGCGATGCCGATCAGCACCTTCACTTCGCTGTCGTTGCCGGCACCGTCGGTGGCCACGGCGCGAATCGGGTAGCGGTCGTAGCGCACGCCGTCGAGGTGCTTGAACTTGGGTGCGGCGACCACCTTGAGGGTGGAGAAGGCCTTGAGGGCACCGGGAATGGCTTGCACCGAGAGGCTGCCGTCGGCGCTGCTCAGGTGGTCGCTGGGGTTGCCGGTGAGGTAGAAGCCGACGCCTTCCTTCTTGGCGACGCCGTAGAGGTCCAGGCGCTCGACACCGACGTTGTCGTAGCCGGTGACCTTGAGCACGAAGGTGCTGTCTTCCACCACCGGCGCGAGGTCGTCGCCGGCATCGCTGACGGTGATGGAGGGGGACGCCAGGTTGATGACCGGGTCTTCCTCGTCCTTGCCCAGGGTGACATTGACCGGGGCGCTGCGGGCCAGTTGGCCGGCGCTGTCGGTGACCTCGGCGTGGATCGTCAGCGGGGTTTCCTTGTCGACGCCGGCCGGTGCCGGGTAGATCACCGCGAAGGGCGCCTTGAGGTCGGTGCCCACCAGCTTGCCGTTGACGTAGAAGTCGACCTGGCGCAGGCCGAGGTCGTCGGTGGCGTTGGCCCGCAGCTCGACCGGCTGGCCGGAGACCAGGTGCGCGCCTTCCACCGGGTGGCTGAGGGCGACGGTGGGGGCCTGGTCGCCCTTGACCGGGAGGATCAGGGGCTCGGACAGGTTGGATTGCTGGTGCAGGTCGACCACGCGGGCGCGCAGTTCGAGGGTGCGGCCGAGCCAGTCCTGCTTGATCGGCAGCTGGAAGCTGTAGCTGGTGCTGCGCAGGCCGAGCTTGGAGCCGTCGTAGTCGCGGTCCTGGTGACGGTAGGACTGCACTTCTTCGCCGTTCACCAGCAGGAAGATGTCGGTGCCGCCTTCGAGGGTGTCGTCGGTGGCTTCGACCGTGACGCTGATGGTCTGGCCCACGGTGGCGATGCTGCCGGCCGCGGGCTGGGTGATGCGGGAGGTGGGCCGCTGGTTTTCCAGAACCCGCAGCAGGCGGGCCGGGGCGTCGACCACGGCGCCGTTCTGGGCGTGCACGCGGGCGGAGAGCGCCATGCTGGTTTCCCGCAGGGCGATCTCGGGAACCTGCAGCGTGACCTGCCAGACCTCGAACAGCTGCTTCTGCTTCGGGTCACTCTCCAGCGGGCGCTGCTCGAAGATGGGGAAGCGCGTTTCGCCGACCTTGCGGCCGTCGAGGAAGTATTCGACCTGGCTGATGCCGCTCTGGTATTCCACGTCCGGGAGCACGCCCAGGTTGACGCTGATGGCGGCGCGCAGCGGGCTGTTCTCCACCACGCGCTGGGCATCCACCGGGGATTCGAAGATGAAGTCGGGGGCCTTGGGATTGCTCTTGGCCACGACCTGCACCGCGCGCTCGGGGCTGCTCTGGCTTTTGCCGGTTTCATCGAAGGCGACGGCGCGTACGCGCAGGGTGCGGCCTTCCAGTTCCTGCTCGATGGGCAGGCTGAGGGCGTAGGGCGGGGACAGCCGACGGCCGACCATGCTGCCGTCGAGCCAGAATTCCACGCTCTTCACCCCGACGTCGTCGCTGGCGCTGGCCTGCAGCTCCAGTACCGAGCCGACGGCGATGCTGGCTTCGGGTTGCAGGTCCACCGTGGGCGCGGCGTCCTGGGCGGCGACCGGCAGGTCGACACCGATATCCGGGTAACGCTGCAGGCGGGCATGCAGCTGCATGGGGCTCTGCTCGGGCACCTGGGCCCGGGCGCGCAGTTGCAGCTGGTCGTTGCTGTCGAGGATGCCTTCGCTGCCGTTGGGCAGTTGCAGCTCTACGACGAGGCTGTCGGCCAGGGGCGATTCACTGCCATCGTCGAAGACCGCCAGCAGCGCCGGCAGCGATTGGTAGTCGTTGAGGCGCGGCAGGATCAGCGGCTGGCCGGCGGCCTGGCCTTCGAAGCGCAAGGCGGTGAGGCGGCGGCTGTAGTCGACCTTCACCGGCAGGCTGACTTCCGGCAGGCCGGGGTAGCTCACATAAACAAAGACCGCCTCGGCGGCGGTCTCTTGTAATGGATAGACAACGCCTTCGGCGCTGACCCAGACCGCGTCCGGATTGGAAGAGCGGTAGCTGATGCCGTTGCCCAGGCCAGCCAGGGGGGTCGGCCCGCGGAATTCGAAATCGACCTCGGGAATCAGGCGGGCCGACTGCAGGGCATCGCTGAACACCAGGCGGTCGGGGTGCACGGCGATGGAGCGGGCGGCTTCTTCGACGCTGTCGCCGATGAAGCGGATGTCGGAGAAGCTGCTCTGGTTGCCGGAGGCATCGACGGCGACGGCCTGGACCATGACCAGGGCGTTACGCGCCACTTCCTCGGCGCTGAGGGGAGCATCCAGGCGCTGGCGCAGGGTGTAGCGCTGCTGGCCATCCACCTTGGGGAAGACGCGGAGCGCTTCGGGCATGCGCAGGAAGGCCCGGCGCTCGGCCTGGCTGACCACGCCGCCGGCGGCGCGCAGATCGGACGCGCGCAGGCCGGTGAGGGAGAGGCTGAGGTAGCTGAGGTCGATGTCGTCCTGGGCGTCGAAGCTGGCGACCAGGTATTGGTTGCCGTCCTGGTTTTCGATGGCCAGCTGGGCGAGCTCCAGCTGCGGGGCGACGTTTTCCTGCTGGAAGGTTTCGCTGTAGTCCTGGATGCGGCCATCGGCGAAGACCACCTTGACGGCGGGCTGCAGGACGTCGGTGCCTTCGAGGCGGAAGCTGAAGGAGCAGGCGACGCTGGAATCGATGTCGCGGGCGGCGTCGGTAGGCAGGAAGCGCTTGCCGGTGGCGGGCACGCTGACTTCAGCGAGGTCGCGGCAGTCGTCGATGGAGAGAACGTAGTCGGCGGCGTTGCCGGAGGAACCGAGGGCGGAGGCGGTGCGGATGTCTATTTCGGATGCAAAGGCTTCAGGGGCTGCCAGCGCGATAAGCGCAGCGAGCACCCGGCGAAACCCTGTATGGCGGCATCCTTGCAGCATCTTGGGGAAAGTTCCATTTACTTTGCTTATAAAGGCGTAGGACGTCGATAGCCTTAGCCTTTCCAATGGCAGAATGCTATACACGGAAAAATCTTATTTCAAGCCAGATACAAATGCCGAACGGGCATAAACGGTGGGGAACGTGATCGACGTCAAAGAACGCCATCATGTGCCACCACCCGTCCTGACCCGGCTTTGCACCTGTTTGAGCAACCGATAGTATTGCCGCGCCATTACAGGGAAGAGTCCATGGCCACCATCCTCCACACGCTGACCCGGCTCGCGGGCATTCGCTCAGTCAAGCTGTCGGCGCTCTCCCTGTGTTTCCTCCTCGTGCTCGCCGCCCTCGTGTGGCAAGGCCTGCAGCTTCGAGCTGCCCTGCAACCGCCTGTACTCGCGCCCACCGAGGCGAGCGAGCCCGGCCCGCAGGATGGCCCGACGCAACTCGGCAAAGGCCTGCTCGGTTTGTTCGGTTCCAGCGCCGATGCCGAATCCGTGGCCGCCGAGGCGCTGGAGAAGCTGCCTGAAAGCAACCTGGATCTGCAGGTTTCGGCGATTTTCTTCGTGATCCCGGCCGAACAGAGCACGGCGATCCTGGAAGACGGCGATCGCACCCTCATTCTCAAGCCCGGGGAAGAAGTCCGCCCGGGCATTGCCGTGCAGCGCATCGAGAGCCACCGGATCACGCTGAAGCGCAACGGCAAGCTGGAACAGATCACCTTCCGCGGCTACGGCGATATACCGGGGGCCAGCCCCGCGCCGGACAGCCCGATGCCCATGCCCGTTGCCCAGAACATCGAACCGGTGACCGACACCCTGGCCAGCTCGCTGCCCGCCGTGGCGGAGCCGGTACCTGCGAGCCAGGGTGTGCCCACCGCTTATCAGCAATACATTCAGCGCAAACTCGCGCAGAACAAGTAGTCGAGTAATGGAAGTGTCCACCAGAGCCCCGTCGTGCCTATTGCTCAGCCTGTGCCTGCTCTTCCCCTTCACCCTTGCCCACGCCGATGAAAAACCGGTAGCGGCCGAGGCGCCTGCGGCGTCCAGCGATGTGAAGATCAACATGCAGGACACCAACATCCGCTCCTTCATCGAGTGGATCGCCAAGACGACCGGCAAGAACTTCATCATCGACCCACGGGTGACCGGCAAGGTGACGGTCATTTCCAACGAGTCGATGAAGCCGGAAGAGGCCTACCGGGTGTTCCTCTCGGTGCTGCAGGTGCACGGTTTCTCGGCCATCGAGTCGGACAGCGCGGTGAAGGTGATTCCCGACGCGAACGCCAAGCAGAGCGGCGTGCCGCTGGTGGACGACGACAAGCTGAACGATGACCAGCAGGTGGTGCGGGTGATCCGCACGCAGCACGTGCCGGCGACGCAGTTGGTGAACATCCTGCGGCCGATGGTGCCGCAGGTGGGGCACCTGGCGGCGTACCCCGATAGCAATGCGCTGATCATTTCCGACCGGGCGTCGAACATCAGCCAACTGCTGAAGCTGATCTCGGAGATCGACCGCGCCGGGCAGTTCGAGATCGATGTGATCCCGCTGAAGTTCGCCAATGCCAAGGAGCTGTCCAGCATGCTCGGTACCTTGGTACCCCAGGGTGGCGGCGCCGAGGGTTCGAGCAAGATGAGCGTCTCGGTGGACGAGCGCACCAACAGCATCCTGATCTCCGGTGACCCGAGCAAACGCCAGCAGTTGCGCGATGTGCTCGCCAACCTGGATCGCCCGGGGAACATCATCCGCGACACCCAGGTGATCTACCTGCATTACCTGAAGGCTTCGGAAGTCGCGCAGATCCTGCAGAACGTAGCCACCAGCCTGCAGAAGCAGGACAAGGATGTGGGCATCAGCGGGGCGGAGATTTCCATCCAGGCCAACGACACCACCAATGCCCTGGTGATCAGCGCGCCGCCGGCGATCATGAAGACAGTGGAAGGCGTGGTGCAGCGCCTGGATATACGCCGCGCGCAGGTGCTGGTGGAGGCGGTGATAGTCGAGGTCTCGGACAGCAAGGTCAACGAACTGGGCGTGCAGTGGAAGACCTCGGATGGCGCCATCGGCGGTGACGGTTTCTACGGCGGCTTCAAGTCTTCGCTCAAGGGCAATACGGTCGATACCTTCCCCGGTGGCACGCCTCCCAAGCTGGATGCCGGGCTGAGCCTGGGCTTCTACAGCAACGGTTCGCTGAGGGCGCTGATTCGCACGCTGTCCACCGATGACTCGATGAACATCCTGTCCACCCCGAACCTGGTCACCCTCGACAACGAGGAGGGCAAGATCGTGGTCGGCCAGAACGTGCCCTTCGTGACTGGCAGCTCGACCAGCGCGTCGAACCCGTCCACCAACCCGTTCCAGACCATCGAGCGCCAGGACGTGGGTATCACCCTGAAGATCAAGCCGCAGATCAACGAAGGGGACTCGGTGACCCTGAACGTCTACCAGGAGATCTCCAGCGTCACCAACGACACCAGCGCGGCCGACATCGTGACCAACAAGCGCTCGGTGGAAACGCGGGTACTGATCAAGGACAACATGACCCTGGTGTTGGGCGGGCTCATCTCGGATGAGGTACGGGACTCGGGCGACAAGGTGCCCTTCCTCGGCAAGATCCCCATCATTGGCCAGCTGTTCCGCAGTGACCGCAAGGAAGTGAGCAAGAAGAACCTGATGGTGTTCATCAAGCCCACCATCATCAACGACTTCGAACACGCTGACCAACTGACTGAAGGCAAGTACAACTTCATCCGGGAACGCCAACTGCGCTACGCCGACCAGGACATCGCCAAGGGTGTGCCCACGCTGCCGGAACGCGTCAACAGCGCGGAGAAGGAGCTGAAGATCAAATCCGTACCACTACCGCCGCAGTAGCAGGGATTGACGGTTCATAAAGCCACCTGCGGGTGGCTTTTTGTTGGGCAGCCGTTGAGGCTCTTCGGCATGCCGGGGTGCCGGCAGGGGTATAAGGGCTTCGCGCAAGCGCATGGGAACCGAGCCTGGACCTGGGCGCGCCGGCAGCCAAGGCATGACATCCCCGGCCTGGAGAACCCCACCAGCGAAGTGCTCGCCACGTGGATCTGGCAAGCCATTGCTTCCCGAGCTCAGCCGCATACGCATCCATGAGACTTGCACCAGTGGCTGCGAGTATCGCGGCGACTGACTCTTCTCCTGCGCAAATACAAAAGGCCACCCTTGGGTGGCCTTTTTGTTGTGTGCAGATCCTGTCGATTGCATCGCCTGTGAGCCGGGGCGTGGACCGGACGTAGCCCGGACTTCAATCCGGGGGCTCTTCGACTCAGCGGACATAACGGGATCGGCTGCAGCAAGGCTCATAGGCATGGCAGCCCTTCGGGCTGCTTGGCGACTCAAGTCGCCCCTGCAAGTCGCTC
>BATO01000043.1 GCA_000474255.1 Aquipseudomonas alcaligenes MRY13-0052
GCCACTGGGTGAAAGCGCCGCCGATGCCGCCTTCGACCAGGTGATCGAAGGCCTCGGCCGGCACCAGCTGAGCCTGCTGGACGAAGCCGGCGCTACCGCTCGTCTGGAGTTCCGCGTGATCGAATGAGTTTGGACTCAAGTAGGGATATCCCTTGGGCGATAACAGCTTGTACATTTCAGCCGGATGAATTGTCCGATTCTCTGTATACAATCTGCCGCCGTCCTCACCGAGCCCCTATAAAAATTCCAAGGAGACACCTCCATGCGCCTCTGGCAACGCAGTATTCAGTGGCAGCTGATCCTCAGCATGGGCGCAGCCCTGCTGGCCAGCATCCTCATCGTGGTCGGAATCTATTCCGCCGTGGTCAACCGCCTCACCGACCGCTACCTGGTGGGTGAAGCCTTGCCCAAAAGCACGCTGGCGATCCGCAACGACCTCGAGCGGGTACTGGCCGAGCCGCTCACCGCGGCCCAGGGCATCGCCCAGAACAGCCTGGTGCATGACTGGCTCAGCGCCGGCGAGGACGCCGCGCGGCAGCCGGACTTCGTCCGCTACCTGTCGGGCGTGCAGGGCCAGCAGAAGGCGCTGACCACCTTCCTGGTGGGGCTGGATTCGGGCAACTACTACACCGACAAGGGCCTGAACCGCACGCTGACCCGCGGCCCCCAGGAGAACAACTGGTTCTACGGCTTCGTCGATGGCAGCAAGGACCGCTCGCTGGACATCGACGTCGACGCCAGCACCCACCAGCCGACCCTGTTCATCAACCAGCGCGTCTCCGCCGGCGGCAAGACCCTGGGCGTCGCCGGCCTGGGCTACAGCCTCAGCGGCATGAGCGACCTGATCCGTAACTTCCGCTTCGGCCAGAACGGCCGCGTCTACATGGCCAGCGCCGACGGCAAGGTGAAGATCCACCCGCAGTCCGAATTCAACGACACCCGCACCTTGCAGGAGCTGACCGGTGCCGATGCGGCCCGCCACTTGTTGCAAGGCGAGGGCAAGGCCGTGACCTTCGAGCGTGATGGCGAGGCCTTCCTGGCCCTGGCGCAGCCGCTGCAGTCCATCGACTGGGTGCTGGTGAGCGAGGTGCCCGAGGCGGAGATCTACGGCGAGGCGCGCCAGGCGCTGGTGATGACCAGCCTGGTGGGCATCGGCGTGGCGCTGCTGTTCCTGGTGCTGGTGGTGTTCCTCGCCCGTGGGCTGGTGCGGCCGATCCGCCAGGTGACCTCCGCGCTGGTGGAGATCGGCGGTGGCGGCGGCGACCTGACCCGACGCCTGAACGACAACCGCGCCGACGAACTGGGCGACCTGGCCCGGGGCTTCAACCGCTTCCTCGAAGGCCAGCGCAGCCTCATCGCCGAAGTCCTGTCCACCAGCCAGAGCCTGCGTACCGCCGTGGGCCAGGTGGCCACCGTAGTCGACAACACCGCCGGCCGCGCCGTGCAGCAGCAGGAGATGACCGACATGGTCGCCACCGCCGTGCACGAGATGGGCCTGACGGTGCAGGAGATCGCCCGCAACGCCGGCAACGCCGCCCTCAGCTCGCAGCAGGCCCGCGACGAGGCGCTGCAGGCGCGCAAGGTGGTGGGCGAATCCATCGGCCATGTCGAGCGCATGTCCGGCGAGATCAGCGGCGCCGCGGGCGCGGTGACCGAACTGGCCACCCAGGTGGCGTCCATCGACCAGGTGCTGGCGGTGATCCGTGGCATCTCCGAGCAGACCAACCTGCTGGCGCTCAACGCCGCCATCGAAGCGGCCCGCGCCGGCGAGATGGGCCGTGGTTTCGCCGTGGTGGCCGACGAGGTGCGCACCCTGGCCAGCCGTACGCAGTCGTCCACCGACGAAATCCAGCAGATGATCCAGCGCCTGAAGTCCGGCGCCGAGACGGCCGTGACCTCCATGCATGCCGGCCAGTCGGCCACCGGCACCGGTGTCGAGGCCAGCCAGCGCACCGGCAGCTCCCTGTCGGCGATCACCGAGCAGATCGAGAAGATCAGCGACATGAACCACCAGGTGGCGGCCGCCACCGAGGAGCAGTCGTCGGTCACCGAGGAGATCAACCGCAACGTCCAGGGCATCGCCGACCTGGCGGGTGCCACCGCCGGTGAAGTGCGGGCCTGCCGCGAGGATTGCCAAGTGCTCAGCCGCCTGGCCGATGACCTGGCGCGGCAGATGGGCAGCTTCCGTCTCTGACGGGCCGCCCGGAGGAAGGGCTCAGGCCGTTTCCAGGCGGTCGCGGCCCTTTTCCTTGGCCTGGTAGAGCGCGTCGTCGACGCGCTTGAAGAAGGCCTCGGCATCACCGTCGCGCTGCGGGTCGTAGCAGCCGACGCCGAGGCTGGTGGTCAGCGGCAGGGTTTCGCCCTTCACCACGAAGCCCTTGGCCGCCAGGTCGCGGCGGAAGTCCTCGGCCAGCTTCGACGCCTGTTTCAGCCCGGTCTCGGGCATCAACACCCCGAACTCCTCGCCCCCCAGGCGCAGCAGCGCATCGCTGTCGCGGCGGAACACCTCGCGCATGCGTTCGGCGAACTGCTGCAGGCACAGGTCGCCCATGGCGTGGCCGTGCTCGTCGTTGATGCGCTTGAAGAAGTCGATGTCCAGCAGCACCAGGGACAGCGGCGAACCCTGGCGCGCGGCGCTGGCGACCATGGCGGGGAACAGGTTGTTGAACTGGTAGCGGTTGCCCAGCTGGGTGAGGCCATCGGTGCGGCTCAGGGCGTCCAGGCGCTGGCGCTGCTCGAGCAGTTGCAGCTCCAGTTCCAGGGTGCCCTGGTACTCGCGGTGGCTGCGCGACAGGGCTAGCAGCAGGTAGCTGAGGTAGAAGGCCAGGGTCACCAGCTCCGCGCGCATCGACTCGGGGTGGATGCCCAGGGCCACCAGGCCCGGCAGGTAGAGCAGCAGGATGGCGACCACGGCGCGGCCCCGGCGCATGGCGAAGTTGAAGGCCATGGCGGTGCTGAAGGCGATGGTGCTGAGGGTGGCGATGATCCGCGAGTCGCTGAAGTCCGGGTTCAGCAGCAGCCAGGCGTGGGCCAGGCCCCAGGCCAGGCAGGTGGCCAGGATCAGCGTCCAGTGGCGGTTGAGCCAGCCCAGCAGTTCCAGCTCCGAGCCGTTCTTCGGCGGTACGTGGGCGATGCGCCCGGCCATCATCAGGGCGAAGAACAGGGTGCCGGCCAGGCCGACTCCGAGGTACTGCAGGGGCGTTGCGCTGAACAGCCAGGAAAGCAGCCAGGCCAGCAGGTAGTAGAGGCCGCCGAGGCGCGTGCGGATGCGGGTGTCCTGGATCTCGCGCCAGAGGGCGAAACCCTCCGGTTGTTGCGGCAGCTCTGCGTCAGTCATGTGCTGTGATCACAAATACGGCTGGATGCGCAGAGCTTATCGCGTTCCTCGGGCGATAGCAGCAAATGGCTATCGCAGTTCGTCAGCCGCGACGGATCATCCACACGCCGCCGATGATCAGGGCCATGCCGGCGATCTTGCCAAGGCTGATGGGCGCTTCGCGGTAGCCGGCCCAGCCGTAGTGGTCGAGCACCAGGGCCATGCTCAACTGGCCGGCCAGGACCAGGGCCATGAACAGCATGGCACCGATGCGCGGCCCGGCGAAGGCGGCGGTGGCGATGAACACGGCGCCCAGCAGGCCACCGCTCCAGTGCCACCAGGTGAGCCCCTTCAGCGCCGTGAAGCTGGGCAGCTCGCGCTGCACGGCGGCCACCGCGAAGAGCGCCACGGTGCCCACCAGGAAGGAGATCAGCGCGGCGCCCATGACGCTGGACACCTGCTTGGACAGCAGGCCGTTGATGCCGGCCTGCAAGGGCAGGAAGGCACCGGCGATGAAGGGCAGGGCGAGCAGCCACCAGGCGCTGGGCATGTGAGTCTCCGGTTTTCGGCGGGCGCACAGTATGCCGTCGACGCCGGTGGCTGTCGTCGTCAGTGGATCAGGGCCACTGCATCTCGCCCTTGAGCACCTTGGCGCTCAGTTCGAGGTCGGCTTCGCCGGCCAGGCCCGGGTAGTGCTTCTTCATCGCGGCGGTGAGCTCGGCGGCGTTCTTCGCCTTGGGCAGTTCCTGCTCCAGGGCCTTGAGGTAGTCACGGGTGAAGTGCAGGTCGCCGAGGCCGGCGGCGCGCTCGCCCAGGTAGTGGCCGGGAATCACCTGCTCGGGCTTCAGCGCTTCGATGCGGTCCAGCGCGGCGATCCAGTTACGGCGCGATTCGACGCTCTGCGAGTCGGCGGTCCACACATGCATGTTGCCGCTCACCAGCACGCCGCCCAGCTGGGTGCGCAGGGAGGGAATCCACAGGCCGGTGTGGGCCGGGTCGGCGCCGTCCAGGCCGATCACTTCGATGCGCTGGCCTTCCAGTTCCAGGCTGTCACCCTTGAGCGGCTGCGGCACTACCAGGGCCTTGGGCGCGCCGTCCTTGAGGATCGGGCCCCAGTAGGCGAGCTTCAGGTCCTTGGTGGCCTTGATGTGCTCGATGGTCGGCGCGGTGGCCAGCACCTTGGCCTCGGGGAAGGCGCGCAGCAGGGTGTCCAGGCCGAAGTAGAAGTCCGGGTCGCCGTGGCTGATGAAAATGGTGGTCAGGCGCTTGCCGCTGGCCTGGATGCGTTTCACCAGTTCGTCGGCCTCGTGGCTGGAGAACTGCGCGTCCACCAGCAGGGCGTCGTGCTCGCCGAGGATCAGCGACGAGGTGACCGGGAACACGGCCTTGTCGCCGGGGTTGTAGACCTGCAGTTGCAGGGGCTGGGCCAGGGCGCTGCCGGTGGCGGCGATCAGGGTGGCGCCGGCCAGGAGGCGGCGCAGGAAAGCGATGGGGGCCATGATGGGGTCCTCGATGGAAAGGCATCAGGATAGTTGCTCGTTGTGCAGCTAAAAACGCCATAATCCGCGCATCTTTGTTGCACATTCCGAGCGTGTCATGGACCGGATAACCGCCATGCGGGTCTTCGTCGAGGTGGTGGAGCGGGGCAGCCAGACCGCCGCCGCCGACGCCCTGGAAATGTCCCGGGCGATGGTTTCGCGCCATCTCGCCGCGCTGGAGGACTGGGCCGGTGCGCGCCTGCTGCACCGCAGCACCCGGCGCCTGAGCCTGACCGGCACCGGCGAGCGGATGCTGCCGCAATGCCGCGAGGTCTGTGCCCTGGCCGAGGCCATGCAGGGGCTGGGGCGGGACAGCCGCGAGGCCCCGCAGGGGCGCCTGCGCATCACCTGCAGCCAGTCCTTCGCCCAGGCCTGGCTGGTGCACGAGATCGGCCGCTTCCAGACGACCTATCCCGGCGTCAGCGTCGACCTGCTGGTGAGCAGCCAGGCGGTGAACCTGATCGAGGAACGCATCGACCTGGCGCTGCGCATCACCAACCAGCTGGACCCCAACCTGGTGGCACGCAAGCTCGCCACCTGCCGCTCGGTGGTCTGCGCCACCCCGGCCTACCTGGCCCGCCACGGCATGCCGCGCACCCCCGAGGACCTGGTCCGGCACAACTGCCTGACCTACTCCTTCTTCGGTCGCAGCCTCTGGGCCTTCTTCCGCGACGGCGAACCTTGCGCGGTGTCGGTGGACGGCAGCCTCAGTGCCAACGAATCCATGGTGCTGCTGGAAGCCACACTCGCCGACCAGGGCATCAGCCTGCAGCCGCGCTACTCGGTGGCCGCGCAGCTGCGCTCCGGCGCCCTGGTGCACCTGCTGCCCGGCTACGAGCCCCAGGAGCTGGGCATCTACGCCCTCTACGGCACCCGCCGGCAGATGCCCACCGCCCTGCGCCTGCTGCTCGACCACCTGGCCGAACGCCTGCAGGACAACCCCGACTGGGACCTGTGAGCCTGCGCGTCCCGGGCTGAAGCCCGGACTACATGGCTGTTGGCAGCGGGCTCTTGTGGGAGCGGATTCATCCGCGAATAAAACCGCCGGGTTGCACCCGACCTACGGTCCGGGTACGTGCGGTGGCGGCTTTCGTAGGATGGCGTAGAGCGCAGCGAAACCCATCGAGCGGAGTGGCAGGCTGCCCCTAGAGCCGCGCCGCCAGCTCCGCGCCTTCCCTGATCGCCCTCTTGGCATCCAACTCGCCGGCACGGCGGGCGCCGCCGATCAGGTGCAGGCGCAGGTGGTCGGAGCCCTGCACCGGTTGCAGCTCGCACAGGGGCTCCTGGCCGGCGCAGATGACCACGTTGTCCACCGGCAGCACCTGTTCCTTACCATCCACTTCGATGTGCAGGCCGTCGTTGTCGATGCGTTGGTAGCTGACCCCGCCCATCATCCGCACGCCGTTGCGCGCCAGGTGGGCGCGGTGCACCCAGCCGCTGGTCTTGCCCAGGCCGCTGCCCAGTGCGCCGGGCTTGCGTTGCAGCAGCCAGATTTCCCGCTGCGGCCGTGCCGGTTCGGCAGGTACCAGGCCGCCGGGGGTGGTGGCGGCCAGGTCGATGCCCCAGTCCGCCAGCCATTGTTCCGCGCCCGGCGCCTGGTCGTGGAGCAGGAAGGCAGCGAGGTCGAAGCCGATGCCGCCCGCACCGATCAGCGCCACCCGGGGGCCCACCGGGGCGCCCTGCAGCACCTGCAGGTAGCTGAGCACCTTGGCATGGTGGATGCCGTCGATGGCCGGCAGGCGCGGGCGCACACCGGTGGCGACTATCACGTCGTCGTAGTGGCCGCTGAGTTCGCCGGGGGCGATGCGCCGGCCCAGCACCAGCTCCACCCCCAGGCGCTGCAGGCGCACGCGGAAGTAGCGCAGGGTCTCGTCGAATTCCTCCTTGCCGGGAATGCGCCGGGCCAGGTTGAACTGCCCGCCTATGCAGTCGGCGGCCTCGAACAGGGTGACCCGGTGCCCGCGCTCGGCGGCCACGCAGGCGGCGGAGAGCCCGGCCGGGCCGGCACCGACCACGGCGATGCGCTTGTGCTGGCGGGCGCGGGAGTAGCGCAGCTCGGTTTCGTGCACGGCGCGCGGGTTGACCAGGCAACTGGCGCGGCGGTTGGCGAAGGCATGGTCGAGGCAGGCCTGGTTGCAGGCGATGCAGGTGTTGATCTCGTCGCCCTTGCCGGCGGCGGCCTTGGTCACGAACTGCGGGTCGGCCAGCAGCGGGCGGGCCATGGACACCAGGTCCGCCTGGCCGCTTGCGACGATGGCCTCGGCCAGCTCCGGGGTGTTGATGCGGTTGCTGGCGATCAGCGGGATGCGCAGCTCCTTGCGCAGCCGCGCGGTGACTTCGACGAAGGCACCACGGGGCACCGAGGTGACGATGGTCGGCACCCGCGACTCGTGCCAGCCGATGCCGGTGTTGAGCAGGGTGAGGCCGGCGTCCTGCAGGGCGAGGGCGATCTCGCGCACCTCCTCCCAGGTGTTGCCGCCTTCCACCAGGTCCAGCAGCGACAGGCGGTAGCAGAGGATGAAGCGCTCGCCGGCCATGCGGCGGATGCGCCGGACGATCTCCAGCGCCAGGCGCATGCGGTTCTCCAGGCTGCCGCCCCAGCGGTCGCGGCGCTGGTTGGTGCGCGGGCAGAGGAACTGGTTGAGCAGGTAGCCCTCGCTGCCCATCACCTCGACGCCGTCATAGGCCGCCGCCTTGGCCAGGCGCGCGCAGCGCACGAAGGCGCGGATGGTCTTCTCGATGCCGCGCTCGCTCAGCTCCCTCGGGGCGAACCAGCTGATGGGGGATTTGACCGGCGAGGCGGAGACCACCAGCGGGTGATAGCCGTAGCGCCCGGCATGGAGGATCTGCAGCAGGATGCGCCCACCTTCCGCGTGCACCGCCTGGGTCAGGCGCCGGTGCGCGGGCACTTCCATGCCGCCGGTGAGGCTGCTGCCCAGGGGCAGCAGCCAGCCCTCGCGGTTGGGTGCGAAACCGCCGGTGATGATCAGCCCCACGCCGCCCCGGGCGCGCTCGCGGTAGTAGGCGGCGAGCTTGCCGAAGTCCCACAGGCGATCTTCCAGCCCGGTGTGCATCGAGCCCATCACCACGCGGTTGCGCAGCTGGACGAAGCCGAGGTCGAGGGGGGACAGCAGATGCGGGTAGGGCGATGGGCTGTGCATGGGGGGCCGTCGAGGAGGGGGCGGACCCTCACCATAGAAAGATGCGCAGGCGCGGTGAACGGCCCGGCTGACGGCATCGCCGGGCATTTCGGTCAAGGCGGGTCACGCCCGTCGGCTAAGCGCAGCGGTGGGCGACACCTTGTGCTGTGCGGCCTATCTTTTCCTGCAGGCCCTGTCGGGCCGTTGGCACTGGCAGAACTTTGCACCGCCGTATCGTCGTGAGCCCGGACCAGGGCGCCTTGAGTGGACGTTGCAGGGCAATCTTGCGAGTGGGTGATCAACCCCCAGCAAAAGGATGTGACACGCGATGACTCCCTATCTCTATGCCGGCGCCCGGGGCAACCTGATCCGCCAGCAGAAGAACGGCTGGCAGCAGGGCCTGACCGGCGCCGCCCGCTACTTCGTGCACGGCACCGCGCTGACCCCTTCCGAGGTTCACCGGGGCGGAATCTCCCCGGCTCACTCCACCGAATACCTGGTCGATGAAAACGACGCGGCCATCGCCGGCGGGCGGATGATCTTCACCTTCCCGGTCTGCGCTGGCGCCGGCCTGCCCGCCAATGCCTCCAAGTCCCCGGCGGTCGGCCAGCTGTGGGGCTTCAACGGTCATTGCTACGTATTCCTGGTACCGATCGGCACCACCTACTGGAGCCGCGGCGGCACCCTCGGCAACGCCCAGGAAGTGGCCTTCCCCTATGAATTCGCCAGCGGCGACATCTACCAGTACTGGGCGCCGAGCAACAACTTCGTCAACCATGGCGGAGGTGGCGGGAGCCCCAGGACCAACTTCCAGAAGGTGCCCTGGAATGCCTACCTGGCATCGCGGGTCGCGGCACTGGCCGCGATCTAGTCGGGTGGCATGGCGCTGTAGCCCGTGCTTCGGCGCTGGTCAGTCGATGTCAGATGGCGTGCTGTCTTGCATCCACTGCGGGATATCCCGCGCTTCATGCAGCACTCGCCACACATCGATGCTGTCTTCGCGCTCGATGTAGAAGATCAGATAGGGGAAGCGCTTCAGCGCCCAGGTGCGTAGTCTGGGCAGGTCGAGCTCGTGTGCGTGGCGTGACGAGCCGGATTCGGGGTGACGAGCGATGTGCCTGTAGGCGCGTTCGAGTGTGTCGATGAAGCCAAGTGCCGCCTGCTCGGCGTCTTCACCCAGGTAGTAGCGAATGATGTCGTCGACGTCCTGACTGGCTCGCGCCCGTGGAACGACCGTCCTGGCCTTCATGCCTGGCCGTTGCGCACCCGGTTGCGCAGCGCCTCGAAGTAATGCTCGTCAGCCGGGGCTTCAGGTGCGGAAGTGGCGCCTTCCAGTAGCAGACCACGCAGGCGCTGGCGGTCCTGGTCCTTGCGGATCAGCTCGCGCACATATTCGCTGCTGGTGCCGTAGCCGCGTTGGCTGACCTGCTCATCGACGAAGTTCTTGAGCGCCTCGGGCAGGGAGATATTCATGGTGCTCATTCGAGCGCTCCTTGTTGGCAAATTTTGCCAATGAAGCTTAGCAGCGGGGCTTCCCGATGTATCTGCTAGCCAGGCATCAGTTGCCGATGATCCGGACGAAGTTGCCCAGCCCGAACATTAGGATGACGGTTATCCACAGGCCTTTGCAGAAGGGCGGCATGCGGCTGGGGCGCAGTTGCAGCAACTGCCCCCTGGCGATCATCGGGTCGGAGGCGAGGGCGCTGAACAGGGCGATGCAGCCCAGCAGCTCACAGAGGCTCTGCAGCATCGCCGCTACCTCGGTGAGGGCGAGGATGAAGGGCAGGGTGATTTGCACATAGACCAGCACGAAACCGAGAAGGCAGATGACCGAGGCCCGCTGCCTGAGGCTGAGGGTGTTCCATTCCAGCATTGCGAAGAGCCTGCATGCGCGGTTTCCGGGGCGCCGGATCATACGTGAAGCAGGGCGGGGGGTGGCCGGGCGTGGTTCACCTTTGCGGAGCGTCCCGGGCTGAAGCCCGGGCTACGGTGCTATGGCCGGGTCTCGCAGGGTTCCAGGTAGGTGTTCACGACCTTCACGTTGGATTTGCCGAAGTCGGAATCGGTTGTCCACGCAGGGCCCAAACTTTTGAAGTCGCCCGGGCTCGTCAGCTCGACGCTGGTGCCTGCATGGGGACCGCTGGTTATCAATGCGCGAACGATGGAGACGTGGCCGGTTTCACCCTTGGGATAGTCGTAGAGGCCTGAAATCTTCATCTGGGTGCCCGGGTCTATCGGAGCGATCAGCGTCCGCTGTTTTTCGAACAGCGGCTTTTCCAGAAGCCGCTGATCCCATTTCTCCCTATCGCTCACGTAGTCGGCCCAGGACTTGGGAAACGCAAAGGGGGCTATGAAGCCGCTGGAGTAGATACGGGGTGGAGGATTGAACGCCTGGATGCCGGGGCAGAATTCACGCCCTCCAAGCCCGCCTGCCTTCAGGTCGGCGCAACGGGCCTCGAACAGAAACGAAGGCAGCTTCACCGCGTAACAGGTGCTGGTGAGCACAGGTTGTTCTGCGGTGCGGTCGTAGACCCCATAGGCGGGGCAGCCTGACAGCGGGAGCGCTGCCAGCACTATCCAATACGGTTTCATGTTCTTCACGTCCTTTGTGTTGTCGCATTCAGCCCTTCACCGGCCCGCCTTCATCGCCACCCTGTATCCCGCCCGCTTCATGCATGGCCGCCGTGGCGCGGCCGAGGATGGCGCCGACCACCTCGTCCTTGCCGGCGGTGTAGGCGTCGCGGTCGGTGGGGTAGCGCTCGGCGAGCTGGCGTTTGACCCGGGCGTATTCGGCGGCGTCCTCGGGGTGGGCGCGCAGGTGGTCGCGGAACAGCAGGTGACGCACGGCGTTGGCCTGGGTCATCACGTGCACGTGGTGGGTGCGGCCTGTGCCCTTGGGTGGCATGCCCTTGACGAAGAACATGCGGTCGGTGGCCGGGTTGTCGCGCCAGAACTGGTAGCCGAGGGCTTCCAGCGGGGCGACCAGGCGTTGCCAGTCGTACTCGGGCGGGGGCAGCAGGAGAATATCGATGATGGGTTTGGCGGCGAGGCCGGGCACCGAGGTGCTGCCGTAGTGCTCCAGGCGCAGGCCGCGGATGCCCAGGGCGTCGCTGATGGCGGCGGCCTCCTCGCGGTAGCGCTGGGGCCAGTCGGGGTTCGGGTCGACCACCTCGATGCGGTCGCTGTCGGCGTTGCTCCAGCGGGTGCCGTCGAAGGTGGGTTCATCGGTTTGCGGGGTCATCCCTGTTCCTCGTCTGGCGGTCAGTCGCCTGGGGTGAGTGCACGGTCCATCAGCACCAGGGCCACGCGCTGGCCGTCCGGGGCCTGGCGTTCGGCGATGCCGTTGAGTTGGTAGCCGAGGCGGGTGTAGAGCAGCAGCCCGGCGGCGTTGGCGTTGAAGCAGGAGATGCGCAGGCGGGTGGCGTGGTAGTGCTCGCGGGCGAGGTTTTCCATGACGCCCACCAGGTATTGGGCGACGCCATGGCCACGGGCCCAGGGGGCGACCATCAGGTTGCCCAGGGCGCAGAAGTCGTTGTGCTGCCACTGGTAGAAGTTGGCGAAGCCGGCGACGCGGCCGTCCAGCAGCACCACGGTGTTGTCGCGGCGCTCGGCCATCACCGCGGCGAGCTGGCCGACGGTGAGCGGCCAGATGCCCTTGGGGTAGCAGAAGAACAGTTCGTCGCGGTCCTGGGGGAAGCCGACGACCTCGTCGAGGTCGGCGGCTTGGGCGGGACGGTGGCTGAGTACGGTGTCGAATGCGCTCATCGATGCTCGGTCAGTGCGGTGGGTATTGGGCGAGGACCTTGGCGACGGTCTCGCGGATGGCGGCCTCGCGCTCGGCCGGGGTCGGCGGGTCGGTGCGCATGATCTGCCCGGCACTGCCGCGCCAGACGAGCTTGCCGTCCTTGCCGTCGTAGAGGTCGATCTGGATGGTGGCGACCTTGTAGTCGTAGGTGCGGGTCTCGGTCATGGCTGGGCCGCCCCAGTAGTTGCCCCAGTAACCGCCCCAGTAGCCGCCGTAGCCGGTGGTGACCTGCTGCTGGCGATCGTCGACGATCAGCCAGCTCTGCACCTTGAGGTCGCTGGCGGCGCCATTGGCGGCGGGGCGCAGGCCACGCTGGTCGAGCTGCTGGCCCACGGCCTCGCGGATGCGTTGTTCGGTGAGGTCGCTCTTGATGCGCGGGTCGTCGGGGCTGTACTGCAGCGCCGGCTCCTTCCAGCTCCAGCTGCGGTAGGCGGCGAAGTCGCGGTTGCGGTCGAAATCGCGGTTGATCTCGTAGCTCTGGCAGGCGGCCAGGAGCAGGAGGGTGGAAGCGATGAACAGACGGCGGAACATGGTCATATCTCCTCTGCCGGAATCACTATCCAAGCGCAAGCCAGAGCGGCCGGCAAGAAGATTTCGTGCAAGCCCGCGACTGCTTCCATGTGGATCGTGACGGCGTGTTGCGGTTCCGTTCGTGGCGCGCCCGGGAGAGAGGCATGGTGCAGGAGAGGGGTGGCGCATCGCTCCGCCCACCCCCGGGTGAGGCGGGAGGGGCGGAGGCACCGGGCGGTTGGGCTCAGCGGGGCGGGTAGTTGTCCAGGGCTTCCTTGATGGCTTCGCGCAGTGCGGTGGTGCGGTCGCTGCGGCTGCCGCTGGCGTCGCTCTCGGCGCTGCCGCTCCACACAGGTTGGTTGTCGCGGGCGTCGTAGAACTCCAGGAAGACCACCGCCACTTCCTGCTCGTAGGTGCGCACCAGGGGCACCGTGGCCCAGGCGCCGTACTGGTCGCGGTAGGGGCCGTTGCCGTAGTAGGCGCCGCTGGAATCGTTGTACTGGCGCAGGCGCTTCTCGAACCGCAGGCTGGCGGCGACCTTGAGGTCGGCGCTGGCCGGCTCGCGGGATTGGCGCAGGCCGTGCTGGTCCAGCCCGGAGTTGACGATGTCGACCATCTGCTCCGGCGTCGCCCAGCTGTTGCCGGCGGGCAGGCGGCCGTTGAGCCAGGTCCAGTTGCGGTAGCGGCCGAAGTCGCGCGGGGCCGCCGGGTAGGCGGAGCGGTCGAAGGTGGTGGCCGCCTCCGGCGGGGCCGGCGGCATCGGCTTGGATTCGGCCTTGTAGGGGTTGGCGCTCTGGCAGCCGGCGAGCGCCAGCAGGACGAGGGCGGTGAATACAGGAAGGGCAGTGCGTTTCATGGGGCCTCCGTCGAGGCGAGCCCGTGGGGGCTCTCTTATTGGGGTCTGCAGATCCAGTGCAGGTACCGTCCCAGCCCCATGAAGCTCGGGTGGCGACGGTGGGCCAGCTCCATTTCCAGGAGGTCGACCAGCTCGGCCTTGGCCTGGAATTCACTCGGCATGTAGTCATGGAAAACCCGCACGCCGCTCTGGGTTTCGACCTTCCACATCCCCTCGAGTTGCCCGGCCAGTTCCCGTGGGTCCAGCGGTTGCTGCGGGGTCAGGCTCTGGCCTTCGCCGGCGAAGCGGTTGCGTCGCAGCTTGCGGAAATGGCCCTTGAGCAGGTTGCGGTAGATCAGTGCATCCCGATTGTAGAACGCCAGGGACAACCAGCCGCCCGGCGCCGTCAACTGGTGCAGCACCGGGAGGATGGCGTGGGGCTCGGCGAGCCATTCCAGCACGGCGTGGCAGAGCACCAGGTCGTAGGGCTCGGTGAACTGGCCGAGCAGGTCCTGCCAGGGCGCCTGGATGAAGGTGGCCTCGACGCTGGCTGCGGCGAAGCGCGCGCGGGCGCCTTCGAGCATGGGTTCGGCAGGTTCGGCGAGGGTGACCTGGTGGCCGCGCTGGGCCAGCCACAGGCTCACGTGGCCGAGCCCGGCGCCCACGTCCAGCACCCGCAGCGGGCGCTCGGGCAGGGCTTCGGCGAGGTCGGCCTGGAGCACTGCCAGGCGGATGGCGCCCTTGGCGCCGCCATAGATCTTCTCGGCGAAGCGCGTGGCGAGTTCGTCGAAGTGACGGTCGTCGGTGGTCGTGGCGCTCATTGGACGAAGCGCCTCTCGCTGTCGGCCAGCTTGGCGCGTACCGCCTGCTCCATGTCGATGCCCAGTTCGCTGCACATCAGCAGCAGGTAGAGGACGATGTCGCCCACTTCCTGGCCAGCGTGCTCGAGCGTGGCGGCGGGCAACTGGCGGGACTGGTCCTCGCTGAGCCACTGGAAGATTTCCACCAGTTCGGCCATCTCGACGCTGGCGGCCATGGCCAGGTTCTTCGGGCTGTGGAATGGCCGCCAATCGTTGTGGTCACGGATGGCGTGCAGGCGTTGGGTCAGTTCTGCGAGGTTCATGCGGCTCTCCTGGAGCCGCATAGCTTGGTGCGCCGGCTGGCGCCGCGCAAGCCTCGGCCGTCAGCCCTGCAGCGGGCCCCAGCTGCCGGCCATGTGCGGCAGGTCGTCCTTGCCGCGCAGGGCGAACTGGCCCTCGGCGGCGGGGGCGCTGGCCAGCAGGCGCACCTCGGCGGGCAGCAGCACCGGCTTCTGGAAACGCACCTCCACTTCGTAGCCGGCATCGGGCAGGCGCGAGGCGAGGGCGGCCAGGGTGCGCGCCTTGTTCCACAGGCCATGGGCGATGGCGCGGGGGAAGCCGAACAGCTTGGCGGTGGGCGCCGACAGGTGGATCGGGTTGTAGTCGCCGGCGACCTTGGCGTAACGCCGGCCGATGTCCGCCGGGGCGCGCCAGTGGTCGATCTCCTCCAACGGCAGGGCTTCGCTCTCTGCGCGCTCGGGGGCGTTGCCGTCCAGGCGCATGCCACGGAAGAGGATGCGGCTGTCACCTTCCCAGAGCAGGCCGAGCTGGTCTTCCAGGCGGGTGATCAGGCTGAAGGTCACGCCCTTGTCGTGGGGGCGCAGGCCTTCCACCGCGACGCTGACGCGGAAGGGGCCGAGGCCGCCGAGGGTGCGCAATACGCGGATACGATTTTCCAGATGCACCAGGCCCAGCAGCGGGAAGGGGAAGCGCTTGTCGGTGAGCAGCTGCATCTGCAGCGGGAAGGCGAGGATGTGCGGGTAGGTGGGCGGCAGCTGGCCGTTGTCCTTGAAGCCGCAGACCTGCCGGTAGCGCGCCAGGTGCCGGGCATCCACGTCCACCTGGCTGCGCAGGCCGAGGTCCGGCAGGGTGCGGCCGGTGGCGCCACGGCGCAGGGCCGCGCGGGCGAACAGGCCGGGCAGGGCGGGTGGGGCAGGCAGGTCGAGCCAGTCGGTGGCCATGGGCAGTCTCCTCGTTGCGGAACGGTGCAGCTTAGCCGCCCGCAGGCGGGGTGCATTGGCCGTGGGGCAGGCTGTGCTGGCAGGCGAGTCAATCCGTCTGCAATCGCTATCCGCGCCTTGAGCGGGGGGCCTGAAGATGCATAAGATGGCCCCCGCCCCGCATAACAAGAATATTCAGAAAATGATGCGTGATCTGACCGACGACGTGGCGCTGATGCGCCCGGTGATCGACGCCCTGCGAGCCAGCGGTGCCGACCCTGACAAGGTGCTGGTGCGTGTCGGCCTGCCGCCGGGCGGGCTGCCCGCCGGCCGTTTCCCCCATACGGCGCAGACTCTGTTCTGGAAAGCCGCCGCCGAGGAATGCGCCGAGGAGCACGTCGGCCTGCACCTGGCCGGGCACCTGCCGGCCTTCCACGGGCTGCTGCTCGAATACCTCTTCCTCTCCAGCGAGACCTTCGGCGAAGGCCTGCGCCACGCCCTGCGCTACGTGCGCCTGCTGTCCGACACCCTCAACGCGCGCCTGGAAGTCGAAGGCGAGCGCGCCGTGCTCTCCCTGGGGCAGGACGCCAGCATCAACCGCCATTTCCCGGAGATGCTCGCCGGCGCGGTGATCCGCCTGTTCGACGCCCTGACCGAAGGCGACTTCAAGGCCTGCGAAGTGCAACTGATGCACACCGAAGGCGCGGCTGCCGAGCGTTACCAGACGGTGTACGGCTGCCCCGCACGCCTGGGCGCCGAGCGCTATGCCCTGGTGTTCGACGCCGCGGTGCTGGACAAGCCCTCGCGCCACGCCGCTCCGGAACTGCTGCGCATGCACGAATCCCTGGCCCGCCGCCAGCTGGCCGAAGTGGAGCGTCTGGACCTGGTGCGCAAGGTGCGTGAATTGATCGGCGAACTGCTGGTGGACGGCGGCGCGACCCTGGAACAGGTCGCCGCCCGCCTCAACATGCCCGCCCGCCGCCTGCGCGAACGCCTGGCCATGGCCGGCGTGCGCTTCAACGACCTGGTCACCGACTACCGCTGCCGCCTGGCCAAGGAACTGCTGCTGAAAACCGACGAGCGCATCGAAGTGATAGTCGAGCGCACCGGCTTCTCCGAACCGAGCACCTTCTACCGTGCGTTCAAACGCTGGGTGGGGGAGACGCCGGTGGAATTCCGCAGGCGCGGGAAGCCAGCGGGGAACTAGCTGGAAGCTAGAAGCCTGAAGCTGGAAGCAGGGTTCTGCGCGTAGGGTGGGCTTCAGCCCACCGATCACACCGCAACGTCAAAGCCGGGCACACAGGTCCCGGCTTTTTTCTTGTCGCTTGTCGCCAGCTGGAAGCGGGGGTCTGCGCGTAGGGTGGGCTTCAGCCCACCGGTTACATCGCTGGTGGGCTGAAGCCCACCCTACAAGTGACAACCAGCTCCCAGCCCCCAACGCTCTTTCTTCCAGCTTCCAGCTTCCAGCTGCTTTTACGCTCCAAGCAGACTTTGCCCACAAACGCGCATCACCTGCCCAGTCAACGACCCCGAGCTGGGCTGGGCGAACCAGGCCACGGCTTCGGCGACGTCCTGGGGCAGGCCACCCTGGCTCATGGAGTTCATGCGGCGGCCGGCTTCGCGGATGGTCAGGGGGATGGCGGCGGTCATCTGGGTTTCGATGAAGCCCGGGGCCACGGCGTTGATGGTGATACCGCGCTTGCCCAGGGCCGGGGCCCAGGCCTGGGCCAGGCCGATGACGCCGGCCTTGCTCACCGCGTAGTTGGTCTGGCCCATGTTGCCGGCGATGCCGCTGATGGAGGCGATCAGCACCACGCGACCGTTGTCGTGCAGCTTGCCGGCGTCGAGCAGGGCCTGGGTCAGCACCTGCGGGGCGTTGAGGTTGACGTTGATCACCGAGTCCCAGAAGGCATCGCTCATCTTCGCCAGGGTCTTGTCGCGGGTGATGCCGGCGTTGTGCACCACGATGTCGAGGCCATCCGGCAGCGCTTCCACCAGCTGCGCGGCGGCGTCGGCGGCGCAGATGTCCAGGGCGATGCCACGCCCGCCCAGGCGCGCGGCCAGGGCGTCGAGGGAGTCCTTGGCCTGGGGCACGTCCAGCAGCACCACGTCGGCGCCGTCACGGGCCAGGGTTTCGGCGATGGCCGCCCCGATGCCGCGGGAGGCGCCGGTGACCAGTGCCTTCAGGCCATTGAGCGGGCGGCTCCAGTCCTTGACCTGGGCACTGCTGGCCGAGAGGCGCAGCACCTGGCCGGAAACATAGGCGCTCTTGGGCGAGAGGAAGAAGCGCAGGGCGCCTTCGAGCTGGTCCTCGGCACCCTTGCCGACGTACACCAACTGCACGTTGCCGCCCCGGCGGATTTCCTTGCCCAGGGAGCGGGTGAAGCCTTCCAGGGAGCGCTGCACGCTGGCGGCCACGGTGTCCTTCAGCGACTCCGGCGGGCGGCCCAGCACCACCACGCGCGGGCACTTGCCCAGGCCCTTGAAGGCCGGCTGGAAGAAGTTGCGCAGCTCGATCAGCTGCTCGAAGCGGGTCAGGCCGCTGGCGTCGAACACCAGTGCCTTGAGTTTCGGGCCGTGCTCGGCGGTCCAGCGGGTCAGGCCGAAGCGGCCTTCCTCGGTGGCGAAGGATTGGTCGGTGAGCTTGTTCAGCACGCCGCTGGCGGCTTCGGCCAGGGCCCCCTCACCGCCCAGCAGCAGGGCGCCATCCACCGGCCGGGTGCGGCCCGCCATCCAGCGCTCCAGGCGCATCGGCGCGGGCAGCCCGAGGGCGCCGACCAGGCGTCGGCCGGCGTTGGAGTTGGCGAAGGCGAGATAACGGTCGGACATGGGGGCAGGCTCCTGCACGCATAAATGAAGTGGGGCTCACTCTACGCAGACAACACAATCGCGCAATTGACCGTGTTGACCACTCTGTTGGCAAGGCGGCCAATGCGACGGCCAGGCGGGCGGCTAGTCTTGTCGCCAACGTTGCGCACCGCAATCCATTCCCCAGGCAAGGAGTCACCCATGACCCAGCTGCGCCGGGTCGCCATCGTCGGCGGCAATCGCATTCCGTTCGCCCGTTCCAACACGGTGTACGCCACCGCCACCAACCAGCAGATGCTCACCAGCGCGCTGGAAGGCCTGGTGGAGCGCTACAACCTGCACGGCGAGCGCATCGGCGAGTTCGTCGCCGGTGCCGTGCTCAAGCATTCCCGTGACTTCAACCTGGCCCGCGAATGCGTGCTGGGCTCGCGCCTGGCGCCGGAAACCAGCGCCTATGACATCCAGCAGGCCTGCGGCACCGGCCTGGAGGCGGCCATCCTGGTGGCCAACAAGATTGCCCTCGGGCAGATCGACAGCGGCATCGCCGGCGGCGTCGACACCACCTCCGACGCGCCCATCGGCGTGCACGAGGAGCTGCGCAAGATCCTCCTGGAAGCCAACCGCGGCAAGACCACCGGCGACAAGATCAAAAGCCTGCTCAAGGTGCGCCCGCGCCACCTGGCGCCGCACATCCCGCGTAACGGCGAGCCGCGTACCGGGCTGTCCATGGGCGAGTCCTGCGAGCTGATGGCGCAGACCTGGTCCATCCCCCGTGACGAGCAGGACGCCCTGGCCGTGGCCAGCCACCAGAAGCTCGCCGCGGCCTATGCCGAAGGCTGGCAGAACGACCTGCTGACCCCCTTCCTCGGCCTGACCCGCGACCAGAACCTGCGCGCGGACATCAATCCGGAGAAGCTCGCCACCCTCAAGCCGGTGTTCGACAAGGGCCCGCGCGGCACCATGACCGCCGCCAACTCCACCCCGCTCACCGATGGCGCCTCCGTGGTGCTGCTGGCCAGCGAGGAGTGGGCCAAGGCGCGCGGGCTGCCGATCCTCGCCTACTTCAAGGACGGCGAAGCGGCTGCGGTGGATTTCGTCGGTGGCAAGGAAGGCCTGCTGATGGCGCCGGTCTATGCGGTGCCGCGTCTGCTGGCGCGCAACGGCCTGACCCTGCAGGACTTCGACTACTACGAAATCCACGAGGCCTTCGCTGCCCAGGTGCTCTGCACCCTCAAGGCCTGGGAAGACGCCGACTACTGCAAGACCCGCCTCGGCCTCGACCAGCCGCTGGGCTCCATCGATCGCAGCAAGATG
This sequence comes from Aquipseudomonas alcaligenes MRY13-0052, assembly GCA_000474255.1. Lineage (GTDB taxonomy): Bacteria > Pseudomonadota > Gammaproteobacteria > Pseudomonadales > Pseudomonadaceae > Metapseudomonas > Metapseudomonas solani. The sequence continues at coordinate 19,287 of BATO01000043.1, forward strand.
AACGTCAAGGGCAGCTCCCTGGCCGCCGGCCACCCCTTCGCAGCCACCGGCGGGCGCATCGTCGCCAACCTGGCCAAGCTGCTTTCGGTGGCGGAAAAGGGTCGCGGGCTGATCTCGATCTGCGCTGCAGGCGGACAAGGTGTGACCGCGATCATCGAAAAGTAATCCAATACCCGCGGCCGCAATTCATCGCTGGCCGCGTGATGTATGCAACTCCGTGATTTAGGGCGGCCCACAGGTTGGGCCGCCCTTTTTTTTCGCGTGCTTTTCGAGGGTGGGTGTCAGGCCGCGCTCGCCTGCGCCTGGCTCAGTTCGCGGCCACGGTTGGCATAGCGCTCGGCCATCACCGAGCAGACGATCAGCTGCATCTGGTGGTAGAGCATGATCGGCAGCAGGATCAGGCCCAGCGCCGGGTTGGCGCCGAAGATGATCGCCGCCATGGGCGCGCCGGCCGCCAGGGACTTCTTGGTGGCGCAGAACACCGCGGCGATCTCGTCCTCGTGGTTGAAACCCAGCGCCCGCGCCGAGCGGGTGGTGGCCCAGAGCATCAGCGCCAGCAGCAGGGCGCTGCCGACGAAGGCGATGACCAGGGTTTCCGGCCCTTGTTGTTGCCAGATGCCGCCGGCCACCGAATCGCTGAACGAGGCGAACACCAGCAGCAGGATCACCAGCTTGTCGAACACTGCCGTGTAGCGCTTGTAGCGGGCGAAGAACGTGCCCCACAGCGGGCGCAGCGCCTGGCCCAGTACCAGCGGCAGAAGCAGCAGCAGGCTCAGGTCGATCAGCGTCTTGCCCAGGTCGATGCCGCCATTGGCGTCAGCCACCAGGCTGATCAGCCAGGGCGTCAGGAACACCCCCAGCAGGCTCGACAGGCTGGCATTGAGAATGGCCGCCGGCACATTGCCGCCGGCGCTGCCGGTCAGCGCCACCGACGAGGAGATGGTCGAGGGCAGGGCGCAGAGGTAGAAGAAGCCCAGCATCAGGGCCGGCGGCAGTTGCTTGCCGAACAGCCTGTCCACCGCCAGCCACACCAGCGGGAACAGGGCGAAGGTAAAGACCTGCACCATGATGTGCAGGCGCCAGTTGCTCAGGCCCTTGCGGATCTGCTCGGTGGACAGGTTGATGCCGTGCAGGAAGAACACCAGGAACACCCCGGCGTTGATCAGGCTCTCGGCATGCAGCACGCCGCCGTGGCGGCCGATGTCCGGGAACAGCCAGGCCAGTGCCACGGCCACGAGCATGCCGCCGAGGAACCAGTCGGTGACCAGGCGCTTGAGGGGTTTGAGTGCCGACATGGGGCCTCCGTGCAGCGAACGGGATTGAGGCCGCAGGTTAACGGGCGCAGAATCCGACCGTCTAACGACAGCGGATCAGAAGATGTCGCCAAACGGACAGATCGACCTGCAACGCAGCATTCCCAGCCTCGACGTGCTGCCCCGGCCGCTCTATGCGCGGGTGGAAAGCCTGCGCGCCGGCTCCTGGACGGCGCGCCACAGCCACGACTGGGTGCAGCTCTCCTACGCCATCAGTGGCGTGCTCGGCGTGCACACTGCCGCGGGCAGCTTCTTCGCCCCGCCGCACTGGGCGATCTGGGTGCCGGCCGGGCTGGAGCACGAAGTGGTCACCTCGATGAATGCCGAGATGCGCAGCCTCTACGTGCGCGGCGACGCCTGCGCCTGGGCACCGGACCATTGCCGGGTGCTGGAGGTGACGCCGCTGGCCCGCGAGCTGATCAAGGGCTTCTGCGAGCTGCCGGTGGAATACCCAGAGGGCGACTGCGCCGAAGCGCGCCTGGTGGCGGTGCTGCTGGATCAGCTGCGCGCCTTGCCGGAGGCGGGCTTCTCCCTGCCCATGCCCGCCGAGCCGCGCCTGCTGCGCCTGTGCAACGAACTGGTGGCGCAGCCCGACCTGGCCCGCCCCCTGGGTGAATGGGCCAGCCTGCTGGCCACCTCGGAAAAGACCCTGATGCGCGCCTTCCAGCGCGAGACCGGCCTCAGCTTCCGCCAATGGCGCCAACGCCTGCGCCTGCTCGCCGCCCTGCAACCGCTGGAGCAGGGCCACAGCGTCACCCAGGTCGCCCTCGGCAGCGGCTACGACTCGCCCTCGGCCTTCATCGCCGCCTTCAAGGGCCTGTTCGGCGTCACGCCGGGTGAGCTGTTTCGCTGAGGCTCAACGCCTCCCCCCTGTTCGGGGCTCTCCGGCTGGCTGGCGGCTTGTAGGGTGGACCCCGCTTCACCGGTCCACCGAGCGGAGTTGCAGGCGCGCTCGGCGCTCGGCGCCACTGAACTCGGCACCTCACCTTTCCAACCACCGGCCGCTGGCTAAGCTGAACTGCGGTGGACGAGCACAAGGAAAGACCCATGTTGCGTGCCTCTTTATGGCTGCTGCTGATGCTGCTGGCATCCTTGGCCCTGGGCGGAAACGAGCGGCTCGAGTTCGACGCCGACGAGGCCGCCTGGCTGCAGGACCATCCGCGCATCCGCGTGGGGGTACCGCGCCATGGCTGGCCGCCCTTCGACCTGATGGAGTCCGACGGCAGCTACCAGGGCATCAGCGCCGACTTCCTGCGCCTGGTGGGCGAGCGCCTCGGGCTGGGTATCGAGCCGGTCTATTTCGATGACTGGCAGCAAGCCCAGGACGCCCTGCGTGAGCGCCGCGTGGATGTGCTGCCGTCCATGGCCAGGCTCCCAGCGCGGCAGAGCTGGGCAGCCTTCAGCGAGCCCTACCTGATCAGCACCAGCCTGCTTTTCACCCGCCGCGAAAGCGTCCTCCAGGGGGTGGCCGACCTGGCCGGCAAGCGCGTGGCGGTGGAACGCGGCTATGCGGTGCAGGCCATGCTCCGTGAGCGTGCGCCGGGGGTGCTGCTGGTGGAGACCGCCGACACCGAGGCGGCGCTGCGGGCGGTGTCGTCCGGGCGTGCCGACGGCTACGTGGGCAACATGATCGTCGCCAGCTACCTGATCCGGCAGTTCAACCTGAGCAACCTGGAGCTGCGCGGCGAATCCGGCCTGGGCAGCAGCGAGCTGCATTTCGGCGTGCGCCGCGACTGGCCGCAGCTGGCCGGCCTGATCGACCACGCCCTGGCCAGCATCGACCGCGAGGAGCGCGAGGCGATCATGGATCGCTGGCTGCCGCCGCTCACCGAATTCAACTGGCGCAAGGCCGCCGAGGTGGGCTGGCCGTTCGCCCTGGGGGTGATCGTCCTGGTGGGCTTCGTGCTGCTGTGGAACCGTCGCCTGGCGGTGCAGGTGGAGGAGCGCTGCCGTGCCGAAGCCGAGGCCGAACGCCAGCGCAGCACCCTGCTGGCGCTGGTCAATGCCATTCCCGACCCGATCTGGTTCAAGGATGCCGACGGCCGCTACCTGGGGGCCAACCAAGCCTTCGCCGATCTCATCGGCCAGAGCCGCGACGCCTTGCAGGGCCGCACCGATGCCGAGCTGCTGCCCACCGAGCGGGCGCGCATGCGCCTGATCCAGGACCAGGCGGCCCTGGCCCTGAGCCTGCCGTTCGAGAGCGAGGACTGGGTGGTGCAGCGCGATGGGCGCAAGGTGCTGTTCGACACCGTGCGCGCCACCTTCCACGACGACAAGGGCCAGTTGCTGGGCCTGGTGGGCGTCAGCCGCGACGTCACCGCGCGCAAGCACAGCGAGGAAGCCCTGGAGCAGGCCAAGGAACTGGCCGAGGAAGCCGCGCGGACGAAGGCCGACTTCCTCGCCAACATGAGCCATGAGATCCGCACGCCGATGAACGCCATCATCGGCATGACCCACCTCGCCCTGAAGACCGACCCCGAACCGCGCCAGCGCGAGTACCTGGGCAAGATCCAGCAGGCCAGCCAGCACCTGATGGGGGTGATCAACGACATCCTCGATTTCTCCCGTATCGAGGCCGGCAAGCTGAGCGTCGAGCGCATCGACTTCGACCTGCAGATGGTGCTGGAGAACCTCTCCGGGCTGATCAGCGAGAAGGCCGCCTGCAAGCGCCTGGAGCTGGTGTTCAACATCGACCCGCAACTGCCCCTGCAACTGGTGGGCGACCCGTTGCGCATCGGCCAGATCCTCATCAACTACGCCAACAACGCGGTGAAGTTCACCGAACAGGGCGAGGTGGAAGTGATCGTCCGTGGCGAGCACCGGCGTGGCGATGAGCTGGAGCTGTACCTGGCGGTGCGCGACACCGGCATCGGGCTGGATGCCGAGCAGCAGGGGCGGCTGTTCGAATCCTTCCAGCAGGCGGACAACTCCACCACCCGGCGCTATGGCGGCTCCGGGCTGGGCCTGGCCATCTGCCGGCGCCTGGCCGAGGCCATGGACGGCGCGGTGGGCGTCGACAGCCGGGTGGGCATCGGCAGCCTGTTCTGGTGTCGCCTGCCGGTGCAGGTATCGGCCCGGCAGCCCAATGAGCTGTTGTTGCAGCCCGACCTGCTTGACCGCCGCGTGCTGGTGGTGGACGACAACGACGCCGCGCGCCAGGTGATCAACGACATGCTCGCCAGCCTGGCGCTGCGGGTGGAGGCGGTGCAATCCGGCGAGGAAGCGCTGCTGCGGGTGGCCGAGGCGGAGCGCGAGGACGACCCCTTCGAAATGGCCTTCATCGACTGGCAGATGCCCGGCCTGGATGGCGTCGAGACCGCCTGCCGCCTGCACCGGCTGGGCCTGCGCAAGCCACCGCGGGTGCTGCTGGTCACCGCCCACGGTTTCGATGACCTGGGGGAGACCGACAAGGCCGGTATCGACGAGGTGCTGCACAAGCCACTCAACCCCTCGGTGCTGCTGGAGGCGTCCCTGACCAGCCTGGGGCGCCGTGGGGGCAACCCGCCGCCACCCAGCACCGCCGCGCTGCTGGACGCCATGCCGCGCTTCGACAACCAGCGTGTGCTGCTGGTGGAGGACCATGCGCTGAACCGCGAGGTGGCCACCGCCTTGCTGGAGGAAAGCGGCCTGCTCATCGACCAGGCGGAGAACGGCCTGGATGCCGTCGACCGCCTGCGCTGGCAGCCGCCGGGCTACTACGCGCTGGTGCTGATGGACATGCAGATGCCGGAGATGGACGGCCTGGAAGCCACCCGCGAACTGCGCCGCGAACCGCGCTTCCTGGAGTTGCCGATCATCGCCATGACCGCCAACGCCCTGCCCGGCGACCGTGAGCGTTGCATCGAGGCGGGCATGAACGACCACGTCAGCAAACCCATCGAGCCCCTGGAACTGTGGGCCACCCTCAGCCGCTGGTTGCGGGGCTCACGGGGGCCGGGCGAGCCGCCCAAGACGGTGGTGGCGAACCTGCCCGACTGGGTGTTGCCGGGGGTGGATATCGCCAGCGGCCTGCGCCGGGTGCTGGGCAAGCAGCAGGCCTACCTCGGCTTGCTCGGCAAGTTCGCCAGGGGCCAGCGGGCGTTCATCGCCAGCCTGCGCCAGGCACTGGGTGATGGCGATCGCGACAGCGCCGAACGCCTGGCCCACAGCCTGCGCGGGCTGGCGGGCAACCTCGGGGCGACGGCGCTGCAGGCCCAGGCCGAAGCCCTGGAGCGCAGCATTCATCAGGGGGCGCGCCTGGCCCAGCTGGAGCGCCAGATGCTGGAGCTGGAACCGCCGCTGCTGGCGCTGGTCCGAGCCATCGACGAGCTGCTGCGCGAGCAGCGACCGGAACCGGCCGCCGCCCCCTACGACCCGGCGCGCCTGGCGCCCCTGTGCAAGCGCCTGGCGCAGTTGTTCGAGGACGACGACCCGCGCGCCGGCAAGCTCTTCGAGGAACAGGCGGAATTGCTCCGCAGCGCCTTCAATGAAGGTTACGGGCCGCTGGAGTCGGCGGTGCGCAGCTACGATTTCGAGGCGGCGCTGGTGGTCCTGCGGGAGATGGCGGGGCAACGCGACATTTCACTTTGACGAGGTGCGGCAGATGGTCGGCATGCTGGACAGATCGGAGCGCGAGGTGATCCTGGTGGTGGACGACACCCCGGACAACCTCGAGCTGATGAGCGAGCTGCTGATGGACCGCTACCGGGTCAAGGTCGCCGGCAGCGGTGCCAAGGCATTGAAGATCGCCGCCGGGCACATGCGCCCGGACCTGATCCTGCTCGATGTGATGATGCCGGAGATGGACGGCTACGAAGTCTGCGCGCGGCTCAAGGCCGATGCCGTCACCCGCGATATCCCGGTGATCTTCCTCACCGCCCGCAGCGAAATGGCCGACGAGCAGAAGGGCTTCGACCTGGGGGCGGTGGACTACATCACCAAGCCCATCAGCCCGCCCATCGTCCTGGCGCGGGTGCAGGCGCAACTGCAGCTCAAGGCCACGGCCGACTTCCTGCGCGACAAGAGCGAATACCTGGAGCTGGAGGTGCGCCGCCGCACCCGCGAGATCCAGCACCTGCACGACGCCACCATCGAAGCCCTGGCGGGCCTCGCCGACATGCGCGACAACCCCGACGGCAACCACCTGGTGCGCATCGAGCTGTACATGCGCCTGCTGGGCACGGCCCTGGCGCGGCAGCAGCCGGGCATGGCCGAGAAGCTGACCGAGGAACGCATCAACCTGATGGCGAAATCGGCCTTGCTGCACGACATCGGCAAGGTGGCGCTGCCCGATCGCGTGCTGCTCAACCCCGGGCAGCTGGAAGGCGACGACCTGCGCCTGATGCAGAGCCACACCCGCCTTGGCCGCGAAGCCCTGGAGCGCGCCGAAGCGCGGCTGGGCGGCAGCGAGCAGAGCTTTCTCGGCTACGCCAAGGAAATCCAGTACGGGCACCATGAGCGCTGGGACGGCTCGGGTTATCCACAGGGTCTGCGCGGTGACCAGATACCCCTCGCGGCGCGCCTGATGGCGGTGGTGGACCACTACGACGGGCTCACCAGCTACCACCCCTATCGCAGCAGCCTGAGCGGCGACGCGGCGGTGATGCGCATCAGCGCCGGCAGCGGCAGCGAGTTCGACCCGCTGGTGGTGATGGCCTTCCTCGAAGTGGCCGACGGCTTCGCCCTCATCGCCCAGCGCCACGCCGATAGCCGCGCCGCCATCGACGGCGAACTGCAGCGCCTGGAAGACTCCATCGCCGAGAGCATCGAGCTGACGTTGCCGGAGTGAGTCTCAGCGCCAGTCGAGCTGCAGCGCCTCCTGCCAGGCGAAGCGTTCGAAGTGGCTGGCGATCACGTCCTTCATCTTTTCCAGGTTCGCCGTGTCGGCGGCTTCGACCTTGAGGGTCAGGCCGCCGGCTTCGGCGTGCAGCAGGCCGATGCCGAAGTCGAACTCGATGCGCCCCTGGTGCTCGTCGAAGCTGACCGGGATGCGGTGGGCGAAGTGCTTGCACAGGCGGCTGATGTAGCGCGCCGGGGTGTCGGTGACGACGTGCGCGGAGGCGGTGAGGCTCATGGGCTGCTCCTTGTGGATAAGGGGGGGCGGTGGGCCGCCGGAAGCGGGCCCACCCTGCACCGGGATCAGTAGCCGACGGTGAAGCGCTGGCGTATGTGCTGCGGGTTTTCCAGCTCGTCGACGATGGCCACGGCCAGGTCGGCCACCGAGATGCTGGCCGGGTGGTCGCCGTCCATCAGCAGCTCGTTGCCGCCGATGCGGAAGCGGCCGGTGCGCTCACCGGGCTGCAGCAGCGCCGGCGGCGAGATGAAGCTCCAGTCCAGGGCGGTTTCGGCCTGGATCAGGTTCAGCGCCTGGCGCGCGCCTTCGGCGCCTTCCTTGTATTCGGCGGGGAAGTGCGGGGTGTCGATCAGCTGCACGCCGGGGGCGACGTAGAGGCTGCCGGCACCGCCGACCACCAGCAGGTGGCGGACGCCGGACTGGTTGGTGGCGGCGAAGATCGAGCGGGTGCCGGCGATGAACTGCTCGCGGATGTCCTCGCGGCCCCAGCCGGGGTTGAAGGCGTGGACGACGGCGTCATGCCCGGCCAGTTGCGACGCGGTGGCGGCGGCATCGTGGATGTCGGCCTGCAGCGCTTTCAGGTGTTCGTGGGCGGCGAGTTTTTCCGGGTGGCGCACCAGGGCGGTGACCTGGTGGCCGCGTTGCAGGGCTTCGGCGAGTACGGCGGAACCGACGAAACCGCTGGCACCGATAAGGGCGATCTTCATGCTGTTCTCCTGGAACTGGGTGAGTGATTCGAGGTGCTGCATCATCGCTGCTGGATAATCGACGGAAAAAGTGGCAGAAAGCGCTTTCACAATTAAGCGGTACTTCCGAATGGAGCAGCTCAAGCGCATGGCGGTGTTCGCCACGGTGGTGGAGAAAGGCTCGATGGTGGCGGCCGGGGAAGCCTTGGGCATGAGCGCCTCGGCGGTCAGCCAGCAGATCCGCAAGCTGGAGGAGTCGACCCGGGTCAGCCTGCTCCACCGCACCACCCGCAAGCTCACCCTGACCGAGGCCGGCAGCCTGTTCTACCGCAGTTGTGCGCAGGTGCTGGAGCTGGCGCAACAGGCCGAGCAGCGCCTGGCCGAGCTGCGCGATGCGCCGGTGGGGGAGTTGCGCATCGCCGCCCCGGTGGGCTTCTCCGGGCGCGTCATGACTGACGCCCTGGCACCGTTGCTGGAGGCGCACCCCGGGCTGAGCCTGCGCCTGTTCTTCCATGACGAGCAGATCGACCTGGTGGAGCAGCGCATCGACATGGCGGTGCGTGTCGGCAAGCTGGAGGATTCCAGCCTGGTGGCGCGGCATATCGGTGATTGGCCGATGCTGCTCTGCTGCGCGCCGGCCTACCTGGCCCGCCACCCCGGCGTCACCCGCCCCGAGCAACTGCTGGCGCTGGATTGGGTGAGCCTGGGCAGCGACCGCCCACAGGGCCCGGTGACCCTGCACGGGCCGGGCGGCGAGGTGCAGCGCCTGCGTATCGAGAGCCGGGTGGTGTGCAACAACATCCTCTCCACCCGCAGCTTCACCCTGGCCGGCTTCGGCCTGTCGCTGCAGCCGGAGCCGGAAATCCGCGACGAACTGACCAGCGGTCGCCTGCTGCGGGTGCTGCCGGATTGGCGCACCGACCCCGTCGGCATCCACATCGTCACCCCGCGCCGCGATGCCCAGCCGGCCAAGGTGCGCTACGCCATGGATGCGCTGCGCCACAGTCTGCAGCGCGGCGGATAGTCGCGGGGGCGCGCATGCCGTATAAAGTCGGACGATGTCCGCCCGTAAACAGAGGATTGGCTACAAAGCAGCATGAAGACTCCAAAACGCATTGAACCTTTGGTGGAAGACGGCCTGGTCGACGAAGTGGTCAGGCCCCTGATGAGTGGTAAGGAAGCGTCGGTCTACGTTGTGCGTTGTGGCAGCGAGTTGCGTTGCGCGAAGGTCTACAAGGAGGCCAACAAGCGCGGTTTCCGCCAGGCCGCCGAGTACCAGGAAGGGCGCAAGGTGCGTAACAGCCGCGACGCCCGGGCCATGGCCAAGGGCTCCAAGTACGGGCGCAAGGAACAGGAAGAGAACTGGCAGAACGCCGAGGTCGCGGCGCTGTTCCGTCTGGCCGCCGCCGGCGTGCGCGTGCCCAAGCCCTATGACTTCCTCGATGGCGTGCTGTTGATGGAGCTGGTCACCGATGGCTACGGCGATGCCGCGCCGCGCCTCAATGACGTCGACCTGACGCCCGAGGACGCCCGCGAATTCCACGGCTTCATGATCGGCGAGATCGTCAAGATGCTCTGCGCCGGCCTGGTCCATGGCGACCTGTCCGAGTTCAACGTCCTGCTCGACCCCTACGGCCCGGTGATCATCGACCTGCCGCAGGCGGTGGATGCCGCCGGCAACAACCACGCGTTCCGCATGCTGGAGCGTGATGTCGGCAACATGGCCGCGTATTTCGGGCAGTTCGCCCCGGAATTGCTCTACACGCGCTATGCCAAGGAAATGTGGGCGCTCTACGAGGACGGCAAGCTGACCCCGGAAACACCGCTCACCGGCCAGTTCGACGAGCCGGAGGACGCCGCCGATGTCGACTCGGTGATGCGCGAGATCAAGGCCGCCCTGGCCGAGGAAGCGCGGCGCCAGGCGTTGCTCAACGAGGACGAGGACAAGGCCCGCGACGAGCCGCCGCCCCCGCCCTGGATGCAGAATTGAGGCTGCGGCATCGGCTCGCTTGACCGGGGCCGATCCGCGCAGGACCATTACGCGCTCGAATCACCGCGTTTGCAGGGGAGAACACACAAATGCAAGGGCAAGCCGAAGTAGTCGAATACCTCAAGGACCTGCTGCGGGGCGAACTGGCCGCTCGCGACCAGTACTTCCTGCACTCGCGCATGTACGCCGACTGGGGCTTCACCAAGCTCTTCGACCGGATCAACCACGAGATGGAGGAAGAGACCGAGCACGCCGATGCCCTGCTCAAGCGCATCCTCTTCCTCGAAAGCACCCCGGACATGTCGCCCAAGCCGATCCACCCGGGCGCCACTGTGCCGGAGATGCTGCGCGCCGACCTCCAGCTCGAGTACGACGTGCGCGCCGCCCTGAGCAAGGGCATCACCCTGTGCGAGAAGCACAAGGACTACATCAGCCGCGACATCCTCGCCCTGCAGCTGCAGGACACCGAGGAAGACCACGCCTACTGGCTGGAACAGCAGCTGGGCCTGATCGACCGCGTGGGCCTGCAGAACTACCTGCAATCCCAGGGCTGATCGCGCCCGCACCGGTTCCCGGAAAGCCCCCGGCGGGGCGTCTACCCAGGTAGATGCTTCTCCGGGGGCTTTTTCATGGGCGCCCGAGCCGCGCCGGTGCGCCCTGTATCCCGCCATTAGCGGGCATCTGTATCCATACAAGCGGCCGATGACCTGCTAGCGTGGCCAGCCCGCTATACGAGTGCCCGCCATGCCCTTGCCGCACATCCTTCTCGCCCTGTTGGTGACCCTGGTCTGGGGCGTCAACTTCGTGATCATCAAGCTTGGCCTGGCGGAGTTCCCGCCGCTGCTGTTCTGCGCCCTGCGCTTCGCCCTGGCGGCCACGCCGCTGCTGTTCCTGCGCGGGCCGATGCCGGCACCGCTGTGGCGCATCGTGCAGATTGGCCTGCTGCTGGGGGTGTTCAAGTTCGGTGTGCTGTTCATCGGCATGAAGATCGGCATGCCCGCGGGGCTCACCTCCCTGGTTCTGCAGAGCCAGGTGTTCTTCACCATCCTCATCGCCGCCCTGTTGCTGGGCGAGCGGCCCAGCCGGCGCGGGGTGCTGGGCCTGGCGCTGGCGGCGTCCGGCCTGGTGCTGATTGGCCTGGAGCGGCCCATGGGCGACAGCCTGCTGGCCTTCGCGCTGGTGCTGGTGGCGGCCCTGGCCTGGGCGTTCGCCAACATCGCCACCAAGCGCGCGGGCGCCACCGACATGCTGCGGCTGATCTGCTGGGTGAGCCTGGTGCCGCCGCTGCCGTTGCTGGCGCTGTCCTGGGTGTTCGAGGGGCCGCAGGCGATGGCCGCAGCCTTCGAGCACGCCACCCTGGTGGGCTACGGCTCGTTGCTGTTCGTGGCCTTCGGCGCCACCACCCTGGGCTTCGCCATCTGGAGCTTCCTGCTCAGCCGCCACCCGGCGAGCCTGGTCACCCCCTTCGCCCTGGCGGTGCCCATCTCCGGGCTGCTGTCCGGCTGGCTGCTGCTGGACGAGGCGCTGAGCCCGGCCGGTTGGCTGGCCTGCGTCATCGTCTTCGTCGGCCTGGCGATCACCGTGCTGCCCAAGGGGCTGCTGGGCCGCCTGGTCAGTGGCAGCAGCCGCCCGACTCCAGGTCCTTGAGGATCGGGCAGTCGGGACGGTGATCGCCCTGGCAGTGATCCACCAGTTCCTGCAGGGTGTCGCGCAGCCCCGCCAGCTCGGCGATCTTGCGGTTCAGTTCTTCGATGTGGTCGCGGGCCAGTGCCTTGACGTCGGCGCTGGCGCGGCCACGGTCCTGCCATAGCTGCAGCAGCTTGCCGACCTCCTCCAGGGAGAAGCCCAGGTCCCGCGAGCGGCGGATGAAGGCCAGGCTGTGCAGGTCCTGCTGGCTGTACTGGCGGTAGCCGCTGTCGCTGCGCCCGGCCTCGGGCAGCAGGCCGATGGATTCGTAGTAGCGGATCATCTTCGCGGTGAGCCCGCTTTTCTTCGCGGCCTGGCCGATGTTCATGCATCTGTCCTCTCGGGTTGAGGTGTCCGGGCGCCCCGTGGGGGCGCTTGGCGAATGAATCCGCCCCTGCCAGAACAACGTCCTGGCGTCAGTCTTCCTTGGGTTCGTCCCCGGCCGGCTTCCAGGTCTTCAGCAGCAGGGCGTTGCTCACCACGCTGACGCTGGAGAGTGCCATCGCGGCGCCGGCTACCACCGGGTTGAGCATGCCGGCGGCGGCGAGGGGGATGCCCACCAGGTTGTAGATGAAGGCCCAGAACAGGTTCTGGCGGATCTTGCCATAGGTGCGTCGGGCGATCTCCAGGGCGGCGGGCACCAGGCGCGGGTCGCCGCGCATCAGGGTGATGCCGGCGGCGTGCATGGCCACGTCCGTGCCACCGCCCATGGCGATGCCGACGTCCGCCGCCGCGAGGGCCGGGGCGTCGTTGATGCCGTCGCCGACCATCGCCACCACTGCGCCACCGGCCTTGAGCCGTGCCACTTCGGCGGCCTTGTCTGCCGGCAGCACCTCGGCGTGCACGTCGTCGATGCCCAATGCCTCGGCCACCACCCGGGCGCTGCCACGGTTGTCGCCGGTGATCAGGTGGCTGGCCACGTGGCGCTCGCGCAGGGCCTGCACGGCCTCACGGGCGCCGTCCTTGAGGCTGTCGCCGAAGGCGAAGAGGCCGATCACCCGTGCCTGGGGCTGCAGCTCCAGCAGCCAGGACAGGGTGCGGCCCTGGGCCTCCCAGGCCTCGGCGGAGGCCAGCAGGGCACCGCCGTCGAGCGTGCTTTCGTCCAGCAGGCGACGGTTGCCCAGGGCTAGCAGGCGCCCGTCCACCACACCCTGGATACCGCGCCCGGTGAGGGATTGGCTGTCCGCGACCTGGGGCACCGTCAGGGCGCGCTCGCTGCAGGCGTCGAGCACGGCCTTGGCCAGTGGGTGCTCGCTGCCGCGCTGCAGGGCGCCGGCCAGCGCCAGCAGGCTGGCTTCGTCGCCATCCGCGGCGCTCAGGTTGGTGATGCGCGGGGTGCCGGAGGTGAGGGTGCCGGTCTTGTCGAAGGCGACGGCGGTGACCGCGTGGGCGACCTCCAGGGCCTCGGCGTCCTTGATCAGGATGCCGTGGCGGGCGGCGACGCCGGTGCCGGCCATGATCGCTGTCGGCGTGGCCAGGCCGAGGGCGCAGGGGCAGGCGATCACCAGCACGGCGACGGCGTTGATCAGCGCGGTTTCCACGGGCGCGCCGGCCAGCAGCCAGCCGCCGAGGGTGGCCAGGGCGATCAGCAGCACCGCCGGGACGAACACCTGGCTGACCCGGTCCACCAGTTTCTGGATCGGCGCCTTGGCCGCCTGGGCGTCTTCCACCAGGCGGATGATGCGTGCCAGCACGGTTTCGCCGCCGATGGCGCTGGTGCGCACCCGCAGGCGGCCTTCGCCGTTGATGGCGCCACCGGTGACGCTATCGCCGGGGCGCTTGGGCACCGGCAGGCTTTCACCGCTGATCAGGGCCTCGTCGGCGTGGCTCTGGCCTTCCAGCACCTCGCCGTCCACCGGGAAGCGCTCGCCGGGCTTCACCAGTACCTCGTCGCCCAGGCGCAGTTCGGCGATGGCCACCTCTTCCTCGCGGCCGTCGCGCAGGCGGATGGCCCGTTCCGGGCGCAGCGCTTCGAGGGCGCGGATGGCGGCGCTGGTCTGGCGCTTGGCGCGGCTTTCCAGGTACTTGCCCAGCAGCACCAGGGCGATGACCACCGCCGAGGCTTCGAAGTACAGGTGCGGCGTGTGGCCGGGGTGGGCGGTGGCCCATTGGTAGAGGCTCAGGCCGTAGCCGGCGCTGGTGCCGATGGCCACCAGCAGGTCCATGTTGCCGGCGCCGGCGCGCACGGCCTTCCAGGCGGCGCGGTAGAAGCGCGCACCGAGGATGAACTGCACCGGGGTGGCCAGGGCGAACTGCGCCCAGGCCGGCAGCATCCAGTGCAGGCCGAAGGGTTCCAGCAGCATCGGCAGCACCAGGGGCAGCGCCAGGGCCAGGGCGATGCACAGCGCCCAGCGCTCGCGGCGCAGGCGGCTGGCGGTGTCGTCGCTGGGCGGTGTCGCGGCATCCAGGGCGCGGGCGTGGTAGCCGGCCCGCTCCACGGCCTGCAGCAGCGTGCTGCGCTCCACTTCGCCGAGCAACAGCAGGTGGGCGCGCTCGGTGGCCAGGTTCACCGTCACCTCGCCCACCCCCGGCACCTTGGCCAGGGCGCGTTCCACACGGCCCACGCAGCTGGCGCAGGTCATGCCGTCGATGGCCAGTTCCAGGCGCTGGCCGGGCACCGCGTAGCCGGCACCTTCCACCGCCGCGCGCAGGGCCGGCAGGCTGTCACCCGGTGCTTCTATGCGGGCGCGCTCGGTGGCCAGGTTGACGCTGGCGGCCTTCACCCCAGGCACCTTGGCCAGGGCACGCTCCACGCGCCCGGCGCAGCTGGCGCAGGTCATCCCGGCAATCGGCAGGTCGAACGAAACGGATGGATTCATGGGCAATTCCTCCTGGGTTGCCCACAGGATCGACCTTGACACGAGGGCAAGGTCAAGCGGCGAGTTGTCGCAGCGCTCCCTCTGTAGGGGCGAATTCATTGGCTCTGTCTGCGTTAGCTGTTGTGGTTTTAATGCAGACGCTCAAGCACCGCCATTTTCGGGCGCCAAAGGGTTCGTGCCACCTCCGCCGCATGGGTTTCGCTTCGCTCTAAACCATCCTACGAAAGCCGCCAGCCGCGGCGTACACCCGCAGGTGATGCGCACATCAATGTGGGGATTCGAGCGAAGAACGTTGGAGCAGCCGCCAAACGCCCCTTTCAGGAGGCCGAGCGAATCGTCGTGAAACGAAGCGAAGCGGAGTAACAGCCGAAGGCTGGCCCGGAGGGTGAGCGAAGCGAGTCAAGGGGTTGAGCGACATGGATGTCGCGAGAGCCGCGATGGGCCAGGGATGGCCCTTCGCGGCGTGCCCCTGGAACGATGATGGAGCGAGGGAAGTCTGGCGAAGCCAGACCCGTATGCAGGGGCAAGCGTTTTTGGTTCCTTTTTTGTGGTTCGGCATCCCGACGACTGAAAAAAGGGACTCGCCCGGGTGGGCGAAACCAAGAGCATCAACAAAACTCGGCAATCAACTGGGCTCAACTTTTCTAGCAACACTTAACGCAGATAGAGCCAATTCATTCGCCCGGCGATCTCCCCATGAGCACAGGCTTTTTGGTGGAAGCGGATTCACCCGCGATGGCCCGGTACCGCCGCACTCGGTAGCCCGGGCTTCAGCCCGGGACCGGGGCCTGGCTCAGGGATTGGACAGCGCCGGCGTCAGGTACAGGCCGGAGGTGTTCATCGCCAGGCGGTATTTGCGCACCTCGCCGGCCTCCAGGCTGATGGACTGCTGGCGCTGCTGCTCGATGCCGGGCTTGCAGCGGCCGGGGCCGAGCAGGCCGAGGCGGATGGAAACCGGGCCCGGTTGCAGGTTGACGGCAATGCTCTCGCCCTGCACCAGGCGTGCGGCGAGCTGGTCCTGCAGGTACAGGCCAACGTCGCAGCTGGTGGGCAGCTCGACCCGTTCGCGGGTGACGATCAGCACGCTGTAGTCGATGGGGGATTGCGCGCTGGCGGGGCCGGCGAGGGTGAGCAGGGCGAGCAGGCAGAAACGGCTGGGGGACATGGCGGCGACTCCGGAACGGCATGGCTTGAGTGTAGGGGATCGCGGCGCGCTTGACCTTGCCACCGTGGCAAGCCCGAGACTGATTCCAGACCCATCAACTCAGGAGTTGAACCATGCAGATTCTCAAGGTAAGCGGCATGTCCTGCGGCCACTGCGTCCGCGCCATCACCCAGTCACTGCAGGCCCGCGACCCGGCGGCGGAGGTCCAGGTGGACCTGGGGGCCGGCGAGGTGCGGGTGGCCAGCCGGCTGTCCCTGGACGAGGTCCTGGCGGCGATCCGCGAGGAGGGCTACCAGGCCGCCGCGGCCTGACCCGTCCTCAGGCGCCCTGGTCCCAGTCGCGGAACATGCCGCGGAACAGGGTGCCGACCAGGATGCCGGCCTCGCGCTGTGGATCGAACAGCTCGGGGTCGCGCGTCCAGTCGGTGAACAGCCCGATCACCTGCGCGTGCAACGCGCGCGAGGCCAGGCGTGGGGTGAGGCCGTCCATCAGCCGCTCGACGCAGCCGGGGCGGGCGAAGAGCTCCTCGCACAGGTCGATGAACTGATTGACGAAGGCGTTGTGGCGATCCTCCGCCTCGCGCAGTTCCTCGGTGAATTCGCAGCGGTGCAGGAGGATGTTGAAGATGCGATGGCGCTGCTCGTCCAGGGCCAGGCTGGTGATGGCCTCCACGCACAACTCCAGCAGCGACTGCAGCAGGTCGCGGCCTTCGGCGCCGTGCAGGCGCTGGGCCATCTGCTCCGGGGGCAGGCGCACCTGGTTGAGCATCTCGTGGAACAGGTGGGCCTTGTTCTGGAAGTGCCAGTAAACGGCGCCACGGGTGACGCCCGCCGCCCGGGCGATCTGCTCGAGGGACGTGTGGGCGACACCGTTCTCGAGGAAGAGCACCTCGGCGGCAGCCAGGATATCGCTGCGGGTTTTCTCCGCTTCTTCTTTGGTTCTGCGCATAGCAGTTGGACGAATACTGTCTAGGCTTCTGTTCGGGGGCCAGAGTTTACCGATTTTGCAGTCGGATACTGCTTTTACAAGCGTGAACGTATGTATCCAGCCTTGACCTGTTTCCTGTTTTTGCCAATCGGGCGCTGTCATGGAATGGAGACGCACTATGCCGCTTTCACCCTCTTTCACCCTTTCGCTGCGCGTCTTCGCTATCGGCCTGATGTCCCTGGGCACGGTCGCCGAAGCGGCGGATGCCCCGGCCAAGGCGGCGCCACCGCCACCCGAGGTGCTGGTTGAAACGGTGAAGACCGCGCCCCTGCCGATGACCCTGGAATACGCCGGGCGCACTGCCGGCTACCGCGAGGTGGAAGTGCGCGCCCAGGTCAGCGGCATCCTCCAGGAGCGCACCTACCAGGAGGGCAGCAAGGTGCAGCGCGGCCAGGTGCTGTTCCGCATCGACCCGCGCACCTACCAGGCCGCCCTCGGCAGCGCCAAGGGCGCCCTGGCCCAGGAGCAGGCGCGCTACCGCCAGACCGAGCGCGACCTCAAGCGCATCCGCGAACTGCAGAAGAAGGGCTTCGCCAGCGAGAGCGAGCTGGACAATGCCGTCTCCAACTACGAACAGAGCAAGGCCAACGTGCAGGCCGCCGAAGCCAACGTGCAGGCCAAGCAGATCGACCTCGACTACACCACGGTGAAGGCGCCCATCACCGGCATGACCAGCAAGGAGACCCGCTCCGAGGGCAGCCTGGTGGTGGCCGGTGATCCCAATTCCAGCCTGCTTACCCAGCTCACCCAGCTCGACCCCATCTACGTCAACTTCGGTTACCCGGACACCGAAGCCGAGCGCATCCGCGAGGACGTGCAGACCGGCAAGCTGACCCTGCCCGAGGGCGGCAAGATGGCCGCGGTGCTCAAGTTCGGCGATGGCTCCACCTACCCGCTGGAAGGCCGCGTCGACTTCACCGACAGCTTCGTCAACACCGGCACCGGTACCGTCAGTGCCCGCGCCGTGGTGCCCAACCCCGAGCAGAAGCTGCTGCCCGGGCAGTTCGTGCGGGTGCTGGTCAAGGGGCTGAGCCGGCCCAAGGCGATCACCGTGCCCGAGCGCGCCCTGGCCCAGGGGCCGCGCGGCACCTTCGTCTACGTGGTGGACAAGGACGGCGTGGCGCGCATGCGCGAGGTCAAGACCGGCGACACCTCCGAGGGGCGCTGGGTCATCGAGTCCGGCATCGCCGAAGGCGACCGGGTGATAGTCGAGGGCCTGCCCAAGGTCAGGCCCGATTCGCCGGTCAAGGCCGTCGAAGCGAAGGACAAGCCCGCCGACCAGCCGCAACAATCCTGAGGAGCGTCCGCCGTGATCTCACGCTTCTTCATCGACCGCCCGGTGTTCGCCGCGGTCATCTCCATCGTCATCATCCTCGGCGGCCTCGCGGCCATGCGCGCGCTGCCCATCGCCCAGTACCCGGAGATCCTGCCGCCGCAGGTCTCGGTCACCGCCAGCTACCCGGGCGCCAGCTCCCAGGTCATCGCCGAAACCGTGGCGGCGCCGCTGGAGCAGGAGATCAACGGCGTGCAGGGCATGATCTACCAGCTGTCCAACTCCGACAGCAACGGCGCCATGAGCCTGACCGTGTACTTCCAGGTGGGCACCGACCCGGACCAGGCCACCATCGACGTCAACAACAAGGTCCAGGCCGCCCTGGCCAAACTGCCCGAGGAGGTGCGCCGGCAAGGGGTGAAGGTGGAGAAGAAATCCTCCGACATCCTCCAGGTGGTCACGCTGTTCTCCCCGGATGACTCCCGCGACCCGATCTACATCAGCAACTACGCGCTGATCAACGTGATCGACGAGCTCAAGCGCATCCCCGGCGTCGGTGACGCCAGCCAGTTCGGCTCCAAGGACTATTCCATGCGCATCTGGCTGCGGCCGGACAAGCTGGCGCAGTACGACCTGACCCCCAGCGACGTAGTCAAGGCCATCCAGGAACAGAACTCCCAGTTCGCCGCCGGCAGCTTCGGCAAGCAGCCCCTGAACCAGCCCCAGGACTTCACCTACACCGTCACCACCAAGGGCCGTTTCACCGAACCCAAGGAGTTCGAGAGCGTCATCCTGCGCACCGACTCCACCGGCGCCAGCCTGCTGCTCAAGGACGTGGCGCGGGTCGAGCTGGGCGCCCAGGACTATTCGCTGATGACCTCGCTGAATGGCCAGCAGAACGCCGCCTTCGGCATCTACCTGCAACCCGGTGCCAACGCCCTGGACACCGCCGAGGCGGTGGAGAACACCATGAAGCGCCTGGAGAAGCGCTTCCCCGACGGCATCGCCTACAAGATCCCCTACGACACCACCAAGTTCGTCAAGGTCTCCATCGAGGAGGTTATCCACACCTTCGTCGAGGCCCTGGTGCTGGTGATGCTGGTGGTCTTCATCTTCCTGCAGAACTGGCGCGCCACGCTGATCCCGGTGCTGGCCATCCCGGTGTCGCTGATCGGCACCTTCGCCGGCATGTACATGCTCGGGTTCTCGATCAACCTGCTGACCCTGTTCGGCATGGTGCTGGCCATCGGCATCGTGGTGGACGATGCCATCGTGGTGCTGGAGAACGTCGAGCGGGTGATGCGCACCGAGAAGCTCGGCCCGCGCGAGGCCTCGATCAAGGCCATGGAGGAAGTCACCGGTCCCATCGTCGCCATCGTCCTGGTGCTCTGCGCGGTGTTCATCCCGGTGGGTTTCCTCGGCGGCCTGGCGGGGCAGATGTACAAGCAGTTCGCGATCACCATCGCGGTGTCGGTGGTGATCTCCGGCATCGTCGCGCTGACCCTGTCGCCGGCGCTCTGCGCCCTGCTGCTCAAGCCCACCCACGAGGAGCCGGCGGCGCCGTTCCGCTGGTTCAACCGCTTCTTCGATCGCGCCACCGACGGCTACACCGCCGGCGTGCGCTTCTTCCTCAAGCGCAGCGTCATCGGCCTGCTGCTGTTCGGCGGGATGATCGCGCTGATGGTCATGCTGTTCGGCCGGGTGCCCGGCTCGCTGGTGCCGGATGAAGACCAGGGTTACGTGATCAACGCCTACTTCCTGCCGCCGGCCGCCTCCCTGACCCGCACCGAGGAGGTCACCAGCGCGGTGACCCAGCAGTTGATGAAGCACCCGGCGGTGCAGGACGTGGTCACCTTCGCCGGCTTCGACGTGCTCACCTTCGGCACCCGCAGCAACGCCGGGGTGTCCTTCGTGCCATTGAAGGACTGGAAGGAGCGCACCACCGACGAGCTGGATGCGCGCAACCTGCCACCGGCCTTCATGGCCATGGGCGCCGGGCAGAAAGACGGCGTGGTGATGACCTTCAACCCGCCGCCGATCACCGGCATGAGCACCACCGGCGGCTTCGAGGCGTACATCCAGGACCGCTCCGGCGGCAGCGTCGCGCAGCTGGAGGAGACGGTCACCAAGTTCATCGGCGCCATCTCCAAGCGCCCGGAACTGGTGGGGGTCAACACCACCTTCAACGCCAACGTGCCGCAGTACTACGTCGACCTCGACCGCACCAAGGCCCGCGCCCTGGGGGTGGCGGTGAACGATGTGTTCACCGCCATGCAATCCACCTTCGGCAGCTACTACGTCAACGACTTCACCCTCTATGGGCGCACCTGGCAGGTCAGCCTGCAGGCGGAGTCCGAGTTCCGCCGCAAGCCCGAGGACCTCAGCCAGGTCTACGTGCGCTCGGCTTCCGGCGACCTGGTGCCGCTGTCGTCCCTGGTGCGGGTGCAGCGCATCCTCGGGCCGGACTCCTACGCGCGCTTCAACGTCTACCCGGCGGCGAAGATCCTCGGCGGCCCGGCGCCGGGCTACAGCTCCGGCCAGGCCCTGGCGGCCATGCAGGAGGTGGCGGACGAGGTGCTGGGCGAGGACTACAGCATCGGCTGGATCGGCTCGGCCTACCAGGAACTGGCCACCCAGGGCTCGGGCAGCAAGGCCTTCATCTTCGGCCTGGTGCTGGTGTTCCTCATCCTCGCCGCCCAGTACGAGCGCTGGACCCTGCCCATCGCCGTGGTCACCGCCGTACCCTTCGCGGTGTTCGGCGCCATCCTCGCGGTGTGGCTGCGCGGGCTGTCCAACGACGTGTACTTCCAGGTGGGGCTGGTCACGCTGATCGGCCTGGCGGCGAAGAACGCCATCCTCATCATCGAGTTCGCCGTGCTCTGCCGCGAGGAGGGCAAGGGCATCTTCGAGTCCTCGCTGGAGGCGGCCAAGCTGCGCTTCCGCCCCATCGTCATGACCTCGCTGGCCTTCATCCTTGGCTGCGTGCCCCTGGCCATCAGCACCGGCGCGGGCTCGGCGAGCCGACATTCGATCGGTACCGGGGTGATTGGCGGTATGCTTGCCGCCACGTTGCTGGCAACCTTCCTCATCCCGATGTTCTATCTGCTGGTGGAATCCGCCGCCGACAAGCTGGGTCGCAAGAAGAAGGCACCGGCGGCCGAGTGACGCGCCCGCCTCGCTGAACATCGAACCACGCGATCGCTCCACGGTCTTTTGCAGTCCACGGCGCCGCCCTCGGGGCGGCGCCCTGTTTTCAGGTGAACCATGAATTTCCGCATCCTGCTGATCCTCGGGTCGCTCAGTGCCTTCGGCCCGATGGCCATCGACTTCTACCTGCCGAGCTTCCCGGCGCTGGCCCAGGCCTTCTCCACCGACGTGGAGCACGTGCAGCTGAGCCTGGCGTCCTATTTCATCGGCCTGGCCATCGGGCAGTTGCTCTACGGCCCCATCGCCGACCGCTTCGGCCGGCGTATCCCGCTGCTGGTGGGGGTGAGCCTGTTCACCCTGGCCTCGGTGGCCTGCGCCCTGGCACCGAGCCTGGAATGGCTGATCGGCGCGCGCTTCGTCCAGGCCCTGGGTGGTTGCGCGGGGATGGTGGTGTCACGGGCGGTGGTGCGCGATCTCTGCGACCCCATCACCTCGGCCAAGGTGTTCTCGCAACTGATGCTGGTGATGGGCCTGGCGCCGATCCTCGCGCCCCTGGGCGGCGGCCTGCTGCTGGACCTGTTCGGCTGGCCGTCGATCTTCTTCGGGCTGACCCTGTTCAGCGCCCTGGTGCTGACCGGCGTCTACCTCTGGCTGCCGGAAACCCTCACCAGCGGCGACGAGCGCCCGCCGTTGCGCGGCGCCCTGGGCCAGTACAAGCGCCTGCTGGGGGATGGGGTGTTCATCGGCTACGCCATGACCGGCGGCCTGTCCATGGCCGGCATGTTCGCCTACATCGCCGGCTCGCCCTTCGTCTTCATCGAGCTCTACGGCGTGCCGGCGGAGCACTACGGCTGGCTGTTCGGCGGCAACGCCCTGGGCTTCATCCTGGTGGCCCAGGTCAACGCCTGGCTGATGCGCTTCGGCGGGCCGGCCTACTGGATGCGGCGGGTGGTGTGGTTCTACCTGGCGTGCGCGCTGGTGCTGCTGGCGGTGGCCAGTGCCCACACCGAGCAGTTGTGGCCGCTGCTGGTGCCGCTGTTCGGCTGCATCGCCAGCCTCGGCATCATCATCCCCAACGCCTCGGCCAGCGCCATGGCCGACCAGGGCCGCCATGCCGGCAGCGCCTCGGCGCTGATGGGCAGCCTGCAATTCAGCGTGGCGGCGGGTGCCGCCGCGCTGGTGGGGGTGTTGCACGATGGATCGGCGATGCCGATGGCGATGGTGATCTGCCTGTGCGGCGTCGGTGCCGTGTGTGCGTCGCTGGCCACCTGGCGGCTGACCCGGGGCCAGCCGTCGGTGCTCGGCTAGCCCGCAGCCCGCTGTTTCAGCTCGGGCAGCACGTGCGGCGCCTTGAGCCGCGCCTCCAGCGTGGCGACGAAGCGTTGCGCCTCGGCCTCGCTGCGGAAGCTCACCGCGTGCTGGTCCATGCAGACCTGCCAACTGTTGCCCTGGGTGGTACGGAGTGGTCGGACTATGACGTTCATGGTGCCCTCTCCCTGAGAAAGTGAGCCCCCAGTGTAGACCCGGGTAGATGACAGAAAATGACCCGGATCAAATTGCCGACTGGTGGTGGACGACCGTTCGGCGGAGGGCGCTGGGCCGCTTCCTGTGGCTCAGCTGTCGCCAGGCTTGTCGCTCGTCATCGTCGTTCTGCAGGTGGCGTTTGCTGCCCCGCCTTCATTGCTCGATGGTCATGGCGAGGTGCGCATCGGCTTGCTCGGTGCGCGCGGCACACCCTACGGGCGGACACTGGCGTTTGCAGGGTGGCTCGGCGCTTCTGTAGGGGCGACTTCAGTCGCCAAGCGGCGCGCAGCGCCGCCGGTGGGAGCGAATTCATTCGCGATGGGGCGCCCAGGTGGACACCCCATCGGCAGGCGAGGCTCTCAGAACCCCTCGAGCACGATCTTGCCCTTGGCCTTGCCGCTTTCCAGCAGCGCGTGGGCGCGCTTGAGGTTGGCGGCGTCGATGCGGCCGAAGTGTTCGCCGAAGGTGGTCTTCAGCACGCCGGCGTCGATCAGCTCGCTGACGCGGTTGAGCAGCCTGTGCTGTTCGATCATGTCGGCGGTTTCGAACATCGAGCGGGTGTACATGAACTCCCAGTGCAGCGAGATGCTCTTGCGCTTGAGCTTGAGCACGTCGAGGCCGGCCGGGTCGTCGATCAGCGCCAGCTTGCCCTGGGGCGCCAGGGCTTCCACCAATTGCTCCAGGTGCTGGTCGGTCTGGGTCAGGCTGGCGACGTGGGTGACGCTGTCGATGCCGATGCGCTTGAGCTCGGACGCCAGGGGCTGGCTGTGGTCGATCACGTGGTGGGCGCCCAGCTCGCGGACCCAGGCTTGGGTTTCCGGGCGCGAGGCGGTGCCGATCACGGTCAGGCCGGTGAGCTGGCGGGCCAGCTGCACGAGGATGGAGCCGACGCCGCCGGCGGCGCCGACGATGAGCAGGCTCTGGCCCTGGTCGGCGTTGCCTTCGGCGATGCCCAGGCGGTCGAACAGCAGCTCCCAGGCGGTGATGGCGGTCAGCGGCAGGGCGGCGGACTTGGCGAAGTCCAGGCTCCGGGGGCGCTTGCCGACGATGCGCTCGTCAACGAGGTGCAGCTCGGCGTTGCCGCCCGGGCGGGTCAGGGCGCCGGCGTAGAACACCTCGTCACCCGGCTGGAACAGGGTCACGTCGCTGCCCACGGCCTTGACCACGCCCGCCACGTCCCAGCCCAGCACCTTGGCCTGGCCGTTCTCCGGCTGCACGTTGCGGCGGATCTTGGTGTCCACCGGGTTCACCGAAATGGCGCGGACCTCCACCAGCAGGTCACGGGTGCCCGGGGTGGGGGCGGGCAGTTCGACGTCCTGCAGCGCATCGGCGTGGTCGATGGGCAGGGACTGGTAATAGGCAACGGCTTTCATCGTGGGCTCCTGGGTTCAGGCGGGGCGATCGAGAAGGGTGAGGGTGACGCCCTTGAGGCGGCTGCCGTGGGCATCGCCGAAATGGCGGTAATGGGCGGTGGCCTTGTGGGCCTCCAGGGCGGCGTCGTCGCGCCAGGTTTCCAGCATCACGAAGCGCAGCGCGTCGGCGCGGTCGCGGTGCAGGTCGTACTGCAGGCAGCCGGGTTCGCTGCGGCTGGCGGCCACCAGCTCGCGCAGGGCGGTTTCCACCGCCTCGGCCTGGCCGGGGAGGGCATCGATATGAGCGATCAGGTGGAGCGAGGGGGTCATGGCGGCGTCTCCGGGGTCGATGGCGCATAGGTTGAGCCATTTCGCGGCGAAGAAAAATCAGCTAGAAGACGACAGTCTTTCAAAGGATTTTTGAAAATGCTGCGCCTCGACGACCTCACCGTCTTCGTCCGTACCGCCGACCGTGGCAGCCTTTCCGCCGCCGCCCGCGAGCTGGAGATCTCCCCGGCCGTGGCCAGTGCCGCCCTCAAGCGCCTGGAGCAGCGCCTCGACGCCCGCCTGTTCGCCCGCTCCACCCGCAGCCTGCGCCTGACCGCCGAGGGCGAGCAGTACCTGGTGCACGCCCGCGCCGCATTGCAGAGCCTGGACGAGGGCCGCCAGCAACTGGCCGGCGGCAAGAGCGACATCGGCGGGCTGCTGCAGCTCTCGGCGCCCTCGGATTTCGGCCGCAACGTGCTGCTGCCCTGGCTGGACGAATTCCAGGCCGAGCACCCGCGCCTCAGCGTGCGCCTGTTCCTCAGCGACCAGGTGGCCGACCTGTTCCGCCAGCCGGTGGACATCGCCATCCGCTCCGGCGAGCCGGAGGATTCCAGCCTGGTGGCGCTGCCCCTGGCACCGGGCAATCGCCGCGTGCTCTGTGGTGCGCCGGATTACTTCGCCCGCCATGGCCGGCCGCGCACGCCGGAGGAACTGCACCGGCACAACTGCCTGCTGTACCTGCTCGGTGGCCGCGTGCATGACCAGTGGACCTTCCACGAGGGGCGCCGCAGCCAAGTGGTTACGGTGGCCGGCGACCGGGTCTGCGATGACGCCGACGTGGTGCGGCGCTGGGCGGTGGCAGGGCAGGGGCTGGTGTACAAATCCTGGCTGGACGTGGCCGCCGACGTGCGTGCCGGGCGACTGCAGCTGGCCCTGGAGGATTACCTCGGCGAGCCCACGCCGCTGAACCTGATCTGCCCGCACCGCGCCCAGTTGAGCAAGCCGGTGAACCTGCTGCGCGAGTTCCTCCGCCAGCGCTGCGGCGAGCTGCTCCTCGGCGCACCCTGGCAGGGGGTGGCCTAGGCGCCGCGCTGAGCGTCACAGCCCGCTGTTGTGCGGGGCGCGCCATTCGCTATTGTGATGGAGCGTCCCCGACGAATCGCAGACTGCCCGGAGATGAGCCGTGGTCACCAGCTGTCCAGCCCCATCCGCCTTCCGATGCGCCCGGCCGTGAGTACTGCCCCGGTCGTTCCCGGGCGCTTCGGCGCGACCCTGCTGCTGGTGTTCCTCGGCTACCTGCTGCTGGCCCTGGGCGCCGTGTGGCTGGCGCGCCAGCCGGGCACCATCGCCACCCTCTGGTACGCCAACGCCTTCGGCATCACCTTCCTCTGGGCCCAGCCACTGCGGCGCTGGCCGGCGCTGCTGGGGGCGATGCTGGTGGCCAACATGATCGCCGGGCGGTTGATGGGCGACACCCTGGCCATGTCCGCCAGCTTCCTGCCGGCCAACATGCTGGAGATGATCCTCGCCGCCGCCCTGCTGCGCCGCACCGGCGTGGCGCTGAACATGAGCCGCAGCCCTTCGGCCTTCCTGCGCTTCATTCTCCTGGGGGCGCTGCTGCCGCCGCTGGTCAGTTCCACCTTCGGGGCGCTGATCGTGCAGAGCATCGGCTATGCCGGCTTTGGCCGGGTTTGGCTGTCCTGGTACGAGGGCGCGGTGCTGGGCACCTTGTCGATCCTGCCGCTGACGGTGCAGTTGCAGCAGCACGGCCTGCAGTCCCTGCGCTCGCCGAAGCGCCCTAACGAACTGTTCTTCTACGTGCCGCTGGTGCTGCTGGTGACCCTGGTGGCCCTGCGCCTGCTGCCTTCGCCCTTCGTCTACCTGTCGTTGCCGCTGCTGCTGGCGGCGGTGCGGCTGCCCTTCGCCGGCACGGCGCTGCTGGTGACCCTGACCTCCTTCAGCGGCGGCCTGATGGTCGCCATGGGCGGGCTGGAGCTGCCGCCGGTAACGCCACTGTGGCAGGAGATCACCCTTTACCTGCCCTTGCTGCTGTCACTGCTGCCGCCCCTGTTGCTGGCCGCCGCCGTGGAGCAGGGCCGGCGACGCCAGCGCGAACTGGCGGCCAGCGAGGCGCGCTTCCGCGATGCCATGGAGCACTCGGCCATCGGCATGGCCCTGGTGGGGCTGGATGGCCGCTTGCAGCGGGTCAACCGCGCCCTGTGCGAGATGCTCGGCTACTTGCCGGACGAGCTGAGCGCGCAGAGCTTCCAGGGCATCACGCATGCCGATGACCTCTCCGGCGACCTGGAACTGGTGCAGGACACACTCGCCGGCCGTCGCGACAACTATCGGCTGGAGAAGCGCTACCTGCGCCGCGACGGCTCCGCAGTCTGGGCACTGCTGGCGGTGTCGCTGGTGCGCGATGCGGAAGGGCGGCCGCTGTACTTCATCGCGCAGATCGAAGACATCGACCGGCGCAAGCGCGCCGAGGCCGAACTGGCCGAGCTGGCCCAGCGCTATTCCCTGGCCACCGGCGCCAGCGGCGTGGGTGTCTGGGACTGGGACCTGATCAGCGACGACATGATCTGGGACGACAGCCTGTTCCGCCTCTACGGCATGCGTCCGCTGGGGCGGCCGGTGAGTTACGAGGAGTGGGCGCGCTTCGTCCACCCCGGCGATATCGACGCCATGCAACGTGAGCTGCAGCGGGTGCGCGAAGGCCTGGCGCAGCTGGACGTGGAGTTCCGCGTCACCCTGCCCAATGGCGATGTCCGCGCCTTGCGTGGCCACGGCAGCCTGGCCCTGGACGCCGAGGGCAAGCCCACCCGGATGATCGGCACCAACTGGGACGTGACCCAGTTGCGCGAACTCACCGAACGCCTGAACGACGAGCGCGAGCGCCTGCAGGTGACGCTCAACTCCATCGGCGACGGGGTGATCACCACCGACCTGGACGGCCGTGTGCGCTTTCTCAACCCGGTGGCCGAACGCCTCAGCGGCTGGAGCACCGCCGCGGCCCGTGGCCAGGCCATCGAGCGCGTGCTGCCCCTGGAAAGCGAAGAGGGGCGGCCGGTGGCCAGCCCGGTGCGGCCCTGCCTGGAACTGGGCACGGTGGAAAGCATTCCCGGGCACTCGTCCCTGCGCCATGGCGCCGGTGGCCTCATCGCCCTGCGTGGCCAGGCGGCCCCGGTGCGCAGTGCCGAAGGCGAGCTGCTCGGCAGCGTGCTGGTGTTCACCGATGTCAGCGAGGCGCGGGCCATGCAGAAGCACCTGCGCTACGCCGCCACCCACGATGCCTTGACCGGGCTGCTCAACCGCCCGGCCTTCGAGGACGCCCTGGCGGAGAGCTGCCGCGAGGTGGAGCAGAACGCCGGGCACAGCGTGCTGTTCTTCATCGACCTGGACCACTTCAAGCAGGTCAACGACAACGCTGGTCACGCCGCCGGAGACGAACTGCTGCGGCGCATCTCGCGATTGATGCAGGACCTGGTGCGCAGCGGCGACCTGCTGGCGCGCCTGGGCGGCGACGAGTTCTCGATGATCCTGCGCAGCTGCCCCCTGGTCCAGGCGGAGATGCTCGCCGCGCGGCTGATCGAGCACATCCAGGCGCTGCGCTTCGAGTGGGAGGGGCAGGTCTTCCAGGTCGGCGCCAGCGTTGGCCTGGCCACCCTGCGGGCCGGCAACAGCGAGCCGGCCGAGCTGCTGCGCCAGGCCGATATCGCCTGCTACCAGGCCAAGAACGGCGGGCGCGGCCGCCTGGCGGTGTACGCTGAGGCGCTGGCGCACGGTTAAGGCCGGGCCGCCGACGAAAGCACCGGCCCGACGTCTTTTTTTGACGCGCGGGTCAAGTTAGAATGCGCGCCGTCGTGGCCATGGGGCTGCGACATGGGTTCCCTAACCCCATCGGCAAAAAGGATGTGAATCACCATGCCCGCAGCTCTTCCCACGGTCTGGCGCCCCGCGCTGACCGGCCTCATCGCCTTCCATATCCTGATCATCATCGCCAGCAACTACCTGGTGCAGCTGCCCATGACCCTGTTCGGTTGGCAGACCACCTGGGGCGCGTTCAGCTTCCCGTTCATCTTCCTCGCCACCGACCTGACCGTGCGCCTGCTCGGCAAACAGGCCGCGCGCCAGGTGATCGCCCGCGTGATGCTGCCGGCGCTGGCGGCCTCCTACGTGGTCTCCGTGCTGTTCCAGGACGCGGCCTTCCAGGGCTTTGCCGCCCTGGGCGAGTTCAACCTGTTCGTCGCCCGCATCTCCCTGGCCAGCTTCCTCGCCTACGTGCTGGGGCAGATCCTCGACATCCAGGTATTCGATCGCCTGCGCACGATGCGCCAGTGGTGGATCGCCCCGGTGGTCTCCACCATCGCCGGCAACCTGCTGGACACCTTCACCTTCTTCTCGGTGGCCTTCTGGCACAGTGACAACCCCTTCATGGCCGAGCACTGGGTGGAGATCGCCACGGTGGACTACGGCGTCAAGCTCAGCGTCAGCCTGGTGCTGTTCGTGCCGCTCTACGGCGTGCTGCTCAACGGCATCCTGCGGGCCATTACCCCGCGTAGCGAACGCCCGGCCTAAACCCTCGCAGACACTGCGAAAACGTTCGGGTCGAGTCGAGTAGGTGATGGCTTTCGCTGTGCTCTGCTCCATCCCGCGGTGTGGTTCTGAATCTTCTGAACGCATTTTTCTTTGCTTCGGATAGAGGCACTACCGGCCATGCTTTCAGTGTTGTTGTGCGGGTGAGCGGGCCGGGCAGCTCTGGTTCATAGGGCTTCGTTGGCGCGCCTGAAGGGCCCCCGGCTCTTCTGCGGGCAGAAGATGTGCCGTGTTTCCACGGCCCAGAAGCAATCACCCAGGGGCTCCATGCGGATTCGTGAGCCGCGTTGGTTGCTGTAGAGCAGGTTGAGCATCACCTCGTCATCGTTGCCGCTGGTCTGCAGGGCATCGGTCGGGCCGCCACTCTCGACCAGCAGGCTGAGGTGGCCGATGAGGTCGCGCTCCACCCGCCCGGATGTTTCCAGCAGGCTGCGTCCGTAGCGGGTCATCGTATAAAAGCGGCCGTCGCGGAAGAGGGTCCAGTGGACGATGTCCAGCACCTGGCCACTTTCGAGCACCACCTGGCCGTTGGCGGCGTACTGGCCGTCGATCATCTGGGTCGAGCGCGTGCCATACCACAGCGAAGCTGGCGCCAGGCCCGAGGCCAGCACCGAGAGCAGCACCAGCAAATGGCGGCGGGGCCGCTGGCGAAGACGCTGAAGCGTCATTGCAGGCACCTCGCCAATTGGGCCTCGGGGACCGAGTCCACGATGTTGCGTTGCACCATCAACCAACTGGCGCTGCGCCCGTCGTGCAGACAGACGATCTCGTAGAAGTCGGCGCTGCGAAACACCAGCAAGTGAGTGGAAGCGCTGACCAACGATTGCAGGCGCGGGTTGAGCACGGCCGTGTCGCGGACCAGTTCGCGGAGCGCCTCTTCGCGCTCATCGAGGTAGGTGATGGTCAGCGTTCCCAGTTGCATGTTCTGGGTATGAAGCCGCTGCTCGGAGAGCTGGAAGTACAGCAGCCCGGTGATACAGAGCCCTATGGCGATGGGGGAGCACAGGGCTATCAGCCAGGGTCGGGTCCAGTATGGCGTCGGCTTGCCCCCGGTGGCACAGGATGGCGTGGCAGCTATTGGCAGGAGTCGTTCTTCCTGCGTGTCACCGGTCGCAATGCCGCTCGCGGTGCTGATCAGGAATAGTGGATTGAACCTGTAACCGCGCCGTGGCAGCGTCTGGATGATTTCGTGCTGCGTCTCGTCCGCGAGCACCTGGCGCAGTGTGTCGATCTGTTGGGTGAGGTTGCCCTGGCTGGCGATGCGATCTGACCAGGCATGGTTGAGCAGCGCTTCGCGCGGCACCACCTTGCCGGGCGCGTTGAGCAGCAGTTCGAGCACGCGGCTGCCGGAAACCCCGAGGTCGATGCGCTCCTCCGCGCCATTCCCGTACAGGTCCAACTGGAATCGCGAGGGGTAGAACCGGGCGTAGCGATTCGTTCGACCGGTTCTGATGGTCATGTACGGCATAGGGGGGCTCCTGTCGCCTGGTGGCGGGGCGGGCTCGCGCTCTATACGTGCAGGCTGACCCCGGGGAGAAAAGCAGGGAGAGGATAGGGGTAGCCAAGCGGGGCGGATCTGCCTGGACTGCTGTTTTGGCGTAGGAGGAATTTGCGCCAAACCTGTTGAAAGTTCTTGGCCCGGTAGGTTGCACACGAGGCCTTTCTCAGGGGCACCGCTGCTTATATTCGGCGTACGACCTGCGTGCCACCGATGGCGGGTGAGGGGTAGCATTCCGGTTTTCCAACCCGCTCCGGAGCCCGCCATGAAGGCCGCCGTCGTCCATGACTTCAACCAAGCACCGCGCTACGCCGATTTCGCCACCCCCGAGGCGGGCGAGGGGGAAGTTCGGGTGCGGGTCCGTGCAGCAGCGTTGAGCCAACTGGTGAAGGCGCAGGCCTCCGGCCGGCACTACAGCAGCGGCAAGGTGCTGCCGCTGGTGCCGGGCGTGGACGGGGTCGGGGAGCTGGAGGATGGGCGGCGGGTGTACTTCGCCTTCCCGCGCCCGCTTTACGGCGCCATGGGCGAGTACAGCGTGGTGCCTGCAACGAACCTGGTTGAGGTGCCCGATGGGGTGGATGACGTCACTGCCGCCGCCATCGCCAACCCCGGCATGTCGTCCTGGGCGGCGCTGATGGACCGGGCGCATTTCCAGCCCGGCGAGAGCGTGCTGATCAACGGCGCCACCGGTGCCTCCGGGCGCCTGGCGATCCAGGTGGCCCGTCACCTCGGTGCTGGTCGCATCACCGTTACCGGGCGCAACGCCGACAGCCTGCGCACCCTGGGCGGCCTCGGCGCCGATGCGGCCATCCCGCTGGACCTGCCGGCGGACGAGCTGAAGGCGCGCTTCCGCGAGGTCATCCAGGGCGATGGCGCCAACGTGGTACTCGACTACCTCTGGGGCGCCTCGGCCGCTACCTTCCTCGCCGCTGCATCCGGTCACGGCAGCCGCGAGGCCGAGCCGCGCGTGCGCTTCGTGCAGATCGGCTCGATCTCCGGCAACAGCATCGACTTCCCCGGCGCGGTATTGCGCAGCTCGGGCCTGGAACTGATGGGCAGCGGCCTGGGCAGCCTCTCCAACGCCGGGCTGGTGCGGGTGGTCGGCCAATTGCTCGCCGCAGTACCTGCTGCGGGCCTGACCATCGACACCGAGGCGGTGCCGCTGGCCGAGGTGGAATCCGCCTGGAACCGGGCCACGGCGTCGCGGTTGGTGTTCACCCTCTGACCAGGGCGTAGAGCCCTTCCGGGCCAGCAGCCACTGCTGGCCCGTTCTCTCTCATGCTTGTGTCGTTGTCGTTCCTGAAATAGAACGCTAGAGCTGATTTTTGCAGTCTGGCGGTGAAAGGGTGCCGAATTTAATCTTTCCCACATGCAGTCAGCCACTGCAACGAAGCGAAAGAAACCAACGCCGAACCGGCACCCAAACATCGAAAAGCGAGGAACGCACCATGACCAACTTCACCT
>BATO01000042.1 GCA_000474255.1 Aquipseudomonas alcaligenes MRY13-0052
ACCCGTAGGATGGGTAGAGCACCGCGAAACCCATCGATCCGAGGCCCCATCACACACCGTGATTATTGGCCGCCCCGGCAGCATGGGTTTCGCACAGCTCTACCCACCCTACCCAAGCCTTCCCACCAAATCGCAGGCAAAAAAAACCGCCGATGACCAGAACGGCGGTAAAGCGTGGAGCACGGAGCAATCAATAACCGACGCCCAGCAAAGGCGACGGAATGACTATCCGCCCTTCCCCTTCTTACGGCTTGTCCGCTGCTGCCAGATCGTTGCGCCTGCGTGACAGCCCGCCTCACTGCACGCTGGGTCATGTTCGCGTGGCAGGCAGAGTCAAGCCCTGGCCAGGGCCCGACCCTAAGCTGGGGGCACGCCCTACGCGGGCGAACCCTCCCGCTGCCCGAACCAGGAGCCGATCGTGTCCAATGCCCTGATCAACACCCTTCCCAGCGTCGACGCCTTCGTCGACCGCACCCACGCCTCGTTCATCGACGGCCAACAACACCAGCCCGCACAAGGCACCCAGCGCGAGGTGCACAACCCCGCCAGCGGCGCGGCGCTCTCGCGCATCCTGCAGGCCGACGCGCCGCAGGTGGATGCCGTGGTCGCCTCCGCCCACCGCACCTTCCGCTCGGGCGTCTGGAGCGGCCTGGCCCCCGCCGAGCGCGAGCGCGTGCTGCTGCGCTTCGCCGACCTGGTGGAAGCCCACGGCGAGGAACTGGCGCAGCTGGAAACCCTCAACCAGGGCAAGTCCATCCACCTCGCCCGCGCGGTGGAGGTCGGCGCCTCGGTCAACTACATGCGCTACATGGCCGGCTGGGCCACCAAGATCGAAGGGCAGACGCTGGATGTGTCCATCCCCGTGCCGGCCCAGGCGCGCTTCAACGCCTACACCCGCCGCGAGCCGGCCGGGGTGATCGCCGGCATCGTGCCGTGGAACTTCCCGATGATGATCGCCCTGTGGAAGGTGATGCCGGCCCTGGCCTGCGGCTGCACCATCATCATCAAGCCGGCGGACGAAACCCCGCTCACCGCCCTGCGCCTGGCCGAGCTGGCGATCCAGGCCGGCATCCCGGCGGGCGCCTTCAACGTGCTGGTCGGCGGTGCCGATGCCGGCGCCGCGCTGGTGGCCCACCCGCTGGTGAACAAGGTGTCCTTCACCGGCTCCACCGCCGTGGGCAAGCAGGTGGGCCGCGCGGCGCTGGACAACATGACCCGCTTCACCCTGGAGCTGGGCGGCAAGAACCCCATGCTGGTGCTCGCCGATGCCGATATCGAGCAGGCCGTGGCCGGTGCCATCGGCGGTGGCCTGCTCAACCAGGGCCAGGTCTGCGCGGCGGCCTCGCGCCTCTACGTGCACGCCAGCCGCTACCAGGACTTCGTCGAAGCCCTGACCGCCCAGGTGGCACAACTGAAGGTCGGCGCCGGCATGGACCCGGACGCCCAGGTCAACGCCCTGGTCTCCCGTCGCCAGCAGGCCAGCGTGCTGCGCTACCTGGCCATCGCCCGCGAGGAAGGGGCGCAGTTCTGCACCGGTGGCGGCCAGCCCGACCTGCCCGGCTACTTCGTGCAGCCCACGGTGCTGGGCAAGGTCACCCAGGGGATGACCTCGGTGCGCGAGGAAATCTTCGGCCCGGTGCTCTCGGTGCTGCCCTTCAACGATGTCGACCAGGCCGTGGACATGCTCAACGACAGCCCCTACGGGCTCACCGCGAGCATCTGGAGCAACGACCTGGGCCGGGTGATGGACCTGATACCGCGCATCGAAGCCGGCACCGTCTGGGTCAACAACCACGTCCCGGTGGACCCCAACCTGCCCTTCGGCGGCTACAAGCAGTCCGGCATGGGCCGCGAGTTCGGCAAGGCCGCCATCGAAGGCTTCACCGAGCTGAAGTCGGTGTGCATCACCTACTGATGCACCGCGCCATCGCCCGGCCCGCCATGGCTCGGGCGATGCACCTCGCCTACCCCCGCAGCAACCAGAACAGCGCGAACACCCAGCGCTGCCACCCGGCGTCGGCCGACTTCAGCACCCCCGTGGCAACGCCGTAACGCCAAGCCCAGTGCAGCGCGCGCTTGAGGTCGCGCAACGGGCTTTGCCGGTTGCGGTAGACGTCGATCGCCAGCAGCCCCATGGCATCGACGTTCCCCGCCTCGGCCGCGCGCACCAGGTGCAGCTCCGCCGCCTCCCAGTCGATGGGGTCGGTGCGCAGCGCCAGCTCGCCACAGAAACCGTGCATGAACGCCAGCACCCGCGGGTCGCCCTCCTCGGCGAAGCATTCCAGGTAGACCTCGGCGTGGTTCAACGCCTCCAGCCACAAGCGCTCCGCCGCTTGGGCATCCTCCTCGGCGTCGGCCTGTGCGGCCAGCAACTCCACCAGCGCCCGAGTCGCCGGGCCATGGCCATCCGACGCGGCGGAACGCCACGACACCCGCGCCGCCTCCGGGTCCGCCGGGCAGCCCAACCCATCGCGACGGCAGATGCCCAGCAGGTGCAGCCCCTCGGTATGCACCGCCTGGTTGCGCCCGCTCAGGAGCAGCAGCCGCTCCAGCGCGGCGAAAGCCCGTGCACCGTCCACCGGCCCGGCGTCGGCATCCAGCCACAGGCGCGCCTGCAGCAACAGCAGCGCGTAGACCTCGTCCAGCTGATGATCCAGCGCCTGCGCCCGCTCCACCCAGCCACGCGCCTGCAGCAGCTCGTCCGTGCTGCCGGCCCTCTCGAAGGCGAGCTGCGCCAGCCGCAACCAGGCCGCCGCCGTGGGCTCGGCGGCCCCCTCCAGGCCACAGGCGCGCCGCGCCCAGTCCATGGCCTGGGCCGGGTCATCGGCCAGACGGGACAACGCCAGTGCCGCAGCGGGGTCGCCCGCCTGGTAACGGCGCGCCCATTCCCCAGGGGAAACGGGCGGCGGCGCCGGCTCGTCCAGTTCCAGCTCGTGTTCCGGCTCGTGTTCAGGGCCGGGGTCGAGCGCAATGTCGTGCTCATCGAGCCCGACCGGCAGCGGCTCGGCTTCGGCAGGCGCCTCCAGTTCGGCAAAGGGCACCTGCAACCCGGCGAAATCCTCGAGATGGGCCAGTGCCCGGAACCAGGGGTGGTCCAGCGTATCCAGGCCAAAGGCCCGCACCCACTCGTCGAGGTTCTCGTAATCCAGCACCAGGGTGACGTCATGCAGGTCGACCGTGCCCCCCTGCAACGCCTGCAGGCGCGTGTCGGCGTTCCACTTCCAGAAGCCGATGCGCGAAGCGGTGTTGGCATCGAAGGGGCCGGAAACCGCATCCAGGTCGCCCTGCAGCCACAACGTCTGCAAAGGCCCCTCGCTGGCTTCAGCGGCACGCTGCAGGAAGGCCGCCACCGCGTCCAGGCAAAGCCCGATGGCGGGCACGCGATGGTGCTGGGGGTGACGGCGGATATAGGCGTCGAACTGCGCCCAGTTGTCCTGCGCCGTTTCCAGCGACAGGCGCAGGCCATTGCCGGGCGTCTGCACCTCCACCTGCGCCGGCGTGATCGCCGGCACCACCTCGGCACCCGCCAGCAGCAGGCACCAAAGCGGCGACACGTACGCATCCGTCGCCAGGCAACGGGGCTCGATGCCCTCGCCACCCAGGTAGAGCCAGGCGGCGGAAGGCCGTTCCGATTCCATGTGCATCGCACGTTCCCGGTACAGCGGGCCCGGCCGATCCATGGCCCGCACAAAGGGGCCAATCATGGCGTGAAGCACGGGCGCTCACCAGCCGTGGCACAGAAGAAATCGCCACGATGCGAAAGCGTCGAGCGTTCGCCTGCAAACGGCGATTCATTTTTCCCGCCACCTGCAATATCCTCCACGCCGTGGCTATGGGCGTCCTTCCTTCTACCTCTGAAACTAGGGTGCCCGCTTCCCACCCGCCCACCTCACGGTGGGCTTTTCATTTCAGGGGCAGATGTGAACGGAATCTTCCTGCGCCGCTGCCGCAAGTTCGCGGTCAGCCCCGGTGAAGGCGGCGCCAGCCTGGCCCAGGTGGCCATGGTGCAAAAGGAAACCGAGCAGCTCGGTTTCGTGCTCTCCGAGGCCCTCGCCGAGCGCCTGCTGACCCTCTCGCCGGAGCAGCTCGCCCGGGTGCTGCGCGACCTGCGCCGCCACCTGGCCCCGATGACCGGCGCACACCGTGAACACCGCCCGCTGTTCCCCGACTTCCCGGCCGGCAGCCTGGCCCTGGACGAGGCGCAGCTGTACCAGCGCGCCGTCCTCCACTACCTCACCTTGCAACGCCTGCGCCTGCAGGATCCGAGCCTGCCGGCGCCCCTGCTGCACCACCGCCAGCCGCTGGAGATCGACCTCGGCACCCAGGAAGAATTCGAGCGCATCTGCACCCGCCTGGCCGCCTCGCGCACCTCGCTGTCGGCGGACGACAAGGCCGACCTGCAGTGGTTCGTGCGCCAGTACCGCGACAAGGTGCTGGACCTGCTGCCGGAAGAAATCCCCTTCAAGGAAAACCTCGCGCTGATCGCCGCCTGGCTGCTGCGCTTCGTCCCCGGCGAGCGCGCCGAGCGCTTCGTCGACCAACGCATCGGCACCGCCACCGATGTGTTGCGCCTGGCCGTGGCGCTCTGCGATGGCGATGTCTCCCTGGCCGAGCCCTGCCGCTTCAAGGGCTTCAAGCGTCGCGAACGGCGCCGACTGCTGGCACTGCTGGAAGCCTGCGGCGACCCCACCGAAGACATGCGCCGCTGGCCCGAACGCTGGAAGCGCCTTGGCGAAGGCCTGCACCCCGGCGACTACCGCAGCCAATGCCCGCGTACCTGGCAAGCCTTCCAGGTGTTGCGCGAGGGCCTGCCGTTCAGCGGCTTCAATGGCCAGGTGGAGCGGGACCTGGAAACCGGCCGGGTCGAGGCCGCCAGCCAGCGCCTGGCCACCCGCCCCGGCGAGATGGCCCGGCGCCTGGACCACCTGCTGCGCACCAGCCCGCAGCCGGATGCGGTGCTCAAGCAGTTCGCCGAGGTCGCCCAGCAGGTCGCCACGCCGGTGCTGTTGCAGGCCCTGGCGCAGTTCGAGCATCGCGGGCACGCGCCCCTGCGCACCTTCTTCCCCAAGGGCGATGCCGCCCGTGCCTGGACGCTCCCGGATCGGCGCGCGCCCATCGCCCCCGAGCACCTGGCCGATGCCATCGCGCTGATCCGCGCCACCCTGGTGGCCCGCTTCGCCAGCCGCCCGCCGCTGGGCCGCTGCTACCTGGCACCGGAGCTGGCCGACCGGGTGGTGCCCCTGGCCCAGCGTTCGGCCTCGCGCTCGCTGCGTACCCTGGTGCGCGGCAGCCGCATGCCGCTGCCCGAGTCGCGCTACATCCGCCTGTTCCTCTGGTGGACCAACGGCCACAGCCGCACCGACATCGACCTGTCGACCGCCTTCTTCGATGGCGACTTCGTCTACCGCGACCTGGTGGCCTACTACAACCTGCACGGCTACGGCGGCCACCACAGCGGCGACATCGTCGACGCCCCGCAAGGCGCTGCCGAGTTCATCGACCTCGACCTGCAGCTGCTGCGCGACAAGGGCCTGCGCTTCGTGGTGCCCTGCGTCAACAGCTACACCAACCAGCCGTATTGCGACCTGCCGGAATGCTTCGCCGGCTGGATGGCCCGCAGCGACGTGGACTCCGGCGAAGCCTTCGAGGCCCGCACCGTGGAAGACCGCCTCGACCTCTCCGCCAACCAGCAGACCTGCCTGCCCTTCATCATCGACCTGGAGCAGCGCTGCATCCTCTGGACGGATATCGGCCTGGGCGGCTACCCGCGCTGGAACAACGTCGCCAACAACCTCAGCGGCATTTCGCTGATGCTGCGCGCCATGACCAGCCTCGCCGCCCCGGACCTGCACACCCTGTTCGCGCTGCATGCCGAGGCACGCGGCAGCCGGGTGGACAGGCCCGAGCAGGCCGATACGCTGTTCGGCCTGCGCGAGGGCATCACCCCGTTCGACACCGACCGCATCCGCGCCGAGTTCCTCTGAGCCCGGCGCGGGGCCGCTTCAACGCAACGATTCGAACTGCCCCGTGCCCTCGTTCCAGGCGAAGGCCACGCCCGCGCAGCGGTAGCGCTTGCCCACCCGCAACTGGGTAGCGCCCTGCTCCACCGCCAGCTGCACGGTTTCCACATCCTCGCTGCGGCAACCCGGCAGGCTCAGCGTCTGCACGCGCTTGCCGGTCTTCTTCGCATACACCTCGATGGCCGACGCCGGGCCACCGTCCTTGGCCAGCGGCACCTGGAAGTAGAAGCGTTCGGTGGAGGCCGCCTGCAACACCGCCGTGGTCGCCCCCGGCCAGGCTTCGTCGGAGCGCAGCATGGCCACGTGCGTCATGTGGATGGACAGGCGCTTGCCGGTGCGGTAGTCGGTCCAGGTGCCATTGAGGGTGGCATCGCGCTTGTAGTAGCCCGA
Organism: Aquipseudomonas alcaligenes MRY13-0052; assembly: GCA_000474255.1. GTDB lineage: Bacteria > Pseudomonadota > Gammaproteobacteria > Pseudomonadales > Pseudomonadaceae > Metapseudomonas > Metapseudomonas solani. Next base: position 6,411 of record BATO01000042.1, read on the forward strand.
GAAGAACACAAGGATGCGCGCAGCCGGCAGCCCGCCGGCGTCCAGTTCGTCCATGCCGATGCCGTTGTTGGGCTCGTTGTTGCTGAACACCGGCTTGAGGCGGATCGGCGTGCGGTAGCGGTCATAGAAATACACGCCGCGGATGACGCGGTTCTGCTGGAACGTCACCAGGGTGACCGCCTGCTTGCCGAGGGTGCCCTGGTAGACATCCACGGCACCGGCCAGGCCGGGTCCACACAGGACCACGAGCAGCACCAGCCGCAGCCAATAACGGAACAGGCGGCTCATTGGGCTGCCTCCCCGGCCGCTTCAGCCACCACCCGTTGCCCTGCGTCCAGGCGGTAGAAGCCTGCCTGGAAGGTGCCGGGCCGGAAGCGTTCGCCACCTTCGGGGCGGTATTCGAAGCGCCCGCGCTGGTGGGCATCGGGGTACAGCGAGCCGCTGCCGGCCATCTCGGTCAGGCCCGCGTGCAGGGCGTAGCGGCCGGACGCCGGGTCGTACAGGTAGTACTGCACCGTGCCGCTGGTCAGGGCCTGGTCGCTATCGCGGATGCGCTTGGGCACGAAGGAGAAGTCGATGAAATCGTCATCGTCCAGGTAGGCCAACCGCAGCGTGTCGGTGCCATAGAAGTAGGCATCCAGCCCCTCGATCACCTGCCGCGTCGCGCCGCTCGCCTTATCGGTGATGGTGATACGGTCGAAGACCGGCACCGCTTCATTGGCCGCCTTGCGTGCATGCACGCGGAAGCTCATGCCCTGGCTGGTGCCCTGCTGCAACAGGTCGGCCTCGTAGACCGCCCTGGAGCCGTCGCGGAACACCTGCTTGCGCTCCAATTGCAGCACGCGCTCCTCGCGGGTGCGCAGGTCGATCCAGCGCCCTTGCAGCACCTGCTGGTCGAGGGCGAAGGGCTGCAGCTCGATCGCCGCCGGCGGCAGTGGCGTGCCGTCGCGCAGGTTGATCAGCAGCGGCTCACTGGGGTCATAGGGCGTCGTTTCCAGGGTCAGGTGATCGGCCGCCGCCGAGGTTTCGACGAACCCGGCCATGCCGTCCCAGGCGCTGTCGAACTGGAGGATGACCTCCAGTTGCATATCCCCCGCCGTGCCGCGGTACACCGTGCTGGGCAGGGTATGGGCGCTCGCCGTGGTGGCGACGAACAGGGCCGCCCACGAGGGCAGGTGCTTCCATGCTGAAAGGGCCACGCAGTGCTCCTTGCGAAAAAAGGAGCGCAGCCTAACAAAAAGCCCCCTCGGCGCGTCAGTGCGCGAGGGGGCGGGTGTGACGCCGCGCCATCAGCTCGCGCGGTTTTCCTCGATGGGCTGCGGCGCCTGGCCACGGGTCTTGTACAGCGACAGCAGCACGCCGCCGACCAGCAGGCCCAGGGTCACGCTGAGGGAGATCACCGCCGGGATCTTGCCGATGATGCCCACCAGGAAGATCTTCGTGCCGATGAACACCAGCACCAGGGCCAGGGCGTACTTCAGGTAGGCGAAGCGATGGATCAGCGCCGCCAGGGCGAAGTACAGGGCACGCAGGCCGAGGATGGCGAAGATGTTCGAGGTGTAGACGATGAAGGGGTCCTGGGTGATGGCGAAGATCGCCGGCACGCTGTCGATGGCGAACACCAGGTCGGCGCACTCGATCAGCACCAGGGCCAGGAACAGCGGCGTGGCCCAGAGCACGGTCTTGCCGGTGGCATCCGCCTGGCGCACGAAGAAGCGCTGCCCGTGCAGGCTATCGGTCACGCGCATGCGCCGGCGCAGGAACTTCACCAGCGCGTTGTTCTCCAGGTCCGGGTGGTCATCCACCTTGGAGAACAGCATCTTCACGCCGGTGATGGCCAGGAACACGCCGAACACGTAGAGGATCCAGCTGAACTCGTGGATCAGCGCCGCACCCAGGCCGATCATCACGGCACGCAGCACGATCACCCCCATGATTCCCCAGAACAGCACCTTGTGCTGGTACTCCCGGGGGATGGCCAGGAAGCTGAAGATCATCGCCATGAGGAACACGTTGTCCATCGACAACGATTTTTCGATGAGGAAGCCGGTGAGGTAATCCATGCTGGCGTCGCCGCCCTTCTGGAAGAACACCCAGAGGCCGAACAGCAGGCCGGCGGTGATGTAGCCGGCGGAGAGCAGCAGGCTTTCCTTGACGCCGATCTCGCGGTTATCGCGATGCAGCACGCCCAGGTCGAAGGCCAGCAGGGCGAACACCACGGCGAAGAAGACCAGCCACAGCCAGGTGGCGGTGCCGAGGAAGTCGGAAAACAGGAACGTATCTAGGGCGGTCATTGGAGCCCCTCCTTGCAGTCGAAGTTGTACAGACTGTGATTCCGACATCGCGGTATTAACCGCCAGAGGGGCCCGGCTTCACGGCAGATAAATTACAGAATCCCGGGGCAGGCGCTCAACGAGCGGGCTTTTGCAAAGTGTTTCCTGCGCGTCATGCGAAAGCCCCGCCCGTAACCGGGTGATCTTGACTGCGCACAGCCCTGCATGAAGGCTGGAATTGAGCATGAGGCCACCTCGTTGTCGTCTATTGACAGCACTCTGACGCTGGCTAGCCTCAATCGCCTCCGTTGTTGCATTCCCTCAGCCAACAGGCCAGAAAGCGCAACGAACGCCCACCCCATGAACAAGGAAGTGTCATGACCATCGCACGCCATAAGGTCAACCAGTCCAGCGCCCTCGCCTGCACCGGGAACAATGCCCGGGGCGTTTGCCTCGAAGCCTGCCGCCGCTGGGTCAGGGCCGTTCTGGCGGGCCATCTGACACCCGGTGAAACCATCTACGACATCATCGGCCCGGAGACCATCCAGGAACTGCTGGAGAGCCACAGGCAACGCAACAAGAAAAGCGACAACAGCATGGAGGGATTCGGCCTGACGGTGACCAAGCGGGAAGGCGGCGGCCCCTTCAAGAAATTCACCGGGCTGCGCACGCGCCAGGATGTGATCGACCATGTACTGGCGATCCCGGGCGCCTACATCTATGTGGTGGATGGCGCCGATGGCGGGCATGCCCTGGCGTTCAGCAGCCTCGACAGGGAGCACGTGCTGTTCCTCGATCCCAATGTGGGCGAGTGGGAGCTCATCAATGAAGACCAGGCGTCGATCCGCAACTGGTGGAAGGACTTCTGGGCAGGCAAGGGGTCCGAATTCAAAGGCCTGGTCAGCTACAAGAAGGAGTACCACAAGGGCGGCCGCGAGCTCTGGCAGTACAAAGTCGTGACGCTTTGAACCGTTGAAGCCGCCGCACCACCGGCGGCCCTCCCCGTGCTAGATTTCGCGACCATTCCAGCGAGGCCCAGGGAGGCGGCGATGACCACGGATATCCATCAGGGCGGTTGCCTGTGCGGCCAGGTGCGCTTCGAGGTGCAGGGCCCACTCGAAAACCCGCACACCTGCTCGTGTCAGTTCTGCCAGCGGCACAGCGGTGCGCTGACGGTGGCCTGGGTGGAAGTGCCGCGCGAACGGCTGCGCTGGACCGGCCCCGCCGGTGCCCCGGCGACCTACCGCTCCTCCGACTATTCCAGCCGGGCCTTCTGCGCCCACTGCGGCAGCTCCCTGGGCGCCATCGACGACGAGCCGACCATCGCCCTGCTGGTGGGCTGCCTCGACCACAAGGATTCCCCCGCGCTGATGCCCACCTATGAATCCTTCGAGGATGGGCGCCCCGCCTGGTGGCACGCGGGTGCGCGGCATGACTGAAGCCAGTGCCGCGACCCCGGGGAGCCTCGCCTCGCTGATCTGGTTCTGGTACGGCGAGGAGGAATATCGCCGGCTGATTCTCCTCGGTGAACTGGGCCCGGCGCTGCAGTTCCTCGCCGGAGACGCCGAGTGGCAGCTGGCGAACATCGGCTGCTGCGCCGACTGCGATCTCTGGTCCTCCTACCTCGATCACCTCGAGGCCTTCGTCGAAGGCTTCCCGCCACGGCTCCAGCCCCGGGCACATGGGCAGCTGCAGGCGCTGCTGGCCGCCTGCATGACCCTGAGCCACGGCGCCTACGTCAACCTGGAAGGCAACAACTTCGAACACCCGGAATGGGCGCCGCTGCGCACCGCGGCGCAGGGGGCCCTGGCGCTGCTGGGCTGGCAGGAGATCGAGGCCGACATGCCGGCGCTGGTGGAGGACTGCCGCGCGGCCCTGGAGAAGTGGCCGGGCTAGTTCTACAGGACGGTCAGGCCCAACCCCGACAGCAGCATCGACGCCTGGGCGCGGGAAATGATGGCGCCGTGGAACAGCTTGGCATCCACCAGGCGCAGGCCGTCGAGGCTGGCCTCGCGCAGGTCGGCCTGGTCGAAACGGGCGTTGTTGACCCGCGCCAGGGACAGGCTGCCACCCTCGACGAACACCGCCTTGCGGAAGTCGCAGTAGCTGAGATCGGCTTCGGCGAAGTCGAGGTTGTACAGCTCGCCCTTGTAGAACGACAGCCCCGAGAGGCAGGCGCTGCGCAGCACGCAGTCGTGGAACACCATGCCCAGGGTGGAGGTATCGCTGAAGTTGGCGCCGGTCAGCTTGCAGCCTTCGAAGCGCGCCTGGGCCAGCTTGCTGCGCTGCCAGCGGCTGTTGTTCAGGTCCGAACGCAGGAAGCGCGCATCGGTGAGTTGCGCCGAGCGGAAGACCGCCTCCGGCGCGCGGCAGCTGATCCACTCGGTGGCTTCGAGCATGGCGGCGGTGAGGTCGGCAGCGGCAAACAGGCAACGCTCGAAGCGCGCGCCGGAGAGCTCCATGCGCGACAGGTCCTGCCCGCTGAAATCCACCCCGTTGAAATGCAGCGGCAGGCTCTGCCCACGCAGCAATTCGGCCAGCGATTGCTGCTCCAGCTCATCCGGGCCCACCTGTAGATAGCCGTCCACAACCTGCATCGCACCGCCCCGGAATCGTCGAAAAGGCGCCATGGTCGGGGCTCCGCGACGCCCCCGTCAATATTGACGGGAACGCCCCTGCTGTGAACAAAGCACCCGCCATGACCTATGCGTAGCCCGGGCGTAGGGTGGGCCGGGCGGCGCTCCGCTTCAGCCCACCAAAGATGGCCCTTCTACACCGCCACCGCTTCCGCCAACGGCGCCGACTCCAGGTTCAGCGACCGTTGGAACAGGCGTTGCACCGTCGGCTGGTGGCTGATGCCGATCACCGTGGCCCTGGGCAGCGCCTGGCGGATCAGTTCCAGCAACCGGCAGGCACTGGCGTCGTCCAGCTGGTTGGTGGCTTCGTCGAGGTAGAGCGTGTCGGGCTGGTACAGCAAGGCGCGGGCGATGCTCAGGCGCTGCTGCTCGCCACCGGACAGCTCGCGGCTCCATTCGCGCTCATCCCCCAGCCGCTCCGTCAGCGCGTCCAGGCCCACCGCCTGCAGCACCTCGCGCAGGCGTGCGTCCTCCGGCAGGGCCGTGGCGGGATAGGCCAGCAGGTCGCGCAACGGCAGGCTCGGCAGGTAAGGCTGTTGCGGTAGCAGCAGGCTGCGCCCTTCGGGCAGTTGCCAGTCGCCCCGGCAATAGGGCCAGAGCCCCTGCAGGGTGCGCAGCAGGGTGGATTTGCCCAGGCCGCTGCGACCCTCAATGCGCACCCACTCGCCCTTAGCCACCGAGGCATCTACGCCGGCCAGCAGCAGGCTGCCATCGGGGCGCAGCACGTCCAGCTGGCGCACGCAGAGCGCCTCGCCGCAGCAGGGTTCGCGCACCTGCACGCGGCTGCGTTCGATGGACTGCTGGAACTGGCCGAGGCGCTCCACCGTGGCGCTCCACTCGGCCAGGCGCCAGTAGGCGTCGATAAACCAGCTGAGGGAGTTCTGCACCGCATTGAAGGCGCTGCGGATCTGCATCAACCCGCCGAGGGTGATGGTCTTGGCGAGGAAGGCCGGCAGCGCGGCGAACACCGGGATGATCAGGCTGACCCGGTCGTAGCCCACGGTGAAGAAGCTCAGGCTGCGCTGACGGTCCATCAGCCGCCGCCAGTTGTAGGCGATGCGTTCGAAGCGCTCGCCCAGGTGGCGCTGCTCCACTGCTTCGCCGCGGTACAGGGCGATCTGCTCGGCGTGGTCACGGCGGCGCAACAGGCTGGCGCGGAAGTCCGCCTCGCGGTGCTGCTGCTCGTAGTTGAGGCGCTGCAAGGGGCGGCCGATGCCATGGGTGATGGCCGTGCCGACGATTGTGTAGATCACCGCGATCCACACCAGGTAGCCCTCGACGGTGAAGCTGTGGCCCCAGAGCGTGAAGGTCTGGGTGCCCGACAGCCCCCAGAGAATGGAGAGAAAGGCACCCACCTGGGCCATGTTGGCGATGAAGGACACCAGCAGCTCGACGCTGCGGTCCACCAGCAGCCGGATGTCTTCGGCGATGCGCTGGTCGGGGTTGTCCGGCTCGCCGTCGAAGCCCAGGCGGTAGAAGGCCTGGCCCTGCATCCAGGCGCCGATGGTGCTGGCGGTCATCGCCCGGCGCCAGCGCAGCACCAAGGCCTTACGCAGCCAGTCGAGGTACACGACTATCACCACGTAGCTGCCGATGTAGAGCGCGTACTCGCCCATCAACCTATACAGGTCGTCGGTGCGGAAGGCGCCCAGGGTGTCGTAGAACACCTTGCTCCAGGCGTTGATCAGCACGTTGATCTGCACCACCAGCAAGCCGAGGCCGATCACCGTCAGCAGCATCAGCCAGGCCTGCCATTGCCGGCGATCGCCCCAGAAGGGCCACGCCAGCGTGAAAAAGGTGCGCAGGGTCTTCAATGGGAAGTCCTCAGTACCGGCGCCGGGGTCAGCAGCACCTGCACCCGGTTGGCCGGGTCCGCCAGGCGCGTGGCCAGGCCCTTGAGTGCCTCCACCTGCAGGGCGTCCGCCACTGCCGACTGCTGGGCGAGGTAGTGCGGGTCCTGCCATTTGCGTTCGCTGAGCACCAGGCGGCGCAGCTGGGTTTCCGCATCGTCATGGCGCAGCCCTTCCTGGCGCACCAGCTCGCGACGCAAGGGCGCCAGGGATTTTTCGTCGATATGCCGGGGCAGCTCGGCCAGGGTGCTTCGCGCCAGTTCGCGCAGCTCGTCCAGCCGCGCCGGGTCGCAGGAGAAGCTCAAGCGGCTCTCGATGCGCTGGCTGTAGGGGTTCAGTTCGGCATCGAAGTTGAGGCTGTAGATGCCCCCCGCCTCGCCCCGCAGCGCCTGCTTGAGGCGCTGCCGCGCCAGCTCCCGCAGGGCGGCGACGCGCGCGGCGTCCTGGGGGTTCCATTCGTGCGCCTGGTAGCTCAGCAAGCGCAGGCTGGCGCGGGGTTCCAGGGCCATTTCCAGCTCGCCCTGGCGCTGCCCCGGTTGCTGCAGGGCGGAACGGCTTTGCAGCGGCTGCCCACGGGGAATGCTGGCCAGCTCGGCGCGCACCCAGCCCTCCAGCTGCTCGGCCGGTACATCGGCCATCAGGTAGTAGGTAACGGGCGCACGGACCAGGCGCTGCCAGTCCGCGTCCAGGGTGTCGCGGTTCAGCGCGGCCAGTTCGTCGCGGCTCGGCAGTACCCAGCCGTCATCGCCATGGCTGAGGCGGCGCTGCAGGTCGTCCTGGCGTTCGCGCACGCTGTCGCGGCTGCGCTGAATGCGCTCGCCCAGGTCCGTGCGCGCCGCTTCGAAGGCCTGCGGATCGATGCTCGCCTGCTGGCTGAGCCGGTAGACCTGCAGCAGTGCCTGCACATCCACCGGCGCGCTCGACTTGCCGGCCGGCGTCGGCAGGTGGCCGAGGTCGATTTCCAGGCGCTGGGCCTGCTGCTCCAGGGCGAAGGAAACCCGCTGTTCGCTGCGCCACAGCCGCATGGCCTCCGGGCTCCAGCCCGCCGGCCCGCTCTGCCCGGCCAGTTGCGCGGCCATCTGCACACGCCAGGGCTGCATCCCCTCGACCATGAAGCCGGCGGAGGATTCGGCCTTGAAGCCCACACCGCCCTTGGCACCAGGCTTGCGCAGCCAGACCAGGCGATCACCGTTGCTCAGTTGCCAATGCTCCACCTGCTCGGCCGCGAAGCTGCGCCGCGAGACGATCTCGCCAGGCGCGCCGGGGCCGGGCACCTCGGGATGGGTGACCACGGGCTCGACCTCCGGCTGCCAGGGCTGAGGCCGCGCCAGCGGCTGCACGGCCAGTTGCGCGTTCAGGCGCTGCACCTCGGCGACCGTGGGCAGGCGCAGGGGCGTGAGGCCGGGCGCACTGAGCTGCAACACCTGGTCGGGGCTGTCGACCCAGGTGCGCAGGCGCTGGTTGATCTCATCCAGGCCGACGCTGTCGAGCACGCCGAGGTAGGCACGGGCGATCACATGCTTGCGCTGCACCGGGCGACCCAGCACAGCGGCGTCGTTGAGTTCGTTGATCCAGCTCTGGAAGTCACGGGTATCGGGCCGTTCGAGCATGCCCTGGGCGGTGCTGCGCACCCGGGCCTTCTGAGCGTCCATGTCCGCCTCGCTGATGCCGAAGCGGCGCAGGCGCTCGACCTCGCCCAGCAATTGGCGCAGCGCCGCATCATGGCTCTCGCCGGTCACCCCGGCGGCCACGCCCAGTACGCTGGAGTGGTTGCCGATCTGGGTCTTCTGCAGGCTCAGGCTGCGCACCCCAGGCTGCAGCGGCTGGCGCCGCAGCTGGGCGAGCATGGCCGACAGGGTGAGGCGGTCCACCAGGCGCTCGCGCAGCCCGTCCGGCCCTTCGGCACGGCTGGCCGGCTCGTGCAGGCGGAACAACAGGGCCACCTGGTTGCTGCCACTCTGGCTGTCCTGCAGGTGGAAGATCTTCAATTTCCCGTCCAGGGGCAGCTCGCGGTGCTCGCGGCTCGGCACCGCCTGCCCGGGCACCTGGCCCAGGGCCTGCTCGATGGCTGCCGCGACGCGCTGCGGGTCCACGTCGCCGACGATGCTCAGCACCATGTTGCCTGGCTGGTACCAGCGCTGCTGGAAGGCCTTGAGCGCCTCCACCTGTGCCGCACGGATGGCCGCCTCGTTGCCGATGGTGCGGTGCTCCGGGTAGCGCGAACCGACGCGCTGGGAGGCGGTGCGCTGGTCGTTCATGCGCTGGGCGTTGCCCAGGCCGCCCCGCCATTCCTCCACCACCACCGGGCGCTCGCGCTCCAGGTCCTCGGCGCGGTAATCCCCGGCGAACACCAGGGTGGCCAGGGCATGCAGGGCCGGCTCCAGCTCCGCCGCGCCCTTGGCCGGGCTGAGCAGGTACTGGGTGCGGTCGTAGCTGGTCACGGCGTTGTAGTTGCGGGCCTGCTGCCAGCCCAGGGCCTCCATGCGCTGGCGTACGTTCACGCCCTGCCCGCCCCGGCTGTAGAAGGCCAGGTGCTCCAGCAGGTGAGCCACGCCGACCTGGTCGTCCGCCTCGTCCACCGAGCCGGCGCGCACCGTCAGGCGCACATCCAGCCGCCCGGCTTCGGAGCGGTCCTCGACCACCCGGTACTCCAGGCCATTGTCCAGTTCGCCACGCAGCACGCGGTCATCCCAGGGCAACCGCTCGCCCCCGCCCAGGCTCGCGCAGCCGGCCAGCAGCAGCGGGCCGAGCAGGCCCGCGATCATCTTCTTCATCAGGAAATCTCGGTCGTTCTTATGGAGGGGTCAGAAGCGGTAGCCGACTTCGAGCCAGTACTGGCGGCCGACTTCGTAGCTGGTGGAACCGGATCGCGTGACGATGGGGTTGACCTTGTCCATCACGTTGGTCACGTCCACCGCGGCGAATACCGCCTGGTCGGCGCCGGTGGGGACTTCCCAGTAGACGCGGGTGTCCCAGGTCGGTGCAGCCGGCACCGAGGCGGCGTCATAGACGTCGTATTCAACGCCATTGATGGTTTGCTGATCCCCAGTGAAGACAATCTGGTCGTACTTGCCGCGGTAGCGGAAGAAGTTGCTCCAGATGATGTTGAGCGCAGGGATATCGGTGATGGTGGTCAGCCGCGCGGTCCAGGGGCGGTTGAAGTCATCGGAAGGCAAACCGCTCCAGGCCATGATCTTGCCGTCGTAGATCACATCCTCGTCGGACTCTTCGGCGTCAGTGATGATGCGCTCATAGCCCTGCATGTTGCTCTGGGTCTGGCTCCAGTTCATGGCGAGCTGCAAGGAGGTGGCAGTGCCGAAGCCCTTCATCTTCCAGTCCGGCGTGACCGTGAAGGTGACGTTGTCACTGCGGCTCTTGCCGATGTTGGAAAACACGTAGTAGTTGCGGATCAGGGTGACGCCGTCGCCCGGCTCCAGGTCGAGCGTGTTGGCGCTGGCACGGAACACCTGGTCACGCCCTTCGCGGCGAACGTACTTGAGGTCGAAGGTGGTGTCGTACCAGCGCTGGGTCACGCCGAGCGCCAGCTCGTCATCGTAGGGAATGTCCAGCTGGCGGAACGAGTTCTCGTTGACGCCGTAGTTCACCCAACCACCGAAGTCGGTGATCTGGTTGCCTGTGCTGGCCAACCGCGTGCGACGCCAGCGCAGCGCCTCGCGATCATTCATCAGGCGATAGGCGAAGAGATTCCTGCCGTAGTAGCGGTTCAGTCCACCGGTGAGCAGCGTGCTGCGATCACCGAACAGGTCGTACTCCATGGAGAAACGCGGGGCGAAGGTCTTCTTCGCCATGTAGTCGTCACCGTCGAAGCGCAGGCCCGGGCGCAGCGTGAGTTTCCCCAGCTCGATCCTGTCCTGCATGAACAGCCCGTAGCGGTTTTCGGTCTGCTCGACCTCCCCTTCGCGGTAGTAGTTGAGAAAGCGGAAATACTGGCGGACCGGAGCGCCCTCTGCGTTGACGCTGACCGAGCAGTAATCGTCGTCCTGAATGCCGCTGAGCGTCCTGCAGGTGAGGTTGCCACTGGTGTTTGCGGCCAGGCTGAGCGTCGTGGCGGTATAGATATCGGACGAGCGCTCATAGCGGCCGGTCTTGGTTTCGAGCTCGAGCCCGGTCTGGAAGTTATGCGTCACTCCCGCCCAGGTCAGCGGCAGCCAATCGGCCTTGAACACATAACTGGCGCCTACCTGGGTCTGTTCCAGATCGCCGTTCCCGCCCTCGAAGCTGGTAGCAGCCGCAGAGAGAACGCCATTGCGATAAGGATTACCCCAGTTCTTGTCCTGCGACCAACGCCAGTTCTTGAAGACGTTGCTGTCCGAGGTGCGCGTGCTCTCAAGGTTGGTGTAGGCGAACGTGTGCGTGTAGTTGGCGGCGTCCCCCAGCCATTTGGCGACCATGCCCGCCTGGTACCCCCCTTGGTGAATCTGGGAGCCCGAGTTCTTGACGTTGGAGCGGAAATACTCCGCCTCCTGCGGCGCATGGGTGAGGCTGAAGCTCATATCGAGGCGGTCATTCACTGCCCAATAGGACTTGAGCATGAAGTTGTCGATCTCGCGCCGCTGGTCTTTCTTCACCGAATCGCCCTGGCTCTGAAAACCGCCGTCATAGGCGAACAGCGGAATGACCGAGGTCTTGCGCGAGAACGCGGCCATCACACCGAAGTCATCGGTCAGGTGCCCTTCGACCATCCCCCTCAGGGTGAGCTTCTCGAACTCCGGTTGGTTCTGCGCGTCACTCGACTCCTCGAAGGCTGTCTTGTCTTCGTCGGCGATGTGGAATTTGGTCCATTCCGAACGGGTCATCCCGGCGGATAGCTTGCCGTGCAACTCCTGGCTGGGACGACGGGTCTTGGCATCCACGACGCCACCGTTGAAGCCGCCGAATTCCGCCGGCACGTTACTGTCGTAGACGGTCACGGACTCCAGCAGGTCGGCGTCCAGCGCAATGCCGTGGGCCCGGCTTGGCAGTCGTTCGAGGTGAGTCAGGTCTCCCCAGGAGTGCTGCCCCGGGTCGAGGTCGTTGTTGATCGAGACGCCATCGATCATGAAGTTGTTCTGGTAGAACTTGGCCCCGTTGATGCTGATGTCCGCCGGGTCGATCTCGCCGCCGGTGTTCGAGCTTTTCTGCTCGGTGCTGAACTGCACGCTGGGGTGCATCTGCAGCAGCGTGGTGATGTCGCCGTTGGCGCCGGGGAAGGCTTCGATGGCGCGGCGATCGATCACGGTCTCGCCCTGAAAGCCGCTCTCGGGTGGCGCCCCCAGCACCACGGTATTGCCCAGTTCGATCACGTCCCCGCCCGCGCTTTGCAGTGCATGGAAGATGACATTGCCGTATTGGAAGCTCCAACCGATGCCGCTGTCCTGCAGCAGCTTCTCCAGGGCCTGTTCGCTGGTGAGCGAGCCCTTCACCGGGCGCGACAGCTGGTTCGCCAGCAGCGCGGAATCCATGGTCAGTTGCAGCCCGCTCTGCTGGCCGAAGGCGATCAGCGCGGCGGCCAGGCTCTGGGCCGGGATGTCGAAGGCGTGGGCCTGCTGCAGGACGTTCTCGCTGGCGGCCGCTTCGGCGGCCTGGGCCATCACGCTGCCCAGGGCGCAGCAAAGGCCGAGGGCCCCCGCTCCGGCGGCCCGGCCGAGTTTCCTGCGTAGTGCGCTACTGAGGCTGTTGGACTGCTGTTCCATCTGGCTCCCCGCGCGGGCAAATCGGCCCGCCAATCAGTGAATGCGAATTGATCGCAGTTGCTGTGCGAGGCAAAGGACGGGACAGCTCGGAAATTTTTCAGAAAAAGTGAAAAAAGTTTTCAGAGGCGCTGCTGGCGTCATTCGCCGCGGGAAATCACCAGCAGGTAGGGGCTCCAGGATTCGACCCTGCCGCCATGGGGTTGGGCCATGGCGCGCAGGGCCGCTTCGGGGTTGCGCAGGTCGTAGACGCCGGTGATGCGCTGCTCGGCCAATTGCGCGTCGCGCAACAGCACCGTGCCCGGCAGGTAGGGCTTCAGTTGCTCGACCATGTCGCCGAAACGCGCGTTGTCGGCGATCAGCTGGCGGTTGCGCCAGGGCGCCACCTGTCCCACGGGCAGGGTGCCGCGTTGGGCCTGGCGGTCGCCGCCATAGGCGAGGGTCTGCCCTGCCGTAAGCGCGGCGGCCAGTTCGTGCCCGGCATCGCGGTCGGCGACCCGCACCGAGCCGTGCACCACGGCCACGGCGCTGCGCGCGCTGCCGAGGTCGACGTTGAAGGCGGTGCCGGTGACCTGCACGTCGAGCGCGTCGGCCAGCACATGGAAGGGTCGCGCGCTGTCCTTGGCCACCTCGAAGAAGGCCTGGCCACGGAGCAGCTTCACGTCACGGCGCTCGCTGGAGAAGACCACGGCGATGGCGCTGTCGCCGTCCAGTTGCAGGCGGCTGCCATCCGGCAGGTCGATGGATTTCAACTCGCCCCGGGCGGTGCGGTAGTCAGCCTCCAGCGGTGTGCGCAGGCCAGCCCCCAGGCCCAGCACCAGGCAGGCGGCGATGGCACCGGCCAGCCAGCGACGGGCATGGCGACGACGCTGCGGTGAGCGTGTCGGCAATGGAATGACCTGTGCTTCAGGCTCGGCAGCGGGCGGCACCGCCGGCCAATCCTGGCGGGTGGTGGCCTGCAGCTGGCCGGTGAGGCGCCAGAGCCGTTCGGCCTTGCGGAAGGCTTCGGCGTTGTCCGGCTCGGCGTCGTGCCACGCCTGGAACTCCGTCGCCAACGCCGCATCACCGGGTGCCTGCTGCAGGCGCAGCAGCCAGTCCAGGGCGATATCCCGGCGGGCTTGGGTTTCGGCGTGGGGCATGGACATCCAGTCTCCGTGGGCTGAAACGGCGCGAGAGGGTCGCACATTGCGGCCATCCTCGGCAAAAGACGTTTCTCCGACGTGTTTTTTCAGAAATTCATCGACCTCAGCCATCGGCCTGCTCCAGACGTGCGGAACAGTAGGCCAGCGCGTCGTGCACCAGTTGATGGACCAACCCCACCGACACGCCCAGGGCGGTGGCCACCTGTTGCAGGGTGTAGCCACCCAGGCGGTGCATCTCGAAGGCGGTGCGGGTGCGCTGGGGCAGTTCGGCCAGGGCCTCGCTGATCAGTTGCAGCTCGTCGATGCCGGCCACTTCGCGCTCGGGGGACGCCGTCTCGGCCGGCAGCTCGGCCAGCACGGCATCGCCGTCGGGCTGGCGCCGTTCGGTGGCCAGGCGCCGGGTCAGGTCGAGGGAGAGGTTGCGCACGATGCGGTACAGGTAGCCCACCGGGTGGCCGATGGCCTGGGCATCCGGCTCGCGGCCATCGAAGCGCAGCCAGGCTTCCTGGACCACGTCCTCGGCGCGCGCACGGCAGCCGACAATGGGCGCGGCGTAGTCCACCAGTGCGGCGCGATGGGCGAGATAAAGGGAAAGTTTGTCTGCGGGCAAGATCACTGCACTGCTGGCTGGCCGGATTGGGCGGTTCGACTCAAATGATAATCGTTATCATACATGTCGCCCCGCCCCTCCACCAGAGCCCGCGCGCCGATCAGCCGTCTTCCCTACCCGGCCCACGGGATACCGAACACAGCCGCACCGAGTCAGCCAGCACGTCGATGGCGCGCGGCCTGGGGAAGCTGGCGCGCCAGGCGATGGCCACCTGGCGGAACGGCACCGGCGCGCTGAAGGGGCGGATGGCCACGGAGCCCGGCGAGTAGTGGTGGCCGCTCACCGCCGAATGGGGCAGCACCGAGACGCCGAGCCCGGAGGCGACCATGTGGCGGATGGTTTCCAGGGAGCTGGATTCCACGCTGGCACGCTGGGTGGCCGGGCACACCTCCAGCACCCGCTCGCGGAAGCAGTGGCCCTCCCCCAGGATCAGCAGTTCGGCATCCTCCAGCGCCTCGGCCGAGAGACGCTGCTCGGCCGCCAGCGGGTGGTCGGCGGGCAGCAGCACACAGAGGGCTTCGTCGTAGAGCACCTTGGTCAGCACATCGGGCTCGGAGAACGGCAAGGCGACGATGATGGCGTCCAGCTCGCCTTCCCGCAGCCGCTCGCGCAGCACGTGGGTGAAGTTCTCCTCGATGTACAGCGGCATCTGCGGGGCCACGGTGTGCAGCTGGGGGATCAGGTGCGGGAGCAGGTAGGGCCCGATGGTGTAGATGGCGCCGACCCGCAGCGGCGAGGACAACTGGTTGCGCCCGGCGTGGGCCATTTCCAGCACGGCATTGGCCTCGGCCAGCACCTTGTGCGCCTGCTCGATGATGCTTTCGCCGATGGGGGTGAGGTAGACGGCGCCCTTGCTGCGCTCGAAGAGCAGCACGCCGAGGTAGTCCTCCAGGCGCTTCATGCCCACGGAAAGGGTCGGTTGGCTGACGTGGCAACGCTCGGCGGCGCGGCCGAAATGCTGTTCCTGCGCCAGGGCAACGGCGTAGCGCAATTCGGTAAGGGTCATGGGTCGTCCTGCGTGCGAGCCGCTTGCGCGGCCTCCTGGTGAAATCGGGGTGGGGCTTGTACCCGAGAACTCTAAGCAGGCGGCGCGCGTAGGACCTTTAATATTTCCTAATCGCCAGGCTGACCAAATCCTATTATCCGCCCCCTCCCGCGCTCCCTATGGTTCAGGCCGCAACACCCGAACCAGAGACATCAGGAGACGCAAATGTCCAGATTCCAACGCACCGCCCCCGGCCTGCTGGCGGCGGCATGCCTGTTCAATCTTTCCATGGCTGTGGGTGCACCACTGACCCGTGACAACGGCGCCCCCGTAGGCGACAACCAGCACTCTCAGACAGCCGGGCCGAATGGTTCCGTGCTGCTGCAGGACGTGCAGTTGATCCAGAAGCTGCAGCGCTTCGACCGCGAACGCATCCCCGAACGGGTGGTGCACGCCCGGGGTACCGGCGCCCACGGCGAGTTCGTCGCCTCGGCGGACATCGCCGACCTGACCGTCGCCAAGGTCTTCCGCAACGGCGAGCGCACCCCGGTGTTCGTGCGCTTCTCCTCGGTGGTGCACGGCAACCACTCCCCGGAAACCCTGCGTGACCCGCGCGGCTTCGCCACCAAGTTCTACACCGCCGACGGCAACTGGGACCTGGTGGGCAACAACTTCCCCACCTTCTTCATCCGCGACGCCATCAAGTTCCCGGACATGGTCCACGCCTTCAAGCCGGACCCGCGCACCAACCTGGACGACGACTCGCGCCGCTTCGACTTCTTCTCCCACGTGCCGGAGTCCATCCGCACCCTCACCCTGCTCTACTCCAACGAAGGCACCCCGGCCGGCTACCGCTTCATGGACGGCAACGGCGTGCACGCCTACAAGCTGGTCAACGCCAAGGGCGAGACGCACTACGTGAAGTTCCACTGGAAGACCCTGCAGGGCATCCGCAACCTCGACCCGAAGGAAGTCGAGGCCGTCCAGGGCAAGGACTACAGCCACATGACCACCGACCTGGTGAACGCCATCGCCAAGGGTGACTACCCGAAGTGGGACCTGTACATCCAGGTGCTCGAGCCCAAGGACCTGGCGCGCTTCGACTTCGACCCGCTGGACGCCACCAAGGTCTGGCCCGACGTGCCCGAGCGCAAGATCGGCCAGATGGTGCTCAACCGTAACGTCGACAACTTCTTCCAGGAAGCCGAGCAGGTCGCCCTCGCGCCCTCCAACCTGGTGCCGGGCATCGAGCCCTCCGAAGACCGCCTGCTGCAGGGCCGCGTGTTCGCCTACGCCGACACCCAGCTCTACCGCGTGGGCACCAACGGCCTGTCGCTGCCGGTGAACAAGCCCCGTGGTGCGGTGAACAACGGCAACCAGGACGGCAGCATGAACGTCGGCCACACCAGCAGCGGCGTGAACTACGAGCCGAGCCGCCTGCAGCCCCGCGAAGCCACCGCCAGCGCCCGCTACGTCGAGACGCCGCTGCAGGGCAGCACCCAGCAGCGCGGTATCCAGAGCGAGCAGAACTTCAAGCAGGCCGGTGACCTGTACCGCTCCTACGGCAAGAAGGACCAACAGGACCTGGTCAACAGCTTCGGCCAGTCCCTCGCCGGCACCGACAGCGAGAGCAAGCACATCATGCTGTCCTTCCTCTACAAGGCCGATGCCGACTACGGCACCCGTGTCACCAAGGTGGCCGGTGGCGACCTGGCCAAGGTGAAAGCCCTGGCCGCCAAGCTCACCGACTGACCCACCCAACGCCGGCCCGCACACGCGGGCCGGCTTACGGAGGCCCGAGATGAAATACACACTTCTCACCCTGCTGCTCTGGGTCGGCCTGGCCCAGGCCGAGCCATCACCCGACCCGGCCACCATCAAAGCCGAACTGGCCCAACGCTATTTCGACGCCGCGCGCGAAGGCCGCCTGGATGTGCTCCAGGCCTTCATCGACGCCGGCTACGACCTGAACACGCAAGACACCAAGGGCTACAGCGCCCTGATCCTCACCGCCTACCACGGCCACGCCGAAGCGGTGGACGCCCTGCTCGCCGCCGGCGCCGATCCCTGCCTGCAGGACGCCCGCGGCAACACCGCGCTGATGGGCGCCATCTTCAAGGCCGAGCTGGGCATCGCCCACCGCCTGATGAACGCCGTCTGCCCCACCGACCAGCGCAACGCCGCCGGGCAGACCGCCGCCATGTACGCCGCGCTGTTCCAGCGCACCCAACTGCTGGATCAGTTGCGCGAGCAAGGCGCCGACATGCAATTGAAGGACGCCCTCGGCAACGATGCCGAAAGCCTCGCGCGGGGGGAGATCCGTACCCGCTGACAGCGGTCCGGAGCGCGCGCCGTTAAGCAGGTAAACATCCACGCCCTGGTGCAACCAGACCTCGGGGCATACAGCCGCCACTCACTTCGGACGTAGGGTGTGCTGCGCGCACCTGGAGCTCGCCGGAAACACCGAGCGGCGGTGCGCACGGCACACCCTACGGCACGCGTTCATCCTGTCGAGCCCTCAATTCAAATCGTCACAGGCAGCACCGATGACTCATGACCACGCTCAAATGAATTCGCACCTGCAAAGGTGGGCTCGGCGCGGGCGGATGGGCGTAGGGTGGGCTTCAGCCCACCGATTCCCCATGCACGTGGCCGACCAAAACCCCTCGCCCCTCCCCACGCAAACGCCTTTCCGGCATATCGACAAGCACGAAAAGTTCGGTTGCGCGGGGCTCTGTAGCGGCGCCCTTACAGGGCTTCCGAGCGCTCCGACAACCGGTCGCTCCGCACGGCCTGCGGGCGATGGGCGGCGCTATGCAGGGCCTGGCGCAGTCGCATACTCACCGGGCCATGCGCACGTGGTACGCATGACACGACCCTAAAAAGGAACCTTCCAGGGGTGTCGTACCGGCGTCATGCAATGGCTCGCGTGGTTCGGAGTACGGGCAGGGTGCGCCCCTTGTTGAATAGGAGTGTTCAACGATGTCCAGCCTCGACAAAACCCCACCCATGCCTGATGTATTGCCGCCCGAGCAGGAAGACGCCCGAACGGCCAGCGCCCTCCCCCCTATCAGCGAACTCCCCAGGCAGGTGCCCGGCCCGATCATCGTGCCGCCGCTGCGCAGCATCCGCCCCGGTTGCTGGCTGCTCAACTACAAGCCCACCGGTGCGCCGCTGGTGTCCTATGACGGCACCCTGCGCGTGGAATCCCACAGCGCCGGCCGCACCGCCAGCGGCGACCTCTACCAGCGGCCAACCCTCTTCCTGCCGCTGCCCATCGCCTCGCCGATCCCGCTGCTCGGCAGCCGCCCGGAAACCAGCCTGAAGCCCATCCTCCTGGCCGGGCCCAATCCCGCCTCGGGCATCCCGATCCTGTCGCGCTCGCGCTACCGCTACTACATCCGCGTCACCTCGCTGCCGGAGAACTTCTACCTGGGCAACAGCTTCAACCTCGGCTTCGAGCTGTGGCGCTTCACCGCCCCCAACAACTGGGCGTTGGACTCCAAGCTGACCACGCAGATGGTGCGCATGGCAGGGCCGGCGGGCTATCCCTCGCCCTCCGACTACGCCGAGGGTGATGTGAAGAACGCCGCCAACGCGGTGATCGGACGCATGACCATGGGCTGGCTGTCGAGCTACTACCGCCGTTGCACCGTGGAGATCGACACCGTCTCCGGCTCCGAGCAGCCGACCAACAGCGGCCTCGGGCACACCTGGCAGACGGTGATGGACGCCGTGGGCTGGCAGGTGGCGGTGAACCTCAGCGACACCAACGTCGCCGAGGCCAGCGGCAACTCCTGGTCCGACGCCGAGATGCATGCGGCGATGCTGGCGCGGCGCGCGGTGGTCAACCTCGACACCGAATGGCGCTACCACGTGCTGGCGGTGAAGAACATCGATTCCACCCCGCGCGGGATCATGTACGACAACGGCGGCACCGACTCCAACAACGTGCCCCGCGAGGGCATCGGCATCGCCTCCCACTGGACCATCGCAGCCGGCTGGGGAACGGTCAGCGGCAAGCGCTTCGGCACCGCCGCGGCGCCCTACTTCCGCACCGCCGTGCACGAGATCGGCCACGCCATGGGCCTGTACCACAACTCGGCGGACTTCGGCTTCATGTGCACCAGCGACGTGATCGCCGCCGCCGGCACCCCGGCCACGCCCTTCCCCAGCAACATCCAGTGGTCCTTCCACCCGGACAACCTCAAGCAGCTGCGCCATTACCCCGACCCCTTCGTGCGCCCCGGCTCGGTGGCCTTCGGCAGCGCCTCCACGGCGATGCCGAGCATCACCCCGACGGACCTCGAAGCCGAGGTGCTGGGCCTGGACCTGGACGTCACCCCGCTGCTCGGCGAACTGCCCCTGGGCGCGCCGGTGCGAGTCGGCATCGCCCTGGTCAACCGAGGCGACCAACCGGTGCGGGTACCGGCCAACCTGAGCCTGAAGAGCGACTTCGTCAGCGGCAGCGTCATCGACCCCGACCGGCACTACGCGCAGCTACCGCACCCTCGTGCATTGCATCGAAGACCAGCCCTACGCCCTGCTGCAACCGGGTGAGCGCATCAGCGAATCCATGACCCTGATGCGCGGCGCCGAAGGCGCGCTGTTCGGCGTCCCCGGCGTGCACGAGGTGAAGGTGGAAGTGCACTGGGAGATCGACGGCATGGTCGCCCATGCCGCCGGCAGCGCCACGGTGATGGTCACCGCAGCGGTCGAGGCACGCCACGCCGAAGCCGCCCATCGGGTGCTCTCGACGCCCGACGCGCACCTGGTGCTGGCCATCGGTGGCGACCACCTCACCGAGGGCCTGGACGCCATCCAGGCGGCGCTGGATTCGCCGGTGCTCAAGCCACACTTCGCCGCCATCGCGGCCAAGCGGCTGGCCAAGCGTTTCCACAAACGCAAGGCCGATCCGAAGAACGCCAGCGCATTGCTTGACTACGATACGGTGATGAGCGACGCCGAACGCAGCAAGCTGACCACCCTCATCAGCGATGCCGGTGGTGTGCTCAAGGACCTCGGCAAGGCGCCGAAGGCCCGAGCCAGGCCCACCAACCTGGCGGCCGGCGCCAAGTAGGGGCGACAGGACCGGTGCGAGGTGCCCCCAGGCACCCCGCACCGGCAACCACCGGAGCACGACATGACCGACCTGGAAAACCAACTGCTGGGGCAATGGCGCAAGAGCCAGTCCCCACCCTGCGCCGCCAAGTACGCCAGCAGCCTGCGCTTCGACGCCAACGGCCTGTACAGCGGCACCCCCGACGCCCCCGGTGGTTTCACCTGGTGGGACAGCGGCACCTGGCACATCGAGAGCCCAGGCCGCGTCACCCTCTCCACCGCCAACGATGCGCTGGTGAGCTACGGCTACAGCCTCGACGCCGACGGCCTCACCTTCACCGATCCCAGCGGCTGTCGCTTCAGCTACCGACGCGAGCATTGAGCCGCGCCCCCGTAGGTCGGGTGAAACCCGACATCCCGGCATCACTTTGCCCGCGGGTTTCACCCGCCCTACACCCGGACAAAACCCCCGCGTGCCCGACAACCCGCCAAAGGGCCGGCGGGCAGGCCGGAGAAAGCCTGCTATGACTTGCTCCACACAAGAACAACAAGAAGGAAGGCCGACCTTGAACGACCATCACGACGTGCTGATCATCGGCGCCGGGCTCTCGGGCATCGGCATGGGCTGCCACCTGGTGCGCGAGGCACCGCAGATGGACTTCGCCATCATCGAGCGGCGCCAGGCGGTGGGCGGCACCTGGGACCTGTTCCGCTACCCCGGCATCCGTTCGGACGCCGACATGTTCAGCTTCGGCTTCGCCTTCCGCCCCTGGGACCAGCTCAAGACCCTGGCCGACGGCGACACCATCCGCCAATACATCGAAGACACCGCCCGCGAGCACGGCGTCGACCGCAGGATCCGCTTCGGCCAGGCCTGCACCGAGGCCTCCTGGTCCAGCCGTGAGCGGCTGTGGACGGTCAAGACCCGTGACGAGGCCAGCGGCGCGCAGCGGGTGTTCACCGGGCGCTTCCTGGTCTCCTGCGTCGGCTACTACGACTACGACCAGGGCTACCAGCCCGACTTCCCCGGCATGCAGCGTTTCCAGGGCCGCCTGATCCACCCGCAGCACTGGCCGGAAGACCTCGACTACAGCGGCAAGCGCGTGGTGGTCATCGGCAGCGGCGCCACCGCCGTGACCCTGGTGCCGGCCATGGCCGAACGCGCCGGCCACGTCACCATGCTGCAACGCTCGCCCAGCTACATCATCAGCGTGCCCGGCAAGGACGTGGTCTCCGCCGCCCTGCGCCGCGTGCTGCCCGAGCGCTGGGTCTACGCCATGGCGCGCACGCGCAACATCTGGCTGCAGCGGGTCATCTACAAGGCCGCGCGGCGCTGGCCGGAGAAGGTCCGCGCCTGGCTGCTGGGCAGCGTGAAAAGGCAGCTCGGCGGCAAGGTCGACATGCGCCACTTCACCCCCAGCTACATGCCCTGGGACGAGCGCCTCTGCGCGGTGCCCGACGGCGACCTGTTCGCCGCCCTGCGCCAGGGCCGCGCCTCGGTGGTCACCGACCGCATCGCCACGTTCACCGAGCAGGGCATCGCCCTGGAATCCGGCGCCGAGCTGCCGGCGGACATCATCATCAGCGCCACCGGCCTGCAACTACGGGCCCTGGGCGGCATCGACATGGTGGTGGACGGCCAGCGCAAGAGCCTGTCCGACCGCCTCACCTACAAGGGCGTGCTGGCCCACGGCATCCCCAACATGGGCTCGATATTCGGCTACACCAACGCGCCCTGGACGCTCAAGGCCGATATCGCCTCCAGCTACCTGTGCCGCCTGTTCAACCACATGGGCAAGCACGAGCTGGAGGTGTGCACACCCCGCGCGCCGGAGGGCGAGATGGAGCCGGGCAGCGTCATGGGCGCCCTGCAGTCGGGCTACGTGCAGCGCGGCGGGGACCTGCTGCCGCGCCAGGGCCGCCACCTGCCCTGGCGGGTGCTCAACCACTACGAGCGCGACCGCGAGATGCTGCTGCGCCAGCCCATCGCCGACCCGGCCCTGGAGTTCGAGCCGGCCCGCGAACCGGTCGGTGCGCCCCTGGCCACCAACGCTGGCTAGGCCGGCTAGGCCAATCGGCAGAAATGCGAACCGGTCAGCCACTCCGCCCCCCGCAGCGGCGGCTAGAATGTCGGCCTTTCTCCCACACGGAACCGTCGACATGGAGCGTTACCGCCGCCTCGCCTCCTGGGCTCCCCGCCTCGCCCTGCTCGCCTGCGCCTGCCTCGCCGGCCAGGTCCAGGCCCGCGACCCGCAACCCTGCGCCGCACCGCTGATCGACGCGCTGGCCAAGCAACTGGGCCAGCACGATTGGGCGATGCCCGACGCCTACAACGAAGGCCCATTGGTGGCTGCCGCCTGCAAACCCTGGCCGGACGACAAGGCCCGCTCGGTGGTCGCCCTCGCCTACGTCCGCCCGGGCGATGAAGGCATCTCCGCCGGCGAACGCAGCCTGGCCCTGCTGGTGGCCAAGGTGGACGGCAAGAGCGGCGCATTCCTGGAGCGCTACGACGCGACCCTGGACGAAGACGCCGTCACCGAGGTGAGCGCCGGCAGCCTGTGGCTGGACACCGCCCGCTACCACCTGGCGCCGGGCGTGCGCGCCTTCGGCCTGGTGTTCGACAGCACCGCCCGCGGCGCCAGCTGCCCGGACGGCGGCTCGGACCAAGAGCTGACCCTGTTCGCCCCGGACGGCAAGGCCCTGCGCCCGGTGCTCAGGGCCTACCTCAGCGAATGGACCACCATCAAGGGCACCCTCTGCGTCAACGACCCGGACTTCATGACCGAGAGCGCCAAGGTCACCCTCGACATCGCCAAGACCCGCAGCAACGGCTTCGCCGACCTGGTGCTGGCCGCCAAGGTGACCGGCGACTCGGCCGCCGGGGAGAAGTACCTGCGCACCGAGCGCAAGACCCTCAAGTACGACGGCAAGCAGTACCCCCACGAAACCTTCCCGCGCTTCTGGGAGCAGCCGGCCAGCACCGCGCAGTAACCGGCGCCATCACCCGGGCTGGCGTCCGGGTGATGGTTCTTGGCAGTTCTGCCTGTGGCGTCAAGGACGGGCTTTTCGCTAAGTTCGCCCGGGTCCGCACGGCCCCGGCCGCGCCATCACCCGCCAAGGAACGCCGTCATGTCCGTAGCCGAAGCCCTCAAGCAACGCATCTCCGTCCGCGCCTTCACTGCCGAGCCCGTCGACGCCGCCACCCTGCGCGAACTGCTGGACACCGCGCGCTGGTCGCCCTCCGGCGGCAACCTGCAACCCTGGAAGGTCATCGCCGTGAGCGGCACCGCCAAGGCCGCGGTGGAGCGCGTCGCCCTGGAAACCCTGATGAAGAACCCCGTGGGCGAAGCCGGCGACCACCCCATCTACCCGGAAGGGCTGACCGAGCCCTACCGCACCCGCCGCTACGCCATCGGCGAGGCGCTCTACGCCAAGCTCGGCATCCCCCGCGAAGACAAGGCCGCGCGCCTGCGCGCCATGTCGCGCAACTTCCAGTTCTTCGGCGCGCCGGTGGGGCTGTTCTTCGTCATCGACCGCTCCATGGGCCACGGCCAGTGGGCGCACCTGGGCATGTTCATGCAGTCCCTGGCGCTAGTGGCCGAGGAACGCGGCCTCGCCACCTGCATGCAGGAAGCCTGGAGCATGGTGCGCCAGAGCCTGCACGCCCACTTCGAGCTGCCCGAGCACGAGCTGCTCTATTGCGGCATGGCGCTGGGCCACGCCGACCGCTCCGCGCCGATCAACCAGTTGCGCTCCGAGCGCGCCCCGGTGGACGAGTTCGCGGTGCTCAAGGGCTTCGACTAAGGTCGCCGAGCGGTAGCCCCTGCGACCATCGCGCGATTGTCAGGCACCCCCGGGGAATGAGATATTTCCAAATGTGAAATATTCTCAAATCGAATTCCCCGCCTCCTCCCCCCGCCTGCTGCTGGTCGAAGACGACCCCCGGCTGCGCGAGGACCTGGACGCCCACTTCCGTCAGCGCGGCTTCGCCGTCACCACCTGCAGCACCGGCACCCTGGGCCTGGATGCAGCCGAGACCGGCCACTTCGACCTGGTACTGCTGGACATCATGCTGCCCGGCCTCGACGGCCTGCAGCTGCTGGAAGCCCTGCGCAGCCGCCAGGACACCCCGGTGATGCTGATGTCGGCGCTGGGCGCCGAGCAGGACCGCATCACCGGCTTCACCCGCGGCGCCGACGACTACCTGCCCAAGCCCTTCAGCCTCGCCGAGCTGGACGCGCGCACCGACGCCCTGCTGCGCCGCGTGCGCCTCGACCGCCGCCAGCCGGTGCAGCGTGCGGACACGCCGCTGCAGTTCGACGAGCAGGCCCAGGACGTCCGGCACCAGGGCCGCAACGCCGGGCTGACGCCTTCCGAGTACCGCCTGCTGGCCACCCTGCAGGCGCATCCGGGCGAGGCCCTGAGCAAGCCCTTCCTCTACCGATGCGTGCTGCACCGCGCCTACACGCGGCTGGATCGCGGGCTCGACGTGCACGTCTGCAACCTGCGCCGCAAGCTCGCCGATATCGGCCTGCATAGCCTGCAGATCCAGGCCGTGCGCGGCCAGGGTTACCTGCTGGTCGAGACGGACCGCTCCTGATGCGCCGCCATCCCCTGCTGTGGAAGCTGGCGCTTCTGCAGGTCGGCTTCTGCCTGCTGCTCACCTGGCTCATCTACACCTGGGGCCTGTCGGTGGAGCGCAGCACCTACTTCCTGGCCCCGGCCGACCGCGACTACCTGGCCCAGTACGCGCTGCAGGCCGAGCAGGCCTGGGAGAACGAAGGCGCGGCCGGCGTCGCGCGCTTCCGCCAGGACCTGGCCAGCCGCGAAGACACCTGGGTGGCGGTGCTCGGCCCGCGCCTGGAAAGCCTCGACGGCACGCTGCTGAACGCCGAGGAATCCAGCCACCTGACCTTCATGCGCAAGCTCGACTGGCCCATGAGTCGGCGCCTGCAGGACGAGCTGCCCTACGTCAGCATCGAGTTCCCCGAGCACCCGGAGAACGGCCGCCTGGTGCTCCAACTGCCCGAGCGCCTGCTGCCCAGCGGCCTCACGCCCTGGACCCACCTCTTCACCCACGGCGTGGTGCCGACGCTGCTGGCGGCCCTGCTCGGCCTGCTGATCTACCGCCACCTCGTGGTGCCGCTGAACCGCTTGCGCGACCGCGCCGATGCCCTGCGCGCCGACGAACTGGACACCGCGCCCCTGGGCACGCCCCTGGCCGACCGCCGCGACGAGCTGGGCGAGCTGGCCGAGGCCCTGGAGCACATGGCCGAGCGCCTGCGCCTGAGCCTGGGCCAGCAGCGCCTGCTGCTGCGCACCCTGTCCCACGAGATGCGCACCCCGCTGGCCCGGCTGCGCATCGCCCACGACAGCGAGCTGCCGCCCGAGCAGCTGCGCCAGCGCCTGGACCGCGAAATCACCGATATGCAACGCCTGCTGGAAGACACCCTCGACCTGGCCTGGATGGACACCGAGCGCCCGCAGCTGCCCACCGAAGCGGTGCAGGTGCTTTCGGTCTGGGAAGCCCTGCGCGAGGACGCCTGCTTCGAAAGCGGCTGGGACGCCGCACGCCTGCCCTGCACCCTGGATGCCGACTGCCGCGTGCAGGTGCACCTCGACAGCCTCGCCCAGGCCCTGGAGAACCTGCTGCGCAACGCCATCCGCCACTCCCCTGAAGGCGGCAGGGTAAGCCTCGACGGCGAGCGTGAGGGCGACTGCTGGCACCTGCGCCTGCGCGACCAGGGCCCCGGCGTCGCCGAGGGGGACCTGGAACGCATCTTCCTCCCCTACCAACGCCTGGAAGGCGGCACCGGCGAAGGCTTCGGCCTCGGCCTGGCCATCGCCCGCCGCGCCATCGAACTGCAGGGCGGCCAGCTCTGGGCCAGCAACGCCCACCCCGGCCTGTGCCTGCACCTGCGGCTGCCGGTGGCGCGATGTTCCCTCCTGTAGCCCGGGCTTCAGCCCGGGAGCGGCACCGTGCAGGAAACCCTGGGCTGAAGCCCAGGCTACGGAACTGCCGGCCACATGACGCAATGGCCCTACGCTCGACCTGTAGGAGTGAATTCATTCGCGATGCGATTTCGCGGTTGAAACCGCTCCCACACCCGGCGCCCCGCACGACCCAATCGCGGGTTTCACCCGCCCTACACGGCAGGGTGCTCCCTCCTGTAGCCCGGGCTTCAGCCCGGGAGCGGCGTCGTGCAGGAACCCCTGGGCTGAAGCCCAGGCTACGGGGCTGCCGGCCGCATCATGCAATGGCCCGGCACCCCGCTGTAGGAGCGAGCTCTGCTCGCGAATCCCCCCAACACGGACCCTCACGAAGTGTTTAGAAAGTTAATGCGCTTTACTCTCAAATAACAATTAATATCATTCGTGATCTTCGCGCATCCCAAGGCATTACCGGAGATCGTCCATGTCGCCTCGCCCGTCTTCCACCGCCATCCCCTTCCTGCTGCTGTCCAGCTGCCTGCTGTCGTTCGCCGTGCACGCGGCCAACATCGACGCCAGTGCCCCCGGCATCGAGCTGGAAGCCCAGAACGTTATCGCCACCGCCGAGGAAGAGACCAAGCAGGCGCCAGGGGTTTCGGTGATCACCGCCGAAGACATCAAGAAGCGCCCGCCGGCCAACGACCTGTCGCAGATCATCCGCACCATGCCGGGCGTGAACCTCACCGGTAACTCCACCAGCGGCCAGCGTGGCAACAACCGCCAGATCGACATCCGCGGCATGGGCCCGGAGAACACCCTGATCCTGGTGGACGGCAAGCCGGTGAGCAGCCGCAACGCCGTGCGCTACGGCTGGCGTGGCGAGCGTGACAGCCGTGGCGACACCAACTGGGTGCCGGCCGACCAGGTCGAGCGCATCGAGGTCATCCGTGGCCCGGCGGCCGCGCGCTACGGCAACGGCGCGGCAGGCGGCGTGGTCAACATCATCACCAAGAAGGCCGGCGCCAAGACCCACGGCAACGCCACCGTCTACACCTCCTTCCCCACCCACAAGGACGAAGGCGCCAGCCAGCGCCTGAGCTTCGGCCTCAACGGCCCGCTCACCGACACCCTCAGCTACCGCGTCTACGGCAACGTCGCCAAGACCCAGTCGGACGACTGGGACATCAACTCAGGCCACGAATCCGCCCGTACCGGCAACCAGGCCGGCACCCTGCCCGCCGGCCGCGAAGGCGTGCGCAACAAGGACGTCAACGGCCTGCTCAGCTGGAACTTCACCCCCGAGCAGACCCTGGAGCTGGAAACCGGCTTCAGCCGCCAGGGCAACCTCTACACCGGCGACACCCAGAACACCAACAGCAACGCCACCGTGAAGAAGATGCTCGGCCACGAGACCAACCGCACCTTCCGTGAGACCTACGCCCTCACCCACCGTGGCGACTGGGACTTCGGCAGCTCGCTCGCCTACCTGCAGTACGAGAAGACCCGCAACAACCGCATCAACGAAGGCCTGGCCGGCGGCACCGAAGGCATCTTCGCCAACAGCGGCTACTACACCGCCACCCTGCGCAACCTCACCGCCCACGGCGAGCTCAACCTGCCCCTGGATGCCGGCCGCCCGCAGACCCTGACCCTGGGCAGCGAGTGGACCCGCCAGCAGCTGGACGACCCGAGCTCCAACACCCAGACCACCACCGAGGGCGGCGCCATCGGCGGCCTCACCAACAGCGGCCGCGACACCACCTCCGAGGCGCAGATCTTCTCGCTGTTCGCCGAAGACAACATCGAACTGGCCCCCGGCACCATGCTCACCCCGGGCCTGCGCTTCGACCACCACGACATCGTCGGCAACAACTGGAGCCCGTCGCTCAACCTGTCCCACGCGCTCACCGACACCCTGACCCTGAAGGCCGGTATCGCCCGCGCCTACAAGGCGCCGAACCTGTACCAGTTGAACTCCGACTACCTGCTCTACAGCCGTGGCCAGGGCTGCTACGGCCAGACCACCAGCTGCTACCTGCGCGGCAACGAAGACCTCGACGCCGAAACCAGCGTCAACAAGGAACTGGGCATCGAGTACAAGAAGGACGGCCTGGTCGCCGGCCTGACCTACTTCCGCAACGACTACAAGAACAAGATCGAGTCCGGCATGGCCTCCATCGGCAGCGCCACCGGCGGCCAGGTGGTTGGCGGCGTGAACTACGCCAACGCCCGCATCTTCCAGTGGGAGAACGTGCCCAAGGCGCTGGTGGAAGGTATCGAAGGCAACCTCACCCTGCCGCTGACCGAGCAGCTGAGCTGGACCAACAACCTCACCTGGATGCTGCAGTCGAAGAACAAGGAAACCGGCGACACCCTTTCCGTCACCCCGGCCTACACCCTCAACTCCATGCTCGACTGGCAGGCCCGCGAAGACCTGTCCTTCCAGGCCAGCGTCGCCTGGTACGGCAAGCAGAAGCCGAAGAAATACGGCTACCAGGGCAACCGCGTCACCGGCAACGCCAACAACCAGCTCTCGCCCTATGCACTGCTGGGCCTGAGCGGCACCTACGACCTGAGCGAGAACCTCAGCTTCACCGCGGGCGTCGACAACCTGCTGGACAAGCGCCTGTACCGCGAAGGCAACGCCCAGGGCGTGAACAACATCGACGGTGCCGGCGCCGCCACCTACAACGAGCCCGGCCGCACCCTCTACACCAGCATTACCGCCTCGTTCTGACCGTCGAGACCGCCTGATGAGACTGCCCCGCTTCACTTCTGCCCTGGCCTTCACCCTGGCAGTGGCACTTCCCGGAGTCGCGCCCCTGGCGCGACCCGACCCCAACGCCCTGATGGACACGCGCCTGCTGCAGCGCCAGGACCTGCCCTACGCCTTCAGCAGCCTGAAACTCGACTCCGAGGACGGCCAGCGCCACTACCAGCTGTGGATCGCCAAGCCCAAAAGCCCGGCCCCGGCCGGCGGCTACCCGGTGGTGTGGATGCTCGACGGCAATGCCGCCTTCGGCGTGCTCGACGCGCCCCTGCTGCAGGACCTGGCCAAGGGCGATGCGCCGCTGCTGGTCGCCATCGGCTACCAGACCCCGCAGCGCATCGAGCGCAACGCCCGCACCCTGGACTACACGCCCCGGCAGCCCGACAAGCCCGGCCAGCGCGACCCGCTCACCGGCCAGCCCAGCGGCGGCGCCGACGCCTTCCTCGACCTGCTGCAGGAGAAGATGCGCCCGGCCGTGGCCGCGCAAGCGCCTTTCGACACCACCCGGCAAACGCTCTGGGGTCACTCCTACGGCGGCCTGCTGGTGTTGCATGCGCTGTTCACCCGGCCCCGGCAGTTCAGCCAGTTCGCCGCCGCCAGCCCGTCGCTCTGGTGGGGGGATGGCGTCATCCTCGGCGAACGCCCGGGGCTGGAGCAGCGCATCGCCGGCCACCCGGCGCGCCTGCTGCTGATGCGCGGCAGCGCGGAACCGGCCAACCCGCGCGGCACCGCCGAGCCCTACCCGGAGCGCGCCGCCACGGAGCTGGTGGACGACCTCGCCCAGGTTCCCGGCCTCGACGCCCGCTTCCAGTCCTTCGAAGGCCTGGGTCACGGCGAAGCCCTGGGCGAATCCCTGCGCTACCTGCTGCGCGAGCGGTTCGGCGCCGGCACTGCACCTGCGGAGTAATGCCCCACTACGAAGCGGCCTGGTGCCCCCCAGGCTGCTCGCCGAGGCTCTAGGCCGCTACTTCCCCAACCGCCGAGCGGCCCTGGCGCGTCACCGACCCGCTGCTAGATTGAAGCCAGTCCGGGAATGGATGAACGCTCAGGAGGAAAGATGGCTAATCAGGTGTTCGCGAACGGGCTGGAGATTTCCTGCAAGGCGGCCGAGGGGAAGTCCGTCGCCTGCTTCCCCGATGTGTGCTTCACCCCGCCACAAACGCCCGCGACACCACCCGGCGTCCCCATCCCCTACCCCAACACCGGAATGGCCAGCGACACCTCGAACGGGTCGCGCACCGTGAAGATCTCCGGCAAGGAAGTGATGCTCAAGGACAAGAGCTACTTCAAGACCAGCTATGGCGACGAAGCCGGCTGCGCCCCGAAGAAAGGCGTCATCACATCGAAGATCAAGGGCAAGGTGTATTTCACCGCCTGGTCCATGGATGTGAAGTTCGAAGGCCAGAACGTGGATCGCATGTCCGACCTGACGACCCACAACCACGGCTCGCAAGGCAACACCGTCCCCTGGCCCTACCTGGACGAAGTGGCGCTTGCCCTGGATGACCACCCCTGCGCGAAGTCCGGCGATGCCAAGAAGGTCAACGACAATTGCAAGAAACCCATCGCCAGCGACTGTTCCGATGACTGCTGCAAGGCCCGCCGCTGTGTGCTCGTGCCTTTCAGCCCGAACAGCTGCGTGGGCTGTGGAGACAAGACACCGCACCACCCCATTCCCGTCGCCGAGCTTTCCGAACAGCGCAAGGCCGGCGAGGCCCGCGGGCAACCGCGCTACCCCAAGTACTCCGAAGGCGCCGCCCCCTGCGTCTGCGTGGAAGGCAAGGACCATGACTCGCGCAACCCGGTCTCCACCGAGCTGGACGAGCATGGCCGGGTGGGCGCCAAATTTGCCCAGTTGCGCAACGACCGGATTCCCAAAAAGTCCAAACTGGGCGACCCATACGACTTCAGCATCGCCCTGGACTGCGGAGCGCAAGCCGTCTCGTCCGCCATGGGCTGCGACGAGGCCTGCGTACGCAAACAGCTGGAGGCAGGCCACACGAAGCTGGAGGTGAAGCCCACCGACAAGGCCTTCAAAAGCAAGCAGAAGGCCAATGTTCCGCTGTTCAAGAAGCCGAAGATCGCCGCCGCGCCCCTGGCGACGCCGGCGCCCCCCAAATAGGACATGGATCGATCGATGACCCGCCAACCCGACTACTTCTTCCTCGATGGCGTGCCGCTGGGCTCGGGCGATGTGGCGCTTGCCGCGCAATACAACGCCTACCCGGATGTGGACGCCTCACGTGTCCTGCTGAAGCTGCAGGGCCAGTGGACCTACATTGATTTCGACGAAGACCTGATCCGCTCCCTGGCGTTCGACCCGGCCAGCGGCACCCTGTACATGCTTGGCAAAAGCGGCGTGATGTACAGCCTGGGCGGCAAGGGGCCCGACTTTTCCGCGGCAGCGATAGCCGGAACCTTCAGCCAGCAGGAGGTCGTCGACCCGGAGGAGCGCGGCGAGCTCTTCAGGGTTCGCGCGCTGGATGGCCGCGTGCTGGTGTGTGGCCTGGGAGGCCAGCTGCTCGAACTGAGGAACGGCAACTGGCTGGACCTGAGCTTTGCGGCCCCGATCGCCGAATCACCGGACTTCGAAGATGTCGGCCTGGATGCCCAGGGCCTGCCCATCGCCGTGGGCTGGGCGGGCGCGGCCTATCGCAGAACGCCTCGAGACTGGCAACGCATCGACTGCCCCACCAACGCGATCCTCTCCACCATCGTCGCCGACGGCCCCGGACGGCACCTGCTGTGCGGGAACAACGGGATTGTGCTGGAGATGGACGACAGCAGTATCTGGGACCTGTCCGTGGACGCGCCCCTGGGCAATCTCTGGTCGGTCACACGCCATGCGGACCTGATCTACGCCTGCGAACCCGGTCGCCTGCTGGTGCGTGACCGGGACAAGTGGCAGCCGGAAATCGTCAGCCAGACCATCGCCTCCCCCTCGTTCCATCGCCTCATTTCCACCGGCTCGGAGCTGTGGTCATTCGGCGCCGACCATGTCTTCGTGAAACGAGCGGACGGCACCTGGGAGCAGTTCCCGGTCCTGGGCAACGAGCTGTAGCAGCACGCCGTTGTAGCCCGGGCTTCAGCCCGGGCACAGACCGTAGGTTGGCGCCGAGCGCAGCGAGGCCCAACGCCGCCCGGTGCTACCGGGTGATGAGGCGTTGGGCCTCGCTTATCGCGCGTCAGAGATACCGCAGCGGATCGCCACTGAGCAGCGGGTAGATCCGCTCCTCTTCCAGCGAACCGTCCTCGCCGTGAATCTTCACCGACGATTGCAGGTGCCCGACCTGGGCGGCGGCCATGCAGATGACGTCCGCCTTGCTGTCGGAGCTGAACAGGTTGTCCAGGCTGCCGAAGCGGCGGCACGCCCATTCCTGGTGGTCCTTGACGATAAGGAAGTGCTCCATGGCGTGGGCCCTCAGCAGGAGGCGCGCGTGGGGCGCGGGTCATCGCCATGGGCGGTGAGCGCCCGCGCGGCGAAGGGAGAAGCGAGGTCGTGAGCCGGCCGTTCAGGGGCGAGCCAGCTGGCACCCTGCCCCGGCTGACGATCACCGCTGGCCTGCACATCGTGCACCAGCTCGCGGATCAGACCGCCGACCTGAGCCCGCGACAGCACGCTCTCGCAATCGATGACCCGGTGGAAGGCCGGCTGGGCCTCGCCGCCGATGGTCAATGACAGGCGACCGTCCGGGCGGGTGGTGAGGGACACTTCCCGACCGGGAAAGGCTTCGATGATTTCTCTGACACAGACATTCATGGGCGTTCTCCTTCTTGTAGCGAGAGAAGGAGCACGCAACATGCCAGCTTGGCCTTTTCGTAAAGGCCCTTTTAAAACAACGAGTTGCCAAACAATCCTGTGACGGGGCGAATTGCAATCTGCAAGATCGCCCCGCGCAGCCCTCGGCATTTTGCATTGGCCACCGGGGCCGCCAGGAAAACCCCGGGCCCACTGGCCCGGGGCACAGCCATCATTTGATGGTTTCGTTCCCCAGACCCAAGGCCAACGCGGCGTTCAGGGCGTCCTGCCCGGCGGTCTGCAGGATCAGGTCGCACAGTTGTGGGTCCTTGCCAGAGAGGGTCTCGGGCTCCCAGACGCCCGGGCGGCGGCTCCAGTTGAACCTGAACTGGCAAGCGCCACCACTGCCCTGGGTGGCCGTGGCCCAGACGGAAGCGGCGTTGTTCCTGACGAAATCCTTGTAGACCGCGCTGCCTCCCGACGCACCGTAGAGGCCCTGCATGCAGCGCATGAAGACGCCCTTCCCGGTGGCGTAGTCGGCAATGAAGCCTTCGAGCGCGCCGCTGATCTCGTATTCGTGGAGGATGCCGTCGTTGTCGATCATCCGCTTCAGCACGGCGGCCGCTACCTTGTGGGAAACCTCACTCCCCGACCCCATCGCCAGGACGAATTGCCCCTGGTCGCCGGTCCAATGCCACTCAGGGTTGGCCGCATTCCCACGAGGCCGCTCCAGCACCAGGTCCTGCGCGGTCCGCAGCGACCCGGGGATACCGAGCCACTTGTCGAACCACTGGAATTCAGCCGTCGCCATCTCCGCATACTTTGGCGCGTCGGGATCGTTCGGGTTCAACTGGGCCAGGCCCCGGGAGAGCAGCAGGAACCCCAGGTTGGTGACGGTATTGCGACCCGACATGGGTTGGTCGGGGTCCTTGAGGTTGAACGTGCCACCCCTGACAGGCGCACTGCCCGCCGCATGATCCTCACCGCCCTCGTTGTAGCTGTCATCCGACCAATGCCCGGCGAGCTTGTCCCAGCAGTGCTTCGTGGCGCCGATGATGCCTTCTCGCAGTTGATCGTCACGGGGGGCTTGGTAGCCCAGCGCTTCCCAGTTGTACAAGGCGATAAGGAATGCATTTCCCCACCAGCCGTAGTCGTCCACCCACCAGTCGACCCTGGCGTTCAGGTCCTGGTAGATGCCATAGGCCTTGCGCAGGATCCCGCCGTCGTCGTGCTGCTTCGAATTGACGAGATAGTCGAGGCAGCAATGCAGCGTGTTGCCGGCGAACCAGAAGTTCCCCGGGAAGACCTCGGGCTGGTAGAGGTTCAGCAGGCTTTTGTAACCGGCCGAAGCGGCCTCGTTGAATGTGGTCATGGCGCTTTCCTTGCATGAGATGGGATGGGAGCCGGCGACTCCCGTGCCCTCCAGCGGCGCACGACTCCCCCGCGGGGGAGCACTCCTTGCGCATCGCGGGGCATGGGGGAAATACGACTCGAACGGCGACCAGGCACGGCAGAAAGAAACGAAGAAGAGCGCTGCCGCAGGTTGCGGACAGGCCCATTCCTGCCGGGTACGGGGATTGAAAGAACGTCGAAAGCATTGGCTCTGTCTGCGTTAAGTGTTGCTAGAAGAATGGAGTCCAGCTGATTGCCGAGTTTTGTTGAGGCTTTTCGTTTCGCCCCCCCGGGCGAGTTTCTTTTGGCAATCGCCCCAAAAGAAACCAAAAGGGCTTGCCCCTCCATACGGGTCTGGCTTCGCCAGACTCCCCTCGCTCCATCATCGCTCCAGGGGCACGCCGCGAAGGGCCATCCCTGGCCCATCGCGGCTCTCGCGACATCCATGTCGCTCAACCCCTTCCACGACGATTCGCTCGGCCTCCTGGGAAGGGGCGTTTGGCGGCTGCTCCAACCTTCTTCGCCCAGCGCACCACCACGTGGTGCGCACGTACTTTCGTAGGATGGGTAGAGCGGAGCGAAACCCATGCGGTGGAAGTGGCAGAAGTCCATAAATGCCCGGAAAGCACCGTGCTTGAACGCTTTCTTTAAAACCACAACAGCTAACGCAGACAGAGCCAAAGCATTCGCCAGCCTGAGCAGCGTAGATCAGCCGGACAGCCGGGCGAGGTCGCGTTCCGCATAAGCGCAACGGGCGTTATGTCCGACCACGCAAAACCTCCAATCCCCACGGAGCGCTCTACACCGGGCTTATAAAACTGTGGCGCATGAATTGTTATGTTGTAACATTACAATTCAACTCCACAGGAACCGCCTCCGATGTCCGCTCGCTTCCTCCGCCTCCACACCCCCATCGCCGCGGCCTTGCTGATGGCGCAACATGCGTTCGCCGCCCAGCCCATGGTCCTCGAGCAGCAGGTGATCACCGCCAACCCGCTGAAAAGCGAAGCCCTCGCCTCGCCCACCAGCGTGGTGGAAGGCGACCAGCTGAGCCTGCGCAGCGCCGCGCAGCTGGGCGAAACCCTCAACGGCCTGCCCGGCGTCTCCTCCACCTATTTCGGCCCGGCCGCCAGCCGCCCGGTGATCCGTGGCTTCGACGGCGACCGCATCCGCATCCTGCGCAACGGCGTCGGCGCGCTGGACGCCTCCTCGCTCTCCTACGACCACGCCGTGCCCTATGACGCGGCCAACGCCGAGCGCATCGAAGTGGTACGCGGCCCGGCGGCGCTGCTGTACGGCGGCAGCGCCGTGGGCGGCGTGGTCAACACCTTCGACAACCGCATCCCCAGCGAGGCGGTGGACGGCCTGCACGGTGGCGGCGAGCTGCGCTACGGCGGCGCCGATACCACCCGCAGCGCAGCCGGCAAGCTGGAGGCCGGCGACGGCAACTTCGCCCTGCACCTGGACGCCAACTCGCGGCAGTTCAACGACACGCGCATCCCCGGCTACGCCCGCTCCCGCGACCAGCGCGCCCAGGACGGCGACGACGGCAAGCACCGCGTCAACAACAGCGACGGCCGCCAGGACGGCGGCGCGGTGGGCGGTGCCTACCACTGGGATCACGGCTACGTCGGCCTCTCCTACGACGAGTACGACAGCAACTACGGCTCGCCCGCCGAAGACGCCGTGCGCATCGACATGGAGCAGCGCCACTACGCCATGGCCTCGGAGATCCGTGACCTGGAAGGCCCCTTCAGCTCCCTGAAGCTGGACTTCGGCCACACCACCTACGAGCACCGCGAGATCGAGGACGGCGAAGTCGGTACCACCTTCAAGAACGACGGCTACGAAGCCCGCCTCGAAGCCCGTCACGCGCCCATCGGCCCGCTGGAAGGCGTGGTCGGCGTGCAGGTGGCCAGCAGCCGCTTCGAGGCCCTGGGCGAGGAAGCCTTCGTGCCGCAGACCGACACCGACAGCGGCGCCCTCTTCGCCCTGGAAAGCTGGCAGGCCACCGAGCGCCTGGAGCTCACCCTCGGCGGGCGCCTGGAACACACCCGCCTGCGCCCGGACGCCGCGGGCAACGAGCGTTTCGAAGGCGCCGACGACAGCCACAGCTTCACCGCCGGCAGCCTGTCGTTTGGCTCCATCTACCGCCTCACCGACATCTGGTCCCTGGCCGGCACCCTCAGCTACACCGAGCGCGCGCCGACCTTCTACGAGCTCTACGCCAACGGCCCCCACGCCGCCACCGGCACCTACGAGGTGGGCGATGCGGATGCCGAAAAAGAGAAATCCTGGTCCACCGACCTGGCCCTGCGCTTCGACGACGGCACCCACAAGGGCAGCGTCGGCGTGTTCTACAGCCGCTTCTCCAACTACATCGGCCTGCTGGGCAGCGGCCGCTACCTCGACGAGGACGGCCAGGAAGTCGCCCCGAGCGACGACGATGCCCTGCCGGAATACCTCTACAGCGGCGTGAAGGCCGACTTCTGGGGCGTCGAGGCGCAGGACCACTGGCGCCTGGCGCAGACCCCGTACGGCGAGTTCGCCCTGCAGAGTTCCGCCGACTACACCCGTGCCAAGAACAAGGAGACCGGCGAACCGCTGCCGCGCATCTCACCCCTGCGCCTGAACAGCGCCCTGCTGTGGAATTACCAGAGCTGGCAGGCCAGCGTCGGCGTCGAGCACGCCAGTGCCCAGCGCCGGGTCCCGACCGAAGAGCGCGGCACCGACGGCTACACCACCCTCAACGCCAGCCTCGGCTACCGCTTCGACCTGGCGGAAAGCGAGTGGCTGGTGTTCCTCAAGGGCGACAACCTCAACGACCAGACCGTGCGCTACGCCAGCTCGATCCTGCGGGATCAGGTGCCGGCGGCCGGCCGCAGCGTCGAGGCCGGGGTACGGGTCGCGTTCTGACCCACGGGCGACGGGGCCGTTGCGGCTCCGTCGTCATGCCCTCATCGCGTCACGCGCCCGGGTGGGTCATCACCGGCGCGTGGCGCTCCATCAGTTCGGCGACCCAGTCGATGAACACCCGCAGCTTGGCGCTGATGTGCCGGTTCGGCGGGAAGGCCACGTACATCGGCATCGGGTCCAGGCGCCAGTCCTCGAACAAGGGCACCAGCGCGCCGCTGGCCCGGCTGGCAAGGGCCATGTATTCCGGCAGCCAGAGCACGCCCAGGCCCGCCAGCCCGGCGGCGAGGTAGGCGTTGCCATCGTCCACCGCCAGCACGTAGCGGCCGTTCACGCGGAGTTCCTCATTGCCCTTGCGCATGGCGTAGGGCACCGGCTTGCCGGTGCGCGCCCAGAGGAAACCGACGATGCGGTGGGGCGAATCCTCCAGCTCGCGCGGGTGCGCCGGCACGCCGAGGCGCGCGAGGTAATCCGGCGCCGCGTACACGCCCAGGCGCAGGTCACCGACCCGCCGCGCCATCAGCGACTGGTCGCGCAACTCGCCGCCGCGCACCACGCAATCGACGTTCTCGCCGATCACATCGACGATGCGGTCGCTCACACCCATGTCGATCTGGATGTCCGGGTGCCGCGCGTGGAACTCGGGCAGCGCCGGCACCAGGATCATGCTCGCCAGCGGGCTGGGCACATCCACCCGCAGACGGCCCCGGGGCGAAGCCGAGGCACTGGAAAGGCTGGTCTCGGCGTCGTCCATATCGGCCAGCAGGCGCACCACCCGCTCGTAATAGGCGGCGCCATCGGCGGTCAGCGCCACCCGCCGCGTGGTGCGGTTGAGCAGCTTCACCCGCAGGCGCGCTTCCAGCTGCTGCACCAGTTGGGTGACGCTGGTCTTGCTCATGTGCAGGGTGTCGGCGGCGCGGGTGAAGCTGCCGGCCTCCACCACCCGGGCGAAGGCCTGCATCGCATCGAAACGGTCCATCGGCGCTCCAGATTCCAGCGGATTGTTTGGGATTCACAAACAGTGAAGGACAAGCTTGCGCGTTTATCGCCCCCGCGCAAGCTCCTACAGTCGCCTCCATCGTTGATCTCGGGTCCCATCGACCCACCTTGGAGGTACTGCATGACCCAGCGCGACGTCGTTTTCCCGCCCGGCCGCCAGGCGCTCTATGAGCGCAACCGCTACTCGCCGGCCATCCGTTCCAATGGCTTCCTGTTCGTCTCCGGGCAGGTGGG
The DNA here is from genome assembly GCA_000474255.1 of Aquipseudomonas alcaligenes MRY13-0052. Taxonomy (GTDB): domain Bacteria; phylum Pseudomonadota; class Gammaproteobacteria; order Pseudomonadales; family Pseudomonadaceae; genus Metapseudomonas; species Metapseudomonas solani. Next base: position 44,636 of record BATO01000042.1, read on the forward strand.
CAGCAACCCCGACGGCTCCCCCGAGCCGGACCTCAAGGCCCAGGTGCGCCAGGCCTTCACCAACCTCAACGCGATCCTCGGCGAGGCCGGCTGCAGCTTCGACGACGTGGTCGACGTCACCGTGTTCATGGTCGACCCGCAGGCGAAGTTCGAAGCCATCTGGGAGGTGGTGCCGAAGTTCTGGGGCGCCGCGCCGCACCCGACGCTGACCGCCGTGGGCGTGACCTGGCTCTATGGCTTCGACTTCGAGATCAAGGTGATCGCCAGGTTGCCAGGCTGACCGCCACGTCTCAGGGTTCGTCCCGCTCCCGCGCGGGGGCGGCGAACCACTGCTCCCGCGGCACCCACTTCTCCTGCTGCGGGTCGCCCAGGTAGTGCGGCGACATGATCTGCACGCCGTACTCGTTGAATACATCCTGGACATTGGCGTGCAGCTCGCTCAGCAGCTCGGCGCGGGGCCGCGGCTCGCTGGGGATGGCCTGCGCCACCAGGCGGTATTCGGGGTAGAAGTCCGACAACGCTGTCTGGAACACCTGCGGGGCCGGCTGCTCGAGAATGCCCGCCGTGCGCCGCGCCGCCTCCAGCAGCATCGCCTCCACCTGGCGCCAGGGCGTGTCGTAGCCGATGGTTACGGTGGTATCGACCACGTAGCCGGGGCCCTGCACGGCGCGCGAGTAGTTCTTGGTCACGCTGCTGGTGATCATCGAGTTGGGGATGGTCAGCACCTCGCCCAGCCCGGTACGCACCCGCGTGGTGAACATGCCCAGCTCGGTGACCGTGCCCTCGTGCTCGCCGATGCGCACGAACTCGCCCACCCGCAACGTGCGCGTGTAGGTGAGGATCAGCCCCGCCGCCGCCTGCCCCACCACGCTGGAGGCGCCGAGGGAAATCATCAGCCCCACCAGCACCGAAAGCCCCTTGAACGCCTCGGTACCCGCCCCCGGCAGGTAGGGATAGGCCATGGCCAGGGCGAACAGCCAGATCGCCAGCGAGGTCAGCCGGGTGGTGGTGGGCAGCGTCTCCTGGTTCAGCCAGCTGAGGGTTCCCGGCGTCGCCATCCGCCGCAGCACGCGTCGGCTGAACGCCGTCACGCCCCGGGCGATGAAGAAGATCGAAATGGCCAGGATCAACCCCGGCACCGCACCGATGATGCCCTGCAACAGGTAGCCGGCCACCTCCAGCAGGTAGCTGTTGAGGCTCTCGCCCCAGGGCCGCGTATAAGGGAAACGCGACAGCACGAAGCTCAGCCACTCATAGGTCAACAGCAGGATCAAGGCCCAGCGGATCGCCCAGAACACCCGGCCCACCAGGGGGTACAGGTAGCGCAGGTCGAGCACCGGCGTCTGCCCGACGCGAAAGGCCTGGGCATGGCGCGTCATCACGCCAGGCAAGCGCTCCAGCAGCCTGCTGCGGACGAACTGAATGGCCTTGAGTGCGGCGACGAACAACAGGGTCGCCAGCGCGGAATACCCCGCCGCCTCGGCGATGAAACGCAGGCTGCGCGCCTGCTGCGTCTCGGTCACCACCAGGCGCAGCTTCTCGGCGGCGTCCTGGGCGGCCTCACGAACGGAATGCGCCACCAGCGGGTCGACATCCTCCGGCGCGACGATAAAGGCACGGCGGTCGCCGAGCAGCACCAGGTAATCGTCACCCACGGCGTCGACCCGGACGTCGAGCCGCTCGGTGCCTTCCAGCGCCTCGCCGATCACCGCCTTGGCTCGTCTGGCCCGCAGCTCCGGGCCCTCGCCCAGCACCACGGCGCGGAATACCAGGATGCTGCGATTCACCACCTTGAGTTCAGCGGTCTGGGCGCCGCCTTCGGCCGCCGGCTCCACCCCCTGCGCCAGGGTTGGCGCCAGTGCGCACAGGCACAGCGCCAGCCAGCCCCAAAACCCGCCGCGCCATGCGCTCGGCCCCACTGCCTTGTGGCTACTTCCCATGTGCTCTACACCCCGGACGATGGCTCGACGCTGGGAGAGTAGAACAGCTTCGTGCGCCTGTCGGCGGCTCCCGTTCTAGGCTGCCGTAACGCAGCCTCAGTCGGCGTTCTGGCGCCCCGCCCCCACCGGCACGACGGCAGGCACTGCGAGCGCCGCGTCCTCGGCCACGACGGCCTTTGGCGGCGCCGCCTTGAGCCGCGACACACCGAACAGCACCAGCACCAGCCCGACCAACTGGTAGGCCGAGATGGCCTCGTTCAGCAACGCCCACGACGCCAGGATGGTCAGCACCGGCCCCAGGTTGCCCACGGCGGCGGTGTGGGTGGTGCCCAGGCGCTGGATCGCCAATGCCATCCAGTAGATCGGCAGCACGGTGGAGAGCAGCGCCATCAGCGCGGTGTACAGCCATACCGAAGCCGGCAGCCTGGCCAGTTGGGCGAAGTCGGCCGCAACGCCATAGTGCGCCAGCACCATCAGCGCCGAGGCACCGCCGGCCAGGCCGGCCAGGCGCATGGAGCCGATGCGTTTCACCATCACGCCGGTGCCCAGGTAATAGAGCGCATAGGTCACCGCACTGGCGAACACCCAGGCGGCGCCGATCATCACCTGCGTGCCCATGTCGGTGCTGCCGATGTCGTGCATCAGCGCGACCCCGAGCCCCAGGTAGCACAGGCCCATGGCGAGCAAGGTGCGCCGGCTCGGCCGCTCGCGGAAGATCAGCGCCTGGAACACCAGCACCAGCGTCGGGTAGGTGAACAGGATCAGCCGCTCTAGGCCGGCGCTGATGTATTCCAGCCCGTAGAAGTCGAACAGGCTGGACAGGTAGTAGCCGAACATCCCCAGCAGCAGCACGCGAAACCAGTCGCGGCCGGACAAGGCCACCTCACCGGCGCCACGGCTCAGCCACAACAACCAGGCGAACAGGGGCAACGCCAGGCCCATGCGCATCGCCAGGAGGGTCACCGCATCCACGGGCGCAGCCGCATAGGACAGCTTGACGAAGATCGCCTTGAGGCTGAATCCGGCGGCCGAAAGCACGGCGAAGAGGCTGCCGTTGGCGGCGCTGCGTTTATAGAGGGAGAGCAAGGCGTTCATCAGGTATCCGGTCTGCAAGGTGGCTACCGTTATTCTGAAGCGAAGGCGCCAGCGCTAGAATCGCTTTTTACCGAACGGCCCCTTCGTCAAAGGAGAACGCCCTTGCACTTCGACCTCGCCGACCTGCGCCTGCTCACCGCCATCGCCGCCACCGGCAGCCTGAGCAAGGCCGCCGCCACCTTTCCCGTGGCCGTCTCGGCGGCCAGCACCCGGCTGCGCCAGTTCGAGGAACGCTGCGGGCTGGCCCTGTTCGTGCGCAAGGCCGATGGCATGAGCCTGACACCCACGGGGCGGCTGGTGCTGGAAGGCTGTCACGGCGTGCTGCACGAGGCGCAGAAGCTCAAGGACACCCTGCAGGAGCTCGCCGGCCAGCGCCGCATCACCCTGCGCCTGGCGGCCAGCACCGTGGCCAACAGCACCTTCCTGCCCGCCACCCTGGGGCCCTTCCTCGCCGATTACCCGGAAGTGGACCTGCAGCTCACCGAACTGAACAGCCGCGACGTGCTGCGGGGCGTGCAGGCCGGCGAATTCGACATCGGCGTCTACGACGGCAACCTGCCCACCGGTGGGCTGGTCTCGATGCCGTTCCGCGACGACCGTCTGGTGCTGCTGGTGCCTCAGGACCACCCGCTGGCCGGCCGCCGCCAGGCGCACATGCGCGAGGCCCTGGGCTTCGCCTTCGTCTGCCTGCCGCCGGAGCGCGCCATGCAGCGCTTCATCGAGGAGATGGCGCTGAACTACGCCGTGCCGCTGAAGGTGCGGGTGCGTGCGCCGAGCTTCGACGCCATCGCCCAGCTGGTGGCCCAGCGCGCCGGCATCGCCATGCTCCCCGAAGCGGGCGCCACACGCCTGGCGCAGGAACTGCCGGTGGCCATCGTCAGCCTGGAGAACACCTGGGCGACACGGGAATTGCGCTTGTGCATCAAGGGCCAGGAGGCGCTGTCATCCCATGCACGGCAGCTGCTCGCCCACCTGGCCACGCCTGCCTAGCAGGCCCGCAGAAGGCGCGCCCTAGATGAAGCGCCCGACGCGATTGCGCCCCGCCTTCTTCGCCTCGTAGAGCGCCGCGTCGGCGCGTTGCAGCAGGGTTTCGGCGGCCTCGCCCTGCCCCGGCACCATGGCGGCGACACCGATGCTGACGGTGACCCGGCCGAAGGTGGATAGCTCATGGGGCAAGGCCAGCTCCTCGATGGCCTGCACCAGGCGCTGGGCGATGCCCTGGGCGCCGGCCGCATCGGTCATGGGCACGAGGAAGACGAACTCCTCGCCGCCATAACGCGCCACCAGGTCGCTGGAACGGCTGACGGTGCTGGCCAGCACCTGGGCGATGCGTTGCAGGCAGGCGTCGCCCGCCGGGTGGCCATAGTGGTCGTTGTAGCGCTTGAACCAGTCGACATCGAGAATCGCCAGCGCCAGGGGCTCAGCCGTGCGCTGGGCGCGGTGCCATTCCTGCTGCAGCACCTCGTCGAAGTGGCGGCGGTTGGCGATGCCGGTCAGGGCGTCGGTCAGGCTCAGGGTCTCCAGCTTGCTGTTGAGCGCCTGCAACTCGTCGGTGCGCTGGGCCACGCGCAGCTCCAGCTCGCGCTCCGAGCCCTGCAGTGTCTCCACCAGCTTTTCCTGGGCCTGCAGCAGTGCCTCCTGCACCCGCGCCTTGTCGCGGCGCATCACGTTGAAACGGTCCGCCAGGGCGAAGGCCAGCACGATCATCTCCATGGCCGAGCCCAGCTGGATGCCGTCCACCGTGAACATGTTGGTGGGCATCAGGCCCATGGCCCGCAGCGTGGTCATGGCACCGCCGAACATCAGCAGGGCGAAAGCCGCGAGGAAGAACCAGGCGCTGCGCTGGCGCTTGATCACCCCGGCCAGGGCCACGCCCAGCACCACCACGGCCGTGGCCAGGTTGAAGTAGACCGCCAGGCGCGAGAACAGCGGCAAGGCGATGGCGTAGAGCAATGGCGTCACCAGGTAGAGCGCGACCATCGCCAGCAGCAGCCGGTCCACCCTCGGCATCAGCTGGTCGGTGCGCAGCATGCGCCGGGTGAACAGCAGCATCGCGCTGAGGGCCAGGGACACGCCCGAGTAATAGGCGACGTTGGAGTTGAGCGGCAGCCCGGCGATGGCCCAGTCCGGCGCCAGGCCGTTCTTGATCGCCAGGGTGAAGGCGGTGCAGGAAACGAAGGCCACGTAGAGCAGGTACACCCGGTCGCGCAGGGCCACGAACAGCATCAGGTTGAACAGCACCATGGCGGTGGCGATGCCGAAGTACCAGACCTTGCTCACGTAGTCGTCGCGCTCGTAGGCATGGAAGGCCTCCACCGGCCACAACTGCAACGGCACCAGCAGTCCCACGCTGGACGCCACGCGCAGGTAGATCACCTGCTCGGAATGCGCCGGCAGCAGCAGCGGGAAGACGAAGTTGCGGTTGGCGTATGCCTTGCTCGAGGGCGCCACGTCGCAGCCGGTGGCGGTGGCGTGGTAGACGCCATGAGCATCCGGGATATGCGCCTCGACATGGGAAATGCGCGGGTTCTCCACCACCAGCATGCGCCGCAACGGCGTATCACCCGGGTTGTGCAGCACCAGGCGCAGCCAGAAGGCCGAGCGGGTGAAACCCAGCGCCAGGGCATTGCCGGGCGGCTGGTCACCCTGGAAGCGCGCCGCCAGCGCGGGGGCCTGCACATCGGCCAGGGTGAAGGACCGCTCCGGGTCTTCCAGCAGCGACACGTAGGGAGTCAGGGACAGCGCGGCCTTGTCCACCGCCGCGGCATCGACCACCCGCTCGCCCGCGCCGGCCGGCAGCGCCAGTAGGGTCAGTACGAACAGAAGCCAGGAAGACAGCTGACGGGAAAGGCGGATGGCATGCATGCGGCCAGGTACCAGCAGAGCCCAGGGGAGCCACGGATGGCGGCCGCATCGAACGCAGGCCGTCGCACCGTGACAGGGCGGAAGTCTACAAGACAACCCTCGAACCCGGCGAGCACCGGGCCGCAGCCGCCTCCCCTCAGCGAATGTGCAGGGGGTCTCAGCGCGGTATCACGAAGGCGCGGCGCCTGGCCCCGAGCCTGTATGTTCGCTGGCAGAACCACCTTGCCTGGCCCCCTGGAACGGAGAAGACCCCATGAAGGAACTGGAAGCCTGCCCCGCCTGCTCGGCGCTCTTCACCGCGCGCAAGGCGCTCGTCGCCAGTGGCGTGGGCGTCAACCAGAACGCCTTCGCCGCCAGGATGCAGGTGCGTTGCCCCGAGTGCCGGCACGTCTTCACCGCCCGCACCCTGCACCTGTTCGGCTTCCTCTCGCCCAATGGCCTGCGCTGGGTGGTGCTGGGGCTCGTGGTGGCCTGTGTGGTGTTGGCGAAGGTGCTGCCTCACTGACCCCTTCCCGGACTGAAGTCCGGGCTACGGCACCCCCTACCCGGTAGCCCGGGCTTCAGCCCAGGGGGTAGTGACCGGTAGCCAACGCTGCACTCACTTGAGGTGCGCACGGTGTTTAGCCGGGATACATGGGGTAACGCTTGTCGGGGGACATGGGTAACGGG
>BATO01000041.1 GCA_000474255.1 Aquipseudomonas alcaligenes MRY13-0052
CTGGAAGCTGGAAGCTGGAAGAGCCTGGGGGATCGGCGGAAGCTGTCAAACCCCGGGCTTATTTTTTCGCACTCCGAACGTAGCCCGGGCTTCAGCCCGGGAAAGCCCGGCACCGGCTCGAGCGAATGGTGGACCACGCTTCACCGGTCCACCATTCGAGGTCATGCCGAACACCGCTCCACAATCGCCGCGAAACCGGTTTCGTGATCCCCGACAGGCCCGCACCGGGGGCCTTGCCGTAAGATCGCGCCATCACGGCCCAGCGCCCCGCCCGACCAGCCCGCCATTGACCGGCGACGACGAGACAAGGAGCCCGCCATGTCCTGGTGGAAACGCTTTACCCGCAACGCCGATACCCGCCAGACCACCCCAGCTGCCCCGACCGCCGACGCGCAGGCCGCCCCCGAACAAACCAGCATCGAGCTGCGCCAGGGCACCGCCGAGTTCGAGCGTTTCATCACCGAGGCCGAGCTGGAGCAGGGCAACCTCGCCCATGGCGCCGAGCACCTGGCCGAGCTGCTGAAGTTCGCCCCGGGCAACCCCGAATGGCTGGCCCTGGCCGAACGCTACCTGCAAACCGCCGGCACCCCGGCCGAAGCCGTGCTGCTGCCGCCGAGCGATCAGCGCTACGCCGCCACCGAGGCCCTGCGTTGCTGGATCATGGCCCGCGAAGGCCGGGTCGCCGACGCGGTGGACCTGCTCCTGCACGTCATCGACGCCGCCCCAGAAAGCGACTACCTCGACGCCTGGGCCCTCGGCTGGCTGGAGCCGGCCGGCGCCCTGGAGCAGCTGGATGCCGACCTGCAGATGCGCCTCTACGGCCGCGTCATCCAGCGCACCCCGGAAGCCCGCGAAGCCACCGCCCATGATCTCGCCAACACCCGCCGCTGGGCCGCACTGGCCCGTCGCATCCGGCCTTCGGACGATTTCGTCGCCCAATGGGCCATGCTGCACATCGGCCTGCTGCGCCGCGCCGCCCTGTTCGACCAGGCCCTGGAACTGGCCGGCCCGGTGCAGCAACAGGACTGGCACCAGGCGACCGCACGGGGCCTGGTGCTGCGCCAGCAGGGCCGCCCGGCGGAGGCCGACCTGGCCTTCAGCCAGGCCATGCAGCAGCAACCGGAAGAACTCAGCACCTACCTGGAGGCTGGCGACACCTGGCTGGAGAACCAGGGCTGGGCCCAGGCGATCAACTGGTACGACCAGGCCCTGGCGCTGCACCCGGAACATGCCTGGGCCGCCCCCTCGCGGGACTACTGCCAGTGGCGCGCCACGGGCGACGACGCCCTGCTGCAGCGGGTGATCGACGCCGCCAAGGCCGATAACGAGCGCGCCTACCAGCTGTGGTTCCTCGCCAGCGGCGCCCCGCCCCAACCCAACGACGCCAGCGCCAACGTCCTGCGCAAGATCCGCGACAGCCTGCTCGATGGCAGCTACAACGGCTCGCCCGGCGACAGCATCACCCTGCGCACCAGCTCCCTGGAGGCGCCGAGCAACGTCCTCGCCATCACCCTGGAACTCGCCGCCCATGGCCTGGCCGGTTGCAAGGTGGAGGTAACCGCCGAATCGATCGCCCAGCCCGACCCGCGCCAGCCTCTGGGCCCGGTCGCCCACCTGCTCTGGCGCTACGAGGGCGACCAGGCGCAGCCGGCCATGCCGCCGCCGGGGGAAAAGGTCAGCGCGCTGATCGCCGCGCTCGCCGCCAAGCCCTATGCCCGCGCCAACTGGGCCCAGGCCAGCCATGTGGCCACCGGCCTCACAGGTGACGAGCCGCTGCAGGTACTGGCGACCCTGGTGCACCCGCCGGCGGTGCCCGACCGCTCGATCCCCGCGCTGCTCTGGCTCACCCGTGTGCAAAGCGCCGCCGCCCAGGTACTGGCCCATCTCGACAGCGGCTGGGAAGGTTCGCGGCGCCGCGAACTGCTGCTCTGCGCCCTGTTCGGGCCCAGTGACTGGACCACGGTGGCGGCCATCCGCGTGATGGCGACCATCGCCCACGACCAGCCGGCCCACGCGCTGGACATCCACACCTGCTTCGAACAGCTGGAAAGCCAGCGCCCCGACGACGGCTACTGCTGCTGGCTGGAGCCGCTCTACGAGAGCTGGCAGCAGCTGCCGCTGCTGTTCGACCATGAGCGCGAGACCCTGCGCCAGAAGCTCGCCCAATTGCAGGAAGACGACAGTGATTCCGCGTGAATGCCACTTGTCTGTCGTATGACCGACCTTCATGTGTCAGCCAACGACCTATGAGTTAGAATGCGCGCCTTTCCACGTACCGATCCCTGAGAGGACCGCCATGTTCAGCCGTGATTTGACCCTCGCCCGCTACGATGCAGACCTCTTCGCCGCGATGGAGCAGGAAGCCCAGCGCCAGGAAGAGCACATCGAACTCATCGCCTCCGAGAACTACACCAGCCCGGCGGTGATGGAAGCCCAGGGTTCGGTACTGACCAACAAGTACGCCGAGGGTTACCCGGGCAAGCGCTACTACGGCGGTTGCGAGTACGTCGACGTTGTCGAGCAACTGGCCATCGACCGTGCCAAGGAACTGTTCGGTGCTGACTACGCCAACGTCCAGCCCCACGCCGGTTCCCAGGCCAACGCCGCTGTCTACCTGGCCCTGCTGTCGGCCGGTGACACCATCCTCGGCATGAGCCTGGCCCACGGCGGTCACCTGACCCACGGTGCTTCCGTCTCCTCCTCCGGCAAGCTGTACAACGCCGTGCAGTACGGCATCACCGACGCCGGCCTGATCGACTACGACGAAGTCGAGCGCCTGGCCGTCGAGCACAAGCCGAAGATGATCGTCGCAGGCTTCTCCGCCTATTCGCAGATCCTCGACTTCCCGCGCTTCCGCGCCATCGCCGACAAGGTAGGTGCCTACCTGTTCGTCGATATGGCCCACGTGGCCGGCCTGGTCGCCGCTGGCGTGTACCCGAACCCGGTGCCCTTCGCCGACGTGGTCACCACCACCACCCACAAGACCCTGCGCGGCCCGCGCGGCGGCCTGATCCTCGCTCGCAAGAACGAAGAGATCGAGAAGAAGCTGAACTCCGCCGTCTTCCCCGGCGCCCAGGGTGGCCCGCTGGAGCACGTCATCGCCGCCAAGGCCGTGTGCTTCAAGGAAGCCCTGCAGCCCGAGTTCAAGACCTACCAGCAACAAGTGGTGAAAAACGCCCAGGCCATGGCCCAGGTGTTCATCGACCGCGGCTTCGACGTGGTCTCCGGCGGTACCCAGAACCACCTGTTCCTGCTGTCCCTGATCAAGCAGGACATCACCGGTAAGGACGCCGACGCCGCCCTGGGTCGCGCCTTCATCACCGTGAACAAGAACTCGGTACCCAACGACCCGCGCTCGCCCTTCGTCACCTCCGGCCTGCGCATCGGCACCCCGGCCGTCACCACCCGTGGCTTCAAGGAAGTCGAGTGCCGCGAGCTGGCCACCTGGATCTGCGACATCCTCGAGAACATGGGCGACGAGTCCGTGGTCGACCGCGTTCGCGAACAGGTCAAGGCCATCTGCGCCAAGCTGCCGGTCTACGGCAACTAAGCGTCAGCGCTGACGAAAAAGCCCGGCTCATGCCGGGCTTTTTTATGCCTGTCGCACAGGCCGTGGGAGCGCTGCGCGGCCCTTGGCGAATGAATTGGCTCTGTCTGCGTTAAGTGTTGCTAGAAGAATTGAGCCCAGCTGATTGCCGAGCTCTGGTGATGTTTCTGGTTTCGCCCCCCGGGCGAGTCTCTTTTGGCAGTCGTCGGGGTGCCGAACCACCCAAAAGAAACCAAAAGGGCTTGCCCCATCATCCGGCCCCGGCTTCGCCGGGGTTCCCTCACTCCATCGTCGTTACTCGCTACGCTCGCCCTTCGGGCCGCACTGAAGTGCGTTCGCCGCAAGCGTCGTCTGGGGGCCGGCGCGATGGGCCATCCATGGCCTGGCGCGCCTCTCGCGGCATCCATGCCGCTCGTCCCCCGGCGCAACGACTGCGTTCGGCCTCCTGGAGGGGCGTTGGCGGCTGCTCCAACTTTCTTCGTCCAGCGCATCACCACGTGGTGCGCACGGGCTTTCGTAGGATGGTGTAGAGCGAAGCGAAACCCATGCGGTGGATGTGGCATAAACCCTTGGACGCCCGGAAAGGACTGTGCTTGAGCGCTTGCTTTAAAACCACAACAGCTAACGCAGACAGAGCCAATGAATTCGCCCCTACAGGCACGGGGTATCTCGGGGGTGGATGGCGCTCTTTTCATCCACCAGCGGAGCCGAACCGGGCTCCGCTGCGGTGGACCGGTGAAGCGTGGTCCACCCTACACTTGCCGGACACAACGTGCCGGCGGCCCTTGGCGAATGAGTTCGCCCCTACCGGCACGGGGTACGTCGGGGTGTAGGGTGGATGGCGCTTTTTCCATCCACCAGGGGGGTTGCCGGCAGCTCCGATGGTGGGCTGAAGCCCACCCTACGCTCTAAGAATACCGGCCGTAGCCCGGGCTTCAGCCCGGGAAGGCGGCCATCAGAACCCCAGGGTCGCCGACACCAGCCAGGTGCGTGGGGTGGAGAGGGTGAGGCCGGTGGCGGTGCCGTCGGGGACGTTGGCGGAGGCCCAGTAGGCCTTGTCCATGACGTTCTCCACGCTGGCACGCAGGGTCACGTCCGTCTCGCCCACGGCGAAGGCGTAGCGCGCGCCCAGGTCGTAGCGCTGCCAGGCGTCGGCCTTCTGGGTGTTGGCCTGGTCCAGGTACTGGGCGCCGGTGTGGATGGCCCGCGCGGTGAGGGTCAGCCCCTGCACCTGGGGCAGGTCCCATTCCAGGCCGAGGTTGGCATTGAGGATGGGCGCGCCGATGGCGCGGTTGCCGTCGTTGGTGCCATTGGCGGTGCGGGTCAGTTCGGCGTCCAGCAGCATGGCGCCGCCCAGTACGCGCACGCCTTCCAGCGGTTCGCCGAATAGGTTCAGCTCCAGGCCCTGGTTGCGTTGCTCGCCATCGGGGCGCAGGTAGCCGTTCTCGGTGTAGTAGGCGGGCTTCTCGATGCGGAACAGGCTGAGGGTGGTGACGAGGCTGCCCATGTCGTACTTGATGCCTGCCTCCACCTGCTTGCTGCGGTAGGGCGCGAATACCTGGCCGGCGTTGTTGGCCGTCTCCGGGGCGGTCTGGCCCTGGGTCAGGCCTTCCATGTAGTTGGCGTAGAGCGACAGTGCCTCGGTGGTGCGCCAGACCACGCCCAAGGCCGGCGAGGTGGCGCTTTCGTCATAACGCTGGTCGGGCTCGCCCGGCTCGGAGCTGTCCACTTCAACCCGCTGCAGACGCGCGCCCAGGGTCAGCAGCACCTGGTCGTCGGCGAAGCTCAGGGTGTCGGCCAGCGCCAGGCTGGAGAGCACGCTCTCGGTGTGGGTCGGGTTGTCGGCGGCCGTGGGCGTGAGCGGCACCGGCAGGGTCACCGGGTCGAACAGGTTGCTCACGCCATTGGCGTAGCGCGCGCCGCTGTTGTCGAAGGTCATGTCGAAACGGTTGAGGCTGAGGTTGAGGGTGTGCCCCACCGAGCCCGTGGAGAACCAGTTGCGCAGGCCCACCGTGGCGGTGCGCACCTCCTCCTCACGCTGGAAGGCCCGCGGGCTGACCACGAAGCGCCCGGCGTCATTGGTCAGCTGCACCGCATGGCGGAGGAAGTCGTAGTCGCCCCGGCGCGCACCGGCGGCGGCGTAGAGCATCAGCGACTCGCTCAAATCGTATTCGCCCCGCAGGGCGCCGAAGGTGTCCTTGGCCCGGGAGTAGGTCCAGGGCTGGGCGAAGTTGTGGTGGATGTCTTCGGCGTCCGGCACCTTGACCCCGGCGTTGAGGCCGACCCGTTCCATGGGTCCGTCGACATCGCGCTCCTGGCGGCCCAGGTCGAGGGACAGGCGCACCCGCTCGGCGCGCAGGTCCAGCCCCAGCACGGCGGAATCACGCTCCAGGCTCTGGTGGTCCCACTCGGTGTCGCCGGATTGCTTCACGCCGTTGAAGCGCAGGCCGAAGCGCTGGTCGTCGCCGAAGCGCCGGCCGATGTCCACGTGCCCGCCCAACTGGCCGGAAGACGCGTGCAGGGCGGTGAACTCGGTGGTCGGTTCGTCACCCGCGCGCTTGGGTTCGATATTCACGCTGCCGCCGACGCTGCCGTTGGGTGCCAGGCCGCCGAGCAGCGCGCCCGGGCCCTTGAGGATGTCGACCCGCTCGACCATCTCCATGTCGATGGAATAGGTGGGCAATACGCCGTAGAGGCCGCCATAGGCAACGTCACTGTTGTACAGGCTGTAGCCCCGGATGGAGAACTGCTCGAAGCGCCCGGCGGAGGGGTTGGTGCTGCGCACCGAGGGGTCGCTGGCGACCACGTCGGCGAGGGTGCGGGCCTGCTGGTTCTTTACCGCCTCGCTGGTGTAGGAGGTGAGGTTGAAGGGCGTCTCCATGAAATCCCGCTCGCCCAGCATGCCCAGCCCGCCACGACGGGAAACCTGGCCGCCGGCGTAGTGATCGGCGCTGGCGCCGCTGCCCTGCCCGGTGATGGCGATCGGCTGCAGCTGCTGCACGTTGCCGCCCTGGTCGGGCACCGGCAGCAGGGTGTAGCTGCCCTCGCCGGCCGGCTGCAGCATCAAGCCGGAGCCCTGGAGCAGACGGGAGAAGCCCTCCTCCACGGCGAAGTCGCCGTTCAAGCCGGCACTGCTGCGCCCGGAGACCAGAGACGGGTCGACGGACAGGCTGACGCCCGCCTCGCCAGCGAAACGGGTCAGCGCTGCGCCGAGGCTGCCGGCGGGGATCTGGTAGCTGCGGCGCGCACCGTCGTCGGCCCAACTGGCGGCAGACAGGCCGGCACAGCCCAGGGCCAGAAGCAGAGGCATCGCGCAGGGACGGAAGGAAAGGACTGCAGACATCGAAAGGCTCTCTTTTTCGTTCTATTGCCAGTGATGACAGGCGAGCCGAAAAAAGGGGACAGCCCTCATGCAGGCGATTGCCGTGGCACCAGCGACACCCAGTAGCGGGTGCGGTAGTGCAGCTCGATGGGCAGGCTGGCGGCCAGCAGGGCCAGGGCCTTGTCGGTGTCTTCCAGACGGAAGGTGCCGGTCACGGCGAGGGTTTCCAGCGCCGGGTCCCAGCGCAGCACGCCGGGTCGGTAGCGATCCAGCTCGCGCAGCACTGCACCCAGGCCACGGTTCTCGACGATCAGCACACCCTGCTGCCAGTCGGGCTGGCGGGTGTCGAAGGCTTCCACCCGGCCCACAGCGGAAGCGCCCAGGCCGGCACGCTGGCCCGCCTGCAGGGTGACCGGCATGCCCTGGACAGGCTCCAGCCGCACCGTGCCGCGCGCCACCGACACCAGGCAGCCGTGGTCGAACTGGCGCACGCAGAAGCGCGCGCCCGAGGCCTGCAGGCGACCATCGCGGGTCTGCACCTGCAACTCGCTGGCGCCGTCCAGGGCGATTTCGCCGTCGACCAGGGCGAGTTGGTGGCGACCGTCGGTGAAATCCAGGTTCACCGCGCTGGCGGTGTTGAGCTGCAGGCGCGTGCCGTCGGGCAGCTCCAGCGAACGACGCTCGCCGGTGGCGGTGCGCAGGTCGGCGCTCCAGTTGGCGATGGGCATCTGCCGCCAGGCGAGCCAGCCGGCGGGTGCCAGGGCGCCGAGAGCGAGCATGCGCTTGAGAGTGGTGCGCCGCCCCAGGTCCGGGCGGTCGAGGCTGGCCAACGCCAGGGCGCCGGGTAATTGGGCGAAGCGCTGGCGCAACGCCTGGGCCTTCTGCCAGGCCTGTTCGTGGTCGCCGCTGCGGGCCCGCCAGCGTTGCAATTCGGCATGGTCGGCCTCGCGGGCGCCGCCGGACTCCAGCAGCGTCAGCCAGTGCGCCGCTTCCCGCGCCACCTGGCGCGCCTGGGCCGAGGGTTGGGCACTCACAGGTCCACCAGCAGGCAGTGCTCGTAGGCCTTGGCCATGTAGCGCTTTACCGTGCGTTCGGATACCTCCAGGCGCAGGGCGATGCTGGCGTAGTCGAGGCCTTCGAGCTGCGACCAGAGGAAGGCGCGGCGCACCGCCAGCGGCAGGCCGTCGAGCAGTTCGTCCAGCGCCTGCAGGGTTTCCAGCAGCAGCCAGCGCTGTTCGGGCGAAGGCGCTTGCGCCTCCGGCAGGCTGGCCAGGGCGTCCAGGTAGGCGCGTTCCAGGCTGCGGCGCTGGTGGTGGTTGATCAGCAGGCGCTTGCCGACGGTGAGCAGGTAGGCCCGTGGCTCCTGCAGGCGCGGCAGCGGTTTGTCCTGGTGGGCGGCGAGCACGCGGACGAAGGTGTCCTGGGTCAGGTCCGCAGCATCCCAGGCGTTGCCCAGGCGCCGCCGCAGCCAGCTTTCCAGCCAGCTGCGGTGTTCGCGGTAGAGGGTATTGAGACAGGGTTCGGGTGCCGCGACTGCATCGTTCATGGGTGGCACGCCGGAGGGGTAAATGGAATCAAATGCGAGTGATTCTATTTACTTTTCATCTGCATTCCAACCCTGCGAGTCACCCTTTCAGGCCTGCACCTCGGCGAAACCGGCGCGGATGCGCTCCTCCGGCAAGCCATCGCCAATGAACACGATCACGCTCTCGCGCGACTCGCCCTCCGCCCACTCGCTGTCCCAGTCGAAGCCGTAGAGGCGCAGCACCCCCTGGAACACCATGCGCCGGTCCTCGCCGGCGATATCCAGCACGCCCTTGTAGCGCAGCAGTGCATTGCCGTGCTCTTCCAGCAGGCCTTCCATGAAGGTGCTGAGCTTGTCGAGGTCCAGCGCCTTGTCGCTCTTCAGCACCAGGGTGGAAATTCGGTCGGTGGAGCCGGCCGGGGTCAGCGGGCGCAGGCTCAGGCCGGAGCCGATGTCGGCGTTGAGGTTGAAGCCGCGCACGTCGAGCAGCTCGGCCAAGTCGATGCGGCCGTGGTCGACCACACGGATCGGCGCACGGCGGTTGATCCGCGACAGCCGCTGGCTGAGGGCCTCGAAGTGAGCGTCGTCCACCAGGTCGCGCTTGCTCACCAGGATGCGATCGGCGAAACCGACCTGGGCCTGGGCGATGGTCTCGGCCAGGTGGCGCTCGGCGTTGGCGGCGTCCACCAGGGTGATGATGCCGTCCAGCACGTAGCGCTCGCAGAGCTCCTCGTCGGCGAAGAAGGTCTGCGCCACGGGTGCCGGGTCGGCCAGGCCGGTGCACTCGATCACCAGCCGGTCGAAGGCCAGCTCGCCGGCGTCCAGGCGCTCCAGCAACAGGTACAGGGCCTTCTCCAGCTCGACGTGGATGGAGCAGCAGACGCAGCCGTTGGCCAGGGTCATCACCTGCACCGGCTCGCTGCCGAGCAGTTGGCCGTCGATGGGCGTCTCGCTGAATTCGTTTTCGATCACCGCGATCTTCAGGCCGTGCTCGGCCTTGAGGATGTGCTTGAGCAGCGTGGTCTTGCCGGCGCCGAGAAAGCCGCTGAGCACGGTGACGGGGATGGGTGTCGGGTACATCGTGGTCTCCAAAAGACACGCGCCACGACGAGTCGTGGCGCGTGGGTAACTGTCAACCTGTCTCGCCAGGCGTCGCGAGCGCAGCAGCCTGGCGAAGCACGTTTAACAGCAGCGGATGGGTCGTCCTTTGCCGCCTCCGTAACGCGCTTCCTGGCGCTCGCGGAAGAACTCCTCGTAGCTCATCACCGGCTTGTCCGGGTGCTTGCCCCGCATGTGCTCGACGTAGTTGTCGTAGTCGGGCATGCCGACCAGCATGCGCGCGGCCTGCCCCAGGTACTTACCCATGCGGCTCAGGTCATTGAACATGCGCGTTCACTCCTCAGGCATCCGGGATCGGCTGGAAGGGCGATTCCTTGTCGGTGCGCTCCGGCTTGGCCCAGGCACTGCGTCCCACCTTGATGGCATAGAACAGGATGCTGAGGACCACGAAGAGGAAGAGCACGGTCAGGGTCGAGTTGGTGTAGGCGTTGAAGATCACGTGCTGCATCTGCGCCATGTCCTTGGCCGGGGCCAGGATCTGGCCGGCGTCGGCGGCGTCGCTGTACTTCTTGGCCAGGGCCAGGAAGCCCACCGCCGGGTTCGGGTCGAGCAGCTTGATCAGGCCCGCGGTGGTGGTGCAGATCAGCAGCCAGGTGGCCGGCACCAGAGTGACCCAGACGTAGCGCTGGCGCTTCATCTTGATCAGCACCACGCAGCCGAGCATCAGGGCGATACCGGCGAGCATCTGGTTGGAGATGCCGAACAGCGGCCACAGGGTGTTGATGCCGCCCAATGGGTCGATCACGCCCTGGTACAGCAGCCAGCCCCACATGGCCACGCAGCCGGCGGTGGCGATGACGTTGGCGGTCCAGGACTCGGTGCGCTTCAGCGCCGGCACGAAGTTGCCCAGCAGGTCCTGCAGCATGAAGCGCCCGGCACGGGTACCGGCGTCCACCGCGGTGAGGATGAACAGCGCCTCGAAGAGGATCGCGAAGTGGTACCAGAACGCCATGGTGTTCTCGCCCGGCAACACCTGGTGGAGGATCTGCGCGATGCCCACGGCCAGGGTCGGCGCACCACCGGCACGGGCCAGGATGGTGTGCTCGCCGATGTCACGGGCGGTGGCCTCCAGCACTTCCGGGGTGATGGTGAAGCCCCAGTTGCTGACGGTGGCCGCCACGCTGGCGACGTCGGTGCCGACTACGGCCGGCGGGCTGTTCATGGCGAAGTACACGCCCGGCTCGATCACCGAGGCGGCGACCATGGCCATGATGGCGACGAAGGATTCCATCAGCATGCCGCCGTAGCCGATATAACGGGCATGGGATTCGTTGGCCAGCAGCTTGGGCGTAGTGCCGGAGCTGATCAGCGCATGGAAGCCGGAAACCGCGCCACAGGCGATGGTGATGAACAGGAAGGGGAACAGGCCGCCCTTCCACACCGGGCCGGTGCCGTCGACGAACTGGGTCAGCGCCGGCATTTTCAGCTCGGGCATGGTCACCAGGATGCCGATGGCCAGGGCGATGATGGTGCCGATCTTGAGGAAGGTCGACAGGTAGTCACGGGGCGCCAGCACCAGCCACACGGGCAGCACGGCGGCGACGAAACCGTAGCCGATCAGCATCCAGGTGATCTGCACGCCGGTGAAGGTGAAGGCCGGGCCCCAGACCGGGTCGGCGGCCACCTGGCCACCGAGCCAGATCGACAGCAGCAACAGCACCACGCCCACCAGCGAAATCTCGCCGATACGGCCCGGGCGGATGTAGCGCATGTAGATGCCCATGAACATCGCGATGGGGATGGTCGCCATCACCGTGAACATGCCCCAGGGGCTCTCGGCCAGGGCCTTGACCACGATCAGCGAGAGCACCGCGAGGATGATGATCATGATCAGGAAGGCGCCGAACAGCGCGATGGTGCCGGGTATCTGGCCCATCTCCTCACGCACCAGCTCGCCCAGGGAGCGGCCGTTGCGACGGGTGGAGATGAACAGGACCATGAAGTCCTGCACCGCACCGGCGAGCACCACGCCGGCAATCAGCCAGAGCGTGCCGGGCAGGTAGCCCATCTGCGCCGCAAGTACCGGGCCCACCAGCGGGCCGGCGCCGGCGATGGCGGCGAAGTGGTGACCGAAGAGGATGTGCTTGTTGGTCGGGACGTAGTCCAGGCCGTCGTTGTTGAGCAGCGCGGGGGTCGCGCGGGTCGGGTCCAGCTGCATCACCTTGGTGGCGATGAACAGGCTGTAGTAGCGGTAAGCGACAAGGTAAAGGGCAACGGCTGCGACCACGATCCACAAGGCGTTGATCGCCTCGCCGCGGCGTAGTGCGACCACACCCAAGGCACATGCGCCGACCACCGCCAGCACTGCCCAGGGCAGGTGGCGCGTGACGCTATTGTTATTGTTCATAGGGAACTCCGAATGGATAGACAGACAAGCTGCCGCACAAGCTTAGCCGCTCCCCGGCGAAACTGAAGTCAGACCTTGGTCTAGAGCCTTCGGCCACTGTCGCCGGGGTGGTCGGACGGGGTCTATCCGGGGCATGGAGTGTGCCCTGCCAGCCCCCGTGCATGGGCATGACCGCTGAGTGGGATGCAGGTCGCTTTTTACCTCCACCAGGCGGAGTGGAGGACAGGGAAAGCGGTGGGCTGAAGCGGAGCGCCGCCCGGCCCACCCTACGCCCACCTGCGCCCACCTGCGCCCGCACAGGTCCACCTGCGCCCTGGGTCCAATATATGGGTAGGTCGGGTGCAACCCGACATTTCGGCCAAGCCGCCTGATCACCGGGCATGAAAAAGCCGGGCATCGCCCGGCTTCTTCTTTACTGCGGCCGATCAGGCCGGCTGTTTGGCGTAGCGCGCCAGTTGCTGGTCGCGGCTCATCACTTCCAGGGTGTTGGCCAGCACCTGCTCGCCGGTTACGTCCGGGGCGGAGAAGATGGTGGAGAAGTTCTCCTGGGCGATCTTGGCGAAGTGGGCGCGGTCGCCCTGCTCCACACCCAGCAGGGTGGCGTAGGCGTCCAGCGCTTCGCCCTGGCCCTGGGCCATGTCTTCGGCAATGTTGTCGAGCATGCCGTTCATGGCCAGCATCGAGCGGCCGCCGTAGCCGATCTTGGCGCCGACATCGCAGCCGTTGGTACCGGAGGTCATGCCGAAGGTGGCGTTACCCGAGGTGCCGTTGGTGGTAGTGGCCAGGAAGTGCGGTGCGAAGCCGCGCTGACCTTCGAACAGCATGTTGCCCCAGCCGCAGCCGTTACCACCGGCAGCGTCGGCATGTGCCGCCACGCTACCCACGCTCAGAAGTCCCACAATCACGCCTTTGACCAGCAGTCGGTTGTCCATTAGCTGCACTCCACAATCATCAATAGGGGTAAATCCGCCTAAGCAGCTTTGGCGACACTTGGCGAACTGTCAAACCAGGCGGCCCTGCCGTGCGCCCAATGACCATGCCGCTTGCGGGGATGTGACGAAGTTGGCGGGCAGCCCTTGCCGGCCTTGCGGATTGGGCGTCTAATCCGCCGCGAACGGGCCTCGCGCCCGGGCCACGTCACGATGAAGACCATGTACGGCCTCCCCCGCCGCTGGATCGCGGCCCTCTTCTTTCTACTCGCATTGACCGGCGGCTGCCGCGAAGAGGCGTCCCTGCCCTTCGACCAGCAACTCTACGTCTGGCAGCGCCAATGGCTGCCCGCCCACGCCGAAGCGCTCGCCGCCAGCCACGCCGACTTCTCCACCCTGCGCGTGCTCGCCCTGCAGGCCCACCCCGGTGCCGGCTGGTCGCGCATCCGCGTCGACGCCCCGCTGCTGCGCGCCGATGGTCGGCCACTGGTAGCGGTGGTACGCCTCGACGGCCAGCTGCCGCAACTGGACGCGCAACGGGCACGGGAAGAAATCACCGCGCTGCTGGCCGACTGGCAGGCCGCCGGCCTCACCCCCCAGGCGCTGGAGATCGACCACGACTGCGCCAGCGCGCGCCTGCCCGGCTACACCCGCTTCCTCGCCGAGCTGCGCCAGGCCCTGCCACCGGGCCTGCGCCTGGGCATCACCGCCCTGCCCGCCTGGCTGTCCAGCCCGGAGCTTGACGCACTGCTGGCCCAGGTGGACGGCAGCGTGCTGCAGGTCCACGGCGTCAGCGCTCCGGAGCAGGGGCTGTTCGATGCCGACAAGGCGTTCGCCTGGGCACAGCGCTGGGCCGAACGCAGCGAGCGCCCCTTCCTGCTCGCCTTGCCCGCCTACGGTGCCGGCCTCATCAGCAGTGCCAGCGGCGCCCAGGTGGAAAGCGAAGCGCCGCTGAACCTGGCCGGCGAGCGCCGCGAACTCAGCGCCGACCCGCAGCAGGTCGCCGCCGTGGTACAACGCCTGCGGGATGAACGCCCCGCCCACCTCGCCGGGCTCATCTGGTTCCGCCTGCCCCTGCCGGGCGACCGCCGCGCCTGGCCCCTGGCGACCTTGCGCGCCGTGGCCCGGGGCGAGCCCCTGGCGGCGGCACTGGCCGTCCAGGTGGAACGCCCACGGGACGATGACCTGCGCGAACTCAGCCTCACCAATACCGGCAATGCCCCCGGCCCGCTGCCGCAGCGGCTGGACATCGCCGCCCGGGACTGCCAGGCCTTCGACGCCCTGCCCGGCTACCGCATGCAACGCAGCGACACGGGCCTGGTGCTGGAGCGCCAGGCCGCCGCCGACCTCGCCGCCGGCCAGCGCCGTGCGCTGGGCTGGGCCCGCTGCTCCGAACTCGATCAAGGAGGAATCCATGTACGCCCCTGAGCGTCGCCCTGCCCGTCTCGCCCTGGCCATCGCCCTCGCCCTGCCGCTCGGCAGCGCCCTGGCCTGCGGCCCGGACTTCTCTATGCGCCTGCTGGACGACCGCGCCAACAGCCTGGCCGAACTGCCCGAAGGCAACTTCGCCTTCGAGATCAGCCGCCTGGCACCGCCCATCCCCGGGCTCAAGCAGGTCACCGAGGCCAGCCTGGTACCGCGCTGGGAGGAGGACAACGGCGCCTACCTGCAGCAGCGTGACGAGCGTGAGAAAAGCGAGCTGGGCGAAGCGATGTGGCAGCGCGTGCAGGCCCTGCGCGGCCTCGATGACGCCCAGCGGGCCGAAGCGGAAGGCCAGGACCTGCCCGCCGAAATCCGCCTCTACACCGCCGGCGCCGTAGCCTTCCAGGGCGACCCGGCGCTGGCCGTCGACTACTTCCGCCGCGTCCTCGCGCTGCCGGACGCCGAGCGTCGCACCCGCAGCACCTGGGCCGCCTACTCCATGGGCCGCACCCTGGCCGCCAGCAGCCGCTTCCTGCCTGCCAGCAACGAAGTGCTCAGCGACGAGGGAATCACCCAGCGCCTGCACGCCAATGCCGAAGCCGCCAGGGAGGCCTTCCGCCTCACCCGCACACTGGCCATCGAGGGCTTCGACGACCCGCTGGAGCTGGCCGCCGCCAGCCTGGGCGAGGAAGCCCTGCTGGCCAAGGAGGCCGGCGACTGGGGCGAGGCCATCCGCCTCTACGCCAACCAGGCGACGCTGCACTCCAACACCGGCTACAGCTCCCTGCGCCAGCTGAGCGGGGAGCTGGCGCGCATGCCCGACGAGCAACTGGTGCCGCTGCTGGCGGTGCCCGAGGTGCAACAACTGCTGACGGTGCGCCTGCTCACCCGGATCGGCTGGTTCTACGACGAACAGCCCAACGGCGAGCAGCACCTGGCCGAACTGCTGATGGCCCTCGACGCCGCCGAACTGCCCAACGCCGACCGCCTCGCCGCGCTCGCCTACCGTGTCGGTCGCTACGACGATGCCGAGCGTTTCCTGGCCAAGGCCGGGGACAGCGGCCTCGCCTGGTGGTTGCGGGCCAAGCTGGCCCTTCGTGCCGGCGACACCCCGCGCGCCGCCGAAGCCTACGCCCGGGCCGCCAAGGCCTTCCCCGAAGACGAGAAATGGGGCGCCCGGCGCACCGCCGGCTGGGAGTGGGAAACCATCACGCCGCGTTGCCGGGTGGAAGGCGAAAGCGCCATCCTCGCGCTGCAGCGCGGCGACTACCTGGAGGCTTTCGACAACCTCTACCGCAGCGGCGAGATCTACTGGATGGATGCCGCCGCCGTGGCCGAGCGGGTGCTCACCCTCGACGAGCTGAAGGGCTACGTGGACGCCAAGGTCGTCGCGCCGCCCCCTCAAACCCAGGAAGACCGCGACGCCTATCGCCCGCAACCGGTGGCCGCCTCCCTGCGCGAGCTGCTGGGCCGCCGCCTGCTGCGCGAAGGCCGCTACGACGAAGCCCCGGCCTATTTCGAGAGCGACGAGCTGCGCGCCGCCGCCCTTGAATACGGCCAGGCCCGCGAACAGGCGCAAAGCCGCTGGACCGGCATCGGTCGCGCCGAGGCCTACTACACCGCCGCCCGCCTGGCCCGCCGGCAGGGCATGGAGCTGCTGGGCTACGAGATGTCCCCGGACTTCCACGTTCTGGGCGGCAACTTCGCCTTCACCCAGGTGAACCCGCTGCAGGCCGGCGGGCTGCTTTCCGCGGACGAAGTGCAGCGGCAGAACGCCAACCTGGCCCAGCCCAATCTGCGCTACCACTACCGCTGGATCGCCGCCGACCTCACCGAGCGCGCCGCCGACGACCTGCCCCATACCAGCCAGGCCTTCGCCGCCGTGCTGTGCAAGGGCAGCGGCTGGGTGCAGTACAGCGACCTCCCCCGCGCCCAGGCCATCTACCGGCGGTACGTCGAGCACGGCCCTTTCGTGGAATGGGCCGGCAATTTCGGCATGAACTGCGAGGAGCCGGACTTCGAAAGCGCCCACGGCCGCCTGTGGGAAGAACGTGAACAGGCCATGCGCGATGGGTTCTACTCCATCAGATACGGCCTCGCTGCCGGCGCCGCGCTGTTGCTGGGTGCCGCCGGCGCCTGGCTGTGGCGACGTCGCTCCCGATGAGCGGCAGCCCCGAGCCTTGTCTATAGTTGTGTGAATTGAGCAGGAGCCATGCCATGAGTGACACAGACAACGAGCGCCGACGCTTTCACCGCATCGCGTTCGATGCCGCCACCGAGATCGCCCAGGACGAGCGTCGCTGGAACGTCGAGCTGCAGGACATCTCCCTGAAGGGCCTGCTGGTGGAGCGCCCGAGCAACTGGAACGGCGACCCCGACCAGCCGTTCCTGGCCACCGTCCGCCTCAGCGGCGACACCCAGGTGCGCATGGAGGTGGTGCTGACCCGCGTGCAGAAAGACCAGCTGGGCTTCGTCTGCCAGCACATCGACCTGGATTCCATCGCCCACCTGCGCCGCCTGGTGGAACTCAACCTCGGCGACGAGGACCTGCTGGAACGTGACCTCGCCGCCCTGGTAGAGAAGTAGGGGTCACTCGAACAGGGCATCCAGCGCCTGTTCCAGGCGCGTCACCGCAATCACCCGCAGCCCCGGGGGCGCCTCCTTCGGGGCGTTGCCCTTGGGCACGATGGCGCGCTTGAAGCCGTGCTTGCCCGCCTCCTTCAGGCGCTCCTGGCCGCTCGGTACCGGGCGCACCTCGCCCGACAGGCCCACCTCGCCGAACACCAACAGGTCATGCTCCAGCGGGCGGTTGCGCAGGCTCGACATGATCGCCGCGATCAGCGCCAGGTCGGACGCCGTCTCCAGCACCTTGACCCCGCCCACCACGTTGAGGAACACATCCTGGTCGTGAGTGGGAATGCCGCCGTGGCGGTGCAATACCGCCAGCAGCATGGCCAGGCGGTTCTGGTCCAGGCCCAAGGTGACCCGGCGCGGGTTGGCCAGGTGGCTGGTGTCCACCAGGGCCTGCACCTCCACCAGCATCGGCCGCGAACCTTCCCAGGTGGCCATGACCACGCTGCCGGGCACCGCTTCCTGGGCACGGGTGAGGAAGATCGCCGACGGGTTGGAAACCTCCTTCAGGCCCTTGTCGGTCATGCCGAACACGCCCAGCTCGTTGACCGCACCGAAACGGTTCTTCACCGCCCGCAGCAGGCGCAGGCGGCCATCGGACTCGCCCTCGAAATACAGCACGGTGTCGACCATGTGCTCCAGCACGCGCGGGCCCGCCAGGGCGCCTTCCTTGGTCACGTGGCCGACGAGGAAGATCGCCGTGCCGCTCTGCTTGGCATAGCGCACCAGCAGCGCCGCGCTCTCGCGCACCTGGGCCACGCCGCCAGGGGCGGACTGCAATTGCTCGGTGAAGATGGTCTGGATGGAGTCGATCACCATCACCTTGGGCTTCTCCACCCGGGCGGTGGCGATGATGCTTTCGATGCAGGTCTCGGTCATCACCTTGAGCTTGTCTTCCGGCAGCCCGAGGCGGCGAGCGCGCATGGCGACCTGCTGCTGGGATTCCTCACCGGTGACATAGAGCGCGGGGAAGCGCGAGGCGATGTTGCACAGGGTCTGCAACAGGATGGTGGACTTGCCGATGCCGGGGTCGCCGCCGATCAGCACCACCGAGCCGTCCACCAGGCCACCACCGAGCACGCGGTCGAGCTCGGCGGAGGCGGTGGAAAAGCGCGGCATTTCCTCGACGCTGACTTCGGCCAGGGTCTTGATCTGCGCCTGGCCACCGGCCCAGCCGGCGCGCCCGCTGGGGGGCGCAGCGCCGTCGATGACGGTTTCAACCAGGGTGTTCCAGGCCCCGCAATCGCCGCACTGGCCGGCCCATTTGGGGAAGGTCGAGCCGCACTCGGTGCAGCCGTACATGCGCTTGGCCTTGGCCATCAGCGGACTCCGTCAGACGAAAGCCCGCATGATAGCGGATCAACCCTTGCAGGCGCGCCCGCAGCCGCAGCAGCCTTCCTTGCGCTCCGGTGCCTTGAGCGCCTGCAGGTTCTGTAGCAGGCCATCGCGGCGCATGCGCAGGGCCTGGAGGCTGGAACCGTCCAGCGGCTCGCTGCCCTGCTCGATGCGGCCGATGCGCTTTTCCAGCAGCTCGTACTGTTCACGCAGGCGCGCCGTGCGTTCTTCGGCGCGGCGCGCCTCGTACAGGGCCTTGCGGTCACGCTCGGGGGCGGCATTGGGAAGGGTGTCGTAGACGGTCATGGCGACGGCTCCGGAAGGGGAAATGGGCGCCAGACTACCCAGCGCGCCCCCCCGCCGTTTTGACGCCGATCAACGCCTCAATGGCTCTTCAGCAGCTGGGCGATCTCGTCCTTCAGGGCCACCCGCTGCATTTTCAGGCTGTGCAGGGCGAGGTCATCGAGGGCGTGCTTGCCGTCCTCCACTTCATAGATGCGGGCGTCGAGGCGCTGGTACTCCTGCGCCAGACGGGAAAAATGCACGTTGTGCTGGAGCATTTCGCGCATAGTGTCGCGATGTTCGGGGAACTCGCGGTCCAGGGGGTGATGTTCGAGCGGCATGGTCGGGCTCCTCACTGGCGAAAACTCCCTTGAGGCTAGACCAAGCAGCCGCGATGTCGCCGGCCGATGCACCACCGGGAGGTTTTCAGTGAACAGTCGTGGCTGTGCGCCGGCCCCTGGAAGCACTAGGATGGTCCGCCTGACCGAGGAGAACCCCCGATGCTGGAGCTGCGCCCTAGCTGTGAAGCCTGTTCCCGCCCCCTGCCGCCATCGAGCACCGATGCACGCATCTGCTCCTTCGAGTGCACCTTCTGCGCCGCCTGTGCCGAGCGCCTGGAGAACGTCTGCCCCAACTGCGGCGGCGGTTTCTACCCGCGCCCGGTGCGGCCGAAGGTATTGCTGAACCGCTACCCCGCCACCGGCGTGAGGGTGGAAAAACCGGTGGACAGCCGCGTCCACGCCGATTTCTGCAGCCTGTACCGGCACATGGAACCGCAACATCGCTGAGATGGCAGGGTCAGAACACTCGGTTACACTTTCAGCCCATAACCAGACCCAGGGGAGCGGTACATGAGCCTATTGAACGAATTCAAAGCCTTCGCGGTGAAAGGCAACGTGGTCGACATGGCGGTGGGCATCATCGTCGGTGCGGCCTTCGGCAAGATCGTCTCGTCCTTCGTCGGCGACGTGGTCATGCCCCCCATCGGCCTGCTGATCGGCGGCGTCGACTTCACTGACCTGGCCATCACCCTCAAGGCCGCCCAGGGCGATATCCCGGCGGTGGTGCTGAGCTACGGCAAGTTCATCCAGACCGTGCTCGACTTCGTCATCGTCGCCTTCGCCATCTTCATGGGCGTGAAGGCCATCAACAAACTCAAGCGCGAAGAAGCCGTAGCCCCCTCCGCCCCGCCGGTCCCCACCCCGGAGGAAGTGCTGCTGACCGAAATCCGCGACCTGCTCAAATCGCAGCAGCAGGACAAGCAGCAACCCTGAGCGGATTGCAGCGATGAAGAACGGCGCCCACGGGCGCCGTTCTTGTTTCATGCCCCCGTAGCCCAGGCTTCAGCCCGGGACCTCCGGCCACTCCGCTCCCCGCGCTGAAGCACGGGCTACCAACGGGGAACGCCCTTCGTAGGGCGGGTGAAACCCGCGAAGCTCATATGAAAACGGCGCCTCGCGGCGCCGTTTTCGTTTCAGGCTCAGCCCGTCTCGTCGACCGGCCTCAGCAGCAGGCGGTTGACCCGGCGCTCGCGCACCTCGGTCACCTGCAGTTCCCAGCCTTCCACCTCGAGGCGGTCGCCCACCATGGGCAGGCGGTCCAGCAGGCTCATGGCCAGGCCCGCCAGGGTCTGGTAGTCGTCCGTGGGACGGGCGCGGAAGCCCAGGCGCTCACGCAACACAGCGAGGTTCACCGCACCGCTGACCTTGTAGCCCCCCGCGCTCGGCTCGATGTCCGGGCCTTCGCTCTCACTGGCGTCGGGCAACTGGCCGGCGATGGACTCGAGGATGTCGGTCATGGTCACCAGGCCCTCGAAGCCGCCGAACTCGTTGACCACGAAGGCGATGTGGGTGGAGGCCTCGCGCATCTGCTCCAGGGCCCCCAGCACCGACACGCTCTCGGGCAGGTTGACCGGCGCGCGCAGCAGGGATTCCAGGTCCGGCTCCTCGCCACGCAGCAGCTCCTTGAACAGCTCCTTCTTGTGCAGGTAGCCCAGGGGCTCGTCCACCGCGCCATCGCGGATCACCACCAGGCGCGAGTGGGGCGCCTGCAGCAGGGCCTGGTGGATCTGCTCGCGGGTCTCGCCCAGGTCGATGCGGTTGACCCGTGCGCGGTCGGTCATCACGGTGCGGATCGAACGCTCGGCCAGGTGCAGCACGCCGCTGATCATCACCCGCTCGCGGCGGTCGAACACCGCGGTGTCGCCCTCGCCGTCCTTGAGCATGTCGGCGATGTCGTCGCCCACCTCGCCAGCGTCCACGCCACGGCCGCCGAGCAGGCGCAGCACCGCGTGGGCGGTGCGCTCACGCAGGCCACGGCTGCCCTGCAGCTTGCGCTTGCGTCGCCAGCGCACCGTCTGGTTGGCCATCTCGATGAGGATCGAAAAACCGATGGCCGCATACAGGTAGCCCTTGGGAATATGGAAACCCAGGCCTTCGGCGGTGAGGCTGAAGCCGATCATCATCAGGAAGCCCAGGCACAGCATGATCACCGTGGGGTGGGCGTTGACGAAGGCGGTCAGCGGCTTGCTGGCGACGATCATCAGGCCGATGGAGATGATCACGGCGATCATCATCACTTCCAGGTGCTCGACCATGCCGACGGCGGTGATAACCGCGTCCAGGGAGAACACCGCGTCGAGCACGACGATCTGCGCCACCACCGGCCAGAACATGGCGTAGGTGCGGCTGCCGCCCTGGTGGTGGGTATGGCCCTCGATGCGCTCGTGCAACTCCATGGTGGCCTTGAACAACAGGAACACACCGCCGAACAGCATGATCAGGTCACGGCCGGAGAAGGCCTGGCCGAACACCTCGAACAGCGGTTCGGTCAGGGTCACCAGCCAGGAGATACTGGCCAGCAGGCCCAGGCGCATGATCAACGCCAGCGACAGGCCGATCAGGCGTGCGCGGTCACGCTGCTCGGGGGGCAGCTTGTCAGCGAGGATGGCGATGAACACCAGGTTGTCGATGCCGAGGACGATCTCCAGCACGATCAGCGTCAGCAGGCCCAGCCAGGCGGTGGGGTCGGCTATCCATTCCATGCTCAGGCACTCCCGGGCGAAAGACGGGCAGGCGCGAAGGCTGCATCGGCGCTAACGGGGCGCGGCAGGCGGTTCGGCATGCGGGAAGATCGCGCGGCACGCTGCCACGCTCGGGTCTGGCGCGCGCTGGCGCCGGGGGAGGAAGGGGCCACGCCCGGGGTACTCGGGGGTGGTTTACAACTGTCGCTGTCCATTGGGTTCCGGATCAAAAAAACGGACGTGCATCCTAGGACATGAATGCACGCCGTTTAATCGGGGAATTTTTACTAATCGTGTACGACCTTGCTTAGCGCCGCCGGAACAGCGGCCGCGGCTCGATCACCGAACGCCCATAGAGCACGCTGACCCCGGCCAGCCCCTTGAGCGCGTCGACGACGGATTTGTCCTCACGCACGGCAAAGGCATCGAAGCCGCACTGGCGCATGTGCGAGAGCTG
Organism: Aquipseudomonas alcaligenes MRY13-0052; assembly: GCA_000474255.1. Lineage (GTDB taxonomy): Bacteria > Pseudomonadota > Gammaproteobacteria > Pseudomonadales > Pseudomonadaceae > Metapseudomonas > Metapseudomonas solani. The sequence goes on from BATO01000041.1 coordinate 21,939, forward strand.
GTCGCGCAGCACATCGCCCACCGCGCGCAGCTCGCCGTGCCAGCCCAGGCGGCTGCGCAGCAGGTAGGCCTGGCTGTAGCCGCGGCCGTCGCGGAAGCTGGGGAAGTCCACGGCGATCAGCGGCAGCGCATCGGTCAGCAGCGGCCCCAGCGCCTCCACCTCGTCGTCCGGTTGCAGCAGCAGGCCGTCCCGGCCATCACGCTCGCGCCACAGGGCCAGCGGCAGGATCAGCCGCCCGTCGGGCAGCGCCTCGCCCGCCTCGCGCACCAGGGTCCAGGGGTCGTCCGCGATCAGTTGCGGTTCATCGTCGAGCAGGCGGATGAGGTTGTTCATGCCGGCACCTGCTCACGCACGTAGACCCGTTCCTTGAAAGGCTCGATGCCGATGCGCCCGACGGTGTCGACGAAGCGCTCCTCCAGCTCGCGGTAATCCACATAGGTGGCGACGATGCGCTCGATCACCTCCGGGACTTCGGCGGCGCTGAACGAGGGGCCGATCACCTTGCCCAGCGCGGCGGCCATGCCCTGGGCGCCGCCGAGGGTGATCTGGTACCACTCGCTGCCGCCCTTATCCACACCGAGGATGCCGATGTTGCCGATGTGGTGGTGGCCGCAGGCGTTCATGCAGCCGGAGATGTTCAGGCTCAGCTCGCCCAGGTCGTGCAGGTAGTCGAGGTCTTCGAAACGCTGCTGGATGGCCTGGGCGATGGGGATCGACTTGGCGTTGGCCAGGGCGCAGTAGTCGCCGCCAGGGCAGGCGATGATGTCGGTCAGCAGGCCGATGTTCGGCGTGGCCAGGCCAACGGCCACCGCCCGCGACCAGAGCGCGTGCAGGTCGCGCTTGCGCACATCGGGCAGCACCAGGTTCTGTTCATGGGCGATGCGTATCTCGCCGAAGCCGAACGCGTCCGCCCAATCGGCCACGGCCTCCATCTGCGCGGCGGTGACGTCACCCGGCGGCGCGTCGACCCCGGGCTTGGTGGAGAGCACCACGGCGGCATAGCCGGGCACCTTGTGCGGCTGCAGGTTGCGCAAGCACCAGCGGGCGAAGGCCGGGTCGCTGGCCAGTTGGCTGCCGAAATTCAGGTCGACGTCGTCGAGGGTTTCGTACACCGGCGCATCGAAGGCCGCGGCCACCCGCTGGTACTCATCGGCGGTGAGCTGGGCCGGGCCGTCGCGCAGGTGCTTCCACTCAGCCTCCACTTCGCGGGAGAAGGCCTCGATACCCAGCGCCTTGACCAGGATCTTGATCCGCGCCTTGTACTTGTTGTCGCGCCGGCCGTGGCGGTTGTACACCCGCAGGATGGCCTCGACGTAGGACAGCAGGTGCTGCCAGGGCAGGCCGTCGCGGATCTGCAACCCGAGGATCGGCGTGCGCCCCAGGCCGCCCCCCACCAGCACCCGCAGGCACATCTCGCCCGCCGCGTCGCGGTACAGGTAGAGGCCGATGTCGTGCATCTGGATGGCCGCGCGGTCTTCCCCGGAAGCGGAGATGGCGATCTTGAACTTGCGCGGCAGGAAGAGGAACTCGGGGTTGATGGTGGACCACTGGCGGAGGATTTCCGCCAGCGGGCGCGGATCCAGCAGCTCGTCGGCGGCCACCCCGGCGAAGGCTTCGGTGGTGATGTTGCGCACGCAGTTGCCGGAGGTCTGGATGGCGTGCATCTCCACCTCCGCCAGGCGTTCGAGGATGTCCGGCACCTCGGCCAGCTCGATCCAGTTGAACTGGATGTTCTGCCGCGTGGTGAAGTGGCCGTAGCCGCGGTCGTGGTCGCGGGCGATGCCGGCCAGGGTGCGCAGCTGGCCCGACGCCAGGGTGCCGTAGGGGATGGCCACGCGCAGCATGTAGGCGTGCTTCTGCATGTACAGGCCGTTCTGCAGGCGTAGCGGGAGGAACTCCTCCTCGCTCAGCTCATCGCTCATGCGCCGCGCCACCTGGTCGCGGAACTGCGCCACGCGCTCACGCACGAGCGCGTGGTCGTAGTCGTCGTATCGATACATGCAAGGCTCCTCGGGTCAGGCATCCGCCCCTGCACCGGGGGCGGAACAACGAGGTGCAACTATGGGCGGACCCGCGCAGCAGAAACAGCCGCAGATGCGCGATCTAAAACCGGATCAGATGAGCATCGCCTGGCGGCCTTGCTCCATCTGTCAGCCATCCGATCGGCCCTGATCTGATACCCAAAAACCTCAATGATCTGAGCCTGTTTTGTTTTGGCTCGCCTTCCTAGAGTGACGACCCTGCCAGCCCCCGTACTGGCACCCCCTTCCTTGCAATCGAAAGGTTTCGCCATGAGCACTGCAACACAGGAGCCCACCTACAACTACCGGGTGGTTCGTCAGTTCGCGATCATGACCGTCGTCTGGGGCGTGGTCGGCATGGGCCTGGGCGTGTTCATCGCCGCCCAACTGGTCTGGCCGCAGCTCAATCTCGACCTGCCCTGGACCAGCTTCGGCCGCCTGCGCCCGCTGCACACCAACCTGGTGATCTTCGCCTTCGGCGGCAGCGCGCTGTTCGCCACCAGCTACTACACCGTGCAGCGCACCTGCCAGGCGCGACTGTTCGGCGACGGCCTGGCGGCCTTCACCTTCTGGGGCTGGCAGGCGCTGATCGTCTGCCTGCTGGTCACCCTGCCCCAGGGCCTGACCACCACCAAGGAATACGCCGAGGTGGAATTCACCGGCGCCGTGTGGATGGGCATCGTCTGGGTCGCCTACGCGGTGGTGTTCTTCGGCACGGTGATGAAGCGCAGCACCCCGCACATCTATGTGGGCAACTGGTTCTTCGGCGCCTTCATCCTGGTCACCACCATGCTCCACGTGGTCAACCACATGGCCATCCCGGTGAGCTGGTTCAAGTCCTACCCGCTGTACAGCGGCGCCACCGATGCCATGGTGCAGTGGTGGTACGGGCACAACGCGGTGGGCTTCTTCCTCACCACCGGCTTCCTCGGGATGATGTATTACTTCATCCCCAAACAGGCCGGGCGCCCGGTCTACTCCTACCGCCTGTCCATCGTTCACTTCTGGGCGCTGATCACCCTATACATCTGGGCCGGCCCGCACCACCTGCACTACACCGCCCTGCCGGACTGGGCCCAGAGCCTGGGCATGGCGATGTCGATCATCCTCCTGGCGCCCAGCTGGGGCGGCATGATCAACGGCATGATGACCCTCTCCGGTGCCTGGCATAAGTTGCGCGACGACCCGATCCTGCGCTTCCTCATCGTCTCGCTGGCCTTCTACGGCATGTCCACCTTCGAGGGGCCGATGATGGCGATCAAGACGGTCAACGCCCTCTCCCACTACACCGACTGGACCATCGGCCACGTGCACGCCGGCGCCCTCGGCTGGGTGGCGATGATCACCTTCGGCTCGCTCTACCACCTGATCCCGAAGATCTTCGGTCGCGAGCGCATGTACAGCGTCGGCCTGATCAACACGCACTTCTGGCTGGCCACCATCGGCACCGTGCTCTACATCGCCTCGATGTGGGTCAACGGCATCACCCAGGGCCTGATGTGGCGCGCCATCAACGACGACGGCACCCTCACCTACTCCTTCGTCGAATCCCTGGAGGCCAGCCACTCGGGCTTCCTGGTGCGCTTCATCGGCGGGGTGTTCTTCCTCAGCGGCATGCTGCTGATGGCCTACAACACCTGGCGCACCCTGAAGGCGCCCCAGGCCGAACGGCACGCGCTCGGCGCCACGGCCTGAGGAGACGGGCATGGACACGGATACCTTCTACGGCCTGCTGTCCCTGGGCACCCTGGTGTTCTTCTACGTCGCCACCCAGTTCAGCCTGGGTGGCAAGAGCCAGCGGCAAATCGACGAAGCCACAATGCTGCCCTTCGCCGACGACGACCCCGTGGCCCGGCGCATGGAACGCGCCACCGGGCGCAGCAGCACCGGCTGCAGCTGCCCCGGCCGTTGCGACGGCGGCTGTGCGAATCGAGGGGATGTGGAGATGTGAAGCCCGCGCCGAGCAAAAGCGCCGCCGTAGGATGGGTAGAGCGAAGCGAAACCCATCGATACGAAGTACGGCACGACTTAGGTGCCGGGCTGCCAGCATGGGTTTCGCACGGCTCTACCCATCCTACGAACGCTCGCTGGGCCAACGTCTTCTACCAATAATTCTCCACCGCCACCTGCCCGGGCTTGCGGGTCAGGGCCAGGTTCATGTCGCGGGCCTTCAGCACGGCGCGAGTGTCTTCGATCATCTGCGGGTTGCCGCAGAGCATCACCCGCGAATGCTCGGGGGTCAGCGCCAGGCCGGCGGCACGCTCCAGCTCACCGTTCTCGATCAGCGTGGTGATGCGCCCGTTCAGCGCACCCGGTACCTGCTCGCGGGTGACCACGGGGATATAGGTCAGCTTGTCGGCGACGCCTTCCAGGTGCTCCAGCTCCTTGAGCCCGGCGATCAGCGGCTGGTAGGCCAGCTCGCTTTCGTGCCGTGCGCTGTACACCAGCAGGATGCGCTCGAAGCGCTGCCACACCTCCAGGTCCTGGAGGATCGAGAGGAAGGGCGCGACACCGGTGCCGGTGGCCAGCAGCCAGAGGTCACGGCCGTCGATGAAGCGGTCGAGGGTGAGGAAGCCGAAGGCCTGCTTGTCGATCAGCAGGGTGTCGCCCTCGGCGAGGCGGCTCAGCTCGCTGGTGAACTCGCCGCCGGGCACCACGATGGAGAAGAACTCCAGGTGCTCGTCATGGGGCGCAGATACCATGGAATAGGCGCGCCACACGGTGCTGCCATCGGCCTTGGTCACGCCCAAGCGGGCGAACTGGCCGGCGCGGAAGCGGAAGCCGGGGTCACGGGTGGTGCGCAGGGTGAACAGGCTCGGCGTCAGGGTCTGGACGTCGAGCAGGGTCTGGCGGGTAAACTTCTCTTCGCTGGCGCTCATTGCGGGCTCCTTGTCGCTGGAACCCTGCCAGTGTCCCGCAAAGCGCGCGCGGGAAACACCCGCGCGCGTTGTGGCTATAGACCGATCAGCGCTTGCGGTTGACGGTCTGGGCGGCGCGCAGCACGTCGGCGCCGATCTCCGCTTCGTAGGTTTTCCACAGCGGCATCAGGGCCTGGCGCCAGGCATCGCGCTCCTCGGGGGTGAGGGTGACGACCTTGGTCTTGCCGGCGGCGATGACGCGCTCGCGGTCCTTCAGGTTCATCGCCTCGGCATCCTTGTTCACCGCGAAGGTGACTTCCTCGATGATGGCTTCCAGCTCGGTGCGGGTCTCGTAGGGAATGCTGATCCAGAACTTGTGGCTGGTGATCAGCATGTAGTTCAGCGAGCCATGGTTGGTTTCCATGATGAACGGCTGAACGGTGTCGACCTTCTGGCTGGCGATGTTCGACCAGGGGCCTTCGGTGCCCTGGATGGTGCCCGCCTGCAGGGCCTTGAAGGCATCGGCGAAGGGCATTTTCACGGTCTTGGCGCCGAGCAGGCCGAACTGTGCGTCGAGCACGGAGGACGGCTGGATACGGAAGGCCAGGCCCTTGGCGTCTTCAGGCTTGCGCAGCTCGCGGTTGGAGGTCAGCACCTTCATGCCGTTGTTCCAGTAGCCCAGGCCATAGATGCCCTGCTTGGACATGGAGCGCAGCAGCTCACGGCTCTTGTCACGCTTCTGGAAGCGCTTAACGGCTTCGAGGTCGTCAAACAGGAAGGGCAGGTCGAACACCTGCAGCTGCTTGGTATAGGCCTCGAACTTGGACAGCGAGGGCGCCAGCATCTGCACCTCGCCCTTCTGCAGCGCCTGGATCTCGTCGGCGTCGCCGTACAGGCTGGAGTTCGGGAAGACCTCGACCTTCACCTTGCCGGGCAGGCGCTCCTCCACCAGCTTCTTGAACAGCAGCGCGCCCTTGCCCTTGGGCGTGTCCTCGGCCACCACGTGGGAGAACTTGATGAGGATCGGCTCCTCGGCCAGTGCGGAGCTGGAAAGGACCATGAGCGAAGCGAAGAGCGCCCCGAACAGAGACTTGTACATGTATACACCTGTGCAAATGGCAACGGCGAAGCCCGCGCCATGCGCGTCGGCTCCGTCTGGAATAAGGTTTTTTCGGTGGAACGCCCGCTCCCAACCAGCGGGTACGCACCGTTTTTTACGGCGTACCAGGTCGTTCAGGGCAGAGAAATGCCAGATGCCTGGTTATTATTGGAGCTGTTCCGGCGGAGAGAATCGCCATGGGATGGCGGGCCGAAATCAGCGGCGTGGATTGTTAGTCAAAACTGATCAATAAACAAGCACCGCTAATCCCAACCAGCTCTCACTTCCAGCAGAATCTTCGCCTTCATCCGAGTCCAGAGTTCCCGATGCCCCAACTGCTCACCCCCTTCGGCCAGCTCGACCTGGTCCGCGTTCCCGACCAGCCGAACGACCCGCTGCAGGCGTTCGACGCCGCCGACGAATACCTGCTCGCCCACCTGCATGAGCAGGCGCCCGACGCCGCCACCCGGGTGCTGGTGCTCAACGACAGCTTCGGCGCCCTGGCCGCCAGCCTGGCGCCCCATGTGCAGGTCACCAGCAGCGGCGACTCGCACCTGGGCTTCCTCGGCCTGCAGCGCAACCTGGCGCGTAACGGCCTGGCCGCCGACGCGCTGCGCTTCGTGCCGGCCAATGAAGGGGTCGAAGGGCCATTCGACCGGGTGCTGATCCGCGTGCCCAAGACCCTGGCCCTGATGGAAGAACAGCTGATCCGCCTGCAAGGCCAGCTGGCGCCCGGCGCCACGGTGGTGGCCGCCGGCATGGTCAAGCACCTGCCCCACGCCGCCGGCGACCTGCTGGAGAAATACATCGGCCCGATGCAGGCCTCGCTGGCGGTGAAGAAGGCCCGCCTGCTGGTGGCCACACAGGCGGACCGACCGCGCGCCCGCTCGCCCTACCCCACCCGCTACCTGCTGGAAAAGCCGCGCATCGAGCTGCTCAACCACGCCAACGTGTTCTGCCGCGAGGGCCTGGACATCGGCACCCGCGCCTTCCTCCCGCACCTGCCCAAGCGCCTGGACGCCACTCGCGTGGCAGACCTGGGCTGCGGCAACGGCGTGCTCGGCATCGCCTACGCCCTGGCCAACCCGGCGGCGCAGCTGACCCTGGTGGACGAGTCCTACATGGCGGTGCAATCGGCTGTGGATAACTGGCGCGCGGCCCTGGGCGAGCGACCGGTGGAGATCCGCCCCGGCGACGGCCTCGCCGAGCAGCCGGCCGGCTCGCTGGACCTGGTGCTGTGCAACCCGCCCTTCCACCAGCAGCAGGTGGTGGGCGACTTCCTCGCCTGGCGCATGTTCGTGCAGGCGCGCGATGCGCTGGTCACCGGCGGCGAGCTGTGGATAGTCGGCAACCGCCACCTGGGCTACCACGCCAAGCTCAAGCGCCTGTACCGCGGCGTCGAGCAGATCGCCGCCACGCCCAAGTTCGTGATCCTCAAGGCCACCAAATAGGGCCGTGATTCAAGCGGGCGCCGCCGTGGGTCGGGTGCAACCCGACAGCCCCGTCGCTGGGATTCGCGGGTTCCACCCGCCCTGCACGAGCCGACCGTTGCGTAGGGTGGACCCCGCTTCATCGGTCTACCATCGGAGCCGGGCCGGGCACCGCTGGTGGATGTAAAAAGCGACATCCACCCTACCGTCCTGCGCTCCCTGGTGCTGCGGGGAGTCGCTCAACCGTAGGTCGGGGGACCCGCTTCACCGGTCCACCCTCGGAGCCGGGCCGGGCACCTTGCCCTTCACAACAGGCATCGCGAGCAGAGCTCGCTCCTACGGGAGCGAGCCCGGGCCCGGCTCAGGGCGTGCTCAGCCCCGCCGCATTCATGAACAGACGCAGCAGGTAGGACACCACGCCCAGGGCCAATACGCTGGCGGTCCAGATCGCCAGCAGCCAGCCCAGGCGCTGCCACAGGGGTTTCTTCTCGGGGTTGTCCACAGCCATGGTCGCTCTCCTGGCCACTAGTGGTAGCCCTGGTCCGGGGTCACCTTGCCGCGGAACACGTAGTAGCTCCAGGCGGTGTACACGAGGATGAAGGGGATGATGAACAGCGCCCCCACCAGCGCGAAGCCCTGGCTCTGCGGCGGCGCGGCGGCCTGCCAGATGCTCAGCGAGCCCGGCACGATGTTCGGCCAGAGGCTGATGCCCAGGCCGCTGTAGCCGAGGAAGATGAGGATCAGGGTGAGCACGAAGGGCTTGATGTTGTCGTAGTTCGCCACCGATCGCAGCAGGTAGAAGAAGGTCACCAGCACCAGCAGCGGCACCGGCATGAACCAGAACAGGTTGGGCAGGCTGAACCAGCGCTGGGCGATCTCGCCATGGGACAAGGGCGTCCAGATGCTGACGATGCCGATCACCGCCAGCAGCACCAGCGCCAGCGGCCGGGCCATGTCGTGCATCTGCTCCTGCAGGCGGCCTTCGGTCTTCATGATCAGCCAGGTGCAGCCGAGCAGCGCATAGGCCGCCACCAGCCCCAGGCCGCTGAAGATCGGGAAGGGCGCCAGCCAGTCCAGCCCGCCGCCGGCGAACTGGCGGTTCTCCACCGGGATGCCCTCGATGAAGGCCCCCAGGGCCACGCCCTGGAAGAAGGTCGCCGCCAGGGAGCCGCCGATGAAGGCCTTGTCCCAGATGTGGCGCTTGTGCTCCTTGGCCTTGAAGCGGAACTCGAAGGCCACGCCACGGAACACCAGGCCGATGAGCATGAACATCAGCGGCAGGTAGAGCGCGCTGAGCACCACCGAGTAGGCCAGCGGGAAGGCCGCGAACAGCCCCGCCCCGCCCAGCACCAGCCAGGTCTCGTTACCGTCCCACACCGGCGCGACGGTGTTCATCATCACGTCGCGCTCGGAGTCGTCCTTGACGAAGGGGAAGAGGATGCCGATGCCCAGGTCGAAGCCGTCCATCACCACGTACATCATCACGCCGAAGACGATGATGATCGCCCAGATCAGAGAAAGGTCGATGCCCATGTTCAGTTCCTCGCGCCCAGGTCGTCACCCGAGTTGTCGTCGTCTTCCATATTCTCGTCGGCCGCCGAGATGGGCCGCGCCGGCGTACGTTTCTGGCCGGGACCGCCGATACCCTGCTCCTTGCCCTCGTCGGTCCTCGGTCCCTTGCGCACCAGGCGCAGCAGGTAGCTGAAGCCGGCGCCGAACACGGCGAAATAGACCACCACGAACATGATCAGGGTGAGGCTCATCTGCGCGAAGCTGTGGTTGGACGAGGCGTCGGCGGTGCGCATCAGGCCGTACACGACCCAGGGCTGGCGGCCGATCTCGGTGGTGAACCAGCCGGCGAGGATGGCGATCAGCCCGGACGGCCCCATCCACAGGCACAGGTGGAGGAAGGGCCGCGAGGTGAAGAGCCCGCCGCGCCAGCGCAGCCACAGGCTCCAGACGCCGACCAGGATCATCAGCAGGCCCAGGGCGACCATGATGCGGAACGACCAGAAGACGATGGTGGAGTTGGGCCGGTCTTCCTTGGGGAACTCCTTCAGCGCCGGCACCTGCTTGTCCAGGCTGTGGGTGAGGATCAGGCTGCCGAGGTAGGGGATCTCCACCTTGAAGCGGGTTTCCTCGCGCTCCATGTCCGGCCAGCCGAAGAGGATCAGCGGCGTCGCCTCGCCGGGCGGGTTCTCCCAGTGGCCCTCGATGGCGGCGATCTTCGCCGGCTGGTGCTTGAGGGTGTTGAGGCCGTGCAGGTCGCCGATGAAGGCCTGCACCGGCGCCACCAGCAGGGCCATCCACATGGCCATGGAGAGCATCTGGCGGATCGCCGGGTTGTCCCGCCCGCGCAGCAGGTGCCAGGCCGCCGAGGAGCCGACGAAGAACGCCGTGGCGAGGAAGGCCGCGGTGGCCATGTGCGCCAGGCGATAGGGGAAGGACGGGTTGAAGATCACCGCGAACCAGTCGGTGGGGATCACCCGGCCATCGACGATCTCGAAGCCCTGGGGCGTCTGCATCCAGCTGTTGGAGGCGAGGATCCAGAAGGTGGAGATCAGCGTGCCGATGGCCACCATCACCGTGGAGAAGAAGTGCAGGCCCGGGCCGACGCGGTTCCAGCCGAACAGCATCACGCCAAGGAAGCCGGCCTCGAGGAAGAACGCGGTGAGCACCTCGTAGGTCAGCAGCGGCCCGGTGACCGAGCCGGCGAAGTCGGAGAACGCGCTCCAGTTGGTGCCGAACTGATAGGCCATCACCAGGCCGGACACCACGCCCATGCCGAAGTTGACGGCGAAAATCTTCGACCAGAAGTGATAGAGGTCGCGGTAGACCTCCCGGTTGGTCTTCAGCCACAAGCCTTCCAGTACCGCCAGGTAACTCGCCAGGCCGATGGTGATGGCCGGAAAGATGATGTGGAAGGAAATGGTGAAGGCGAACTGGATTCGGGCGAGATCAAGAGCCTCCAATCCGAACATTACGACGTCCTCTAGCTGGTTCACGGGCACGGCCCTGGGCGGGTCACTCCGGCAATTGGAGCGCGGGCCCTGGGAATTCGTTCTTTTTATCTGGAGTTTCAGGGAGATGGCGGCTCACTCAGCCGCAAGCGCAAGCCCAAGGTGCGGGCATTGACGCAGATCAATCAGCCGCTAAAGAGTAGCGCTTCGCTTGAGGAAAAAAGCTGTGGTCGATTGCCACGCGGCAGGTTGCCGCAGCGAGTGGATGACCCTGGACAAACACGGAGCCGGACCGGAGCTCCGCTACAAGGTCACTGGACAGTCCTGAGCAGCCCGCTAACCCGCCTGGTGGATGGATGAAGCGTCATCCACCCTACACCCCTGGAAGCCGGTGCACGCCTACGGCCTTTCCACCTGTCCCGTGTCCAGGGCCTGGGGCGTGTCCACGTCCAGCACCACGCCGGGGTCGTCCACCTCCAGCGCCAACCAGGCCTCGCGGTGGGCACCGAGCACCGCACGGGCGCCTTCGTCGCCCTGGAGGCGTTCGAGTTCAGGCCAGAAGGCGCGGCCGAAGATCAGCGGGTGGCCGCGCCGGCCCTGGTGCAGCGGAAACAGGATGCGCCGGGCGTCGGCCCGCGCCAGCAGCCCGCCCAGGGTCGCCTCGGCCAGCCAGGGCATGTCGCCCAGCAGCACCGCCAGGGCATCGCCCGGGGCTGTGGATAACCCACGCACGCCGGCTGCCAGGCTGTGGCCCATGCCCAGGTCGGCGTCCGCGCAGCGGATCAGCGGGCAATCGGCCGGCAGGCCCAGCGCCGCCGGGTCGTCCTCAGGGCGCAGCACCACATGCACCTCATCGAACACCGCCCGCGCCCGCGCCACGCTGGCCGCCAGCAGGGTGCGCCCATCGGCCAGGCGCGCCTGGCGCTTGTCGCTGCCGAAGCGGGTACCACGGCCAGCGGCGAGGATCAGGGCGATGACGGGGGGCATGTAGGAACTCCTGGGGGATCAAAAAATGGGTGGGAGCGAATTCATTCGCGAAAGGACCGCGCAGCGGTCCCAGCAGCAAACCGATACAGAGCAGCAGCCTGTCGGCCGCCATCGCGAATGAATTCGCTCCCACAGAGAGCCGCCCATGTATTCCGTCCAGGGAATCAAACCCGCTCGCGCGGGATCGCATTGCGCACCCGCAGGATGTCGGCAAGCACCGCCAGGGCGATCTCCGCCGGGGTCTTGCTGCCCAGGTTCAGGCCGATGGGGGCGATGATGCGGGCCATGTCCGCTTCGCTCAGGCCGCCCACGCGGCGCAGGCGCTCCCGGCGCTTGGCACTGGTGGCCATCGAGCCCATCACGCCGATGTAGAAGGCCTCGGTGCGCACCGCCTCGATCATCGCCAGGTCGTCGATGCGCGGGTCGTGGGTCAGCGCCACCACGGCGGTGTCGGCGTGGCAGCCGCCGTTGCGGATCACCTCGGAAGGCAGTTCGCGGCGCACCTCGACGCCCGGCAGCTCGACGCCCTCGAGCACCTCCTCGCGGGGGTCGCAGAGCACCACTTCGAAGCCCAGCGGCTGGGCGAACTCGGCGCACACCTGCGCCACCGAGGAATACCCGGCCAGCAACAGGCGCTGGGCGGCCCCTACGCGCAGGCGGATGACCTGCTCGTCGCGCTCGACCCGGGCGCCCTGCTCGCGGTCCTCCCGCAGGGTGCGGCTGCCGCCGTCGATGCGGATCTCCCGCAGCAGGCGGCGCTGGCCGGCAAGGGCGCTTTCCAGCTCGCGCAGGTGCGCCTGCACCTCGCAATCGGCCGGCAGGTTCTCCACCAGCACGTCCAGCACCCCGCCGCAGGGCAGGCTGATCTTCGAACGCTCGTCGCTGCCGTCGCCGTAGCGCACCAGCGCCAGCGGCTCGGGGAAGGCGCCTTCGGCGACACGTTCGAGGAAGTCATCCTCGACGCAACCGCCGGACAACGACCCCACCCACTGCCCCGCCTCGTTGGCGGCCAGCAGCGAACCCGGCGCGCGGGGCGCCGAGCCGTAGGTGGAAAGCACGGTACAGAGCCAGACACGCTGGCCGGCCCGGGACCATTCGAGGGCCTTGCGCACGACGATGAGGTCGAGGTGTTGCATGGTCAGTGAACCTTTTCGCTTCGCAGTTGGGAGACGCTCTCCATACCGATGTCCCCGGGCGATCCTCCCCAGGTCTGGCGCAGGTAGTTGAGCAGATCACGCATCCGCTCGTCATCAAGATCGTGCTGGAAGCCCGGCATCGGCTGCATCCGCTCAAAGCCGGTGAACTGCTGTTCGCGGATGCCGTCGTCGATCACCCGCAGGAGGTTGCGCGAATCCTCCTGGCGCAAGGTGGTGTTGCCGGCCATGGCCACCGCCACGTGGGGGATGCCCTGCCCCTGCGCGCCGTGGCAGCCGGCGCAGAGGTTCAGGTACTCCTGGCGACCGGCCTGGCCGCTGGCGGTCAGCTCGGCCAGCGGGCGGGTGGCGATGGTTGCCGGGGCCGGCGGCTGGTCGCCCATGAGGAATACCGCCATGGCCTGGTGATCCACCTCCGGCAGGTATTGCAGGCTGTGGTGCAGCACCGGGTACATCTCGTTGAACACCGTGCCCTGGGCGCTGATGCCGTGCTTGAGGAAGGTCGCCAGGTCGTCGGTGGTCCAGCCGCGCGCAGCCAGCGCCTCGGCCTTCAGGCTCGGCGCCAGGTAGCCCAGCAGCACGCCGCCTTCCATGCGCTGGTCCTGCTGCAGGGCACCGAGCGCGTTGCGCGGGGTGTGGCACTCGCCGCAGTGGCCGAGGGCTTCCACCAGGTACTGGCCGCGCTGCCATTCCTCGCTCTTGCCCTCCGCCGGCTGCATCTGCACGCGGTTCTTGTAGAGCATGTTCCAGAAGGCCAGGCCGAAGCGCAGGTTGAACGGGAAGGTCAGGCTGGTCTGCGGGCTCGCCTTGGGAATCGGCTCGCGGCTCATCAGGTAGGCGTAGAGGGCGTCGGAGTCCTCGCGGGTGATGAGGTGGTAGGAGGTGTAGGGCATCGCCGGGTACAGCTTGCTGCCGTCGGGCTTCTCGCCCTGGGTCAGCGCACGGTAGAGATCATCGGCGGTGTAGTGGCCGATGCCGTGCTCCTTGTCCGGGCTGATGTTGGTGCCGTAGATGGTGCCGAAGGGCGACTCCAGCGGCAGGCCGCCGGCATAGGGGGCACTGCCCTCGATGCTGTGGCAGGCCACGCAGTCGGCGGCGCGGGAAATGTAGCGGCCGCGCTCGATCAGGGCCTTGTCGGCCGGTGCTTCGGGGGCGGCGGTGGCGGCCAGGGGCAGGAGCAGAGCGGCGGCGATCAGCAGTCGTTTCATCTCAACCTTCCTTCACCAGACCCAGTTCCTCGACCACATCGCGCGCGGCGCTGTAGTAGCGGACGTAACCGGTGCAGCGGCAGATGTGCTTGCCGAGGGCGTTGTCGATCTCGCTCTCCAGCTCGCTGCGCTTGATCGGCTGGCGCTGCAGCTTCTCCACCAGCACGGTGGCGGCGTTGACGTAGCCGGGGGTGCAGTAGCTGCACTGGAAGGCGAACTGGTCGACGAACTTCTGCTGGATGGGGTTGAGGCTCTTCACCTCGCCCTTGTCGTCGAGCTGGGCGTGGCCCTCCACCGTGCGCACCTTCTTGCCGGCGAAGAAATGCGCGCCGGTGATGCAGGTGCGGATTTCCTCGCTGGTGCCGTCGGGCTTGTCGAGGATGGCCACGCAGGCGTGGCACACGCCCTGGCCGCAGCCCAGGCGCGAGCCGGTGAGGTTCAGGTACTCGTGGAGGAAGTCGATCATCATCAGGTCGTCCGCCACCTCGATGGGGCCGACGGCCTGGCCGTTGATGTTCATGCTGAGCGCGCGGTTAGCCATGGAGGGCCTCCTTGATGCGGGCCGGAGTCAGGGGAAGGTCGCGCAGGCGCTTGCCGGTGGCATGGGCCACGGCGTTCACGATGGCGCCGACCACGGGGATCATCACCACTTCGGCGATGCCCTTGGCCGGGTCGCTGGGCGACAGCGGCGGCAGGATCTCCGCCGTCTGCGACCACACGGCGACGTCCTTCGCGCGGGGCAGCTGGTAGCGGTTGAAGTTCCAGGTGCCCTCGCCCGGGCCCCCTTCGTAGAGCGGCATCTCCTCCATCAGCGCGTGGCCGATGCCCATGGCGATGCCGCCTTCCAGCTGGCCGAGCACCAGCTCGGGAACGATCACCCGGCCGCACTCCATCCAGGAATGGTGGTTGATCACCCGGGCCTCGCCACTGCCCTTGTTGACCTTGATCTCCACCAGGGTGGCCACCGGGCTGTAGTAGGTGACCATGGCGTTGTTGAGCTGGGTCTCCGGGTAGCTGACCGACACGCGGTCCAGCAGGTGGTAGCCGTTGCGGGTCATCAGGGCGCGCTTGCCGGCGTCGGCACCGGCGCCGTACTTCACCGCCACCGCGTCCAGCGGCAGGCTCTCGCGCACGCCGTTGATCTCGAACTCGGCCGAGGCCCACTTCCAGCGGTTGAAGCCATGCACGCTGGCACCCGTGACCAGGCCCAGGTCGTGGGCCTTCCTGGCCAGCAGTTCGAAGGGGATCGGCGGCATGCCGCCGGCGCTCAGGGCGCCGTCCTTCCAGTGGGCGTCCTCGCGGCGCACCACGTAGGGGTTGAGCGAGCCGTTGTACTCGCCGCGGCCCCAGATGCTCAGCGCCGCCGGCCACAGGCCGTGGTTGAAGAGGATGCGCGCGGCCTCGCGGGTGGCGTGGCCGGAGTAGTAGGCGGAGTTGGTGGCCGAGGACGGCGAGGCCAGCTTGCCCACCCAGCGCGGGTTCTTCAGCGCGGCGTCCTGGTCGGCCTGGCTGATGATGTAGGGGTTGCCGCTGGTGACCAGGCCCAGCTCGTGCCAGTCGGTCTCGCCGGTCTTGATCTCGTGGGCCGGCTGGCCCAGGTGGTCGGCGGCCAGCAGCGCCTGGGAGGTGGCCATGCCGGTGCCCATGTCGATGGCCACGTGGCGCAGCAGCACGCGACCGTCGGCGGTGATCTCCAGGCTCGCCAGGGGCGCTTCGGAGCCGGTGCCGAAGTCCTTCTGGCACATGGCGAAGCCGACGCCGTAGAGATTGTCCGGGTCCTCGGCGTCGAAGCGCTGCTTGCGCTCCGCGCGGGTGCGCCAGATCTCGTGCTGGGCGGCCTTGTCGAGGATCTCGTCGAGGCGCAGCGCACCGGCGGGAATCGCCCCCTGGGTGTTCTTCATGCCGGTCTTGAAGACGTTCTTCCTGCGCAGCTCGATGGCGTCCAGGCCCAGGCGGCCGGCCACCTCGTCCACCATCATCTCGGTGGCGGCCATGGTCTGCAGGGTGCCGTAGCCGCGCATGGAGCCGGCCTCGACGCCGCGCGAATGGTACGCGGTGGCGGCCAGGTCGCTCTGCGGCAGGTAGTAGATGGACTGCGCCGCCGTGGCGCCGACCGCCGCCACCGAGGAGCTGTAGTTGGCGCGGCCGCCGCCGTCGACGTCCATGTGCGCGCGGAAGATCTGGAAGCTGTGGTCCTGCTTGTTCACCGCCAGCTGGTAGTGCATGTCGAAGGGGTGGCGCTTGATGCCGCTCTGGAACTGCTCGTAGCGGTCGTTGGCCAGGCGCACCGGCACACCCTCGCCGTACATCGCGGCGAGCGCGGCGTAGAAGACGAAGATGTTGTTGTCCTTGGAGCCGTAGCCCACGGTGTAGCCGGGGTGCAGGTTGAGCGTGGCCACCTTGAAGCGCGACGGCGCCAGCATGTGCGCGGTCTGCTCGGCCACCTCGAAGGGGCACTGGGTGGCGACCACGAAGTGCAGGGTGCCGCTCTCGGCGTCGTACCAGCCGTTGCCGTTGTCGGCCTCAAGGGCCGCCGGCTCGATGGACTGGGTGGTGAAGCGCTCGTCGAACACCAGCCAGTCTTCCGGCGGCGCCTTGAGCTGCTGCTCCATGCGCTCGGCGTAGTACAGGCCCTGCTGGGTCAGGTCGCCGTTGATCTTGGCCTGCTGGCTCCACACCGGTTTGCGCTGGCGGATGATGGGGAACAGCATGCTGTCCTTGAGGCTGGAGAACACGTCCGGCTCGAAGGGCGTCTCGCCGCCGACGCGCACGAAGCGGAAGCTGCCGTAGGGGTCGGCCTGGTACAGCTCGGCCCTGGCGCCGTAGCGCACCACCTTCTCGTTGAACTTGAGGATGTTCTTCGCCCGGCGGTAGCGGTCGAAGTCGGTCCAGATCAGCAGTGCCACCGGGTGGCCGATGAACATCGGCACCTGGCCTTCCGGCAGGAAGGGGTCGAGGTTGTGGCCTTCGGGGAAGCCGATGCCGTCACGGGCGAGGTCCGCCGCGGTGACCAGGCGATCGGGCTTGAGCTCGTCGCCGAGCATGGACAGGTCCAGGCCGGCGTAGAGGTGATCGGCGCGGGTCGCCTTGATCAGCAGCGCGTGGCCCTGGCGCTGGGGCCAGCCGGGCATGTCCTGGGCGCGGATGTCACGGGCGAAGACCTTGGCTCCGCAGGCCTTGGAGACGCCGTCGATGCGCGCTCGCGCCTGGCCGCCCGGCGTATACCAGGGCTGCGGCGAGGCGGTGACCCGGTCTTCGAACAATGCAGCAAAGGCCTTGCTGCCCAGCGGTGCCAGCGTGATGCCGATACCTGCGATGACGCTGCCCTGCAGGAAGGCGCGTCGGGATAACTCACGGTTGGACATACCCGTTCCTCGGAGCCTTGGCGGATGCCGACCCCTGTTTTCTGAGCGTAAAAACGGTTGTCGGCCACTCTCGGGAGTGGTCGATTCAAGCGTAGTCGAAAGGATTTTTTGACCTCGAAGTCAAATTCTAACCAAGGCGGTCTGGCAGAAAAAGAAAAATTTGCCCGATCAGTCAGGAAACGAGCTCGTCGGATCGGCGATGAAATCCCGGAAGCCCCATTCACCCGCCCTCGGGCAAGGTGATAGGCTGCGCTTCCGATAGCTCCCTAAGCATTTTCCCATGCCCCAGGCCCAGCTCCTGCGTCACCACCGCCCGTTCCTCGCGTTCTGGCTCGCCCGGGTCTGCACGGCCAGCGG
The DNA here is from genome assembly GCA_000474255.1 of Aquipseudomonas alcaligenes MRY13-0052. GTDB lineage: Bacteria > Pseudomonadota > Gammaproteobacteria > Pseudomonadales > Pseudomonadaceae > Metapseudomonas > Metapseudomonas solani. The sequence continues at coordinate 39,378 of BATO01000041.1, forward strand.
CTTCCAGATGCTCACCGTGGCCATCGGCTGGCACCTCTATGCCCTCACCGGCAGCGTGCTCGACCTGGGCCTGGTGGGCTTGGTGGAATTCCTCCCGCGCGTGCTGTTCATGCTGCATACCGGGCACGTCGCCGACCGCTACGATCGGCGCCGGGTCGCGGCGCTGTGCCAGACGGCCCAGGGCCTGATCGCCGCTGCACTGGTGTTCGGCAGCGCCACCGACAACGTCAGCCGCGAGATGATCTTCCTCCTCGCCTTCGCCCTCGGCGCCGCGCGGGCCTTCGAGATGCCGGCGACCCAGGCGCTGCTGCCGAACATCGTCCCGGCACAGCTGTTCCCCCGCGCCGTGGCCGCCGCCGCGTCGGCGATGCAGGCGGCGACCATCGTCGCGCCAGCCCTGGGCGGCCTGCTTTATGCGCTTGGCAGCCTCTGGGTCTACGGTCCGGTGACGGTGCTCTACGGCATCGCCTGCTGCCTGATGCTGACCCTCGCCAGCCGCCAGCAGGTGCTGCGCAAGGAGCCCGCCTCCATGGAGTCGCTGCTGGCCGGCATCCGCTTCATCCGCAGCCGCCCGGACATCCTCGGCGCCATCTCCCTGGACCTCTTCGCCGTGCTGCTGGGCGGCGCCACCGCCCTGCTGCCGGTGTTCGCCAAGGACATCCTGCTCACCGGCCCCTGGGGCCTCGGCCTGCTGCGCTCGGCGCCGGCGGTGGGTGCCCTGGCGATGTCGTTCTGGCTGGCGCGCTTCCCCATCGAGCGCAACGTGGGGCGGATCATGTTCACCGCCGTCGGCGTGTTCGGCGTGGCGACCATCGCCTTCGGCCTGTCCACCTCGTTCTGGTTCTCCCTCGCGGTGCTGGCGGTGCTCGGCGCGGCGGACATGATCAGCATGGTGATCCGCGGCGCCTTCGTGCAGCTGCACACCCCGGACGAGATGCGCGGCCGCGTCAGCGCGGTCAACGGCCTGTTCATCGGCGCCTCCAACCAGCTGGGCGAGTTCGAGTCCGGGGTCACCGCCGCCTGGTTCGGCACCGTGCCGGCGGTGGTGATGGGCGGCGTCGGCACGCTGCTCATCACCGGCCTGTGGATAAGGCTCTTCCCCACCCTGGCCAACCGCGACCGCCTGCACGGCGGCGACTGATCAGAGCAGCTTGTCGGGGGTGATCGGCAGGTCGCGGATGCGCTTGCCGGTGGCATGCCAGATGGCGTTGGCCACGGCCGCCGCGACCCCGACGATGCCGATCTCGCCGACGCCCTTGGAGCCCAGGGCGTTGACCACGCGGTCTTCCTCCTCGACGAAGATCACCTCGACCTCGCCGATGTCGGCGTGCACCGGGATGTGGTACTCGGCCAGGTTGTGGTTCATGTGCCGGCCCAGGCCGTGGTCGGTCTGGGTCTCCTCCTGCAGGGCCATGCCGATGCCCCACACCACGCCGCCGAGTATCTGGCTGCGCGCGGTCTTCGGGTTGACCACGCGCCCGGCGGCGATGGCGCTGACCACCCGGGCGACGCGCACCACACCCAGTTCCTCGTCCACCCGCACCTCGACGAACACCGCCGAGTGGGTGGCGGAGGAATAGGCCTCGCGCTTCTCGTCGGGCTTGGCCTCCACCTGCGCCTCCAGCGCCGCGCCGCCGCTGGCGCGGACGATCTCGCCATAGCCCAGCGCCAGCTCCGGCGCGCCGATGACCCGCAACTGGCCGTCGACGAACTCCACCTGATCGCGTGCAAGCCCCGCGAAGGGGGAGTCCTCCATTGCCACGGCGGCCTTCAGCAATTCGTCCTGCAGCGCGATACAGGCCTGCTGCACCGCGCTGCCCACCGAAGAGACGGTGAAGGAGCCGCCCTGCAGCGGGGCCTTGGGCAGGTGCGAGTCGCCCAGGCTGAAGGTCACCTGCGCCATGTCCAGAGCAAGGCTCGCGGCGGCGATCTGGGTCATCACGGTGTAGGTGCCGGTGCCGATGTCGGTGGTCGCGCTGCTCACGTGCAGGTGGCCGTCGCCGTCGATCAGCGCACGGGCGCTGGCCGGGTTCTGCATCGCCTCCCAGACGCCGGTGGCCAGGCCCCAGCCGATCAGCTCGCGGCCCTCGCGCATGCTGCGCGGCTGGTGGTCACGCGCCGCCCAGCCGAAGCGCTCGGCTCCCTGGGCGTAGCACTCGCGCAGGGCCTTGCTGGAGAAGGGCTTGCCCTCGTTCTGGTTGCGCTCGGCGTAGTTGACGAGGCGCAGCTGCAACGGGTCGATGGCCACGGCGGCGGCCATCTCGTCCATCGCGCACTCCAGCGCGAAGACACCCAGGGACGCGCCCGGGGCGCGCATGTCCAGCGGCGTGTAGACGTCCAGGGGCGCCAGGCGGTAGCCCAGCTCGACGTTGTCGCACTGGTAGAGCATCCCGGACCACTCCACCACGTGCTCGGTGAAGTCCTCGAAGCGCGAGGTCTGCGCCACCGCCTCATGGCGCAGGGCGCGCAGCTCGCCGTTGGCGGCGGCGCCCAGGGCCAGGCGCTGCACGGTGCGCGGGCGGTAGCCGAAGCTGAACATCTGCTGCCGGGTCAGGGTCACCCGCACCGAGCGCCGCAGCTTGAGCGCCGCCATCACCGCCAGCACCAGTTGGTACTGCGGGCGCAGGCCGGAACCGAAGGCGCCGCCGACGAAGGGCGCCATCACCCGCACCCGGCCCGGCTCCAGGCCGAACACCCGCTCGATGTACTGCTGGCTGTTCTGCGTGCCCTGGGTCTTGTCGTAGACCAGCAGCGCGCCGTCGGGCTGCATGACCACGGTGGCGGCATGGGGCTCCATGGGGTTGTGATGCTCGATGGGCGAGCTGTACTGCCCCTCGATGCGCAGCGCCGCACCCGCCAGGGCTCCCGCGCAATCGCCGCGCGGCTCGGGCAGGGACGCCGGGGCCAGGTGGGCGTCGTCGAGGGCGGCCAGCAGGTCCGTCTGGTACGGCTCGGCCTGGTACTCGACTCGCACCAGCCTGGCGGCGTGGCGCGCCTGCTCCAGGGTTTCGGCCACCACCAGCGCCACCGGCTGGCTGTCATAGAGGATGCGGTCGTTGAACAGCGGCCGGAACGGCGAGCCGTCGGCGGCGTCGGCGTCCTCATAGGGCTCGTCGTAGCGGGCGATCGGCGGCCGGTTGGCGTGGGTCAGCACCAGTTGCACGCCGGGCGCCGCTTCCGCCGCACGGCTGTCGATGCCGAGGATGCGCCCGCGCGGGATGCCGGCGTTGACCACCCAGCCATGCAGCAGGTCCGGCGCGGCGAAATCAGCCGCATAGCGGGCGCGGCCGGTGACCTTGTCGCGACCGTCCACCCGGTCGAGGGCCTTGCCCAGTGGCGATGCGCTCATGCGTGGGGCCCTCCCTTGGCGGCGTCGGCCAGGGCGCGGATCACCGCGCGACGAGCCAGTTCCACCTTGAAGTTGTTGCGCCCCAGCCCCTCGGCCCCTTGCAGCAGCCGGTCGGCGGCGACGCGGAAGGAGGCCGGCGTGCAGGGTTTGCCCACCAGTGCCGCCTCGGCCTCGGGCTGGCGCCAGGGTTTGTGCGCCACGCCGCCCAGGGCGATGCGCGCCTCGGCGATGACGCCGTGATCCAGGCGCAGGGCCGCCGCCACCGAGACCAGGGCGAAGGCGTAGGAAGCGCGGTCCCGGATCTTCAGGTAGGCGCTGTGGCGGGCGAAGGGCGACGGCGGCAGCTCGATCTCGGTAATCAGCTCGTCCGCCGCCAGGTGATTGTCGCGCTGCGGCTCGTCGCCCGGCAGGCGGTGGAAATCGGCGAAGGGGATCGCCCGCGTGCCGCCGGGGCCGGCGACGTGCACGACGGCCTCCAGCGCCGCCAGGGCCACGCACATGTCCGAGGGATGGGTGGCCACGCAGTGCTCGCTGGCACCGAGTACCGCGTGGTTGCGGTTGAGCCCCGTGCGCGCCGGGCAGCCGCTGCCGGGCTCGCGCTTGTTGCAGGGCGTGGCCACGTCGTAGAAGTACTGGCAGCGGGTGCGTTGCAGCAGGTTGCCGCCGACGGTGGCCATGTTGCGCAGCTGCGGCGAGGCGCCCGCCAGCAGCGCCTCGGCCAGCAGCGGGTAGTGGCTCTGCACGCGCGGGTGCCAGGCCAGGTCGGCGTTGCTCACCAGGGCGCCGACGCGCAGGCCGCCGCCCTCGCCGACCAGCACGCCGTGCAGGGGCAGCGCGGTGATGTCGATCAGCCGCTCGGGGCGCTCGACGTCCTCCTTCATCAGGTCCACCAGGTTGGTGCCGCCGGCGATGAAGCGCGCGCCGGGGCCGGCCAGCGCCAGGGCCTGGTCCAGCTCCTCGGGGCGTTCGTAGCTGAAGGGCGTCATGCGGCGTCCCCCTCGGCGGCGCCACGGCAGGCCGGCAGCGCCTCCTCGATGGCGTCGAGGATGTTGGCGTAGGCACCGCAGCGGCACAGGTTGCCGCTCATCTGCTCACGGATGGCGTCGCGGTCGTGGGCGCGGTTCTCGCGGGCCAGGGCCACCGCCGAGCACAGCTGTCCCGGCGTGCAGTAGCCGCACTGGAAGGCATCGTGGCGGATGAACGCGGCCTGCATGGGGTGCAACTCGCCGCCACGCTCCAGGCCCTCCACCGTGGTGATCTCGGCGCCGTCCTGCATCACCGCCAGGGCCAGGCAGGCATTGATTCGCACCCCGTTGCGCAGCACCGTGCAGGCGCCGCACTGGCCGTGGTCGCAGCCCTTCTTGGTGCCCACCAGGTCGAGGCGCTCGCGCAGCAGGTCGAGCAGCGTCGTCCAGGGCTCCACCTGCAGCCGATGGGGCTCGCCGTTGATGACCAGTTGGATCGGGTGGCCGATGGCAGCGGGGCCACGGCTTGGGCTGGATAGGGCACTCATGTCGACCTCAGGCTCGTCTCGTCCGGCCCCGAAGGGCGGTGCGCGGGTGTGGACACCCGCATCTTTGAGGTGGACTGGCCGCTCTTCCCCGAGGTTCAGGGTTTCTGCCCCGGCGGGCGTGCCGACGAAACCGAAGCTGCCCGTCTGGTCATAAATTCACCGCCCCCGGGGGAGCTGGTATGATGCGCGCCTTTTTTGCCGGGCTGGCAGAAACGGCGCCCAACCGCAGGCGCTGTGCTTGACTGCTATCCAGTCCGGGCCAACACGACGCGCAGACGTCACGGGGAGCACACATGCTGGAAAAACTGTTCCAACTCAGAGCGCACGGCACCAACGTACGCACCGAAGTCCTGGCGGGGATCACCACCTTCCTGACGATGGCCTACATCCTCTTCGTGAACCCCGACATCCTCGGCGAGACCGGCATGGACAAGGGCGCGGTGTTCGTCGCCACCTGCCTGGCGGCCGCCATCGGCTCGGCCATCATGGGCCTGATCGCCAACTACCCCATCGCCCTCGCCCCGGGCATGGGCCTGAACGCCTTCTTCACCTACACCGTGGTGCTGCACATGGGCCACACCTGGCAGGTGGCCCTGGGCGCGGTGTTCATATCGGCGTGCATGTTCTTCGTGCTGTCGATCTTCCGCATCCGCGAATGGATCATCAACAGCATCCCGCTGGAGCTGCGCTCGGCCATCGCCGCCGGCATCGGCCTGTTCCTGGCGCTGATCGCCCTGCAGAAGGCCGGCATCGTCGCCGCCCACCCGGTGACCATGCTGACCCTGGGCGACCTGGCCAAGCCCGAGCCGGTGCTGGCGGTGCTCGGCTTCTTCCTGATCGTCGCCCTGGAGGCGCGCAAGGTGACCGGCGCGGTGCTGATCGGCATCCTCGCCGTCACCCTCGCCGGCATCGGCCTGGGCGTGTCGAAGTTCGGCGGCATCGTCTCCATGCCGCCGTCCCTGGCACCCACCTTCCTGCAGCTGGACATCAAGGGCGCGCTGGAAATCGGCCTGGTCAGCGTGATCTTCGCCTTCCTCTTCGTCGACCTGTTCGACAACTCCGGCACCCTCATCGCCGTGGCCAAGAAGGCCGGCCTGATGCGTGCCGACGGCCACATGCCAAAGATGGGCCGCGCGCTGATCGCCGACTCCACCGCCGCCATGGGCGGCTCGCTGCTGGGCACCTCCACCACCACCAGCTACATCGAATCCGCCGCCGGCGTCAGCGCCGGTGGCCGCACCGGCCTCACCGCCATCGTCGTCGCCATCCTGTTCCTGCTGGCGCTGTTCCTCTCCCCGCTGGCCGGCAGCGTGCCCGCCTTCGCCACCGCCCCGGCGCTGTTCTTCGTCGCCGTGCTGATGGCCTCGGGCCTGGCCGAGATCGACTGGAACGACCTGACCACCGCCGCCCCGGTGCTGATCACCGCCCTGGCGATGCCCTTCACCTACTCCATCGCCGACGGCATCGCCTTCGGCTTCATCGCCTGGGCCGCCATCAAGACCCTGGCCGGGCGCTACAACGAACTGAGCCCGGCGCTGGTGATCCTCGCCGTGCTGTTCGTGATCAAGATGGGGTTCTTCCACTGATGAGCCGCCCGCAGTTCGATCCCACAGGCTACGCCGCGCAGCTCGCCGACAAGGCCGAGCGCCTGAAGGCCCTGCTGGCGCCCTTCGACGCACCGCAACCGGACGTCTTCGACTCGCCCCGCGAGCACTACCGCCTGCGCGCCGAGTTCCGCCTGTGGCGCGAGACCGGCAGTGAAACCCGTCACTACGCCATGTTCGAAGCCGGGGACAAGTTCACTCCCGTGCTGATCGAGGACTTCCCCATCGCCAGCCGCCGCATCAACGAGCTGATGCCGCGCCTGAAGGCCGGCTGGCAGGCGAGCCAGGTGCTGTCGTTCAAGCTGTTCCAGGTGGAGTTCCTCACCACCCTGTCGGGCGATGCACTGATCACCCTCTGCTACCACCGTCCCCTGGACGACGCCTGGAAGGCCGAGGCCGAAAAGCTCGCCGCCGACCTGGGCGTGAGCCTGGTGGGCCGCTCCAAGGGCAAGCGCATCGTCATCGGCCGTGACTACGTGGAAGAGGAACTGACCGTCGCCGGACGCGCCTTCCGCTACCGCCAGCCCGAAGGCGCCTTCACCCAGCCCAACGGCGAGGTGTGCCAGAAGATGCTGGCCTGGGCCTTCGAGGCCATGGGCGAGCGCGAGGACGACCTGCTGGAGCTGTACTGCGGCAACGGCAACTTCACCCTGCCCCTGGCCACCCGCGCCCGCAAGGTGCTGGCCACCGAGATCAGCAAGACGTCGGTCAACGCCGCCCTGGCCAACCTCGCCGACAACGGCGTGGACAACGTCACCCTGGTTCGTCTCTCTGCCGAGGAACTGACCGAGGCCCTCAACGAGGTGCGCCCCTTCCGCCGCCTGGCCGGCATCGACCTCAAGGGCTACGACTTCGGCACCGTGTTCGTCGACCCGCCCCGCGCCGGCATGGACCCGGACACCTGCGAGCTGACCCGCCGCTTCGAACGCATCCTCTACATCTCCTGCAACCCGGAGACCCTGGCCGCCAACATCGCCCAGCTGCACGACACCCACCGCATCGAGCGCTGCGCCCTGTTCGACCAGTTCCCCTACACCCACCACATGGAATCGGGTGTGTTGCTGGTCAGGCGCTGATTCCGGCCGCGAGCCAACGCACGGACATGACCGCTGCGTAGGGTGGAGGTCGCTTTTTACCTCCACCAAGGCGGAGGTGAGGCGCGCCCGGAAACGGGCTGGAGACCGAGCTGGCCGAAGGAAAACGGTGGGCTGAAGCCCACCCTACGCCCACCCTGTGCGTGACCGCCTGGTACCCCGATGCGAATGAATTCGCGCCTACCCAGCCGGCCCCTCCCCCATCACCCCACGAACAGGCGATACGCCGGGTTGTCGCTCTCGTCCCACCAGGGGTAGCCGATGGCGTCCAGCGCCCCGGGCAACAGGTGCAGCTCGTGGTCGGGCACCTGCAGGCCGGCCACCACGCGGCCATCGGCGGCGCCGTGGTTGCGGTAGTGGAACAGGCTGATGTTCCAGCGCCCGCCCAGCTTGTCGAGGAAATTGAGCAACGCACCGGGGCGCTCGGGGAATTCGAAGCGCAGCAGGCGCTCGTGCAGGGCGCCGTCCGCGCGCCCGCCGACCATGTGGCGGATGTGCAGCTTGGCCAGCTCGTTGTCGGTCAGGTCCAGCACCGGGAAGCCCTGGTCGCGCAGGCCTTGCACCAGAGCCCCGCGCGGGTCGTTCTCCGGGTGGGTCTGCACGCCGACGAAGATGTGCGCCTCGGCATCGCCGTGGTAGCGGTAGTTGAATTCGGTGATCTGCCGCCGCCCCAGGGCCTCGCAGAAGGCGCGGAAGCTGCCCGGGCGCTCGGGGATGGTCACGGCGATGATCGCCTCGCGCTGCTCCCCCAGCTCGGCACGCTCGGCGACGTGGCGCAGGCGGTCGAAGTTGACGTTGGCGCCCGAGTCGATGGCCACCAGGGTGCGCCCCTCGCAGCGCTCGCGGGCCACGTACTTCTTGATCCCGGCCACGGCCAGCGCGCCGGCCGGCTCGGTGATGGAGCGGGTGTCGTCGTAGATGTCCTTGATCGCCGCGCAGATCTCGTCGGCGCTGACGGTGAGCACCTCGTCCACGTACTGGCGGCAGACCTCGAAGTTGTGCGCGCCGATCTGCGCCACGGCCACGCCGTCGGCGAACAGCCCGACCTGCTCCAGCACCACGCGCTCGCCGGCGGCCATGGCCGCCTGCAGGCAGTTGGAGTCGTCCGGCTCGACGCCGATCACCCTCACCTCGGGGCGCAGGTACTTCACATAGGCGGCGATGCCGGCGATCAGCGAACCGCCGCCCACTGGCACGAAGATGGCGTCCAGCCGCCCGGGATGCTGGCGCAGGATCTCCATGGCCACGGTGCCCTGGCCGGCGATCACGTCGGGGTCGTCATAGGGCGGCACGAAGGTCAGGCCCTGCTCCTCGGCCAGGCGCAACGCATGGGCCAGGGCCTCGGGGAAGGCGTCGCCGTGGAGCACCGCCTTGCCGCCCCGGGCCAGCACGCCCTGGACCTTGAGCTCCGGCGTGGTGCGCGGCATGACGATGGTCGCCTCGATCCCCAGGTGCCGCGCCGCCAGGGCCAGGCCCTGGGCGTGGTTGCCGGCGGAGGCGGCGATCACCCCGCGCGCGCGTTGCTCGGCGCTGAGCTGGGACACGCGGTTGTAGGCACCGCGGATCTTGAAGGAGAACACCGGCTGCAGGTCCTCGCGCTTGAGCAGCACGGCGTTGCCGAGGCGCTGGGCCAGGCGCGGCGCCGGCTGCAGGGGCGTCTCGATGGCGACGTCGTAGACCGGCGCGCGGAGGATCTTCTGCACATAGCCTTTGAGCAGGGCGTCGGTCATGCCACGGCCTCCCCGGTGACGGCGTCGAGCAGGTCGGTGCCATAGGAGTTGTCCACGGCGCAGCGCCAGCTGTCGTCGGCCTGGCGGCGGAACACGTAGGTGGCCTTGCGTTCGAGGAAGGACAGGAAGCCGTCGGCGGACCGCCACTGGATGCGCGCACGCCCCATGACCAGGGCGGTGTCGCCGGTCTCCATCACCTGCAGGTCGCGCTGGCTGACCCAGAGGCTGTGCTGGAAGTGCGCGGCGATGGCATCGAAGGCGCGGCGGATGCCGTCGCGGCCCTGGACACTGAGGCCCGGGCGCACGACGAGCACGGCATCGTCGGTGTAGAAATCCATCAGCGCATCGAAGCGCCCGGCATTGATCAGCTGGTCCGCCCGTTGCACGGCCTGGACGAGAGGGGAGGGTTGCATGGCGTCTCCTGAGGTTCGCTTGGGGCCCAGGAGACAGAAAGAAGAAACCCGCCTCGAGGGCGGGTTTCTGTGTAGGTACTGGTCAACCCGCCAAGTATCGAATGGCGGTAATAATCTGTTGGCGCAGCATCTGGGTGGTCGGTTTCATGGTGCTGGAAATTATTCCTGCCGCTGCGCCAAGTCAAGCGGCGGTTTTCAGGTGAGCAGCTCGGCGAAGGCCTTGTCCGCCTCCAGCACGGCCGGCAGCGCGGCGAACAGCGCGTCCAGGTCCACGCCTTCCACCAGCGGGCCTTCCAGGGACTGCCGCGCCTCCTCGGTGGCACCGCCATGGGCCTGCAGCGCCTCGCTGACCAGCACCGCCTGGGCCAGGATGCGCGGCAGCAACGCATCGGCCGGCGCCTGCATCGGTCGCGCCTGGTAGGCGATGGCCTGCTGGATCACCGCCGGCAGCTGCCAGCGCCGCGCCAGCTCCGCGCCCACTTCCGGGTAGCCGAACCCCAGTTGCAGCGTCTCGCTGGCGGCACGCCCGGTGGCACCGCCCTTGCCGCTGTTGAGCTTCTCGGCGAACTCCGGGGCACCGGTCTGGATCAGCAGCTCGCCGATGTCATGCATCATCCCGCAGGTGAACGCCGTGTCCGCGTCCACGCCCTTCTGCTTGGCCAGCAGGCGGCTGATGCTCGCCACCTGGAAGCTGTGCAGCCAGAACCCCTTCAGGTCGTAGTTGGGCGAGGCCTTGAAGGCGCCGGTCACGGCCGAGGCCATCACCAGGGTGCGCAGGGTGTTGAAGCCCAGGCGCATGGCCGCGTCCTCGATGCTGGTGGACTCCCGCGCCCCGCGAAAACGCGCGGAGTTGGCCAGGCGCAGCACCTTGGCGGCGATCACCGGGTCGAGGGCGATATTGCGCGCCACGCCATCCAGGCTGGAGGTCGGGCTGTCGAATTGCTGGATCAGGTCCTGCGCCACCTTGGGAATGCTGGGCAAGGTGTGCAGGTTGGAAAATAGGGCGTCTATATCCATGGGACCACCTCCTTCATCGGCTTGAAAACCAAAGGATAGGCAAGTTTCCCAAGCCTGCCCGGCAGGCCGTCGCCGCGCAGGCGAAGGCTCTGTTTCAAGGCCTTTCAGGTGGCAGCGGTGCCGCTTCGTCGATGCGTTCCACCAGGCCTTCACGCACGCCGCCCCGGCGCAGCGGCTCGTTGACCTCGTCGTCCAGGTCGCCGATCAGCGCGGTGTCCGGCTCCGGTTCCCGCTGGCGCGCCAGCTGCACCAGGGCCACGCCGGCCAGCAGCGCGGTGGCCACCTTGTAGGCCAGGGAGCTGATATCGAAATTCTGCAGGGTGCCGTCGTCCAGCCACAGCGAACCGATGCGCGCCAGGGCCAGGGCCGACTGCACCAGCAGCAGCATCATCAGTGCCGCACGCATCAGCTCGCGCCCACGCAGGGCCCACAGCAGGAACAGCGCCAGGCCGATCTGCAGTCCGCCGTAGTAGACGCGCACGTTGCTCACCGAGGCGGTCTCCATCAGCAGCATGCCGCTGAGGTTGGCCATCTCGTAGGGGCGGAACCAGTAGGCCAGGCCGAAACCCGCGAACACCAGGACCTGGACCACCAGAATCAGCCGGGCAAGTAGCATCGCCTTTCTCCTCCGATCGGCAGCGATCTGCAAAAGACCCGTCGCGGATCGTTTCGTTCGCCCAACCCATCGCAAGGTCGGGGCACCCTGGCAGCACCGCGGCTAGGCTCTGGAAAGGCCCATCCCAAGGAGTTCACCCATGCTGCCGCCCCGCCTCAGCCTGCCGCTGCTCGCCATGCTGCTGGGCGCCTGCGCCGCCCCGCACGACGACCAGGTGACCATCGCCCCCGCCGTGCGTGACACCCCCTACATGACCTTCACCATCCAGCCGGTGCGCGCCCCGGGCCACCGCCAGGACCTGGAGGAGCGCTTCGACAACGCCCTGCACAAGGCCATGGAAGCCAAGGGCTACCGCTACCAGGAAAAGGGCAGCGACCTGACCATCATCTACGCCCTGGGCCTGTCCCCCGAGCCCGGCGTGACCATGCGCCCGGTGATCACCCCCGGCGGCGCCGTCTACAACCAGACCGAACTGACCCAGGACGAACGCGCCCGCCTCGCCCTGCGCATCCTCGACGGCTTCGACGAACGGGTGCTGTTCGAAGCCCAGATCAGCCGCCAGCTGCAAGACCCCAAGCTGACCCAGCAGGGCTTCGACAAGGCCGTCGCCGAACTGCTGCAGGGCTTCCCGGCGCGGCCGGCGCCTTGAGGCGTCCAGCCCGCAACGGGACATGACCGCTGCGTAGGGTGGAGGTCGCTTTTCACCTCCACCAGGCGGAGTCGGGAGCGGCGCGCCGATATCCTCGGTGCGCCCCATCGATGGGTTTCGCTCCGCTCTACCCATCCTACGAGCTTCGGCCGGCGCCTTGAGGC
>BATO01000040.1 GCA_000474255.1 Aquipseudomonas alcaligenes MRY13-0052
GACGAATTCTACAGCATTTCAACTCGCTGTCAACACCTCTTTTCAGCTTCTTTCGAACTCATCCGGAAGAGGCTGGCGACACCAAAACCCAACCTGGCACCACCCTTCCACTGCATCGATTCGACCTAGATCAAACCACCCCACCATTACTTAACCTTTTGATTTGCAAGAGGTTTTTCTTGGCTTCTGCTGTGGAAGTGGTGCGCATTATAGGGATCAGAAACGGCACGTCAACACTTTATTGAAATCTTTTCGTCATCTTCTCTGCAGGCCCCGGAACTGGCCGCTTGAGCCTCCGGGAGATCACCGGCAGACGCAGCGCAAGAAGCGCGCTCCCGGCAATGGCATAGCCCGCCCACTCAGCCATATCCGCACGCACCACCCAAAGCATATGCAACAAGGCCAGCCCGAGAATCAGGTAGACGAGCCTATGCAGTTGCTTCCAGCGCCTACCGAGCTTCCGAATGCTGTACCGGTTGGACGTCACCGCCAAGACAAGAAGCATAAAGAAGGCCAGTGCCCCCACAATAATGTAAGGGCGCTTACTCAGGTCTTTCGCCAATTGGCCCAGATCCAGGCCAAGCAGGAACACCGCATAGGCACTTATATGGAAGACCACATAGGCGAAGCACCAAAGCCCCAGCTGCCGGCGAACGGCGATCCAGCCACCCCAGCCCGTCAGCTTCTGCAGGGGCGTCGTCCCAAGAGTGATGAGCAGGAGCCAAAGCGCGCCGAGTCCAAGCCGGCCGACAAGCGCCTTCCCCGGGTCCGGGCCCAGGTCAAAGATCCAGGCCTGATAAACCCACAGAGAAGGAGGAACCAACGCCGCCAGGAAAACCGCCACGCGCCACAGTCGATAGCGCATCAGTAGTACTTCCGCAGATCGAGGCCGCCATAGAGAGTGGCTACCTCGTCATAGCCATTGAACATTCGCGTCGGAATCACGTTAGGGCTGAACAAGCCACTGGGAAGACGCCGCTCATGAGCCTGGCTCCAACGTGGATGATCCACTTCAGGATTCACATTGGAATAGAAGCCGTACTCGTTGGGCGCAATGGCCTCCCAGGTCGTCTTCGGCTGCTCGGCCACCAGGCTGATGCGCACAATGGATTTGATGCTCTTGAAGCCATACTTCCACGGCACCACCAAACGCAACGGTGCCCCATTCTGGTTAGGCAGCACACGTCCATACATGCCAACAGCCAGCAGCGTGAGCGGATGCATCGCCTCATCCAAACGCAGCCCTTCTATATAAGGCCAATCGATCAACGAGAAGCCCGAACGAACGCCGGCCATCTCATCAGGAGCCAGTCGTGTCTCGAAACGCACGAACTTCGCATTCCCGTTGGGCTCCACCAATTGCAAAAGATCCGCCAGCGGGAAGCCCAACCAGGGGATGACCATCGACCACCCCTCCACGCAGCGCAGCCGGTAGATGCGCTCTTCGAGTCGATGAGGCTTCAGCAGGTCTTCAAGCGAGTAAGCGCCTGGTTTACCCACTTCACCATCGATCTTCACCTGCCAGGGTTCGACGCTGAGCTTGTCTGCGTAGCGGGCAGGGTCACCCTTGTTGGTGCCGAATTCGTAGAAGTTGTTGTAGTGGGTGGCATCCTTGAAGGGCGTCACCGCCTCGTTCCCGGCGGTGATCGCCTGCCAACGGGCATCCTGCAACTTGCCCGAGAACCAGGCAGGCGCGTTAGCCGGCTCGACATCGGCATAGGCTGCTGCCTCGGCGGCCTGACCAGGAAGGGAAGAAAGTGCGGCGGCAGCCCCCACTCCCGCCATGAAGGCGCGACGCGAGAGGTAGATGGATTCAGGGGTGACTTCATCTTCCCGGGAGGAAGACGCGGCGGGAGTTCTGATCAGCATGACGGCTCCACAGTTACGGCATGGGTTGCCCAGTAGACTGCGGAGCCGGGAGGAAATTACATCACTCGACGCGCTTGCGGCGACGCAGTTGCAGCAAGTATTGCACTGGGCCGGAGGCTGCGTAAGCAAGGAAGATCAGCAGCAGGATGCGCGGCGGGTCGCTGAACACCACGGCGAAAGCCAGCACCACCACCAGGATGGCCACGAACGGGACGCGCCCCTTCAGGTCAAGGTCCTTGAAGCTGTAGTACTTGACGTTGCTGACCATCAGCATGCCGGCAGCCGCTACCAGCAGGGCGACGATGAAGGACATGTTCGAGCCCTTGATACCGAAGTCGCTGAACGCCCAAACCGTACCAGCAACAACACCGGCAGCGGCCGGGCTGGCCAAACCAATGAAGTAGCGCTTGTCGGTCTTGCCGATCTGAGTGTTGAAGCGCGCGAGGCGCAGAGCCGCACCTGCCACATAGATGAAAGCAACCGTCAGGCCAACGCTGTTGAGCCCACTCAGTGCCCATTCGAATGCCAACAGCGCGGGTGCGACGCCGAAGGCGACCATGTCCGAGAGCGAGTCGTACTCGGCGCCGAATGCACTCTGGGTATTGGTCAGGCGCGCAACCCGCCCATCGAGACTGTCGAGCACCATGGCAACGAAGATGGTGGCAGCCGCGACGGAGAAGTTTCCGTTCATGGCGTTGATGATCGCGTAGAAGCCGGCGAACAGGTTGGCAGTCGTGAACAGGTTGGGCAGCAGATAGATGCCGCGATGACGGACCTTGCGACCCTCATCATCGTGCCCCTCTTCGACATGCTCGTCGATCGGCAGCAGGCTTTCGGCGTCGGGAGCCTCGTTCGGCTCTTCGGGACGGTCACTCATGAACAACATCCTTGCGAGGTATGCGAATGAATTTGACCGGGATGCAACAGGCTGGTTCGCGTCACGTGCCCGGTAATCAGGCTTTATACCAGAAGCGGGAGCACCATGAAAAAACGCGGCCGTAGCCGCGTTTCTTCTTCAACCGCGCGAGACCTTAGTTCTTGGTCTTGTCGACGATCTTGTTCGCGGAGATCCACGGCATCATCGCACGCAGACGCTCACCAACCTGCTCGATCGGGTGAGCAGCGTTGTTACGGCGGTAGGCGGTCATCGACGCGTAGTTCGAAGCACCTTCCTGGATGAACATCTTGGCGTATTCGCCGTCCTGAATGCGCTTCAGAGCGTTGCGCATGGCCTGACGGGATTCGGCGTTGATGACTTCCGGACCGGTCACGTACTCGCCGTATTCGGCGTTGTTGGAGATCGAGTAGTTCATGTTGGCGATGCCGCCTTCGTACATGAGGTCTACGATCAGTTTCAGTTCGTGCAGGCACTCGAAGTAGGCCATTTCCGGCGCGTAGCCAGCTTCGACCAGGGTTTCGAAACCGGCTTTGACCAGCTCGACGCAACCGCCGCAGAGAACGGCTTGCTCGCCGAACAGGTCGGTTTCGGTCTCGTCCTTGAAGGTGGTTTCGATGATGCCGGTACGGCCGCCGCCAACGCCGCAGGCGTAGGACAGGGCAACGTTCTTGGCATTGCCGGAAGCGTCCTGGTAGATGGCGACCAGGTCAGGGATGCCGCCGCCCTTGACGAACTCGGAGCGTACGGTGTGGCCCGGGGCCTTCGGCGCGATCATGATCACGTCGAGGTCGGCACGCGGGACGACCTGGTTGTAGTGGATGGCGAAGCCGTGGGCGAAAGCCAGGGTGGCGCCTTTCTTCAGGTTCGGCTCGACTTCGTCCTTGTACAGCTTGGACTGGAATTCGTCGGGGGTCAGGATCATGACCAGGTCAGCGGCGGCAACGGCTTCCGGCACGCTCTTCACGGTCAGGCCATGGGCTTGAGCCTTGGCGACGGTGGCGGAGCCCGGGCGCAGGCCGACGGTTACGTCGACACCGGAGTCTTTCAGGTTGCAGGCATGAGCATGACCCTGGGAGCCGTAACCGATGATGGCTACTTTCTTGCCCTGGATGATCGAGAGGTCACAGTCTTTGTCGTAATAAACTTTCATGTTCATGACTCTTCTAAAACGAAAGGGATGGGGTGCGCGCACCGCGACAGAGGCACATTAAGCGATCGGACCCGTTGCGTAAAATGATATATTCGCAACGTCATGTGCCTGTAAATGAAACACTCATGGACAACCACTCGCTCAGGCTCTTCCTTTCCCTGGCAGATAACCTGCACTTCGGCAAAACCAGCCGCGAACAGCATGTCAGCCCCTCTGCACTCAGCCGAAGCATCAAGCAGCTCGAAGACGAAGTCGGCGCGCCCCTGTTCGTACGCGACAACCGTTCGGTCCAGCTGACCCGAGAGGGGCAGCAGTTCCGCGAGTATGCCAGCGAGGTCATGAGCGGCTGGCACGCCATCCGCCAGCGGTTCATGCAGGACCAGGTGGACCTGCACGGCGAGCTCTCCCTGTATTGCTCGGTGACGGCAAGCTACAGCTTCCTCTACGACATCCTCAGCAGCTTCCGCCAGGACTACCCTCGCATCGAAATGAAGCTGCACACCGGCGACCCCGCCAAGGCGGTCGAGCGGGTACAACAGGGGCTGGAGGACCTCTCCATCGGCGCCCGGCCCGACAACCTGCCAGCCGGCATCGACTTCCAGTCAATCACCCGTTCGGAGCTACGCTTCATCGGACCACAGTCACCTCAGTTACTGAGCGAGGAACAGCTGAGGCAGCCCACAGCGCAAAGCTGGAAGGACGTGCCGATGATTCTCTCGGAAGAAGGCCTGGCCAGAACGCGCACCGAGCGCTGGCTGAAAAGCCACAGCATCAAGCCGCGTATCTACGCCCAGGTGGCGGGGAACGAAGCCATCGTCAGCATGGTGAGCCTGGGGTTCGGCATCGGCGTGGTTCCGCAGATCGTGCTCGACAACAGCCCGCTGACCGAGCGCATCCGCATCTACGACATCCAGCCTCCATTGACCGCCTACGACATCGGCCTGTTCGCCCTGGAAAAACGCCTCAAGGATCCGCTAATCGCCGCCTTCTGGAATCGTCGCCAGTAAATCCGGACAATAAAAACCCCGCACAAGGCGGGGCTCTTCAACACAGCATGGCGATCAGATGCTCAGCACCTTGTCCCCACGGGCAATGCCGGTAACGCCACTGCGCACGGTCTCGAGGATCGACGCGGTGCCGATCGCCTGGATGAAGCTGTCCAGCTTGTCGGACGTACCGGCCAGCTGGATGGTGTAGACGCTACTGGTCACATCGACGATCTGCCCGCGGAAGATGTCGGTGGTGCGCTTGACCTCGGCGCGCTGGGCGCCAGTAGCCTTCACTTTTACCAGCATCAGCTCGCGCTCGATGTGAGCGCTCTCCGACAGGTCCACCAGCTTGACCACTTCGATCAGCTTGTTGAGGTTCTTGGTGATCTGCTCGATCACATCGTCCTGGCCAACGGTGGTCAGCGTCAGACGCGACAGGGTCGGATCCTCGGTGGGCGCTACGGTCAGGCTTTCGATGTTGTAGTTGCGTTGGGAGAACAGGCCGACGACACGGGACAGCGCACCGGGTTCGTTCTCCAGCAACAGGGAAATGATGTGTCGCATGTTCAGGTCCGCTCCGTCTTGCTCAGCCACATATCGCGCATGGCGCCATCCCGGATCTGCATCGGGTAGACGTGTTCGCTCGGATCGACCTGGATATCGAGGAACACCAGGCGATTCTTCAGCGCGAACGCTTCTTCCATCTTCGGCTTCAGATCCTTCAGGTCGGTGATGCGCATGCCAACGTGGCCATAGGCTTCAACCAGCTTGACGAAGTCCGGCAGCGACTCCATGTAGGAGTGCGAGTAACGGCTGTTGTACTGCATGTCCTGCCACTGGCGGACCATGCCCAAGGCACCGTTGTTGAGGTTGATGATCTTCACCGGCAGGTCGTACTGCAGGCAGGTGGACAGTTCCTGGATGTTCATCTGGATGCTGCCTTCACCGGTCACGCACGCCACATCGGCATCCGGGAAGTTGAGCTTCACGCCCATCGCCGCCGGGAAGCCGAAGCCCATGGTGCCGAGGCCACCGGAGTTGATCCAGCGATTGGGCTTGTTGAAGCGGTAGTACTGCGCCGCGAACATCTGGTGCTGGCCCACATCGGACGCCACATAGGCATCACCCTTGGTGACATCGCACAGGGTCTCGATGACGGTCTGCGGCTTGATGATGCTGCCGTCGCCCATTTCATAGGGGAACAGGCCGCGGTCACCGCGCCACTCTTCGATCTGCTTCCACCAGCTGGCGACGGTCTCCTTGTTCGGGGTCTCGCCGATTTCCTTGAGGATGGCGACCATCTCGGTGAGGACGCTGTCCACCGGCCCCACGATCGGGATATCGGCCTTGATGGTCTTGGAGATCGAAGCCGGGTCGATGTCGATGTGGATGATCTTGGCGTTCGGGCAGAACTTGCTCGCGCCGTTGATCACACGGTCATCGAAACGCGCGCCGACAGCCAGGATCACGTCAGCGTGGTGCATCGCCAGGTTGGCGGTGTAGCTGCCGTGCATGCCGAGCATGCCAACGAACTGGCGATCCATGCCCGGGTAGGCGCCGAGGCCCATCAGGGTGTTGGTCACCGGGAGGTTGAGCATCTTCGCCAGTTCGGTCAGAGGCTCGGAAGCGCCGCCCATGATCACGCCGCCACCGGCGTACAGGATCGGACGTTTGGCAGCCAGCAGCATCTCGGCCGCCTTGCGGATCTGGCCGGAATGGCCACGAACGGCAGGGCTGTACGAGCGTAGCTTGACCTTCTTCGGGTAGCTGTATTCGAACTTCTGGGTCGGATCGCCCATGTCCTTCGGAATATCGACCACGACCGGGCCAGGACGGCCGGACTGGGCGAGATAGAAGGCCTTCTTGATCACTTCGGGGATTTCCGAAGGATGCTTGATGATGAAGCTGTGCTTCACGATCGGACGGGAGATACCGACCATGTCGGTTTCCTGGAAGGCATCGGTGCCTACCATGCCGCTCGGCACCTGACCGGACAGCACGACCATCGGGATGGAGTCCATATAGGCGGTGGCGATGCCGGTGATGGCGTTCGTCGCACCGGGGCCGGACGTCACCAGCACCACGCCGGGCTTGCCGGTAGCGCGGGCATAGCCGTCGGCCATATGGGTAGCAGCCTGCTCATGGCGCACCAGGATATGGGTGACGTCACTTTCCTTGAACAGGGCATCGTAGATATGCAGGAGGGCACCACCCGGGTACCCGTAGATGTACTTAACGCCTTCGTCACGCAACGAGCGGACGACCATTTCAGCGCCAGATAAAAGCTCCACGTTGTTCACCTCTAAAACGCCAGTAAACCGCCCGCACCGGACGGCCTGAAATAGGTTTGCTTGCAAGCAGTGACGTGCACGACGGGTAGTCGAACTCCATCAGCTACTGACTGAGCAAGCATCGGGTCGGCCCCTGAGAGTTGTTGCGGGACTTTCCCACCCAGCGCGAGGTAACGCGTTGCGGGTGTAACAGGTCGGCGCGGGTATGCACCTCATCGACTGCGGCAGCTACCGACTTGCGGCCGGCCCACTGAAACAGCGAACCACGGATTCTTCGGATAAGCGTGCGACAAGTCAAGTAATCCATCAGTGTTTCTTGCATCACAAGCCTGTGACACGTAGCAGCATGACGATAGGCGGGTTTTGGTTATAGTAATTGCCAGGTCTCGAGTCGATCACAAGGAAACAACATGCGGCGCATCATTCTCACAGGCAGCCTGCTGCTCGCCCTGAGCGGTTCTGTCATGGCCAGCCAGGTCTACAAATGGGTGGACGCGCAAGGTGTAACCCACTTCGGCGCGCAGCCGCCCCAAGGGCAGGATGCCACGTCGGTCAGCACCGGCGCCGCGCAGCCTAAGGAAGTCAAACCCACGTTCGAGAACCCCTACCCCGTCCAGCCCAAGGCCGAGGAAAAGGCCGCTACGCCAGCGCCCGCCAAACCTGGCAAGGCCAGCAGCGATGAGCAGCAGAAGGCGCTGGACGAGAAGGTGAAAAGCGACGTCTCCAAGCAGGAAGCCGAGCGCAAGAAGTACTGCGACACCATGCGCACCAACCTCGCGCAACTGCAGAACAACCCGCGCGTGCGCGTGGAAGAGAACGGTCAGCTGCGTTTCCTGGGCGAAGAAGAACGCCAGGCCAAGATGGCAGAAACCAAGAAGTCGATAGACGAGAACTGCAACTGACCCATAGAACTGCGGCGCCTCTCGGCGCCGCATTCATGTCTCAACCGATCAACCGATCGAACTCCCCGAGCGACTCCAGCAAGGCTCGCACCTCCACCGGACGCTCACGGAAGGCCATCTCGGCCATCGGGCGAATCCCCGACGCCTGGGGCAGATCAGCCCCGGATTCCAAGATGATTTTCATCTTCGGCAGGAAGATCCACTGCAACCACTCTTCGAACGCCAGCGTATCCACGCAGAACGGCTCCGGGCTGGAAAGCGCTTCTGCGCTGGGCGCGACGTCCGCCCACCAACCGAGCACGCGCAGTTCGCGCTCGATCAGCAGCAACTGCTCAGCCACCTCGGAGAGGCGCGGATCCATCAGGAGCTGACCTTGGCGCGCTGACGGGCCTGGGCGGCACCGGACGGGTCGCCCTGGCGCTCGCGGGATTTGGCGACCAACTCCCACAAACTCGCCTGCAACGCCGGGCGGCCATTGGAAAGACTCAAGCCACGACGAGCAAGCTGCTCGGCCTGGGCGGCATCGCCCTGGGCCAGGCGCACTTCAGCGAGGCGATAAAGCACCTGCGGCTCGCGCGGGGCGATGCGCTGGGCACGCTCCAGACTGGAGGACGCACCATTGAGGTCGCCACCGCCCTGTTGCTGCTGGGCGGTGGTCAGCAGCGCCAGCACTGGGCCATCCAGCTGCTCGTCAGCGGCAAGGCTGCCGCCGCTGGGAATGCCGCTCGGCGCGGAAGGCATGCTGTAGCTGCCAGTGGAGATCGGTGCGGAGCTCGAAGGTCCCGGGGTGATCGGGCCGGGCGTGATGGGGCCGGAACTGATCGAGCCACTGATGGGCGCGCTCGGCGCCGGCATCGCCTGGGCGGAACTGCCGCTGGCACCCGGCACCATCACCACCACACCGGAATCCTGGGAATCGTATTGAGGCTGCTGGGCCGCGACCGGGGCGCGGTAGCCGCCGGAGCCTTCTTCCTGTTCGGACATCGGGCCACCGGAGTCGACCACCGGGATGGCATTTCGCTGAGGAGTCGCACAACCGGTCAGCATGACCGCAACGGTCAAGGCAGGAATCCACCCTTTATTCACATCAGATCCTCTTCGGTTCATTGCATCCAGCCACGGACCCAGTCCATCACCGAGTCCACTGGCGCACCCATGCCACAGGACTGGCCCGGCGCCGGCTCGCTGCCGCGAATATACGGCATCTGTACCGCGCCCGGGCAGCTGGAGTCAGAGCCCTGGCCGCTGTGTGGGTCGATCCACGCCTGCACCACGTTATCCGGCATCGGCATGTCCAGCGGCAGCGGATCAGCCTTGCGCATGAAGCCTGTCCAGACCTGCAGCGCACCCGTCGCGCCGGTGAGTGGCGTCTTGCCGTTATCGTCGCGGCCCAGCCACACCACTGCCAACAAATCCTGGCTGAAGCCGGCGAACCAGCTGTCACGGGAGTCGTTGGTGGTACCGGTCTTGCCGGCCAGGGTCAGCGAGCTGGGCAGCTGGGTATAGACCGAGCGCCCGGTGCCCTCACGCATCACCCGCTGCATGGCGTTCTGCACCAGGTAGATGGCACCCGGATCGAAGCGCTGCTGGATCTGGAACGGGTAGCGCTTGAGCGGCTCGCCTTCGGCGGTCAGCACGCTGCGGATACCCCGCAAGGGCGTATTGAAGCCGCCATTGGCCAGGGTCTGGTACATGGTCGCCACCTCCATCGGGCTCAGTGCACCCGCACCCAGCAGCATCGACGGGAAGGCCGGCCACTCGCGGGAGACGCCGAGTCGTTCGAGGGTTTTGAGCACGTTCGGCACGCCCAGTTCCAGACCCAGCTTGGCGGTCGACAGGTTGTACGAGTTCGCCAGCCCCTGGTACAGGTAGATGCTGCCGTGGGCCTGGCGGTCATAGTTCTGCGGCGTCCACACCTGGCCGTCCTGGCCCTTCACCGAGAAGGGCTCATCCTGCACCCAACTGGTCAGCGTGTACTGGCTGGGGCGCTCCAGGGCGGTGAGGTAGACGGCGGGCTTGATCAGCGAGCCGATCGGGCGCACGGCATCGATGGCGCGGTTGAAACCGGCGAAGCGCGGCTGGCGGCTACCGACCAGCGCCTGCACTTCACCCGTCTCGGGGTTGCTGACTACCATGGCGGACTCGACCTCGTCGACACCCTTGCGGCCGGACAGGCGCTTGAGGGTTTCATCGAGGGCGGACTCGGCCTTGAGCTGCAGGATCGGGTCGAAGCTGGTGAAGATGCGCAGCCCTTCCTCGGTAAGGTCTTCGTCACGGTAGTCCTGGCGCAGCTGGCGCTTGACCAGGTCGAGGAAGGCCGGGAACGAACTGTCCGCCAGGCTGCCGCGCTGGGTCACGCCCAGCGGCTTGGCCTTGGCCTCGGCGGCCTCTTCCGGCGTGACGATGCCCTGCTCGGCGAGCAGGTCCAGCACCAGGTTGCGGCGCTCCAGCGCACGCTCCGGGTTGCGTCGCGGGTTGTACTGCGACGGGCCCTTGACCATGCCCACCAGCAGCGCGACCTGATGCAGCTTCAGCTCGGAAAGCGGCTGGCTGAAGAAGTACTGGCTGGCAAGACCGAAGCCGTGCACGGCGCGCTGGCCGTCCTGGCCGAGGAACACCTCGTTGAGGTAGGCCTCGAGGATCTCGCGCTTGTCGTAATGCACCTCGAGCAACACCGCCATCATGGCTTCGGTGGCCTTGCGGCTGATGCTGCGCTCGTTGGTCAGGTAGAAGTTCTTCACCAACTGCTGGGTCAGGGTGCTGCCGCCCTGGCGCAGCTGGCCGGCGGTGGCGTTGACCCAGATCGCACGCGCGATGGACTTGAGCGAAACACCCCAATGGTTGAAGAACTCACGGTCCTCCACCGCCACCAGCGTCTCCACCAGATAGGCCGGAACCTGGTCCAGCTTGATCAGCACCCGGTCCTCATGATGGGCGGGATAGAGGCCACCGATCAGCAGCGGCTCGAGGCGCGCGACCGCAAGGTTGCTGCCGTTGGCCTGGGTCAGGCCCGCCACGTAATCGCCGGAGAAACGCACCTTGATCCGCTGCGCAGGCTCGGGGCCTTCATAGAACTGGAAGCCGCGGGTATTGAGCTCCACCGCCGCACCGGCCACAGACGCGGAGCCCGGGCCGTTGGACGCGCTTTCGCGGCGGTAACCCAACGCATCGAGTTCCTTGAGGAAATCATCCTTGGCCAGCTTCAGGCCAACGAACAATTCCAGCGGTCGCGCATAGACCTTGGCCGGAACCGTCCAGCGCTTGCCGGAGAATTTTTCCTGGACGATGGCGTCGAGGTAGATGGCGAATCCCGCCAGCACCACCAAGCCCACCAGGCCGAGCTTCAAGCCCCAGCCAAATAGGGTACGGAGGCCGCTGGAGCGGGGCTTTTTACGGGAGCGGGGGGATCGGGGACGAGTCATGGCGGCGCATTATACGCACTTTATCCACAGCCAGAAGGCGCCTCCTGACGGTTTGCAGAGTGGTGCACAGCGGCCATAATCCCCCGCTCTGCCAGCACCTCCAGCAAGGAAAGACCGTGAGCCAAGCACTGATTACCGCCCTGCAAGACCCCGCCCTCTATCCGCATCCCGTGGAAGGCTTCAAGGTCATCGAGACGCACATCTCCTGGGTGCTCCTCACCGGTCCCTACGCCTATAAGATCAAGAAGCCCGTCAACTTCGGCTTCCTCGACTTCACCGACCTGGCCGCCCGCGAGCGCTTCTGCGGTGAAGAGGTGCGTCTCAACCAGCGCCTCACCCACGACCTGTATCTCGACGTGCTGCCGATCACCGGCAGCGAAGCCGCCCCGAAGCTGGGCGGCGAAGGCCCGGCCATCGAATTCGCCATCCGCATGGCGCAGTTCCCCCAGGCCAACCTGCTGAGCGAAGTGCAGTCGCGTGGCGAACTCACGCCCGCCCACATCGACGCCCTGGCCGTACAGATCGCCCAGTTCCACATGGAGTCGCCCCAGGTCGCCATCGAGCACCCGCTGGGCACCCCGGAAATGGTCATGGCCCCGGTGCAGCAGAACTTCGACCAGATCCGCCCGATGCTGAGCAACAAGACTGACCTGCAGCAACTCGACGCCCTCGAAGCCTGGGCCCAAAGCAGCTACGAGCGCCTGCTGCCGCTACTGGCCGAACGCAAGAAAAATGGTTCGATCCGCGAATGCCATGGCGACATCCACCTGGGTAACGCCACCCTCATCCAAGGCGAGGTGGTGCTGTTCGACTGCATCGAATTCAACGAGCCCTTCCGCTTCACCGACGTCTATGCCGACATCGGCTTCCTGGCCATGGACCTGGAGGACCGCGGCCTCAAGTCGCTGTCCCGCCGCCTGGTCAGCCGCTACCTGGAAGAGACCGGCGACTACAAGGGCCTGGAGGTGCTGAACTTCTACAAGGCCTACCGCGCCCTGGTCCGCGCCAAGATCGCCCTGTTCAGCCTCGCCCATCAGAGCGACGCCGTGCAGCAGGCCGCCACCCTGCGCCAGTACCGCAACTACGCCAACCTGGCGGAAAGCTACAGCGCCATTCCCTCGCGCTTCATGGCCATCACCCACGGCGTATCGGCCGTCGGCAAGAGCCATGTGGCGCTGCGCCTGGTGGAAGCCCTCGGCGCCATCCGCCTGCGCTCCGACGTCGAGCGCAAGCGCCTGTTCGGCCAGCAGCAGGGCGAGCAGAACGACCTCTACAGTGGCATCTACAGCGCCGAGGCCACCGCCCGCACCTACCAGCACCTGCACCAGTTGGCGGAAACCGTGCTGCACGCCGGTTTCCCGGTGGTGATCGACGCGGCCTACCTCAAGCAGGCCCAGCGCCAGGCCGCCCAGGATGTCGCCGAGCAAGTGGGCACACCCGTCGTCATCCTCGACTGCCACGCCCCGGAAGCCGTCATCGCCGGCTGGCTGGAACAGCGCAAGCAGCAAGGCGGCGACCCCTCCGACGCCACGCTAGAAGTGGTGCATGCCCAGCAGGCGAGCCGCGAAGCCCTGACGGCGGAAGAACAGACCCACAGCAAGCGCATCGACACCCACGACGCCAGCAGCCTCGACAGCCTGGTCGAGCGCATCCGTCAGCACCTGCCCGGCCTCTGATCGGACGATGCCCTAAGGCCTATGGCGGGCACTGCTCGCCATGGGTTCTATACTCCCGGTGAACTCTCACCGGATGAGTACCCATGACCACACCACACCAACTCGATAGCCCCCTCTACCGCCTGCTGCACAACGACGATGTCGTCGGCTTCAATGACCAGAAGCCCAAGGAAGGCTCGATCAACCTGGCCTCCGGCGATTTCCGCGGGCTCGACCTGCGCACCCTCGATGCCGCG
The DNA here is from genome assembly GCA_000474255.1 of Aquipseudomonas alcaligenes MRY13-0052. Taxonomy (GTDB): domain Bacteria; phylum Pseudomonadota; class Gammaproteobacteria; order Pseudomonadales; family Pseudomonadaceae; genus Metapseudomonas; species Metapseudomonas solani. Next base: position 13,434 of record BATO01000040.1, read on the forward strand.
CGCATCGACTTCACCGACGCCTATTTCCGCGGCGCCGACCTGCGCGGGGTAGACCTGCGCGAAGCCAGCCTGGAAGGCGCCAGCATCGCCCACGCGCAGATATCCGGCGCCTACTTCCCCACTGAACTGGCGGCCGACGAGATCCTCATGTCGGTCAATTTCGGCACCCGCCTGCGCTACAACACCCACAAGTAGCCACGCCCAACCTGTGATCGGCCCCGCTCGGTTAGCGCCCACGCGGATGCCGTCTACGCTGATATCCGGGCGCGAACTCCGCAGAAGCGGATTGGAGGGGCCAACGCCCGCCGGGCGCGGGACAGGGATGATGCCACCGGGCCACGCAATAGCAGATGGCCGCTACACTTCCCGGATGAACCGGGTAATGAGTCCTTCGCGCCCCACCAACGCAAGGAGGCTGGATGAACGACGAACTGCAACACCTGAAGAATCTTGGCAAGACCTCGGCGCAGTGGCTGCATGCGGTGGGCATCCACAGCGCCTCGGACCTGCGCCGCCTGGGTGCGGTCGGGGCCTATCGTGCAGTGCGGGCACGGGGTTTTCGCGCATCCAAGGTCCTGCTCTACGCGATCGAAGGTGCGCTGCTGGATGTGCACTGGAACGACCTGCCGCCCAGCCACAAGGCTGAACTCAACGGCCAACTGGATGCACTGCAGCCCCACAACAAGAGCTAGCTCACAACCTGGGCGTTGGAGGATTTACTGCGATAGCAATGCGCCCTATTGTTTCAGGGACGTTCGTGCGTCCAAGCCGCCCAGCCAGTTCAAGGAATTACTGTCATGTACCTACTCGGGGAGCAACCTGCTTACGCCGACCAGCTGATCAACCGACTGCAAAGCATTCCCGGCCAGCTGCTCGATGGGCTAGAGCCCTCGGGCCCACCCCTGCGCCTCGATGCAGTGGAGGACCTGGCCAAGGTGCTGCCCGGCAATCAGCTGTTCCTCATCGAGAACGGCCTGCTCCACGCCCTGGTCGACGAACGCCCGCTGTTCTACCTCCAGGAAGGTGACCTCGTAGGCCTGCGCCAAGGCATCGAACTGCCCAGCTGCCGCTACCGCAGCGACGAGCCGCTGAGCCTGATCCCCTATGCGCGCGGCGACGTGTTCAAGCACATCTATGGCAGCGAGAAAGGCCAGGAGCTGTTCATCCAGTACCTGATCGGCCACACCGCGCTGCTGTCCGACGCCCTCGCCCGCCTCAAGCAGCCCGAAATCCGCCCCGCCACCGGCTTCCAGCACTTCGCCGCCGGCGAGGAGCTGATCCACCAGGGCGACGAGGCCGATCATGTGTTCATCATCATCGAAGGGCACGCCGAAGCCTTCGTCGACGGGCAGAAGGTCGGTGACGTGCAGAAGGACGAAATCTTCGGCGCCATGGCCGTGTTCACCCGCGAGAAACGCAGCGCCACCGTGGTTGCCAGCGAGCCCTGCACGGTGATGGTGATCCCCAAGGACCAGTTCCTCAGCCTGATGCAAAGCAACCCGCGCATCGCTCACAGCCTGATCGAGAGCATGGCTCGACGCATCGACCTGCTGAACAAGGAAGTCACCCAGCAGCGCCTGGCAAAGCCTGCTGAATGATCGAATTCGCGTCACAAGGGGCCCCGGCAAACGCTGGGGTTTCTGTTTTTTGGGGACGCCCGAAAAGCGAGATGAAAATAATTCGCACTAATGCTTGACTGTGGAATGAGAATTGTTATTATTACCGCAACTGGTCGCGAGATCAGCCGGTAAGCTGGGAGACCAAGCAGTCGGACTCTTCAGATTATCTCCTCATCAGGCTAATCACGGTTATTGACCCGGCAATTTTGCCGGGTCTTTTTTTGCCTGCGAGAAAGTGCCGCCGCTTCACTCCCGCGGCACGGCCGCCTTACTTCTTAGGCGCGCCATCCGGCAGGTTGGCGTTGAGCAGCAGCGCCAGGCGGATGCCCGCTTCCTGCACGCGGCGCTCGGCCAGGGGCAGGAATTTCTTCAGGTAACGGCGATCCAGGGTGTCCTGGTTGCCCCCTGCCTCGCCCTCCTCGTCACCACCCTGGGTGCCACGACGGGCCCACTCCTCGCTTTTCGACTGCTTGAAGGCATCAGGCTTGAAGGCCTTCTTGCCGCCGGTCTTCGGGTACAGGTCGTCGTCACGGACGATGGCGCAGGACTCCCCCGACCAACTCGCGGGAGTGCCCACCTCGGGTTTCGGCAGGTCCTCGGACAGCTTCGCCGTATAGGCCGCCTGGTCCAGGCGCCGGCTTGCCAACAGGTAACTGTCCCAGACGCTGTGCAGGTTGTAATCGCGGCCGCCGACCACCACCGGGAAGTCGTTGCCGCCCTTGTCCAGGCGATAGCTGTTATGCAGCGGCTGGTGGATATCACCCACGAAATGCACCACGAACATCAGCGCCATGACCTTCTGGTTGTCATTCGCCTTGGGGTCGGCCAGCAGCGCCGCGTTGCGCTCGATGGCCGCCACCACGCACTGGCCGTCCGGGCAGTCACGCGGGGCCTGGTAGGTGCAGTCGTCGGTCTTGTAGTTGATGTAGTGCTGCGCGCGGGTCTGCTCCCAGAGCGCCTGGAAGTCCGGCATGTTGCGCAGGTTGTCCGCCCAGCTGGCGACAGCGGAAAGGTGCTGCTGCCGCACCAGCGCCAACAGGCGATCGGCCTCGGCCTTGGCCGCTGGCGTCAGTTGCGCCTCGGCGATATCCGCCACCACCGCGTGGCCCAGCTGGCCCCAGGCCCCTGCCTGCGCGCCCCAGAGCAGGCTGCCGATGAAGAGACCGGCGCCCAGCGCCCGACGAAATCCGTTGTGCTGCATGTTTCCCCCTAATGGCTGTGCCCAGGCATGAAGCGCCCCCGGGCGCGCCTGGACGTCGCACCCACGCGCAAAGAAATGACTCAGTGATCGAGGGTCATGGCGTCCAGTGTCAGCCGCACCATGTCGTGGAAGTCTTCCTGGCGCTGCTCGGCGGTCAGCTTCTCGCCGCTGATCAGGTGGTCGCTCACCGTCAGCACCGCCAGGGCCTGGCGCCCCAGCTCCGCCGCCACGCCATAGAGCCCGGCAGCCTCCATTTCCACCGCCAGTACGCCCATGCCCGTCATGCGCGCGGCCCAGGCCAGGTCCGGCTCGTAGAACAGGTCGGCGGAGAAGACGTTGCCCACGTGCACCGCCTGCCCCCTTTCGTCAGCACGGCGCACGGTGCGTTCCAGCAGCCGGTAGTCGGCCAGGGCGGCAAAGTCGAAACCGCCGAAACGCTTGCGGTTGACCACCGAATCAGTTGACGCGCCCTGGGCGATCACCAAGTCGCCCACCTTCACGCCGTCCTGCAGCGAGCCGCAGCTGCCGACGCGGACGATACGCTGCACGCCGTACTGGCTGAACAGCTCGTGGGCGTAGATCGACAACGAGGGGATGCCCATCCCCGAGCCCATCACCGAGATGCGCTGGCCCTGGTAGAAGCCGGTGAAGGCCAGCATGTTGCGCACCACATTCACCTGGCGGACGTCCGTCAGGTAGGTGTCGGCGATCATCTTCGCCCGCAGCGGGTCGCCCGGCATCAGCACGGTTTCGGCGAAGTCACCCGCAAGGGCGGTGATATGGGGAGTGGCCATCTACAGGTTTCCGGATTCAGGATGAATGAAGGATTCGCCGTGCTCGCAAGCCGGCAGGTCGAAGAAGGTGGCCAGGCTCTGGCCGATGTCGGCGAAGCTGCCGCGCTCGCCCAGGCTGCCGGGCGTGATGCCGGCACCGAAGGCCAGCACCGGGATGTGCTCGCGGGTGTGGTCGCTGCCTGGCCAGCTCGGGTCGCAACCGTGGTCGGCGGCCAGCATCAGCACATCGCCCTCCCCCATCACCGCCAGCAGCTCCGGCAGGCGACGGTCGAAAGCCTCCAACGCCAGCGCGTAACCGGCGATATCGCGGCGGTGGCCGAAGAGCATGTCGAAGTCGACGAAGTTGGCGAACACCAGGGTGCGTTCCGGCGCTTCCGCCACGGCCTGCAAGGTCGCCTCGAACAGCGCCTCGTTGCCGTCGCCCTTGTACAGCCGGCTGATGCCCCGGTGGGCGAAGATGTCGCCGATCTTGCCCACCGCGAACACCTGGCCGCCGGCGTCCACCAGCCGGTCCAGCAGGGTCGGTGCGGGAGGCGGCACGGCGTAGTCGCGGCGGTTGCCGGTGCGGCGGAAATCGGCGGCGGAAGTGCCAACGAAAGGCCGTGCGATCACCCGGCCGATGTTCCAGTCATCGCACAGCTCACGGGCGATCTCGCACAGCTGATAGAGCCGCTCCAGGCCGAATGCCTCCTCGTGGGCGGCGATCTGGAACACGCTGTCCGCCGAGGTGTAGCAGATGGGCTTGCCGCTGCGCAGGTGCGCCTCGCCCAGTTCTTCGAGGATGGTGGTGCCCGAGGCGTGGCAGTTGCCGAGGATGCCCGGCAAGCCGGCGCGTTCGATCAGCGCATCCAGCAGCTCGGGCGGAAAGCTCTGCTGTTTCTCGGCGAAGTAGCCCCAGTCGAACAGCACCGGCACCCCGGCCATCTCCCAGTGGCCGGACGGCGTGTCCTTGCCGCTGGACAGCTCGCGGGCATGGCCATGGGCACCGATGACGGGCGCCTCAGGGTCGAAGCCCGGCGCATAGGCACCGGCACTGGCTGCCGCTGCATGGCCCAGCCCCAGGCGCTCCAGGTTGGGCAGATGCAACGGGCCGCTGCGCAGGGGGCCATCCGCTTCGCCACGGGCACAGGCTTCGGCGATGTGCAGCAGCGTGTTGGCACCCTGGTCGCCGAAGCGCGTGGCATCCGCCGTGGCACCGATACCGAAGGAGTCGAGGACCAGCAACAAGGCTCTGCCCATGGTCCGCTCCTAGTAACGCTGGCCGATCAGCTCGGCGACCTGCGCCTCGCCATCGCCCAGTTGGTAGGCCGCGCGCAAGGCCGCTGCTGCACGCTCGGCGCTGGCGGCATCCCGCGCATGCACCAGCCCCAGCGGCTGCTCGTCTCCGACCCTTTCCCCGGGCAGCGCCAGCGCGCTGAAGCCCACCGCCGGATCGACCTCGTCTTCCGGACGCTTGCGACCGCCGCCCAGGGCGACCACCGCGAGGCCGATGGCGCGGGTATCCACCGCCTGGACGATACCGCCGCGCTCGGCATGCACCGGGTGCACCACCGGCGCCCAGGGCAGGTGGCGCCAGGGCTCGCGATGCAGGCCCCGGGGGCCGCCCAGGGCATCGACCATCAGGTTGAAGCGTTGCAGTGCCGCGCCGTCGCGCCAGGCCTGCAGCAGGCGCTCGCGGGCCTGGGCGCAGTCCTCCGCCAACCCGGCGGCCACCAGGGTTTCCTCGGCCAGCACCAGGGTCACTTCCCACAGGCGCGGGCTGCGCACCTCGCCCTTGAGCAGGGCCAGCGCCTCTTCCACTTCCAACGCGTTGCCGGCGCTACGGGCCAGCGGCTGGTTCATGTCGGAGATCACCGCGCGGGTGCGCACGCCAGCGCCATTGGCCACTGCCACCAGGCTGCGTGCCAGCAGGTCGGCCTGTTGCGGGTCGCTCATGAAGGCGCCATTGCCGCTCTTCACGTCCATGATCAGCACATCGAGCCCGGCGGCGAGCTTCTTCGCCAGGATGGACGCGGTGATCAGGTCCACCGACTCCACCGTGCCAGTGACATCGCGGATGCCGTACAGGCGCTTGTCCGCCGGCGCCAGGTCGGCGGTCTGGCCGATGATGGCGCAGCCCACCTCCGCCACCACCGTGCGCAGGCGCTCGGGGTCGGGGCGAGTGCAGTAGCCGGGGATGCTTTCCAGCTTGTCCAGGGTGCCGCCGGTGTGCCCCAGGCCACGCCCGGAGATCATCGGCACGTAGCAGCCACAGGCCGCCAGCAACGGCGCCAGCACCAGGCTCACCAGGTCGCCCACACCACCGGTGGAGTGCTTGTCCACCACCGGGCCGGGCAGCTTCCATTCCAGCACCTGGCCGGAGTCGCGCATGGCAGTGGTGAGGGCGATGCGCTCGTCCAGGCTCATGCCCTTGAGCAGCACCGCCATGGCGAAGGCGGCCACCTGGCCCTCGCTGAGGCTGGAATCGCTGATGCCTTCGACGAAGCGGCGAATGTCCTCACCCGCCAGCTCCAGCCCATCGCGCTTGCGACGGATCACTTCCTGCGCCAGCCACATATCAGTAGCCCTCCGATACAACGGCATCGGCCTGGCCGAGCACCCGCAGCAGGTCGCCGAGCAGGCTGGAGGCACCCAGACGCAGGTGACGGGCATCGATCCAGTCCAGGCCCAGCTCAGCGGCCGCCAGTTCGATATAGCGGCGCGCATCGGCCAAGGTACGAATCCCCCCTGCCGGCTTGAAGCCCACCCGGCCGCCCATCTCGCGGATCACATCGAGCATCAGCGCCGCGGCCTCGGGCGTGGCGTTGACCGCCACCTTGCCGGTGCTGGTCTTGATGAAGTCGGCACCGGCGGCGATGGCGTCGCGGCTGGCCTGGCGGATCAGCTCCGGGTCGGCCAGTTCGCCGGTTTCGAGTATCACCTTAAGCAGCACCCGCTCCCCGCACGCGGCCTTGCAGGCAGCGACCATCTCGCGGCCACGCTCGGCATCGCCAGCCAGCAGCGCGCGATAGGGGTAGACCAGGTCCACTTCATCCACGCCATCGACCACCGCCGCAGCGGTCTCGCGCAAGGCGGCGGCGATGTCGTCGGCGCCTTGGGGGAAGTTGGTCACGGTGGCGATACGCAGGTCGCCGGCACCCAGTTCCTCCAGGGTCCGTCGGGCGAAGCCGATGAAGCGCGGGTAGATGCACAGCGCCGCCACTCGGCCCTCAGGGGTCAGTGCGCGCTGGCAGAGGGCGGCGATGGCGGTCTCGTCGTCATCGTCGTTGAGCGAAGTCAGGTCCAGCAGGCCGATGGCCAACCGGGCCAGTTCGGTATCCGTCAATAGAGTCATTCAGAACATTCCCCAGGGATGCGCCATGAGCCGGCATCCCGTTGCAGTGATTCAGAGCGAAACGAACAGTCCGGCCAAAGCCGCACTCATCAGGTTAGCCAGGGTGCCGGCGATCATCGCGCGCACCCCGAGCCGGGCGAGGTCCTTGCGGCGGTTGGGCGCCATAACCCCCATGCCGCCCAGCAGGATGCCGATGGAGGACAGGTTGGCGAAGCCGCACAGGGCGAAGGTGACGATCACTTGGGTGTGGGCGCTGAGCACCTCGACACCGGCGGCCGACGCCTGGATCGGATTGATGTAGCGGGCGAAGTCGATATAGGCGACGAACTCGTTGAGCACGATCTTCTGCCCGATGAAGCCGCCGGCCTGGATGGCTTCGGCCCAGGGCACGCCAAGCAGCCAGGCCACCGGAGCGAAGGCGTAGCCCAGCAGCAGTTGCAGGGTCACGCCGGGGTAGCCGACGAAGCCGCCGAGCCAGCCCATCAGGCTGTTGAGCACCGCCACCAGAGCGATGAACACCAGCAGCATGGCGCCTACGTTCAGCGCCAGTTGCAGGCCGCTGGACGCACCGGCGGCGGCCGCGTCGAGCACGTTGGCCGGACGGTCGTCGGCGTAGCCCTCGATCAGGTCCGGACGGTCCTGCGGCGTCTCGCTTTCAGGCTCCATCAGCTTGGCCATGAGCATGCCGCCGGGCGCCGACATCAGGCTCGCGGCAATCAGGTACTTGAGGTCAACACCGAGGCTGGCGTAGCCGATCATCACCGAGCCGGCGGTGGAGGCCAGGCCACAGACCATCACCGAGAACAGCTCGGAGCGGGTCATGTGCGGGATGTAGGGGCGCACCACCAGCGGCGCCTCGGTCTGGCCGAGGAAGATGTTGGCGGTGGCCGACAGGGATTCGGTGCGGCTGGTGCCCATGGCGCGCTGCAGGGCGCCACCGATCACCGAGATGATCACGTCCATGACGCGCAGGTAGTAGAGCACCGCAATGAAGGCGCTGAAGAACACGATCACCGGCAGCACCTTGATGGCGAAGACGAAGCCGCCGCCACCGAACAGGTCGAACATCTTGGCGCTGTTCAGCCCGCCGAAGAGGAAGTCGATGCCCTTGGTGGCGCTGTCTTCCAGGCTGCTGACGACGTTGGACATGGCCGCCAGGGAGTTCTGCCCCCAGGGCACGTAGAGCACGAAGGCGGCGAACCCCGCCTGCAGCACGAAGGCGGTGCCGACCGTGCGCAGGTTGATGGCGCTGCGCTTGGACGACAACAGGTACGCGATTACCAGCAACATCAGGATGCCGAGCATGCCGATCATGAAATGGATTCCCCGGAAGAATTGTGCGTCGTTGTTCTTGTCGTTGTTCTAGAGGGCGAAGGCGCCGGGCAGCAGCTCGTCGACGCGCCACAGGCGGGTCGACTCCGGGTCGCTGCCGCAGCAGATCACCGGGCAGTCGGCCGCCATCAGCTCGCTGATCACCTGACGGCAGGCGCCGCAGGGGCTGATCACCGGAACCTCCGGGGCGAACACCAGCAACGCCTTGAAGCTGCGCGGCGCATGGCCCTGGCTGATGGCGGCGAACAGCGCGCTGCGCTCGGCGCAGTTGGTCAGGCCGTAGGAGCCGTTTTCCACGTTGCAGCCGAGGATCACCTGGCCGTCATGGGTGAGCAGCGCCGCCCCGACGGGGAATCGGGAATAGGGACTATAGGTGCGTGCCGCAGCCTCGATGGCCTGGGGCAACAACCGCTCGCACAGAGCGGATCGAGCAACATCGTTCATGGGTACCGTCCGGGACTCTGGGTCACCTTCTTTATGGTTATCGGGCGCCCGTCATGCAGGCGCCTCCTTGTTGCAAGCCGCTATTCCCGTTGGCTGACCGCCATATCCACACGGCGGATGCGCCCCGCGCCTTCGGCCGCACCCGCCGGCACGCCGGCCTGGTCCTGGGCCACCAGGTAGTCGATCAACGCGTCCAGGTCGGAGATACCACTGTCGCGATGCTCCGCCCCTTCGCGGAACAGGCTGAAGCCATCGCCGCCCTCCGCGAGGAAGGCATTGGAAACCACCCGGTAGCGCCCATCCGCCCGCACCGGCTGGCCGTCCAGGCGCAGGCTGTCGACCCGCACGCGCTGCCCGAACGGCCTGCCCGCCTCCCACTGGTAGGCGAAGGACGAGGAGACCTGCAGCGGTGTGAAGCCACCTCCGTCGCGCCACTGCTGCTCCAGCAGCGCCACCAGTTGCGCGCCACTGAGGGTCAGCAGGTGCAGGGTGTTGTTGAAAGGTTGCGAGCTGGCCACCTGGGAATAGCTGACCGTCTCCAGCCCCTGTTCCAGTGCCAGGTCGCCACGAATGCCGCCCGGGTTCATCAATGCCAGCTGCGCACCCTGCGAGCGGGTCGCGGCCAGCTGTGCATCGGCGATCAGATCACCCATGGCCGATTCGCCCGCCTCGTTCACCTCGCGACGCACCTCAGCAGCCGCCAGCCGGGCGATGGGCCGCGCCAGCACCGCATTGCTGCGCGCTTCGATCTCGCTTTGCAGCGCCGCAAGCTTTTCGTCCGCGGCATAACGCGCCGGGTCGGCCAGCAGGTTGCGGGCCTCGATGCGGGTCACCTTGTGGGTCCCTGGCGTCACCTCCAGGGTGAGCTGGGTGAGCAGATGGCCGTAGGAGGAACCCTGGGTCACCGGCAGCTTACCCACCTGGCACAGATAGCCCTGGTGGCTGTGGGCACTGAGCAGCAGGTCCACTGCCGGGTCCAGGCGCTTGGCCACATCGACGATCTCGCCGCCCAGTTGCTGGCAGGCGGGCTTGTCGAAGGGCTCAGGCGTGCTGCCACCCTGGTGCACCACGGCGACGATGGCGTTGGCACCGGCGGCCTTGATCTCGGGGATCAGCGCGTTGATCGAATCGGCCTCGTCGCGCACCTCCAGCCCGGCCAGGCCGCTGGGGCGGACCACGCTGGCGACATCGCGCAGGATGGCGGCGACGAAGGCCACCTTGACCCCCTTCACCTCCTCGATGCGGTAGGCCGGCAGCAGTGGCTTGCCGGTTGTGCTGTCCACCAGGTTGGCGGCCAGGTAATCGAACCCGGCGCCCTTGTAGTCACCGCGGAAGCTGCAGGCCTTCTCCGGGCGCGGTGATTCACAGCCACCGTGGATCTGCCGCAGCAGCTCGGCCTTGCCCAGGTCCAGCTCGTGGTTGCCCACGGCGGTGAAGCGCAGGCCCATGGCCTTGAGCGCCTCCAGGCTGGGCTCGTCGGCCCACATGGCGGAGATCGGCGGGCTGCCGCCCACCAGGTCGCCAGCGCCGATGAACAGCAACTGCGGGTCCTGCTTGCGCAGCTCCGCCAGCATGCCGCCGAGGGTGGCGATGCCGCCGGCGTTCACCGACAGCGTCTTGCCGGGGTTGGCCGGGGCCGGGTAGCGGAAACTGCTGCCCTGGATGTAACCGTGGAAATCGTTGATCGCCACCAGGTTCACCGCCACCGGCTGCACAGCTTCCTGCCCGCAACCGGCCAGGCCGGCGAGCAGGAGTGCGCCCAGCAAGCGGCTGCGGGCAAGGGAACGGAACATGCGTGACTCCCCTGCGCGCATCAGGCCGGCTGCAACTGGCCGTTGGCGACCGGCGCCGCCGTGCGGACCACGGTGCCCATGCCGGCACGCAGCAGGAGGATCTTCAGGTGGTCGGTGATGCGCTCGACACGGTCCTGGAAGTGGTTGTGGAAGATCATCGCGACCAGGGCGATGGCGATACCCAGCGCGGTGGCGAACAGCGCGGTGCCGATGCCCTTGGACACTTCGCCCGGGTCGGAAACGCCGGCCTCGGCCAGGGCGCGGAAGGTGTCGATGATGCCGAGGATGGTGCCCAGCAGGCCCAGCAGCGGCGCTGCGGTGACCACGGTCTCGAGGATCCACAGGCCGTGCATCAGCTTGCCACGGGTGGCGATGTAGATGGATTCGCTGAGGTCTTCCAGGTCCTTGTGGGAGCTGACCGCGCCCTTCTGCTCGAACAACTGGTCGATCATTTCCAGCGGCAGGCTCTTGCGGCTGTTCAGCGCGGCCGGCAGCTCGTCGATGCCATGCATGCTCGGCACCAGCGCCGCTTCCAGCTTCACGGCCTGGCGCAGGCTGTAGGCGAAGAAGATGCCCCGCTCCACGGCGATGAACGCGGCAAGGGCGGCGGCGCCGTACATCACGTAGAAGGTAATGTCGTGCAGCAGATCCATATTCATGTGGTACCTCCAGCGAACTCGGGGTGTGCCGAAGGGCCCGAAGGCCCTGCGGACTTCGGGGTGGATTAGAAGGAGCCTTCCAGGGTGATGGAGGCCACGCGCTCTTCACCGATGGTGTAGAACGGCGAGTTGGCGCCCGCGAAAGCGGAGCCGGAGCCGTTGTAGCGCACGGAGTTGAACGACACCGACTTGACGCCGCTCAGGTACTCCTTGTCGAACAGGTTGGTCACCGAGAAGCGCACAGCGGCGCTCTTCAGCGCAGTGCCCTGCACCGGCAGGCGTACACCCAGGTTCAGGTCGGCGACGACGAAGTCGGGGATGCTCTCGTCGTTGGTCATGTCGCCGTACTGGCGGCCCACGTAGCGGCCGGCGATGTTGCCGTAGTAACGGCCGTCGTCGTAGCCCAGGCTCAGGTTGAACATGTTCTTCGGCACGGCGGCCACCTGCTTGCCTTCGGTGGGCAGGTAGACGTTGCGGGTCAGGATGGAGTCCTGCTGCTCGGCCTCGGTGTAGGTGTAGGACGCGTAGTAGTTGAAGTTGTAGGGCAGCAGGCCGCTCCACTCCAGCTCCACGCCCTGGTTGATCACCTTGCCGACGTTGAGCATTTCGTAGTCGTTGGCCGCCTGGTTGTAGCTGGAGACCTGGCGATCGGTGAAGGTCAGGTAGAACAGCGTCGCGCCGAGGGTCATGTCCTCGGTGGTGAAGCGCCAGCCGACCTCGTTGTTCCAGCTCAGCTCGGGCTTCAGCTCGATGGAGCTGCCGGCGTTGTAGAGCACGTAGTTCGGCGGCGTGCGCATGTTGCGGGTCAGGTTGTAGAAGACCTGGTTCTCGTCATCCAGCTGGTACTTGGCGCTGAAGCTCGGCAGGAACTCGTGGTACTTCTGGTTCTTCTTGCCAGGCCTCCTGTCGACGGTGCTGCCGGTGGCCAGGGAAACCTTCTTCTCGCCCTGGCGCTCGGAGTGGTCGTAGGCCAGGCCGGCGGTGATGGTCAGGTCCGGGGTCGCGTACCAGGTGTCCTGGACGAACAGCTTCTGGCTCGGCGTGGTGGTGAACCAGTTACGGCCCTGGACGACGGTGCCGTTGGCATCGCGCACCTGGTTGCTGTCGTGGAAGTCACCCCAGATATCCACAGGCTTGCCTTCGGCATCCAGGGAGATGAAGGGCTGGGTCTGGCGCTGGCGCGCACGCTCATACCAGTAACCAACATCGAAGGTGTGTTCGTCGTTGATCATCCAGGTGAGCTTGGTGTTGACGCCAGGGCGCCAGGTCTCGGTCCAGGACGGGCGGTAGTAGAGGCCGCTGGTGGGACTGCCGTCGGCCGCGTAGTCGGCCGAGGTCCCCAGGTTGCCCAAGTTGTACTGGTTGGAACCGGTGGACGTGCGGTTGAGGCTGGCGGCGTTGCCGTAGGTGGAATAGCTGCCGCCGTTGGCCCAGTAGTAATAGGGCATCACGGTCAGCGTGACGTCATCGTCGAGCTGGAAACGACCGGTGATCTGGGTAGTGAGGTTCTCGAACGGGTTGCGGTTGATGGCGTAGCTGGACGCCGTCATGTTGGTGTTGCCACCCACGGTGGTGTAGGTCGGCCGATCGGCGAACTCGTAGCGCGGGTCGACCTTGAACTGCGCCTTGCTGGCAGTGGCGTAGTTGTAGTTTTCCTGTTTGTGGTACCGGACGATCGCGTTGAGGCTGTTGCCCTCGCCGAACTTGTACAGGCTGTTCAGCTCGACCTTCTCCGCGTCCAGGTCGCCCTTGCCCTTCCACTTGTCGGCGTTGGTCTTGGACACGGAGATGTAGTTCGAAAGGCCCATGTATTCGCCGGTGTTCAGGCGCACGAAGGACTTGGTCAGGTTGTTGCTGCCGAGGGTCTGCTTGGCGAAGACGCCGAAGTCCTTCTCGGGCGGCAACGACACCAGGCCGATGTTGCCGCCGGAGGCGCCGATGTGCGGCGCGTCGATCTCGGACGAACCCTGGGTGGCGAAGACCTCGCCGAGGTTCTCCGGGTCGCCCATCAGGTTCGGGTACAGCTCGTAGCTGCCGGAATCGTTGATCGGGATGCCATCCATGGAAACGCCGATCTGGTCGGATTGCATGCCGCGCATGGTGAAGGTGGTGCCGCTGAGGCCGGTGGAGTCGCTAGAGCTGACGTTGATACCCGGCTTATATTTCAGCTTGTCGATGGCGTTCGCCGCCGGCGCCATCTTTTCCAGCGCCTCTTTGGTGATGGTGGTGCGCGCCTTGCCCGCCTCCTCAACCACCATCTGGCCATTGCCCAGGTTCTGCCCGGTGACTTTCACCTTGCCCACATCAACGGAATCTGCGGACTCTTCAGCGGCCAGCGCCGCCATCGTCCATCCCCCCAGGCCAGCGGCCAGGAACATTGCAAATAACTTATTAAACTTCACGGACCAAACTCCTCGATAAAAAGGAACGCCTTCGTTTATTGGTTTAGTTATGGGTACTTGATCACTCGACGTTGTAACTAAAGGTCGCCGTAAATCGTTGTTTGTCTTTTCCCTGGAAGGCTTCGCTCGGGAACGGCGAAACTTTTTCCAATCGACGCAAACTTGTTTGTGCAGCCTTGTTCAGCAACATGTTCGTTGCCTTGCTTTCAATGCCTGCATCCAGGACATTCCCCACTCGGTCCACCAACAGCCAGACCACCACGTTGCCTTCGGGGCGCTGCAACGAAGCCTCGCGACCACGCGGGTATTGCTTGTATTTCTCCAGCTCCTTGCGCAGGGCGGCGGTGTAGACGCCCTCCATCGCCGCGCTGTTGTCACGGGGTGCGGGCGGCGCCACCGGCACGCTCACCGGGGCCGGTGCGGGCGTCGGAGCCGGGGCTGGCGCTGCCTTGGCCACCACGGGCGGGGCGGGCTTGGGCGCCTGCTTGACCACCTGCGGCTTGGGTTTCTCGACCTGTTTCACCACAGGCTTGGGCACCGGTTTGGGGACGGGCTTGGGCTTCGGCGGCTCGATCACCACCGGCTCCTCGACTTCGGGTTCGGGCAGCGGCTCGGGTTCCGGCTGCGGCGCTTCGACCACGGGTTCCGGCTCGGGCGGTGGCGGCATGAAATCGGCCGGATCCACCAGCGCGATTTCCACGGCGCTGTCGTCGTACTTGGGTTTCATCTGCAAGCTCTGCGAACTGGCGGAATAAACGAATACGAGAAGCAGGCAAGCCGCCGGCACACACGCAATGAACTTGCGAGTTCGATAGATAGGAAACATGGCGTCAGGATTTACGCGTGGCGATGGAAACGGAAGAGAAGCCATTGCCCTTGAGCAAGTCCATCACCGCCACCAGGCGCTTAACTTCCACGCCCTGGTCGCTATTGATGATGATGACCAACTTCTCGGCGGTGCCTTCCAGCACTTTCAACTGTTCGACCAGCAGGCTCTCGCTGACATCCTGGCCATCGAGCTGCAACTTCTCATCGAGGCCCAGGGTGATCACCGCCTTGTTCTGCGGCTTCAACTGCTGGGCATGGGCGGCCGTGGGCAACTGCGTCTTGATGCCCACGGCGGGAATCACGTTGAGACTCACCAGCACGAAAAACACCAGCAGGAACATCATCACATCGATCATCGGGATGATCTCGATGTGGGCCTTCTTCTTCTTCGCAACGTCCCAGCTACGCATGAGGACACAACCTCCCACAGTCATCAGCGACGGGCGGCCTCAACCTGCCCTCATTTGATCCTGACCATCAACGCAGGATTGGCGCGAATGATGGCGAGTTCATGTAACGCTTTGATGACAGCACGGAGCGTGCCAGGAACTGACTTCACAATCAGAATTGAAATAAGCGTTTGATTGGCGGGCCCCGCAGCAGAGCCACATACCCCTGAGCCGTGAATCCGCGCACATCGGCCAATGCCCCAATCTGGCGACTTCGCCGAGCAGCCCGCACCAAGTTGTCTCAACAGACAGGATCAAGCGCTGATCGTCCGACAATTTATCAACCTGTCATCTGCGTCAGGTTTCATGGGGCAGCAGCCGCCTGTGCCGGACGCCCTTCCGGGCCCGTGGCGGCATGCCGGTTGCTAGCCAACCGACGAGCAAACCCATCGATGGAGTACGCAATGCGCAAGACGATCCACGCCCTGGCCCTCGCTGTCGCGGCAGCCTTCCCCACCGCCTTGCTGGCGGAAGAGGTACTGCCTTCGGAGGTGCACTGGGTTTCGGTAGAGGAGATCGGCGGCAGCCTGTCGGGGCAGGCGCCCATCAGCGTCGGTTTCGATATCGACGACACGCTGCTGTTTTCCAGCCCCTGCTTCTATCACGGCAAGCAGAAGTACTCGCCAGGCAGCGACGCCTACCTGCACGACATGCGCTTCTGGCAGGAAACCAATGGTGGTTGCGACCGCTACTCGCTGCCCAAGGAGGTGGGGCGCAGGCTGATCGACCTGCACCAGGCCCGGGGCGACCGCATCTTCTTCATCACCGGCCGGCCGAGCACGCCCGGGGAGAAGCTCAGCGAGATACTCCAGCAGACCTTCGCCATCAAGGCGATGAACCCGGTGATCTTCTCGTCCGGCCCGGAAAAGGCCGCGTTCATCCGCCAGCAGGGCATCGCGCTCTACTACGGCGATTCGGACAGCGACATCCGCTCGGCGCGGGACGCCGGCATCCGCGGCGTGCGGGTGATGCGCGCCGCCTCCTCGACCAACCAGCCGCTACCGGAGAACGGCGCGCTGGGCGAGGAGGTGATCATCGATTCGGATCACTGAGCCGGCTTCATCCGCTCGCGCAGCTCGGCGCAGTGATCCTTGGCCGGCAGCGCGGCGGTGTACCAGACGTAGTCGGCGCTGCCGGGCTCCACGGTCTTGCCGGCCTCGGCGAGGATCAGCACCGCACTCCCCTCCCCCGCACCGAGATCGGCCAGGTGCAGCGGTACGCCCAGGTCGCGGCGCACATGGAAGGCACCGGCGAACAGCAACGCCGGTTGCGGGGCCGCCAGCAGGCGCTCGGCCATGCGTCGGTCACGCTGCTGCTGCACGGCGAGCATGGCCGGGAACTGGCTCTCCGGCAGCAGCCCGCAATGGGATTCGCGGATCTGCTCGCGCAGGGCGCCCTGCACCGTGGCCGTGGTCGAGGCGGTGCCACTGAGCGCTGGCTGCTCGCCATAGATGCGCATGATCTCGCTGCGATCCAGGTTCGCCGCCAGCAGCGGGTAAGGCTGGGCCAGCGCATGGCGCACGATCGGGCCGTACAGCGCCCAGTCCCAGTTCTTCTGCCAGGCCAGCGCGCTTTCCAGCTCACCTTCGCCGGCGCCGGAACGAATGCGTGCGTGCACGGCATCCACCTTGGCCTGCTGGTCGGGGTTGAGCATTTCCAGCAGCAGGCTGCCCTGGCTGCGACGGCCTTCCAGCGCCTGCAGCAGCCACAGCTGCAGGGCGTGGTGGTCGGGGTTGTCGTGCTGCTCGCCCACCAGCATGCGCGGCGCCTCGGCGAGACGGTCGAGCAATTGTTGCGGGCTCAGGGTTTCGCCACTGCGCAGGTCGCGGATCACACCGAGATCGGCATGCTGGCGGGCCTCCGGGCTCTGCCACTGCGGCAAGGGCGGGGTGGCCTGGCACGCCGCCAGGGACGCGATCACGAGCAGGAAAAGCAGACGCATGGATGGATTCCTCGGGTTCGTTCAGCGCGCGACGATCAGGGGATGGCCGCGTTCCGGGTGGCGCTGCACCAGCACGTCGAGGCCGAACACGGCCTTCAGCGGCTCGGGTTGCAGCACCTCGTCCGGCGTGCCCAGCACATGGGGGCGCCCGTCGCAGAGCAGCAGCAGGCGGTCGCAGTAGCGCGCCGCCAGGTTCAGGTCATGAAGGATCACCAGCACCGCGGCGCCACGCTTGGCGAAATCACGCACCGCTTGCAGGGTGGTGTGCTGGTGCAGGGGGTCGAGCATGGAGGTGGGCTCGTCCAGCAGCAGGTGCTGCCCTTCCGCGCCCGGCCACAGCTGCGCCAGCACCCGCGCCAGGTGCACGCGCTGGCGCTCGCCGCCGGAGAGCGCCAGGTAGCTGCGCCCGGCCAGGTGCGCGGCATCGGCCGCCTCCAGGGCTTCGCCGATGATTTCCGCATCGCGCACACGGCCCGTCGCATGGGGCAGGCGGCCCATGCCGACCACTTCCTCGACGCGGAAGCCGAAGTTAAGGGTGGAGCTCTGCGGCAACACTGCCAGGCGTTGGGCACGCTGCGGGCCGGCCCACTCGGCAAGCGGCCGCTGCTCCAGGCTGACCTGGCCAGCGGCCAGGCCCAACTCGCCGCTCAGGGCGCCGAGCAGGGTGCTCTTGCCCGCGCCGTTGGGGCCGAGCACGCCCAGGACTTCGCCGGGGCGCAGCTCCAGGTCCACGCCCGCCAGCACCACGGTGCTGCCACGGTGCACTTCAAGCTGTTCGACACGCAGCATCAGTGACGCCCCCGCAGCAGCAGATAGAGGAAGAAGGGCGCGCCGATCAGCGCGGTGACGATGCCGATGGGCATCTCCGCCGGCGCCAGCACCAGGCGCGCGGCCAGGTCGGCGAACAGCAGCAGGCTGGCGCCGGCCAGCGCCGAGGCCGGCAGCAGGACGCGGTGATCCGGCCCGGCGACCAGGCGCACCAGGTGCGGCACCACCAGGCCGATGAAGCCGATCAGCCCCGCAGCGGCCACCGCAGCACCGACGCCCAGCGCCGTGCACAGCACCAGTTCGCGCTTGAGCTTCTCGACTTCAAAGCCCAGGTGACGCGCCTCGGACTCGCCCAGCAGCAAGGCGTTCAGCGCCTTGGCCCGGCGCGGCAGCCACAGCGCCACCGCGCCGGTGATCAGCAGCAGCGGCCACAGCCGCGCGTAGCTGGCGCCGTTGAGGCTGCCCAGGTTCCAGAAGGTCAGGGTGCGCAGGGTGGCATCGTCCGCCAGATAGGTGAACAGCCCGATGCAGGCGAAGGCCAGGGCGTTGAGGGCGATACCGGCGAGCAGCATGGTCACCACGCTGGTCTGCCCGTCGCGACGGCCGAGGCGATAGACCAGCGCCGTTACCCCCAGACCACCGGCGAAGGCGCAGGCGGAAAGCAGGTAGGGCGCGAGGTTCTCCGACAGCCCGCCGATGGCCGCACCGCCGACGATGGCCACCGCCGCGCCGAGGGCCGCACCGCTGGAAACGCCGACCAGGCCGGGGTCCGCCAGCGGGTTGCGGAACAGGCCCTGCATCGCCACGCCGGACAGCGCCAGCACCGCGCCAACGGCAAGGCCCAGCAAGGTACGCGGCAGGCGGATCTGCCCGAGGATCAGCTCGGCCTGCTCCAGGCCTTCGGGCGACAGGGGCATCCCGGCCAGGCGCAGGGCAGCGCGCAGGGTGTCGCCCAGGGGCAGGCTCACCGGGCCGAGGGCCAGGGACAGCCAGAGGGCGAGCGCGAGCAAGGCGCCCAGTGCGATGAACAGTGGGCGCGAGTGTACAGCTGAGGTCATGGCTGGTTCTGGCTGTTAGCGGTCAGGGCTGGAGCCTGAGGATAAAAGCCCGCGGACAGCGCAGCCACTCCATCCGGCAGGCGCGGCCCGAGGCCGCCCACCAGCAGGGTCGGGTCCAGCGGCAGCAGGCGGCCCTGCTTGCCGGCACGGGTCATGGCCAGGGCGGGGTTCTGCTTGAGCAGCGCGGCCTTGGCTTCTTCACCTTCGAGACGACGATCGGCGAACACCACCACGTCCGGGTCCAGTGCCGCCAGCGCCTCGTCGGAGATCGCCTTGTAGCCGAGGTGATCGGTGATGTTCTGGCCACCGGCCTGTTCGATGATCCAGGCGGCAGCGGTGTCCTTGCCGGCGGCCATGGGGTTGCTGCCGGCATGGCCGAGCAGCAACAGGACGCGCGGCGCCTTCTGCGTGCGCTGGGTCTCGGCGACCCACTTGGCCTGCTGCTCGAAGCGCTGGCTGTAGTCGGCGAAGACCTTTTGCGCGCGGGCCTCGTCACCCAGCAGGCCGCCGATCAGCGTGAGGTTCTTCTCCAGCACCGGCAGCTCGGCCTTGGACGGCAGCAGCTCGATGCGCACACCCGCCGCCTTGACCTGCTCGATCACCGGCGGCGGGCCCATTTCCTCGGTACCCAGCAGCATGTCCGGGCGCAGCGAGAGAATGCCCTCGGCGGCCAGCTGGCGCTGGTAGCCGATGCTCGGCAGCGACTTCAGCGAGGCGGGGTTGAGGCTGGTGGTGTCGACGCCCACCAGCTTGCTTTCGCCACCCAGCGCCACTACCCACTCACTGAGAGAGCCGCCGGCACTGACCCAGCGTTGCGGCAGCGGATCGGCGGCCAGCGCCGCTTGGCTCAGGAACAGGCCAGCGCACAGGCCGGCAAGGGAAACAGCAACACGCATCCTATGACTCCTTCAGATTCAGGCGGAACGACGCCCCGGCATGGGCGGGGCGTCGGGGTGGATCGGGCCGGGGCTCGGCCAGGCGTCAGAGCGCCGGGGCGGTCTCGGCCAGGGCACGCCAGTCTTCACGCTCCGGGATGCCCGGCTTGCGCGCGCCGAACAGTTGTACCACCAGTTCGCCCTCGGCATCGAAGGCTTCCCAACTGGTGATCACGCCGTCGCTGCTGGGCTTGCGCACGCGCCACAGTTCGGTCACGCCCGGGGTCTTCAGGTGCAGGTTGAACTCGGGGTCGAGCACGTTGAACCAGGTGTCCATCCACTTCAGGTTCTGCACCGGGCCGCTGTGGATCTGGATGCAGTGGCGGTTGCCGACGAACACCATGATGGGGATTTCCTTCTCGCCGGCCGCTTCCAGCAGGCGCGGCAGCTCGGCGGTGTCCAGCTTCTCGGCCCATTCGGTACCGGCCAGGCGCAGGGCCTGGGTGCGTGCCGCGCCGTGCTTCTTCAGCAGGGCGAAGAAGTGGTGGGTGTCCTTGAGGGTTGACCAGCCTTCACGCAGGCTGGCGACGTCGATCTCGGCATCGGGCTTGACCGGCTCGGCGGCGGGCAGCGGCTGCAGGTCCAGCTCGGTGCTCTGCTCCTCGGCGCGGAAGCGCTCGACCAGCGGCGCCCAGGCAGCGACCTCGCTGCGCTCGGTGAGGAACACCTTGTGCACGGCCACGCCCTGCTTGTCGAAGATCTGGATGCTGCGCTGGGTGCCGCGCGGGGTCTCTTCGGCGACGGCGAACACGCTGGACCAGCCACCGAGGAACAGGCGCAGGTCGATGTCGGCGGACACCACCAGGCCCATCTGCCCGTTGGCCATCACCGACACGTCGCGGTAGACGCCCTTGCGCTCATGCACGCAATGCTCGTTGCGGGTCAGCGCCATGATGTGGCCCAGCTCACCCAGCGCGGGCAGCAGGCTCGCCCACTCGGGGCGCAGGCGCACGGCATCCACGCCCAGGCGGCTGGCGGTGAGCTCGCCCTCGCTGACCGAGAGGCGCTCGGCGGCGTCACGGGCGCGCAGGCGCGGCTCTTCGCCACGTAGCGTCTGCCAGGCCTGGTACAGGGCGGGGCCCGCCGTGGCGGTTTGGGTGAGGGCAGTCATGGTGTCACTCCTTCAGGATCAACGGCTCGCCGTAAGGGCGAATTCAATGGGTATTCTCACGCGGCTCGGTACCGGCTCACCGTCCTGGACCTCGGGACGGAAGCGCCAGCTGGCGACCGCGTTTATGGCCGCTTCGTCGAGGCTTTCGATGCCTGACGAGCGCAGCAATTTCATCTCCCGCAGCCCGCCGCGCTCGTCCAGGCGGACCTCCACCAGGACCACGCCCTGCTGGTTGCGACGGCGCGCCTGGGCCGGGTAGATCGGGGGCTTGGGCGGTGTAAGGAAGGAAGGCTGGTCGATGACCACCTCGGCCTTCGGCAACTTGGCGGCGATGGCGACCTGCTGGGCAGGTGCCGGCTGCGGGGCCGCGCTGGGCGCCGACGCTGCGGCTTGCGCCACGCTCGGCTCGCTGCTGGGGCGGGATTGCGGACGCGGCTGCGGCTTGGGCTCGACGCGAGCGACCTTGCGCGCGGGGGCTTCGGGGCTGACCAGGCGCGGCTTGACGGCAATGGGCTTGGCCTCCGCTACCGGGCGGCTCTGCGGCTCCACCTTACGGGGAGCCGGTGCCGGACTTGCCACGGGCTCAGCCACGGCAGGCGCCGGTTCGGCCAGGCTGACCAGGTGCACCACTTCCGCCCGGGCCTCTCCCTGGGCGATAGCCGCCTCCGCCCGCAGGTCGTGCAGGAGCCATGCAAGCCCCGCGTGCGCGACAAGCGACAGCGCGAGACAGAGTGGGATACGCGGCATTTTCAAGCCCGAACACATAAATACGAATCAATTTGATAATTGTTTGCATTTGACTGTCAACCTCATTATGTTCGCCACCGATGCCAATCTGCGATCACCAGAGAGGCCGGCGAAAGCGATGGTCAGGACGGCCATCGGGAAAGGCACCCGCGGCATGACGCCCGTGGCCCCGAGCCACACCAGAAGTGCCCGGCCGGTCCCTGGTTGCGCCTTGAACCCGGGAGTCCATCCATGTCGCTTCGCCCCCCTTCGCCCGCCGCCCCTGGCTGGCCTTGCTTCTTCTTTCCCCCTCTCTCGCCCTGGCTGCGGAAAAAACCGCGACCCAGTTCGACACCGTCACCGTTACCGCCACCCGCAGCGAGCAGACGCTCGACCAGGTGCCAAACACCGTGTCGGTAATGACTGAACGAGAGATCGACCAGAAGAACGTAAAAAATATTCAGGATCTGGTGCGTTACGAGCCGGGGGTATCCGTTGGCGGAACGGGCAGCCGCTTCGGCCTGTCCGGCTTCACCATCCGGGGCATCGGCGGCAACCGCGTGCTGACGCAGGTGGACGGCGTGAGCATGCCGGACGCCTTTTCCTTCGGCGGCTTCCTCAGCGCACAGCGCGATTACGTGGACCCGGACACCCTCAAGCAGGTGGAGATCATCCGTGGCCCGGCCAGCTCGCTGTACGGCAGCGACGCCATCGGCGGCGCGGTGAGCTTCCTCACCAAGGACGCGGCCGACTACCTGGACGAAGGCGATGACGCCTACGCCCGCCTGAAGACCGGCTACGACGGCTCCGACGACAGCTGGCTGCGCAGCACCACCCTCGCCGCCCGCCAAGGCAACGTCGATGGCCTGGTGCACATCGGCCGCCGCACCGGCCAGGCACTGGACACCCAGGGCGACATCAGTGGCATCGGCGCGACCCGCGAGGAAGCCAACCCGGTCGACTACACCACCGACAACCTGCTCACCAAGCTCGGCTGGAACTACGCCGAGGGCCAGCGCCTGCAACTGACCTACGAGCGTTACCAGGACGACACCGACACCAAGGTCCTGAGCAACTACAGCAACACCGCCACCATCCGTACCCAGGATGCGCGCGACAGCGTCGACCGCGAGCGCTATTCCCTGCTGCACACCCTGCAGCTGGACAGCCCCATAGCGGACAACGTGCAGAACCAGCTCAGCTACCAGGACAGCCAGACCCGCCAGCGTACCTACGAGAACCGCGTCGTCACGGGTTCGGCGCGCTTCCGTACCCGCGATTCCCACTACGAGGAAAAGCTCTGGGTGCTCAACAGCAAGCTGGACAAATCCTTCAGCATCGCCGGCAGCCGGCACACCCTGGTCTACGGCACCGACCTCAAGCGCCTGAAGAACACCGACCTGCGCGAAGGCGGCGAAACCGTCATCGCCACCGGGGTCAACACGCCGGTCCTGCCGACCAGCGACTTCCCGGACCCGACCACCAACGAGTACGCGGCTTTCGTCCAGGACAACATCGAGATCGGCCGCTGGACCCTGCTGCCGGGCCTGCGCTACGACTATTACGAGATGAAGCCGCACGCCACCGCGCGCTACCTCAACAGCCAGGCGACCGACGCCAACCCAAGCAATTTCACCGACTCGGCCGTATCGCCCAAGTTCGGCGTG
This sequence comes from Aquipseudomonas alcaligenes MRY13-0052, assembly GCA_000474255.1. Lineage (GTDB taxonomy): Bacteria > Pseudomonadota > Gammaproteobacteria > Pseudomonadales > Pseudomonadaceae > Metapseudomonas > Metapseudomonas solani. Next base: position 36,496 of record BATO01000040.1, read on the forward strand.
ACCTACCAGGTCGACGACCAGCACAGCGTCTACGGCCAGTACGCCGCCGGCTTCCGCGCCCCGCAGGCGATCGAGATCTTCGGCGAGTTCATCAACCCGGGCATGTACCGCACCCTGGCCAACACCAACCTCAAGGCCGAGACCAGCGACAGCTTCGAACTCGGCCTGCGCGGCAAGTACGAGATCGGCAGCTTCGGCGCCGCGCTGTTCTACAACCGCTACGACGACTTCATCGAGCAGGTATCCCGCGCCTCCAGCGTGCCGGGCTTCCCCTTCGGCGAGTTCCAGTACGTCAACCGCGACCGGGTAACCATCCGTGGCTTCGAAGCCAAGGGCGAGCTCTTCCTCGACAAGCTCGGCATGCCGGCCGGCTGGCGCGCCATGAGTTCCGTGGCCTACGCACGGGGCAAGGACGAAGGCACTGGCCAGCCGATCAACAGCGTCGACCCGCTCAAGGGGGTCTTCGGCCTGGGTTATGCACAGCCCAGCGGCAAGTTCGGCGGTGACCTGAGCTGGACCCTGGTGGCGGCCAAGGAACGTATCGACCGCACCCAGACCGCCGGCCAGTACCAGCCCTCGGGCTACGGCCTGCTGGACCTGAACGGCTGGTGGCAGGTCACCGAGGAGTTTTCGGTCAACGCCGGCCTGTTCAACATCACCGACAAGGACTACTGGCAGTGGGGCGATGTACGCGGGCTGACCGAGAACAGCCCCAGCCTGCAGCGCTACACCCAGCCCGGCCGCCACGCCGCGGTCAACCTGGTCTGGGAGATCTGACCCTTTCAGCGCAAGGACGCGCACCCTCTTGGCAATCCACGGCAGCACGGGATAATGCCCGCCTGCCGTGGAGACGCCGATGATCCTGCTATGCCACCCCGACGAACTGGCCGAAGGCCAGAGCCGGGGCTTTCTGATCGATGACCTGAAGCTGCTGCTGGTTCGCCGGGAGGGCCGGGTCCATGCCTACGAAAACCGCTGCCCGCACCGGGGTATTCCCCTGGAATGGCAACCGGACCGTTTTCTCGACGACAGCGGCAGCCTGATCCAGTGCGCCACCCACGGCGCACTGTTCCTTATCGAATCCGGTGAGTGCGTGGCCGGGCCTTGTGCCGGCGAGTCACTGCGCGCCCTCGACTGCAGCGAGGACGAGCACGGCATCTGGCTGGCGCGCTAGCAGGCTGCTGAAAAACTAACTGCGTTGCCGCTGCGGCGTTGAAAACGCCCTCAAATGCTCATTTACCCTACGTAAACTGCGCTTTTTCGGCCGTTTTCGCCTTGCGTCGGCTGCCTCGTCTACGTTTTTCAAAGGCCTGCTAGCCGAGCACCTGCAACTTGCGCTGCAGCACCAGCCCTTCAGGGCTGACCTCGGCGCCATAGGCGAGCACCTCCACCCCGGCGGCTTTGGCGTCGGCCAGTGCTGCGGCGTAGGCCGGGTCGATCTCCTCCGCCGCGCGCACGGCCTCGATGCCGGAGAGATTGACGCAGTAGAACTGCACCGCGCGCATGCCCTGGCGCGCCAGCGCTGCCAGCTCGCGCAGGTGCTTGCTGCCCCGCACCGTGACGGCGTCGGGGAAGGCCGCCACGGCGGTGCCGTCGAAGCCCAGGGTCACGCTTTTCACTTCCACGAACACCTCGCCCGTCGGGTAGTCCAGGCGGAAGTCGGCGCGGCTGCTTTCCACGCCGTAGGCGACCTCGCGCTTGAGCGCGGTGAAGCCGGCCAGTTCGGGAATCAGGTCGGCGCGCAGGGCTTCCTCGACCAGGGCGTTGGCCCGTGCGGTATTCACACAGGCCAGGCGCCCCTGGGGCGTTTCGGTGATTTCCCAGGTGCCGGGGAGCTTGCGCTTGGGGTCGTTGGAGCGGCTGAACCAGACCCGGCAGCCTTCGCTCATGCAGTTGAGCATCGAGCCGGTGTTCGGGCAGTGGATGGTCAACAGCTCGCCGTCGAGGGTCTCGATATCGGCGAGGAAGCGCTTGTAGCGACGCAGCAGGCGGCCCTGCTCCAGGGGCGGCTCGAACTTCATGCCGTCAGCGCCGCCCAGGTCTTCAGGCCACGGGCGATGCGCTGCACCGCTTCTTCCAGGCGCGACAGGCTCTGGGTATAGGCGAAGCGCACATGCTGGTTGGCCAGGTGACGGCCGAAATCCAGGCCCGGGGTGAAGGCCACGTGCTCGGTTTCGATGAAGTGCCGGCAGAAGGCGTAGGCGTCCTGGGTGAAGGCGGAAACATCTGCATATAGATAGAAAGCGCCTTCCGGCTCGACGGCAATGCGGAAGCCCAGCTCGCGCAGGGCGGGCAGCAGGTAGTCGCGACGGCGGGCGAACTCGATGCGCCGCTCTTCGAGTATCGCCAGGGTATCCGGCTCGAAGCAGGCCAGGGCAGCGTGCTGGGCCATGGAGGGGGCGCTGATGTAGAGGTTCTGCGCCAGCTTCTCCAGCTCGGGTACCGCGTCCGTCGGCGCCACCAGCCAGCCGAGCCGCCAGCCGGTCATGCCGAAGTACTTGGAGAAGCTGTTGAGCACGAAGGCGTCGTCATCCACTTCCAGCACGCTGGCGGCATCCACGCCGTAGGTGAGGCCGTGGTAGATCTCGTCGACCACCAGGTGCCCGCCCTTGGCCTTCAGCGCGGCGGAAAGGCCGCCCAGCTCGTCGCGGGTGAGCAGCGTGCCGGTGGGGTTGGCGGGCGAGGCGACCAGGGCGCCGACGCTGTCGCCATCCCAGTAGCGCTCCACCAGGTTCGGGGTGAGCTGGTAGCGGCTTTCGGGGCCGACCGGCACCAGTTGCGCCGCGCCCTCCACCAGGCGCAGGAAGTGACGGTTGCAGGGGTAGCCCGGGTCGGCGAGCAGCCAGTGGCGACCCGGGTCGACCAGCAGGCTCGCGGCCAGCAACAAAGCCCCCGAACCACCGGGAGTAATCAGGATGCGTTCGGGGTCGATATCCAGGTCGTAGCGATCGCCATAGAACCCGGCGATGGCGCTGCGCAGTTGCGGCAGGCCCCGTGCGGCGGTGTAGCGCGTGTGGCCGGCGGCCAGGGCAGCCTGCCCCGCCTGGACGATGGGCGCGGCGGTGGTGAAGTCCGGCTCGCCGATCTCCAGGTGGATGACGTCATGCCCCTGGGCCTGCAATTCGTTGGCGCGAGCCAGCAGGGCCATCACGTGGAAGGGTTCTATGGCACGGCTGCGTGCACTGTATGACTGGGCCATCGGCCTTCCTTTATTAACGCAAAGAGCGGATTCTACCGAATGGTCCGGGAAGGCTGCAGCAACCAAGATAACTGGGAGTAGCGTGCCCGGAGTCGATCTGGTAAGTTCGCCCGCTTGCAGTCGCAGGGCCGGGTTACCGGCGATGGACCAGAACCTGCGCAATGGATTAGAGAAAGTGAGAGGCGGCCATTCATGCCCACCAAAGCAAAGCAACAGAGCAGCCAACTGATCCGTGGTTTCGAGCCCTACCAGGAAACCAAGGGTGAGGAATACATGAGTGATCGCATGCGCGCTCACTTCACCAGCATCCTCAACAAGTGGAAGGTTGAGCTGATGGAGGAAGTGGATCGTACCGTGCACCACATGCAGGACGAAGCCGCTAACTTCCCCGATCCGGCCGACCGCGCCAGCCAGGAAGAAGAATTCAGCCTGGAACTGCGTGCCCGTGACCGCGAGCGCAAGCTGATCAAGAAGATCGACGAGACCCTGCAGCTGATCGAAGACAACGATTACGGCTGGTGCGACTCCTGCGGCGTCGAGATCGGCATCCGCCGCCTCGAGGCACGCCCCACCGCTACGCTCTGCATCGATTGCAAGACGCTGGCGGAGATCAAGGAAAAGCAACTCGGTTCCTGATCCCAGAACGGGGCGCTTCGGCGCCCCGTTTCGTTTCAGCAGGCCCGCATCCCAATGAGCTCCCCCGCCTACATCGGCCGCTTCGCTCCCACGCCCAGCGGTTATCTGCACTTCGGCTCCCTTGTCGCCGCCCTCGCCTCCTACCTCGACGCCCGCGCCGTGGGTGGCCGCTGGCTGCTGCGCATGGAGGACCTCGACCCACCTCGTGAAGTAGCCGGCGCCCAGGACGCGATACTGCGCACCCTGGAAAGCTACGGCTTCGAGTGGGACGGTGAACGGGTGCGCCAGAGCGATCGCCACGACGTCTATGCCCAGGTGATCGACCGCCTGTTCGACCAGGGCCTGGCCTATGCCTGCACCTGCTCGCGCAAGCAGCTCGAAGGCCACCAGGGCGTCTACCCCGGTTTCTGCCGCAATGCACTGCACCCTCAGCACGACGCCGCGATCCGCCTGCGCGTGCCGGAACTCATCTATGGCTTCACCGACCGCGTGCAGGGCGAGTTCCGCCAGCACCTGGGGCGTGAAGTCGGCGATTTCGTCATCCGCCGACGCGACGGCCTCTACGCCTACCAATTGGCGGTGGTGCTCGACGACGCCTGGCAGGGCATGACCGATGTGGTGCGCGGCGCCGACCTGCTCGACTCCACGCCGCGCCAGCTGTACCTGCAGGAGCTGCTGGGCCTGCCGCAGCCGCGCTACCTGCACGTGCCGCTGATCATCCAGCCGGACGGCCACAAGCTGGGCAAGTCTTACCGCTCCCCACCGCTGCCGACCGACCAGGCCGCCCCGCTGCTCAACCGCGCACTCCGCGCACTGGGCCAGCGCCCCCCGCAAGAGCTCGCCGACGCCAGCGCGCGCGAGGTGCTGGACTGGGGCATCGCCAACTGGGACGCCACGCGCATCCCCGGCAGCCGCACCCTGGCCGAAGCGCAATTGCGCTAGGCGCCATCCCCCCTCGCACCGGCATCGGGCATTCGCTACCATCGCCGCACTCCCGACGTGAGATGCGGCATGTATATCTACCGACTGGTCCTGCTCCTGGTGGTGGGGATCTACCTGTTCTCCCCCGCCATCATGGATTGGTGGATCGACCCCAATGGGGCCTGGTACCGCCCCTACCTGCTCTGGCTGATCCTGATCGTGGTGGCCTTCATCCTCCAGAGCCAACGCGATGCTGACGAGCTTTAGCCTGAGCCAGCTGATCCTGATCAGCGCGGCTTACCTGTTCACCCTGTTCGGCGTCGCCTGGCTCAGCGACCGTGGTTTCGTACCGCGGCGCATCGTCCGCCATCCGTTGACCTACACCCTGTCGCTGGGCGTCTACGCCAGCGCCTGGGCCTTCTATGGCACGGTCGGCCTGGCCTACCAGTACGGCTACGGCTTCCTCGCCAGCTACCTGGGCATCTCCGGCGCCTTCCTCCTCGCGCCCGTGCTGCTCTACCCGATCCTGCGCATCACCCGCACCTACCAGCTGTCTTCGCTGGCGGACCTGTTCGCCTTCCGCTTCCGCAGCACCTGGGCCGGGGCGCTGACCACGCTGTTCATGCTGGTGGGTGTGCTGCCGCTGCTGGCACTGCAGATCCAGGCGGTGGCGGATTCCATCGGCATCCTCACCCGCGAGCCGGTACACGACCGCGTGGCCCTGAGCTTCTGCGCCCTGATCACGCTGTTCACCATCCTCTTCGGTGCTCGCCACATCGCCACCCGGGAGAAACACGAGGGCCTGGTGTTCGCCATCGCCTTCGAATCCCTGGTCAAGCTCACTGCCCTGGGCGGCATCGGCCTCTACGCGCTGTACGGCGTGTTCGGCGGCCCCCATGAACTGGAGCTGTGGCTGCTGCAGAACCAGGCAGCGCTCTCCACCCTGCACACGCCACTGCAGGAAGGCCCCTGGCGCACGCTGCTGCTGGTGTTCTTCGCCTCGGCCATCGTGATGCCGCACATGTATCACATGACCTTCACCGAGAACCTCAACCCCCGCGCCATGGTCAGCGCCAGCTGGGGCCTGCCGCTGTTCCTGCTGCTGATGAGCCTGGCGGTGCCGCTGATCCTCTGGGCCGGCCTCAAGCTCGGTGCCACCACCAACCCGGAATACTTCACCCTGGGCCTCGGCATCGCCGTGAACAGCGACGCCCTGGCACTGCTCGCCTATGTCGGCGGGCTGTCGGCGGCCAGCGGCCTGATCATCGTGCTGACCCTGGCGCTGTCGGGGATGGCGCTGAACCACCTGGTGCTGCCGCTCTACCAGCCGCCGTCGGAAGGCAACATCTACCGCTGGCTGAAATGGACACGCCGGGCGCTGATCGTCGCCATCATCATGGCCGGCTACGGCTTCTATCTATTGCTGGGTGCCGAGCAGGACCTTTCCAACCTGGGCATAGTCGCCTTCGTCGCCACCCTGCAGTTCCTTCCCGGCGCCCTGTCGGTGCTTTACTGGCCCACCGCCAACAGCCGCGGCTTCATCGCCGGCTTGCTGGCCGGTATCGGCGTCTGGCTGTTCAGCATGCTGCTGCCGCTGGTGGGCAACCTGCAGGGCATCTACCTGCCGCTGTTCAACGCCATCTATGTGCTCGACGACACCAGTTGGCACATCGCGGCCATCGCCTCACTGGCCGCCAACGTGCTGGTCTTCACCCTGGTCTCGCTGTTCACCGATGCCAGCGCCGAAGAGCGTGGTGCCGCCGAGGCCTGCGCCGTGGACAACGTGCGCCGCCCGCAACGCCGCGAACTGGTGGCCGGCTCGCCCCAGGAATTCTCCGCGCAGCTGGCCAAGCCGCTGGGTGCCAAGACCGCGCAGAAGGAGGTGGAGCAAGCCCTGCGCGACCTGCACCTGCCCTTCGACGAGCGCCGCCCCTATGCGCTGCGTCGCCTGCGCGACCGCATCGAAGCCAACCTTTCCGGGCTGATGGGGCCCAGCGTGGCCCAGGACATGGTCGAGACCTTCCTGCCGTACAAGTCCGGCAGCGAAAGCTACGTCACCGAAGACATCCACTTCATCGAGAGCCGCCTGGAGGACTACCACTCCCGCCTCACCGGCCTGGCCGCCGAGCTGGATGCCCTGCGCCGCTACCACCGCCAGACCCTGCAGGAACTGCCGATGGGCGTGTGCTCGCTGGCCAAGGACCAGGAAATCCTCATGTGGAACCGTGCCATGGAGGAGCTCACCGAAATCCCCGCCCAGCGCGTGGTCGGCTCGCGCCTCTCGGCCATCGCCGAACCCTGGAAGGGGCTGCTGGAAAGCTTCATCAACCTGCCCGACGAGCACCTGCATAAGCAGCGCCTGCAGCTGGAGGGCCAGACCCGCTCGCTGAACCTGCACAAGGCGGCCATCGACGAACCCCTGGCCCCCGGTAACAGTGGCCTGGTACTGCTGGTGGAAGACGTTACCGATACCCAGTTGCTGGAAGACAAACTGGTGCACTCCGAGCGCCTGGCGTCCATCGGTCGCCTCGCCGCCGGCGTCGCCCACGAGATCGGCAACCCCATCACCGGCATTGCCTGCCTGGCGCAGAACCTGCGCGAGGAGCGTGAGGGGGATGGCGAGCTCACCGAGATCAGCAGCCAGATACTGGAACAGACCAAGCGCGTGTCACGCATCGTTCAGTCGCTGATGAGCTTCGCCCATGCCGGCGGCCGCCAGCAGGCCACCGAGCCGGTGTGCCTGGCCGACGTGACCCAGGACGCCATCGGCCTGCTGTCGCTGAACAAGCGCAGCGTCGACGTGGAGTTCTTCAACCTGTGCGACCCGGAGCATGTCGCCGAGGGCGACCCGCAGCGCCTCGCCCAGGTGCTGATCAACCTGCTCTCCAACGCCCGCGACGCCTCCCCGACCGGTAGCGCGATACGCGTGCGCAGCGAGATATCCGACCACGCGGTCGACCTTATAGTGGAGGACGAAGGGAGCGGGATTCCCAAGGCGATCATGGACCGCCTGTTCGAGCCGTTCTTCACCACCAAGGACCCGGGCAAGGGGACCGGCCTGGGCCTCGCGCTGGTCTATTCGATCGTGGAAGAGCATTATGGCCACATCACCATCGAAAGCCCGGCCGACCCCGAACAACAGCGCGGCACCCGAATCAGGGTGACGTTGCCACGATTTGTCGAAGCGACGTCCGCTGTGATCTGAGACCGTCGAGAGAGCTGAATTTAATGCCACATATTCTCATCGTCGAAGACGAAACCATTATCCGTTCTGCCTTGCGCCGCCTGCTTGAACGCAACCAATACCAGGTCAGCGAAGCAGGCTCCGTCCAGGAAGCCCAGGAGCGCTACAGCATCCCCGGCTTCGACCTGATCGTCAGCGACCTGCGCCTGCCTGGCGCACCGGGCACCGAGCTGATCAAGCTCGCCCAGGGCACCCCGGTGCTGATCATGACCAGCTACGCCAGCCTGCGCTCGGCCGTGGACTCGATGAAAATGGGTGCGGTGGACTACATCGCCAAGCCCTTCGACCACGACGAAATGCTGCAAGCCGTCGCGCGCATCCTCAAGGAGCGCCAGGAAGGCAAAGGCGCCCCGGCCGAACGCAGCGGTAACGCACGCGGCACGGAAAAAGCCGCAGCGAGCAGCAGCGCCGCAGACGGCGAAATTGGCATCATCGGTTCCTGCGGCGCGATGCAGGAGCTGTACAGCAAGATCCGCAAGGTCTCGCCCACCGACTCCACCGTCCTGATCCAGGGCGAATCCGGTACCGGCAAGGAACTGGTGGCCCGCGCCCTGCACAACCTCTCCCGCCGCGCCAAGGCGCCGCTGATCTCGGTGAACTGCGCCGCGATCCCGGAGACCCTGATCGAATCCGAACTCTTCGGCCATGAAAAGGGCGCGTTCACCGGCGCCAGCGCCGGCCGCGCAGGCCTGGTCGAGGCGGCCGATGGCGGCACACTGTTCCTCGATGAAATCGGCGAGCTGCCGCTGGAAGCCCAGGCGCGCCTGTTGCGCGTACTGCAGGAAGGCGAGATCCGCCGGGTCGGCTCGGTGCAATCGCAGAAGGTCGATGTGCGTTTGATCGCCGCGACCCACCGCGACCTGAAGACGCTGGCCAAGACCGGCCAGTTCCGCGAAGACCTTTATTACCGCCTCCATGTGATCTCGCTGAAGCTGCCCGCCCTGCGCGAGCGCGGTAACGACGTGATCGAGATCGCCCGCGCCTTCCTCGCCCGCCAATGCACACGCATGGGGCGCGAAGACCTGCGCTTCGCCCACGATGCGGAGCAGGCCATCCGTCATTACCCCTGGCCGGGCAACGTGCGCGAACTGGAGAACGCCATCGAGCGCGCGGTGATCCTGTGCGAGAGCCCGGACATTTCCGCCGAGCTGCTGGGCATCGACATTGAGCTGGACGACCTGGATGACGACGTCTTCCTCGATTCGCCCATGCAAAGCGCCAGCAGCAGCCACGAGCCGACCGAAGACCTGTCCCTGGAAGACTACTTCCAGCACTTCGTCCTCGAGCACCAGGATCATATGACCGAGACCGAGCTTGCCCGAAAACTGGGCATCAGCCGCAAATGCCTGTGGGAACGCCGCCAGCGCCTCGGTATCCCCCGCCGCAAATCGGGTGCAGCGACCTCCTGAGGCGGTGAACCTCAGGAGTAGAGCGGTGCGGGCGGATTGCATCGCTTTGTTACCGCGTTAATCTCTCGTAACAAAAGCCGGGTCTTAAGGTAACGAAAGCCCGGCTTTTTTATACCTGCCGCCCCACCCCGAATCCCCGCAAGCCCTTGATTTACAAGGAATCGAAAAAGTTGGCACGGCAACTGCTTTATCTCCAGTACAACAACAATAACAAACGTGTAACCCCACAATAAAAACAAGACGTATCGACTCCAGCACAACAAAAACAAAACCGCGGAGGCGCAGCTAACTGATTCTTTTGGAGAGGAGTTGCCTTTGGGGCTTGCCCCACAGCCAGGCTGAGAACAACAAAACTGCCCTAAGGCAGCGCCGGAACTGGTTGGATCACGGAATGATCATGGCACCGTCAGCGTCCAAAGCAATCCGTTTGCTATTGACCCTCGATTCGAGGGCATTTTCAGAGGCCAAGAGCCTGCTGGAACGGGTCAAACAACAAAAACACCAAGCCCGACACAACAATAAAAACAAAGCACGCACCAATTTGGGGGGGAGCTTCGGCTCCCCCAGTAGCTTTGACACACCCCCGCCGCTTCCTTCACCATCTCCCGACCCAGTGCTAGAATCCGCGTCCATCGTGCGGTCTTGTTCAATTCTGGCCGTCCATTCCGCAAAACAGTGCATCCCATGCTGAAGAAGCTGATCCAGTCTTTTCGCTCTCCCCTGCGCCGCGCGCAGCATCCCCGCAGCACACCCGAAGTATTGAGCAATCGCCAACACTCGCTTGAGCGTGCGGATATCAGCCGCAACGCGGTGAACGTGGTCGAGCGCCTGCAAAAGGCCGGGTACCAGGCGTACCTGGTCGGTGGCTGTGTACGCGACCTGCTGCTGAACCTGGAGCCCAAGGACTTCGACGTGGCCACCAGCGCTACGCCCGAGCAGGTCCGCGCGGAGTTCCGCAATGCCCGCGTCATTGGCCGCCGCTTCAAGCTGGTCCATGTGCACTTCGGCCGCGAGATCATCGAGACCGCGACCTTCCGCGCCAACCACCCCCAGGGTGCCGACGAGGAAGACAGCAACCAGTCCTCGCGCAACGAGAGCGGCCGCATCCTGCGGGACAACGTCTACGGCAACCAGGAAGAAGACGCGCAACGCCGCGACTTCACCATGAACGCCCTCTACTACGATCCGGTCACCGAGCGCATCCTCGACTACGCCCACGGCGTACACGACATCCGCAACCGCCTGATCCGCCTGATCGGCGATCCCGAGCAGCGCTACCTCGAAGACCCGGTGCGCATGCTTCGCGCCGTGCGCTTTGCCGCCAAGCTCGGCTTCGAGATCGAGAAGAACAGCGCCGCGCCCATCCGCCGCCTGGCGCCGATGCTGCGGGATATTCCCTCCGCCCGCCTGTTCGACGAGATCCTCAAGCTGTTCCTCGGCGGCAAGGCCGAGCGCACCTTCGAACTGCTGCTGGAATACGACCTCTTCGCCCCGCTGTTCCCGGCCGCTGCAGCGTCCCTGGAGCGCGACCCGGAATACGCTGGCGCGCTGATCCGCCAGGCACTGGCGAATACCGACGAACGCATCCGCCAAGGCAAGCCGGTAACCCCCGCCTTCCTCTTCGCCGCCATGCTCTGGCCGGCCCTGCCTGCCCGTGCAGCGCTGCTGCAGGAACGTGGCATGCCGCCGATCCCGGCCATCCAGGAAGCGGCCCACGGCCTGATCCTCGAACAGTGCCAGCGCACCGCCATTCCCAAGCGCTTCACCATCCCGATCCGCGAAATCTGGGACATGCAGGAGCGCCTGCCGCGCCGCAGTGGCAAACGTGCCGACCTGCTGCTGGAGAACCCGCGCTTCCGCGCCGGCTACGACTTCCTCCTGCTGCGTGAAAGCGCAGGCGAGCAAACCGACGGCCTGGGCGACTGGTGGACCGACTACCAGGAAGCCAGCGACAGCGAGCGTCGCGCCATGATCCGCGACCTCAGCAGCAAGGACGACGGCAGCGGCGCACCGCGCAAGCGCCGCCGTGGCGGCAGCCGTCGCAAACGCGGCCCGCGTGAAGGCTCGGCTCCCGCCAGCGAGTGATGATGGAACGCATCTATATAGGGCTTGGCAGCAATCTCGCCGAGCCTGCGGCACAACTGGCCAGCGCCCTGCAGGCCATGGCCGCCTTGCCACGCACCCGCCTGGCGGCCGTCTCCTCGCTCTACAGCAGCGACCCGCTCGGCCCGCCCGACCAGCCCCGCTATGCCAATGCCGTGGCCGCCCTCGACTCCGAACTCATGCCCCTGGAACTGCTCGACGCCCTGCAGGCGATCGAACTCGCCCAGGGCCGCGTGCGCAAGGACGAGCGCTGGGGCCCGCGCACCCTCGATCTGGACATCCTGCTGTTCGGCGAGCGCACGCTCGACGAGCCACGCCTGCAGGTTCCGCACTACCACATGCACGCTCGCGCCTTCGTTCTCTATCCCCTCGCGGAGATAGCCGGCGGTGGCCTGAAGCTCCCGAATGGCCAGCCCCTGCAAGCACTTCTGGACGCCTGTCCCTTCGAAGGGCTCGAGGTCGTGGGGCGCCTTCCGGGCATGGCGGTAACGCCGTAACAGATCGGTAACACCTGCAATTGACACCATGCCCCACCATCGGGACTATAAGCGTCCCGTTGCCCCGTGCCGGTGCAGAATCGGTACCGATGAGGACGTTTTCATGCCTGATGTGACCCTGACCACCCTTCAAGAGCTGAAGCAGAAAGGCGAGAAGATCGCCATGCTAACGGCCTATGACGCCACCTTCGCCCAGGCCGCGAGCCAGGCCGGTGCCGATGTGCTGCTGGTGGGCGATTCCCTTGGCATGGTCCTGCAAGGCCATGACAGCACCCTGCCGGTGAGCGTCGCCGACATGGCGTACCACACCGCCGCCGTGAAGCGCGGCAACCAGGGCGCGCTGATCATCGCCGACCTGCCGTTCATGGCCTATGCCTCCCTGGAACAGACCTTCGCCAACAGCGCCGCCCTGATGCAGGCCGGCGCGCACATGGTCAAGCTGGAAGGCGCCGCCTGGCTGGCCGAGCCCATCCGCCTGCTGGCCGAGCGCGGCATTCCCGTCTGCGCCCACCTTGGCCTCACCCCGCAAGCAGTGAACATCCTCGGTGGCTACAAGGTGCAAGGCCGCCAGGAAGCCCAGGCCCGCCAGCTGCGCGCCGACGCCATGGCCCTGGAACAGGCCGGCGCCGCCATGCTGCTGCTGGAATGCGTGCCCAGTGAACTGGCCGCCGAAATCACCCAGTCGGTGAAGATCCCGGTCATCGGCATCGGTGCCGGCAGCGCCACCGATGGCCAGGTCCTGGTGATGCACGACATGCTCGGCCTCTCTCTCACCGGCCGCGCGCCCAAGTTCGTGAAGAACTTCATGGAAGGCCAGCCCAGCATCCAGGCCGCCATGGCCGCCTACGTGAAGGCCGTCAAGGACGTCACCTTCCCGGCCGCCGAACACGGATTCTCCGCATGATCACCGTCAAGACCGTCCGCGAGCTGCGGGCCGCCGTGGCCCGTGCTCGTGGCGAAGGCAAGCGCATCGGCCTGGTGCCGACCATGGGCAACCTCCACGCCGGCCATGCCGCGCTGGTGGAAAAAGCCGCCCAGCGCGCCGATTTCGTCGTCGCCAGCATCTTCGTCAACCCGCTGCAGTTCGGCCCCAGCGAAGACCTGGCCAAGTACCCCCGCACCCTGCAGGCCGACCAGGAAAAACTGGTCGCCGCCGGCTGCCACCTGCTGTTCCACCCGGACGTCGAGGAGATGTACCCCGACGGCATGAGCGACCAGACCCGCGTCAGCGTGCCCCTAGTCTCCGAAGGGCTCTGCGGCGCCAGCCGTCCCGGCCACTTCGAAGGTGTCGCCACCGTGGTCAGCAAGCTGTTCAACATGGTCCAGCCGGACCTCGCCCTGTTCGGCGAGAAGGATTTCCAGCAGCTCGCGGTGATCCGCAAGCTGGTCCGCGACCTCAACATGCCGATCCAGGTCATGGGCGAGGCCACGGTGCGCGCCGAAGACGGCCTGGCACTGTCTTCGCGCAACGGCTACCTGAACGAGCAGCAGCGTGCCGCCGCACCGGCCCTGTACCGCATCCTCAAGCAGCTGGCAGCGTCCGTAGCCAGTGGCAACAGCGACTTCGCCGCACTGGAAGCCCAGGGCCGCGACGCGCTGAGCGAGGCCGGTTTCCGCCCCGATTACCTGGAAGTCCGCGAGGCCTCCAGCCTGCGTCCGGCGCAGCCCGGCGAGCGCGACCTGGTGATACTGGCCGCCGCTTACATGGGCACCACACGCCTGATCGACAACCTCGCCTTCAGCCTCGAAAAGCAGGCCTGAAACCCGCGCCCGGCACGGCTTGCCCGCCCCTCGTGGTTCGGGCAAACTCTGCCGCCGCCAGCGTCCAGACAAGGAAAACGCCATGCACGCCATCATGCTCAAGGCCAAGCTGCACCGCGCCGAAGTCACCCACGCCGTACTCGACTACGAAGGCTCCTGCGCCATCGATGGTGAGTGGCTGGACCTCGCCGGCATCCACGAATACGAGCAGATCCAGATCTACAACGTCGACAACGGCGAGCGCTTCACCACCTACGCCATCCGCGGTGAAAACGGCTCGCGCATGATCTCGGTCAACGGCGCTGCCGCGCACAAGGCCAAAGTAGGCGACCGGGTCATCATCTGCGCCTACGCCCACTACAGCGAAGCCGAACTGGCCAGCTTCAAGCCGCGCATGCTTTACATGGCGCCGGGCAACGAGCTGAGCCACACCAGTAACGCCATTCCGGTACAGGTCGCCTAAGCCCTGACCCGCTAGACTGGAAGCCCGGAACACTCCGGGCTTTTTCATGTTCATAACCAAGTTGATTGCTTGAAGGCACGCCATGAACCACCACCTGACTCCGCTCGACGTAACCCAACTGCCCAGCTGGGGCGCGCTCTCCGCGCACCGTGAGGAGCTGGCCGGTTTCAAGATGCGCCAGGCCTTCCAGGATGACGCCGAGCGTTTCAAGCGCTTCACCCTCAGCGCCTGCGGGCTGCTGCTGGACTTCTCCAAGAACCTGATCCGCGACGACACCCTGGCCCTGCTGGTGAAACTGGCGGAAGAGGCCCAGCTCAGCGACGCGATCAAGGCGATGTTCCGTGGCGAGGTGATCAACGCCTCCGAACAGCGCCCGGTGCTGCACACCGCACTGCGCCGCCCCATCGGTGACAAGGTGCGGGTGGACGGCACCGACGTGATGCCCGAGGTGCACCGTGTGCTGCACCAGATGACCGAGCTGGTGGGCTACGTGCACAACGGCCTGTGGCGCGGTTACACCGAGAAGCCCATCACCGACGTGGTGAACATCGGCATCGGCGGCTCCTTCCTCGGCCCGCAACTGGTTTCCGAAGCCCTGCTGCCCTTCGCCCAGAAAGGCGTGCGCTGCCACTACCTGGCCAACATCGACGGCAGCGAGTTCCGCGAGCTGGCCTGCAAGCTCAACGCCGAAACCACCCTGTTCATCGTCTCCAGCAAGTCCTTCGGCACCCTGGAAACCCTGAAGAACGCCCAGGCCGCCCGCGCCTGGTACCTGGCCCAGGGCGGCAGCGAGGAAGAGCTCTACCGCCACTTCATCGCTGTTTCCAGCAACAAGGAAGCGGCCATGGCCTTCGGCATCCGTGAAGAGAACATCTTCCCCATGTGGGACTGGGTGGGCGGCCGCTACTCGCTGTGGTCGGCCATCGGCCTGCCCATCGCCATGTCCATCGGCATCTCCAACTTCAAGGAGCTGCTGTCCGGCGCCTACAGCATGGACCAGCACTTCCAGACCGCACCCTTCGAGCGCAACATCCCGGTGATCCTCGGCCTGCTGGGCGTCTGGTACAGCGACTTCTGGGGCGCCCGCAGCCACGCGATCCTGCCCTACGACTACTACCTGCGTAACTTCACCGACCACCTGCAGCAGCTGGACATGGAATCCAACGGCAAGAGCGTGCGCCAGGACGGCAGCCCGGTCACCGCCGGCACCGGCCCGGTGATCTGGGGCGGCGTCGGCTGCAACGGCCAGCATGCCTACCACCAGCTGCTGCATCAGGGCACCCACCTGATCCCGGCCGACTTCATCGTCCCGGTTTCCAGCTACAACCCGGTGGCCGACCACCACCAGTGGCTGTTCGCCAACTGCCTGTCCCAGAGCCAGGCGATGATGCTCGGTAAATCCCGCGAGGAAGCCGAAAGCGAGCTGCGCGCCAAGGGCCTGCCCGAGGCCGAGGTGCAGCGCCTGGCACCGCACAAGGCGATCCCCGGCAACCGCCCCAGCAACACCCTGGTGATGGAGCGCATCAGCCCTCGCCGCCTGGGCGCGCTGATCGCCATGTACGAGCACAAGGTCTATGTGCAGAGCGTGCTCTGGGGCATCAACGCCTTCGATCAGTGGGGCGTCGAACTGGGCAAGGAGCTGGGCAAGGGCGTCTACTCGCGCATCGTCGGCAGCGAGGAAACCCCCGCCGAGGACGGCTCCACCCAGGGCCTGATCGACTTCTTCCGCGGCCGTCATCGCGGCTGATGCAGCTGCCGCACCCGCCCCGGGTGCGGCACTCCCCGCCAGGCACCCGCCGCTGCTAGCGGCAGAAACGCTGGCGGTACTCGCTCGGCGTCACCCCCAACTCCAGCACGAACGCCCTTCTCAGGTTGTACTCGCTGATAAAGCCGGTGCGTTGTGCCGTGCGCTTGAGCGAGGCCGCCCCCGCCTCCAGCAACCGACAGGCCGCTTCCAGGCGCATCTGGAACAGCAGCCGCGCAGGCCCCATGTCCAGCTCCTCCT
>BATO01000039.1 GCA_000474255.1 Aquipseudomonas alcaligenes MRY13-0052
GCACCACCTTACGCCCCCCCTACGCGCCACCCGATGCATGTCCCTTGAAAGCATCGCGGATGAATCCGCTCCCACAAAAGAGCGGAGGTCGGCGCAGCAGGGCTTGCGGCTCCCCGCTTCAACCTCGACCGGCGCACAAAAAAGCCGCCGATCGGCGGCGCAACCGACTAATGGCCTGGCGCCATCAGCGAAAGATGGGCAACATGCGCGCCCGGCGGCCTGGCCGCCCTGGATGAAGTCGTACCATAAAGGAATGGATGTGAAGATGTTCAAGCGCACGGCCGCCATCGTCGCGGTGGCCCTGGTCGCGGGGGGTTGCTCCACCCGTACCTATTTCAAGCTCCCGGAAGACACCAAGGTTTCCGTCTACGAGCGTCCCCAGCAGTTCAGCCAGGGCATGGTCACCACCCGCCCGTTCTTCTGGAGCTCCGCCGGCGGCATCCCCTACAAGCTGACCGACAGCCACGGCACGCTGGTTCAGCAGGGCAAGCTGCGCGCGCGCTTCCGCGTGGCATCGATCTTCTGGCCGCCCTTCGCCATCATTTACTGGCCCATGGGCTTCGGTCAGCGTTGCTACGACCTGACCTCCACCCAGCCGCAGCAGTGCACCAAGGGTGATCTGCTGCAGCTGCGCCGCGACCAGCGCCTGGCGGACTGACGCCCCGCGCTACGCAAAAGGGAGCCCCAGGGCTCCCTTTTTATTACACGCCGATCATTGCCCCTGGCCGATGGACGCGCGATAGAGCGCCGCCTCCTCGTCCAGCCAGGTGCCGAAATCCTCGTGCTTCTGGCCCACGCCTTCGCCCGGTTGCCACACCAGCCAATAAGGAAAGGCGTAGGGCACGCTGATGCCGGTGAGCTGCACCAGTTCGCCACGGGCCAGCGCGCCCTGCACCAGGCTGCGCCGTTCGAGGGCGATGCCCTGGCACAGGCGCAGGGCTTCCAGCACCAGGTTGGAATCGTTTATCCACAGGCCCAGGTCGGCTGGCGGCTCCTCCACCCCGGCGGCCTGGCACCAGCGCAGCCAGGGTTCGGCGGTGCGGATCAGCGGCAAGTGCAAAGCCTGCTGGGGCGTCTGCGGCAGGTCGCCGCCGTTGAAGCGCGGCGAGGCCACCAGCAGCAGCTCGTCATCGAAGAGCCGGCATCGCTCCAGCCCCTCCCAGTTGCCCTGGCCCATGCGGATGGCCAGGTCGATGCCCGACTGGCGCAGGTCCTGCAACCCGAGGCTGGCCTGCAGGTGGATGCGGTAGAGCGGGTGGCGCGCCTGGAAACGCGGCAGGCGCGGCAGCAGCCACTGGGCGCCGAATGACGGCATCACCGCGATGGTCAGCGCCTCGCGCTCGGGGCGATCACGCACCAGGCGGGTGGCTTCGCCGATGTCCTCCAGCGCCCGGCGGATCTGCAGGGCATAGAGGCGGCCGTCCTCGTTGAGGCGCAGCCCGCGCCCTTCGCGAACGAAGAGCACCAGGCCCAGCAACTGCTCCAGCTGCTTGATCTGCTGGCTGATGGCCGAGTGGGTGACGTGCAGTTCGGCGGCGGCCCGGGTGATGCTGCCCAGGCGCGCCACCGCCTCGAAGCTGCGCAACGAGGCCAGGGGAGGCAGGTTTTTCATGTAAGCGAAACTAACAGGAAACAGCAGAAACTATCGATATTCGCGGCGCCTGCGAGCGGCTATTTTTCAGCTCCTGGCCCGTCCCAACGGCCACTGGACTCCCCGCCACCCGCCAAGGAACCTGTTAATGAAACTGATCGGCATGCTGGATTCACCCTATGTCCGCCGGGTTGCCATCAGCCTGCACCTGTTGGACATCCCCTTCGAGCACGAGGCGGTTTCGGTGTTTCGCCACTTCGATGCCTTCAAGGCGATCAACCCGGTGGTGAAGGCGCCCACCCTGGTGCTCGACGACGGCACCACGCTGATGGATTCGAGCCTGATCCTCGACTACCTGGAAACCCTCGCCGGCCGCAGCCTGCTGCCCGCCGCAGCAGCGCCGCGCGCCCAGGCCCTGCGCGTGGTGGGCCTGGCCCTGGCGCTGTGCGAGAAGGCGGTGCAGATCGTCTACGAGAAGGAGCTGCGCCCCCAGGAGAAGCAGCACGCGCCCTGGCTGGAGCGGGTGCGCTACCAGCTGCACGCGGCCTGCCGCGAACTGGAGGCGGAGCTGGCCCGGCGGCGCCTGGCGGAAGGCCGCGAGATGGGCCAGGACGGCATCAGCCTGGCAGTGGCCTGGGGCTTCGCTCGCCTGGTGATAGCCGACGAACTGGAGCCCGCGGGCTACCCATTGCTGGCGAACTTCGCCGAACGCGCCGAGCGCCTGCCGGCCTTCGTCGCTACGCCCATGACTTAACAAAGCTTCACAGTTCCCCGACAAAGCAGGCAATATTCCCCCGCCGTGGCGGCCTAGGATTGGCAGCTCCGGCGGCCTGCCGTTCGTGCAGGCGACCACCATTCCGACAGGGACAGTCGCCATGACCCTCACCCGCGCATTCAACCTGCTGCTGGCCATCGCCGGCCTGGCAGCGCTTACCGGCACCTTGGCCGCCGCCGATTGGCAGGCGCTGGCCCGCCTCGACAAGGGCCACGCCCAGGACCTGTATCTGCCCACCACCACGACGCAAAGCCCCGCCCCCGTGCTGCCGCTGAGCCTGGAGCTGCCCCAACCCGGCCCGCTGGCACGGACACTGCTTGGCAGTCCCGCACGCTATGTCTTCTGAGCCCCGGCCCGGAGGCCCCATGGCGCGAAAACCGGAACATGGCCTGGCGGACCTCGGTCAACTGCTGGGAGAGATCAGGAACTGGCCGCGCATCAGCGAGCCGCGCCCCGGCAGCTTCTACCTGGGGCAGCAGCCGTTCTGCCATTTCCGCATTCGTAACGGCCGGCGCTGGGCGGACATCCGCTCGCGGCGTGCCTGGCTACCCCGCTTCGACCTGCCCCGGGACGACGCACAAAGCCGCCTGGCGCTGCGCATCGTGCTGCACCAGGTGTATCGCATCGGCGGGCAAGCCGCCGGCTCAAGGAGAGAAGGATGAAGATGTTACGCAGCGCCCTGTTGGCCTTCGGCCTGCTGGCCTGCACCCTGGCCCAGGCCTCGGAAGCGCAGAAGATCGAGCAGGCCAAGGCCGCCGCGCGCGCCTGGCTGGTGATCGCCGACCGGGAGGATTACCTGAGCAGCTGGCAGCAGGCGGCGAGCCTGTTCCGTCACTCGGTGACGCGTTACGACTGGATCAACCTGGCGGTGGACCTGCGCTCGCCGCTGGGCCCGGTGCGCGCCCGCATCCTGCAGTCGGCCAAGTACGCGACCCAGTTGCCGGGCCTGCCGGACGGCGAGTACGTGATCCTGGAATACCGCAGCAATTTCGAGCACCACAGTGACGCGGTGGAGACGGTGACGCCGATGCGTGACACCGACGGCACCTGGCGGGTGGCCGGCTACTACGTCGACTGAAGGTCGCGCAGGCCGGCCAGCGGGCCTTACAGCAGGAACTTGGCGGCCACGGCGGCAGCGCCGAGCACGGCCAGGACGATGCCGCCGATCAGCACCAGGCGCCCGGTGCGCTCGTCATCGCTGGCCTTGGCTACCGGAGCTTCGGCTGCAGCTGCGACCGGAGCAGCGTGCAACGGGTTGGCCACCGCCGGCTGGCTGGCCGGGCGCGACGTGGCGACGGGTCTGGGCAGGTCGATCACACGGACGAACTGGGTGGCGTCTTCGTCGGCAGCCTGGCGCACTTCCACCTTGGGCCCGATCACCAGCAGGGTGACCGAGGCCATGCGCACCTGGTCGCCCGGCGCCAGCACGGCGGTGCCGACCTTCTGCTGGTTGACGAACACGCCGTTGGCCGAGGCCAGGTCCTTGATCTCCAGCACGTCGTCCTTGAGGAAGAACTCGGCATGGCGGCGGGACAGCTCCAGGTCGCTGAAGCACAGCTCGCACTTCACCGAACGGCCAAAGGTCATGGAACCGGTGACGTGGTACTTCTGCCCTTCATGCTCGCCCTTGATCACCTGCAGGAACCAGCGCGCGGTGGGCGCGGCCTTGGGCTTGACCTTGGCCGGGTCTACCAGCAGCAGCTCCAGGGTGCCGATGCGCACGCGGTCGTCGGAGCGCAGCTGGTAGCGCGCGCCGATGCGCTCGCCGTTGACGAAGGTGCCGCTGCGGGTGCCGCAGTCGGTGAGGTAGTAGAGGCCGTGGTCCTGGCGGATTTCCGCGTGGAAGGGGCTGACCTCGACCTCGTTCAGTACCAGGTTGTTGCGCGCGTCCTGGCCGATGGTGAAGCGTTCGTCCACCAGCCAGACCGGCTCCTGGCGATTGTCTGCGAAGTGAATCCTGAGCATGTCCGAAATCCTTGATCCTGGTTGCGCCAAGCCGATCGCCCAGCTGACCTGTTAACGCGCATCAGTCGAAGATGCGATTCCATAAACGCTTGACCGGGTTGGCGGTCTGTTGCTGCTGCCGCGCCTGGCTGGCGTTGCGTACCACCTGGGCCTTGCGCACGCGCGTGGCGTGGTCGGCCTGCAGCTGCAACAGCTGCGGGTCTTCCGGCGCCACCGCGAGGCCGCCCTTGATGTATTCCTGGGCCAGGGTGAATTCACGGTGGCCGTAGGCGTCCTCGGCCAGCAGGGCGAAGCGCCGCGCCACCTGCTCGAGGCCCGCGAAGGCGCGCGAGTTCTCGGGCTGCAGGGCCAGCGCCTGCTGGTAGTAGGCCACCGCGCTGTCGCCCTCGGGCTGTAGCAGACGGTCTTCGGCCAGGCGCTGGTCACCCAGGGCCACCAGGCCGTCGACCCGCGCTTGCAGCACACGGGCCAGGCCGGCGGTAGCGGCGGCGTTACCGGCATCCAGGGCCAGCACCTGGTTGAAGTAGTGCTCGGCGCTGTCACCGGCCGGCTCCACCAGGCTGCCGGCGCCCAGGCGCAGTTCGCCCTGGGCCAGCAGGTCGTCGATCTTCTTCTGTTGCAGCAGGTGGTAGCCGAAGCCGCTGCCGACCGCGAGCAGGATCACCCCCAGCAGCGCCCAGCCCCACACCGGCAGGCCACGGCGCGGCGCGGGTTGCGCGGCAGCCTGCGGCGTGGTCGCTGCGGCCTTGCGCGGGCGCGTGGCACGCTCACGGGTATCGGGCTTGTGCGTCGGGGTCAGGCGCGTGTGGTCCATCTCGCCCTCGTTGAGCTCGGCCAGGCTGGCCAGCAGCACGCGGCAGTCGACGAAGCGCTCTTCGGGGTCCTTGGCCAGCATGCGGTCGAGGAGGAACTGATAAGGCTCCAGGGCACCGACCAGGCGCGGCAGTTCGAGCTGCACGTGGTTCATCACCGTCTGGGTGTAGCTGGAGCCGCGATAGGGGTTGGCGCCGGTGAGCATCTCCAGAAGGATCACGCCCAGGCTGTAGAT
This sequence comes from Aquipseudomonas alcaligenes MRY13-0052, assembly GCA_000474255.1. Taxonomy (GTDB): domain Bacteria; phylum Pseudomonadota; class Gammaproteobacteria; order Pseudomonadales; family Pseudomonadaceae; genus Metapseudomonas; species Metapseudomonas solani. The sequence goes on from BATO01000039.1 coordinate 5,380, forward strand.
GTCGCTGCGCGCATCCAGCGGCTGGCACTGGGCCTGCTCGGGGCTGCTGTAGGCGGGGCTGCCGACGGCGACGTTGTATTGGGTCAGCTCGCTGTCGAGCTCCAGCTCCTTGGCGATGCCGAAGTCGCTGAGCACCGCGGTGCCGTCCTCGCGGAAGAGGATGTTGGCCGGCTTGATGTCGCGGTGGACCATGCCCTTGTCGTGCACCACCACCAGCGCGGCGGCGATCTGCCGGACGATGTCCAGCGCCCGCTGCGGCTCGAAGCGCTCGCCACGGTGCTGGGCCAGGTCGCCACCGGCGACGAATTCCATGGCGATGTAGTAGCGCCCGTCGGCAAGCTGGCCGATGTCGTGGATGGTGATGATGGAGGGGTGATGCAGGGAAGCGACCAGGTGCGCTTCCTTGACGAAGCGCTTGCTGAAGGATTCGTCGTCGAGGCGCTGCAGCACCTTGACCGCCACCTGGCGATGCAGCGACTCCTGGGTCGCGAGGTAGACCTCGGCCATGCCGCCCTTGCCCAACCGGCCGTGCACGCTGTAGCCGGGTATTTCTAGCAAGCTGTCATTCATAGGGAGTCGATGCGCGTCGGATTCATCGTTGTTTTCGGGGGTTGAACAAGCGGCTGAGGAAGGAGCGCGGCGGGGGTTCCGGCGGCGCTTCCTGCTCCTGCGCGGGCAGGCCCAGCACGATGCAGGTGATATTGTCCCTGCCGCCATGGCTATTGGCTAGCACGATCAGCTGATCGACCATGCCGTCCAGCGTCCGCGCCTTGTTGCACTGGGCGTGGATCTCCCCGTCCTCCAACTCGCCGCTGAGGCCGTCGCTGCACAACAGCAGCAATTCGCCGGGCTGCAGGCTGCCGTTGAGCAGGCCCACTTCCAGCTCTTGGTCGTCACGCCCCAGGCATTGGGTGATGACGTTGCGGCGGGCGTCGACACGGGCCTCCGCCGGGGTCATCTGGCCGGCATCCACCAGGGCCTGGACCCAGCTGTGGTCGCGGCTGATCTGGTGGATGCCGGCGGCGTCGATGCGGTAGGCGCGGCTGTCACCGACCCAGGCCAGCTCGAAGTCGCTGCCCTGGAAGCGCACGGCCACCAGGGTGGTGCCCATGCCCCGCCGTTCGTCGTCGAGGCCGGCGGCGGCCTCCAGCACGGCACGATTGGCGCCGTGCACGGCCACTTCCAGGGGCAGGCCGGCGGCCAGTTCGCGCTCCAGGGTTTCCAGGGCGATGGCGCTGGCCACCTCGCCGCAGCTGTGACCGCCCATGCCGTCGGCGACCGCCCAGAGGCCGAGCGCCGGCCTGCACAGCAGTGCATCTTCGTTGTGATCGCGAACCCGACCTGCGACCGATTGCGCCGCATAGCTCAGGGCTTCCTGGCCAGGCGTCATTCCCATGCTGTTCCGTCCGTACTGCCGCCGCGTGAAGTCATCCGGCGCGGTTCCGAGAGGCTCAGCCCCGGCCCGCCACCGCAACCCGGCATGATGCGACCCCGGGCGGGCGCTGTCGCGGCTTTCCATGCCCAAGTGTTAAACAGTCGAGGCTTTGTCGCGGCCTGCAGAGCGCCACTTCCCGACTATGCTTTCTGGGTGTAGCAGCAAATGGCCGGCTCGGGCAGCCGAAGGAGGTGCGGGTGATCAAGAGCGTTCCATTGCACGGATGCGTCACCCCGACCACCTGACGGAGAAGCGACATGAGCAAAGGCATGAATGCGAAGAAGGAAAGCAAGAAGAAGCCGCTGAAGAGCGCCCATGAGAAGCGCATGGCCAAACGCGACAAGAAGCATGGTGACGGCCTCCTGGGCAGCCATGCGGCGTTGCCTTAGGCAGCCAGCGGACAGGGGGACGGCGGGCTGAACGAACAGGGCCGCCATCCAGTGGATCAACTTCATCAGCGCTCGGTACCGGAACTCCGGTGCCGGGCGCTTTCGCATGGCGGCGAACCCAGCGCGGCGGCGGGGGTCGAAGCACCTATTCTCCGGGGTCCGAGGACGATCGATGGTCTACCAACGTGTCAACGCATGGATGCTCGCGCTGGGCCTGCCGCTGCTGGCCGGCTGCGCTTCCCAGTCCTGTGATGAGCCGATGTCCGGCGAGCAGTGCCGCGAAGAGCGTCTGCTGTACCAGAACGACATGCTGCAGGCGAAGATCCTGGTCGCCTCCGGCGAGCCGGACAGCTTCGAGCTGGCCTCGGCCCTGCTCAGCCGTGCCGAGGCGCAAGACCAGCGCGGCGAGGTGCCCTTCTACCAGGCGGTACTGAAGATCCACGAAGGACCGCAGGTGGACGAGGTGCTGGGCCTGCTGGAACAGGCGGCGGCGAAGCACCACCCCCATGCCACGGCGCTGCTTTACAAGATCTACGCCGAGCCCTTCCTGATCACCGAGGCCGACCCGCTGAAGGCCGAGCTGTACCGTGCCGACTACGCCAACCTGGATGTCGCCAAGAGCGGCTACCCCTCCTTCGAGAAAGCCCTGGCGGTGGTCAATGCCCTGGTTGCCCCGCCGCCGCCCGCAGCGCCGCCGGAAGAATGAGCCCCGGCCGGACGGCGGCCTGCGGCAATACGCCGTCCTCCCGCCTGGCCTTTCCTGCTGCACAATCCCTCGCCGAGCCCGGCGCCAGACCGGGCCATCGCTTCGCCTGCGCGTGTAGACCAGACCCGGGTCCAAGGACCCTCCAGCGAGGTTTACCCATGAGCATCACCTCCAGCGGCATCTGCGCCGCCGCCGATCAGCTGGCCGGCTTCGTCGGCTTCAACACCAAGACCGGGCGGCACATCGTGCGCTTCAGCGAAGACTCCTTCGGCATGGACGTGGACAACGACAGCATCATGCCGGCCTGCGAATTCGTCTGGCAGCCCCACGGCGACCGCACCATGACCCTCAAGCGCGAGCTGATCCAGCTGCTGCTGGAGCAGAACATCGACGACCGCCTCAATGTCACCGAGCCGCTACGCGTTTACATGCGCCGCAAGGACCTGCCGGAAATCACCGCCGAGCGCTGCCTCAAGCCCACCACTCTGGAGGCCTGAAGCCCCCGTCCCGGCTCAGGAGCAGCGCTTTTCCGCCCGCCGCTGTTCCAGCCAGGCACAGAGCCGCGCGGCGATGCGTTCGCTGGCGTGGCCATCGCCATAGGGGGTGAGGGGCCGGCTCATGCGCTCGTGCAGCTCGGCATCCTCCAGCAGCAACGCCGTCTGGTCGACGATGCGGTGCACATCGGTGCCCACCAGCAGCGCGGTGCCGCCCCCCCCCCAGATCCCGGCCTAGACCTTGATCACCACCGCCGGCCGGGGCACGCCCTCGGCGTCCAGCTCGTAGCAATAGGCCTCCTTGAGCTCAGCCTTGCCGCTGTCGGTGTAGACCAGCAGGCGCTTGCCGTCGGTGCGGGTCTTGACCAGGCCATAGGCGCTGCGGCTGAAGGCATAGAAGTCGCCGCGCTTCTCCGCCTTTTCCTTGTCGCTGAGGTGCGCCCAGCCCTCCAGGCGGAAGAAGGCCACCAGCTCGGTGACGAACACCAGCGGCTCGTCCACCCGCGAGTAGCGCCCCAGGGCGCCCATCAGGGTGGCGCGGGGGTGGATGTATTCGTTCATCGGGTCGTCGCCGCTGGAGACGATGTTGACGATGGGCTCGACGCGCTTGAAGAAGCCGCCGGAGAAATCCGCCGAGCCGTGGTGGGGCACCTTGAAAAGTTCGGCGCGCAGGCTGATCTCGCCCTTGTCATGCTGCCGCGCCAGGGTACGCCCGGCCTCGTCATTGAGGTCGCCGCAGAACAGGTAGCTGAAGCCGCCGTAGCGCAGGCGGAAAACGATGGAGTGGCCGTTGATGGTGTGGGACGCGGAATAGCCGGCGAAGCCCTCGGCGCCTATATCCAGCGACTCGTGGCCGATACGCGGGCCGGAGGGCGGGCTGCCGAGAAAGGGCAGGCCACTGGCGCCGCCGGACTCGCTGAGCAGGGGGCCGAGCACCTGCACGTCCAACCCCTCGTCACGGAGGAAGTCGAAGGCATCGTGCTGCCCCTGGGACAACCGGCGGAACTCGATGGGGGCACGCCCCAGCCGCTCGGCCCGCGCCTGCCAGGCCTCCAGCGCCTTGCGCCAGGCGCGGAAGTCGGTGTTCATCTCCTCCGCCGGCACCTGCAACGGGCTGTCCAGCAGCGGGGTGAGCAGCTTGAGGCCGTCGGCGTCCAGGGTCGGGCCGAGCAGTTCGGTTTCCTTGCGCCCGCTCTTCGAACGCTTCACCAGGCCGTTGTGGTAGATGCGCCGGGGCTCGATGAACAGCCGCTTGCGCGGCTCGGCGTTGGTTTCGGAACGCTGGATCTGGGTCAGGCCGGAGAAGTGATCGGCATCGCCGTGGGTCACCAGGATGCAATCGATCGGCCGCGGCGCATCATCGGAGGTGCCGCGATAACGCGCCGCCAGGTAACGGGCGAACATCTGGTTGTCGCCGCCATCCACCAGCATCACCTTGCCGCCGGGGCTCTCGACCACCGCGCCATCACCCTGCTGCACGTCGACGAAGTTGACCTTGAGTACGCGGTTTTCCGCGCGCGGCAGCACCAGGTCGGCCGGCTTGAGGCGACCACCGTTCGCCCGTCGCGCGGATTTCGGCGGCACCAGCCAGGCCTCCGTGGCCACCGGCAGGATGCTGCCGTCGGAACGCTCCTGGTAGGTGTGGGTGGCGATGCGCAGGTGGGTGTCGGTGACCTCCAGCACATCGACATAGTCACCCCAGGCCAGGGTGTAGAGCAGCTTGCCGCCCTTGGGGGCGTCGTAGACGTTGGCCAGGTCGACGGCAAGCACGGCAGCGGTGGTGGTCATGCTCAGGCTCCTTTTGCGCATGGTCGGGCGCGCAGGAGCATAGAAGAGGTCACGCCGGGTTGCCGGGCGCAGCGGCGCTTCCCGACCAAGGTCGGGCGGCGCGGTCAGTCGTCGGCGGCGGGATCGAGCCCGGGGAACAGCACCTCGGTGAAACCGAACTTGGCGAAGTCGGTGATGCGCGACGGATAGAGGCGGCCGATCAGGTGGTCGCATTCGTGCTGCACCACCCGCGCATGGAAGCCTTCGACCCGGCGGTCGATGACGTTGCCCTGCGGGTCGACGCCCTGGTAGCGGATGGCCCGGTAGCGGTTCACCGCGCCGCGCAGGCCGGGAACCGACAGGCAGCCCTCCCAACCCTCCTCCAGTTCCTCGCCCAGGGGCGTGATCACCGGGTTGATGAGGATGGTCGGCGGCACCGCCGGCGCATCGGGGTAGCGCTCGCTGCGCTCGAATCCGAAGATCACCAGCTGCAGGTCGACACCGATCTGCGGCGCGGCCAGGCCCACCCCGCCGACGTGGTGCATGGTCTCGAACATGTCGTCGATCAGGCGTTGCAGTTCATCGCTGCCGAAGAGTTCGGCGGGGACCGGAGGCGCCACGCGCAACAGGCGCGGGTCCCCCATCTTGAGGATTTCTCGGATCATCGGTGAGCGCTCGACGAGGTCAGGGCAAAAGTGGATGAAGCCTGTAACCACGCGGCGTTGCAAGGCATCCGCGAAGCGCGGCGGGAAAGCGGAGCGACAGACGGAAGGAGCCTTTTTCGCCGATGCGAATAAAACGATAGGCAATCCCCGCGCGGACGGGTATGGTGTTGCGCACTGTGCTGCATGTGTCACCGTAAATCGATCCACGGTTTCAAGCCTTCGATTTATCCACTCTTTGCGCTCAGTCCGGCCTGGAAAGTTCCAACGCCGTGTCAACTTTGTTCAAGGAGTTTCAAAATGGCTGATCGTCAAACTGGCACCGTCAAGTGGTTCAACGATGAAAAAGGCTTCGGCTTCATCACCACCGATAACGGCCCGGACCTGTTCGTTCACTACCGCTCCATCCAGAGCGCCGGCTTCAAAAGCCTGAAGGAAGGCCAAAAGGTTTCCTTCATCGCTGTGCAGGGCCAGAAAGGCATGCAAGCCGACGAAGTACAAGTGATCTAATCACTGCCGTACAAAGAAACCGGCCTTCGGGCCGGTTTTTTTTCAGGGTATTTATTCCACCGCCGAGCCCTGCGGCACTGTCCTGATAAGGAGCCCCCAATGCGCATCAAGAACTCCCACAGCAGCAAGCCCAAGCCTCCGCCCGCCGTCGAAACCAGCGAATCGATCGCCGAGCAGGTTTCCGCCTTCCTGAAGTCCGGTGGCGAAATCCAGAAGATCGCCAAGGGTGTCAGTGGCCAGGCCGCTCCCAGCCGCCACATCCGCATCGGCAAGTAACGCCCTCCGCGCCCCCTGGCGAGTGAGATGACTCATTCGCCGGGCGCAGCTCCACCCCCGCAGCACCTCCCGTTCCTCTCCTCACCTCTCCAGCCTTTCCTGTCTGCCGCGACCTTCCCGGGTCAGATATCGGCGGCGCTGTTGCGTGCCTCTGCCACCAGCCAATCGATCAGCCGCCGCAGCCGCTCACCGGGCGTGGCCTTGCGGCTCCAGGCCAGGCGGTATTCCCAGGGCGTGGTGATGCGGCACGCCTGGCCGAAGGGCAGCACCAGGCGACCCTGGGCGATGTCATCCCCCGCCAGGGCCGTGGAGCCCAGGGCGAACCCCTGGCCGGCGACCGCCCCCTGGATCGCATGGCCGATCAGGCCGAAACGCATGCCCGCCGACGCGTCCACGCCGGGGCCGACATGCTGGTCGAACCAATCCCCCCAGTTGGGGATGCTCAGCTTCGACGCGCTCTTCCAGGTGGCGTGGATGAGCCGCGCCCCCACCAGGTCGGCAGGTTCGCTCAGCGGGTGCTGTTGCAGATAGGTCGGGCTGCACACCGGGAAGAACGCCTCGCGAAACAGCAGCTCGCTCGACGGCAAGCGAGTGCCGGCGGTTACGAAGCGGATGGCCAGGCTGGCCTCGCCCCGCTCCAGGTCGATGAGTTCCTCGGTGGACTCCAGGCTGAGGGTCACGTCCGGGTGCACGGTGGAAAACTGGTTCAGGCGCTTCATCAGCCAATGGGTGGCGATGGAGGGCGCGCAGGTTATGTGCACCGGTCCCTCGCGCTGCCCACGCAACGCATCGGCGCCGTGCGCCAGCAGTGCAAAGGCTTCAGACACGGTGGCCGCCAGGCGCCGGCCATTGTCGTTGAGGGTCACCGTGTTGCGGGTGCGGTCGAACAGGCTGACGCCGAGCTCTTCCTCGAGCAGGCGGATCTGCCGGCTGACGGCGCCGGGGGTGACCGAAAGCTCGCTGGCCGCCTCGGTGAAATTGCGGCAACGGGCAGCGACCTCGAAGGCGCGCAAGGCGATGAGCGATGGCGTACGCATGGATTCTGCTTTGAGTTGAAATCAAAGCATGATGACAAAACATCGTTTGAATGCAAGGCGGCGTGAAGCGATTCTGCCCGCCTTGGCCGCCTGCTTCGCGGCCCCTGCCTTGCGAGACCATCGATGAAAGCCCGCCGCCTGCCCCTGGATCTGTTCGCCTGCAGCCTGATGCTGGTGCTGTGCCTGATCTGGGGCTTCCAGCAGGTGTCGATCAAGCTGGTGGACGACGACGTCTCCTCAATCATGCAGTTGGCCATCCGCTCCGGCGTCGCTGCCCTGGTGCTCGGCCTCATCACCCTGTGGCGCGAAGGCCGTGGCGCCTTCAGTGACGGCACCCTGCTGCCGGGCCTGGGCGTGGGCCTGCTGTTCGCCCTGGAATTCCTCTTCATCTCCGAAGGCCTGGTGCGCAGCACCGCCTCGCACATCGGCGTGTTCCTCTACACCGCCCCGATCTTCGCCGCCCTCGGCCTGCACCTGATCCTGCCGGAGGAACGTCTCTCGCCGGTGCAATGGCTCGGCGTAATGGTGGCCTTCGGCGGCATCGCCCTGGCCTTTCTCGGCAACCCCGGAAACGACAGCGGCGCCACCCTGCTGGGCGATGCCATGGGCGTGATCGCCGCCATTGCCTGGGGGGCGACCACCGTGCTGATCCGTGGCTCCTCGCTGTCCGAGGCGGCACCGGTGAAAACCCTCTTCTATCAGCTCGCCGGCGCCGTGGTGCTGCTGCTCAGCGTGGCCTTCGCCACCGGCAAGACGCAGCTGCACCTGAGCGACAGGGCCCTGCTCAGCCTCGGCTTCCAGGTGCTGGTGGTGGCGCTGTTCAGTTACGTCGCCTGGTTCTGGCTGCTGCGTCGCTACCTGGCCTCGCGCCTGTCGATGCTGTCGTTCATGACCCCGCTCTTCGGCGTCGGCTTCGGCGTGCTGGTGCTCAACGAGCCGCTGACCTCCAGCTTCGTCTTCGGCGCTGCGCTGGTGCTGGCCGGGCTGCTGCTGGTCAGCGGCGCCGAGCTGCTGCGCGAGCGCCTGGCCCGGCGGCGGGCGGCGAACGCCGGCGCCTGAGCCCCTGCGGCGAGTTGCCACCTCTTTCGTGCGCATCGGCCGGCTGCTAGCCTGTCGGCCGTTTCGAACGAAGTGAGGGAAGCACTTTGAGATCCGCCCTGTTCGGCCTCTGCCTGCTGCCGGTCCTGGCACAGGCCCAGGTCTTCAAATGCGTCGGCAACGACGGCACCACCAGCTACTCCGCCGTTCCCTGCCCGGCCAGCGAAGGCCAGTCCACCCGCATCATCGAACCCGCTGCGCCCTCCGGCGTGGCGCCGCCCCCGGTCAACCTGCCCCAGGTCGATATCCAGGGCAGCGCCGAACAACCGCGCCCGCGCAACGAAGAGCGCGACGAAGGCAGCCACTCCTCGGGCCGGGGCTCACGCGTCACCGTGATCGAAGACAGCGCCAGCAGCAGCCGCGATGCGCGGGTCAGCGAGATGCGCGAAAGAGCCGAGCGGGAAAAGCGCGAAAGCTATGACCGCGACTACGACCGCAAGCGCATGCAGCAGATGGAACAGCAGATCCGTCAGTTGCAGGAGCAGAACAAGAACAACCCGCGCTGAGCGACCGCCACAGAGCGGCTGATTGGCGCTCGTTGGGAACCTTCCCCGTCGCCCGCCGGTCAGTGAGTACGAGGCCGGCTGACCGACGGCCTCAAAGCCTCGGGCCCAATACAGTCGCCGCTGGGGGCCCGAGGCTTGTTCCACCCTCCCCGCCTGTCATCTCCGCACACAGTTTCCCCGCAGCGGGGCGTTCCAACGCGAGCCGTCCTGTTCGATCATGCCGCGCGTCCATGGGCCACGTTCACCAGGCCCGGCCACCACGGAGTAGTACCCAGATGAAATCCGCTTCCCGCCTCACCTCCTTCGCCCTGGGCGGCGCCCTGCTGCTGGCCCTGGGCGGCTGCGACCTGGCCGAAGAGTCGGCCAACAAGCTCGCCGACAAGGCCCAGCAAGCCGCCGAAAACGTTGCCCGCGAAGCCATCAGCGAAGCGGTGGAGCAGGTCAACAAGCAGGTGGACGAAGCCCAGAAATCCACCCAGGACTGGCTCGGCAAGCCAAAGCAGGAACAGGATCAGCAGGACCAGCCGCCGCAGCAGGCCGACAAGCGTGAACCCGGCGAAGACGAACAGATGATGCCGCCCGTGCAGGGCGTCGAGACCTGATCGAACGGGAAGGCCATTGGCGCGTGAGCTCCTCTGTGGGACAGCGGCGCTGCGCGCCGTGGGCGACTGAAGTCGCCCCTACACCCCGACGCCGCCCTTCCCTCCTGGAGAAAACGCAGGCACAAAAAAACGGCCATCAACCGAAGTTGATGGCCGTTTTCGCGCCGCTGGTAATCAGGCGTTGAAGTAACGCGGCAGGGGCGTCTTGCGCAGGCTCTTGAGCGACTCCACCGGCGGCACCTCGCCCAATTCCAGGGCCATGTCGCGCTTGATGGTGCTGATGGTCCACTCCAGTTGCTCGGGCACCTTCAGTGCCGGAACGACTCGCTGAAAACGCGTGCCGTCCTTTTCCAGCGCAACCACGTAGCCGCCATCGGGGCGCAGCTGCGCACTGAACTCGTAGTCCGGAAAGGCCTTGGCCAACTTCTTGATGTCGAGACCCATATCGTTCACTCCCAGTGAGCTTTTTTATCCTGAGGGGGTTCATTGCAGTCATCGTGCCAGCTCTCTGACAACGGCAATCCCAGATAAATCAATGGGTTGAGCGAATTGAAGCGCAGCGGTTTCGTGCATATCGCCCGATCGAGCAGAAATCGACCGGGCGAAATGCAATGCCGCGAAGGGTGGGCGGGGTTCAGCCGACCAGTTCGATGCGGTCGTCGTGGATGCGGATCAGGCCCTGCTTGTACAGGCCGCCGATGGCCTTCTTGAAGTTGCCCTTGCTCACGCCGAACAGTCGCGAGATCACCTCAGGCGGGCTCTTGTCGCTCACCGCCAGGGAGCCGCCTTCTTCGCGCAGCTTGGCGATGATCTGTTCGTTGAGGCCCGTGGCCAGCTGCTCGCCCACCGGTTGCAGGCTGAGGGCGATCTTGCCGTCGGCGCGCACTTCGCGGATGAAGCCCTTCTCGCGCATGCCGCTGCGCAGGAACTTGAAGATCTCGTTGCGGTGAATCAGGCCCCAATGGCGGTCATTGATGATGGCCTTGAAGCCCATGTCGGTTTCGTCGGCCACCAGCAGGTCGACCTCCTGGCCAACGCTGTAGCGCGCCGGGGTGGTGTCGAGGTAGCGGTCCAGCCGCGCGGTGGCGGTGATGCGGCGGGTGCGGCGATCGAGGTAGACGTGCACCACGCAATAGTCGCCGACCTGCAGCGGGCGCTTCTCTTCCGAGTGCGGCAGCAGCAGGTCCTTGGGCAGGCCCCAATCGAGGAACAGGCCGATGCGGTTGATCTCCACCACCTTGAGGCTGGCGAAGCCGCCCACCTGCACCTTGGGCTTCTGCGTGGTCGCGATCAGGCGGTCCTCGCTGTCCAGGTAGACGAAGACGTTGAGCCAGTCACCGATCTCGGTGGGCTGATCTTTCGGGATATAGCGCTTGGGCAGGAGGATTTCGCCGTCCTGGTCGCCGTCCAGATACAGGCCGAACTCGGTGTGCTTCACCACCGGCAGGGAATTGAATCGCCCGATCAGAGCCATCTTGCTTACCTCAATGAACAAGGCCGGCATTCTACAGGCGGGCGCGCCACCGGGCCATGCACGCCGCCCACCGGCCTTTCCCCACCACTCGTCGCCAGGTGGCAGAAACGACTCGGCACACAGAATTCGATGCGCGGCCGATTGTCTACTGGCCGTAAGCACAACGATGTTTCAGAATCATGTCGGCGAACCACCATCGCCTCTTTTTCTGTCCATCACCCCCATGGATTCTCGCTGTCTGATCTCAGGAGTTCCTGTGCGCCCTTCCAGCCGCTGGCTGTCTTCACCGCTGCACCTTTTGCCCCTTGGCGTTCTATTCCTGATCATTCCGCTCGCCGCCCGCTGGTGGCTGGGCTGGAGCGACGGCTTCGGCTACCTGTCGGACCTTGCCATCGGCTCGCTGCTGATCGCCCTGCTCTACCGGCGCCCGCTGTGGCTGGCGCTGCCGGTGATGGTCGCCTCCAGCCTGATCACCCTCGGCACCGCCGAACTGGTCGGCGCCGTGGGCCGCATGCCCGAGCCCAGCGACCTCAAATACCTGATGGACCCGCAATTCGTCGGCCATTCGACCCAGGGCGGCGGCCTCACCTACCCCTGGCTGGCCATCGCCCTCGCCGTCGCGCTGCTGGCCTGTGCCCTGCTCTGGCGCCGCCCGCAACAGCGCCCCTCGCGCGCCTGGCTGGCCGTGCCCGTGGCCCTGCTGGCCAGCCACGCCGCCATCCAGTACCTGCACCCGAGCGAAGCCGAGCAGTGGCAGCAGTTCAACCTGCCCCACAAGCTGCTGGCCGGTGCCCTCAACAGCGGCCAACTGGCGGTGGAAGACTGGCTCGATGGTGACCAGCCCGACGCGCCGCCGGATATCGCCGGCCTCGCCCGCCTCGACCTCGACGGCGCCCCGCTGCTGGCCGAGCCCGGCCGCGCGCGCAACGTGCTGGTGATCACCCTGGAAGGCATCCCTGGTGCCTACATCGCCGCCAACCGCGCGGCGATCAACAGCAGCTACCAGGAATCGCTGATGCCGCGCCTCAGCCAATGGGCCGAGCGCGCCATGACCACGCCGGACTACGTGCTGCACAGCCACCAGACCATCCGCGGCCTCTACTCGATGCTCTGCGGCGACTACAGCAAGCTGGACTCCGGCACGCCCAAGGGCCTGGAGCTGCTGAACAACCCCTCGCGGGCCAAGGACTGCCTGCCCGCCCAGCTGCACCGCCACGGCTTCGCCACCCACTTCCTGCAGGGTGCCGGGCTGCGCTTCATGGCCAAGGACAAGGTCATGCCGGCCATGGGCTTCGACAAGACCCTCGGCCGCGACTGGTTCCGCAACAAGGCCTACCTGGAATTCCCCTGGGGCATGGACGACAAGGCCTTCTTCGAAGGCGCGCTGGGCTACGTGAAGCAGATCCGCCAGCAGAAGAAACCCTGGATGCTGACCCTGCTCACCGTCGGCACCCACCAGCCCTATTCGGCACCCGATGAGTACCTGGCGCGCTACCCCGACGCCAAGAAGGCCGCCATCGCCTACCTCGACGACGCCGTCGACGCCTTCCTCACCGGCCTGGAAAAACAGGGCGTGCTCAAGGACACCCTGGTGATCATCACCTCGGACGAGTCCCACGGCATCGACAAGGTCCGCCTCGCCTCCGCCTGGGGCTTCAACCTGGTGCTGGCGCCGGAACAGGCCTCGCTGCCGCCGATCAAGAGCGGCGTGTACGGCCACGTCGACCTGACCACCTCGATCCTCGACTACTTCGGCTACAAGGTGCCGCAGAACCTGGCCGGCCGCTCGCTGTTCCGCGACTACGAAAGCGGCCGCGAAATGATCTCCTACACCAACGGCATGCTGCGCCAGCACGACGGCCGCGGCACCTTCACCGAGTGCGACTTCCAGCAGGTCTGCCGCCGTTACCAGAGCGAGGGCTTCATCGCCGACGAGGCACGCTTCCTCGGGCGCTTCAGCGGCAAGCAGGCGCGCCTGGTCAGCCAGCGCGCGGCCCTGCTCGACCAATCACTGCTGGGCGGTGCCCTCGGCCAGGAATACCAGTTCGCCACCCGCGAGCGCATCCGCCTGAAGGACAAGGCCCGCGACGACTGGGCCGACAACCTGATCGGCGCCCAGTACATGGAACTGCCGAAGAACAGCCGGACCACGGTACGCCTGGGCATCAACGTGCTGCAGATGGATCGCCAGGGCGCGCAGCTGCAACTGAAGACCAAGGAGTTCGAGCGTGACGTGGCCCTGCCCATCCCCGAGCTGCCCGTGCTGAAAAAGGGCAAGCCGGTGTCCATCACCTTCGCCTTCGACAACCCGCAGGCGCGCAAGGCGTTCTCCTTCCACCTGCTGGCGGCCGGGCGCGGCACCATCCAGATCACCGACTTCAAGGTGGTCACCGAAATGCTGCCCGAGCCGGTGGAAACCGTGGAAGGCGGTGCCCAGCTCGCCGAAGGCGCCAAGCCCCATCACCCGATGTCGCGCCTGCTGGGGCTGTTCGCCAACCAGCCGGAAAGCGCCGAGAGCGCCATCGAGGGCGACCTGGAAACGCTCGACGTGCCCCAGGAAGTGGAAATACGCGTGCACTGATCGCCTCCCCGCAGCACCCCATCGGGCCGGACTCTTCCGGCCCGATGCCATTCGGCCGCCCGCATCGGCGCGCCGCCGCAGCGCTTCCGCGGTTACAATGGCCGCCCCTCTTCCGGTACCCCGTCATGTCCGAACCCGTGCGCCTGTCCAAACGCCTTGCCGAACTCGTGCCCTGCTCCCGTCGCGATGCCGAGCTGTATATCGAGAACGGCTGGGTGACGGTGAACGGCAAGGTGGTCGAGGAACCGCAATTCAAGGTGCTCGACGAACAGGTCGTGCTGCTGCCCAATGCCGTGGCCGCCACTGTGGAGCCGGTCACCCTGCTGCTCAACAAGCCCGCAGGTTATGGCATCGGCATGGGTGCCAACTCGGTGCTGCAATTGCTGGTGGCGGACAACCTCACCCCTGACCAGCCCGGCATGCGCCCGCTGAAGAAGCACTTCATCCGGCAGAACCTGCTGACCCCGCTGGAAACCGACGCCAGTGGCCTGATGGTCTTCACCCAGAACTGGGGCGTGACCCGTCGCCTGGATCACGCCAACAAGGTGGAGGAAGAGTTCATCGTCGAAGTTTCCGGGCAGATCATCGAACACGGCCTCAAGCGCCTGTGCCACGGCCTCAGCTACAAAGGCCAGGCCCTGCCGCCGATGAAGGTCAGCTGGCAGAACGAAACCCGCCTGCGCTTTGCCCTCAAGGGCTCCCAGCCGGGGCAGATCCGCCACATGTGCGAAGCGGTGGGGCTCACAGTGGTGGCGATGAAGCGCATCCGCATCGGCGGCGTGGCCATGGCCAAGCTGCAGCCGGGCCAGTGGCGCTACCTCAACGCCAACGAGAAGTTCTAGGGCTCAGAGCAGGGCGAGCATTTCCTTCAGGGTCACCGCCCAGGTGCCCTTGGCATTGATGTAGCGATAGCCGAAGCGCGAGCCATGGGCCTCGCTGGTGAGGATGGCGTTCCAGGCCAGGCCGGGCTGCAGCTCATGGGCCGGGTCGAGCAGGAAAAACGCGTCGTCGCTCATGCCGATGGCCAGGCCCCAATGGCGGATGTCGCTGCCCTTGTGGCCGTGGAAGCCCAGCAACACCGGGAAGTCGTCCTCCAGGTGGGCGCGGGCCTGGCGCACCATCTCCACCCCGCTGCCGGTCACCACCCGGTGTTCCTTGTCGTTCACCTCACGCAGCAGGGCCAGCAGGTCATGCCCGGTGGTGCCGACCCGCACCAGGGTCTCGTGGCGATTCAGCGCCTCCATCAGGCGCCCGTAGCGGGTACGCGAGTCCACCCGCTCCAGCCCCTTGGCCTGGCGCCGGCTGAGCTGGTTGCGCGCCAGCATCGCCATCACCAGGCAATAGGGGCCGCAGGCGCCGTCCATATCGCCCTGGCGCAGGTGCACCTTCTCCCCGCGTTTGTTGCACAGGCCGCCGGAGCCACCGGGCTCGGTGCTCCACTGCAACCCTTCGATCAGCTTGATGCGCATGCCGGCCTCCATCGGTCACCTGGAGTTGTGACCGCTGGGCTTGGCACGGGGTTCGCCCACTCGCCAATGGCAGCCTAGGTCGGGGGCAACCCGACGAGCCGCCAGGCCCGGTGCGCCACGCCCGCCTCAGGGGTTCTGCAGGGTGGTGCGCACCAGGTTGCGGCTGTGGCCGGCGAAGTGGCGGATCAGCTGCACCAGCACCGCATCCAGCTCGGGATCGGTGGCTGGCGGCTTCAACTGGTTGCCCTGGCTGAAGTCGGCACCGGGCTGCCCCTTGGCCAGCCAGGCGCCGATGCGATCGTCGAAGCCGTCGGCGGCGTCATAGGCCTCCAGGGACACCACGTCCCGCAGGTAGCCCAGGTCGAAGGGCGGGTAGTCGGCGTCCGCCGAGCGGTCGCGGTAGGCGGCCAGCAGCGGGCTGTCGTTGCTGCCTTCGCGCAGCAGGCGGCGCAACCAATCGGCCTGGTACTTCTCCACCTCGGTGTGGCGGGTGGCGACGCGCTCGATGGCCGCCTCCTTGTCGGCGGTGTCGCCGGCGGCGGCCTTGATCGCCGTCCACATCAGGGTGGCGGTGCTTTCGCCCGGCAGTGCCTTGGAGTGGTAGGGCTGGGTCAGGTCCTGGACGTAATGCAACGCCCAGCCGAGGAAGCGGTAGCCCCAGTAGTCGTGGCCGCTCTCGAAGGCGAAGCGTGCCAGGCCCAGGTACTGCTGCACGCGCATTTCCGGGTAGGTGCGGGTGAGGAAGGGCGCGGCGCGGAAGATCAGCTCTGACTCGTGGTAATAGCCGATGTGGAACGGCGCCTGGGAGGAGTACTCGAAGCGCGAATCGCCGAACGGCTGGGTGCCGAAGCCATAGCGCGCGCCCATCTCGCCCGGGTTGTCGCTGAACAGGTTGATGTCGTGGCCGTAGTCCGGCTCATCCGCCGCGCTGGCCAGCACCGCCAGCGGGCTGATGTGCTCGCCGGGCGAGAGGGCGATGAAGCGCCACTCGTTCCACAGGTTGAGCTTGCGGAATACCAGCACCTGCTCGGCGGGCAGGAAGCGATGGTCCGGCAGCTGCAGCCCCGGCAGCGCCTGGACGAAACTGGCCAGGCGGATCTCCGGGTTGACCCGCAGCGCCATGAAGAAGGCGCGACGGCGATCACCGCCCGAGTCGGGCAGCCAGCGCAGGTCATCGGGGCGGGCCGGGTAGCCGGGGAAGTTCTCCCGCGCATAGGCCTCCTGCTCGTCCAGCAGCTGCTCCAGCGCCACGCCTTCGGCGGCGAGGAAGGCCTCCAGCGACTCCACCTGCACTGGTTCGGCCTGGCGCAGCTCTTGGAGATCGGACAGGGCCAGCCAGGTGCCCAGGGAGTGATTGGACCAGGCCAGCAATGTGGCGGGCGCGCAGGCGAACAGGCAGGACAGGGCGAGCAGCAGGCGTTTCATCGAAGCTCCGAAACCAGGAGCGCCGTCTTGCGCGGCGCTTGTCATCGAAGGGTAACAATCCCGGGGCGCGCTGGGCACTGTCCAGGCAGGACAGGCGACTCACCAAATCGGCCGCCTGCAGTTCGTCACCCCGGCGGAACCGCCTCCCCCCGTCCTGCTGTCCACCTAACTCATGCACTGCAGCCGGAGACTGCCATGACCACGCCAATCAGCCTGGACACTGCCATGCGCCTGGCCACCGAAGCCTTCCTGCCTTACGGCTGCAAGGCCCTGGCCCATGAGGAAGACGACAGCTTCAGCCTCACCGTGACCGACCTGCACGGGCACAAGGTCCTGGATATCGGCCACATCCGCAGCACCCAGTACGCCAACCCGGTGCGCCTGGCCGGGGTGCTGGAACAGGCGCGGATGGACCTCGCCCACCAGGGCCGCAACCTCGACCCCTGGGCCATGCCCTTCATCCCCGACCCGGACGTGCTGCCGGAAACCCCGCCGATCTATTGACGTAGTCGCTGCAGGTTGGCGCGTAGGTTGGCGCCGAGCGCAGCGAGGCCCAACGGTTCGGCGTTTCCCCGACCGGAAATGCCCGAACCACACCCATCGCGAATGAATTCGCTCCCACAGGGGAAGCTCCGACGGCGTTTTTTGCAGGGGCGACTGTAGGGGCGACTTCAGTCGCCCAGCGGCGCGCAGCGCCGCCTCAGCACCGCCTAGGCCTAGGCAATCAAGCCCGCGCCGCCCTCGCCGACAATTCGTCGAACACTTCCGGCGTCAGCGCCGCCTGGCCCTTCTCGGCCAGTTGCTCGCGGAACTGCAGGTTGGCCGGCAGGCTGCTGTTGGTCAGCTCCAGCAGGCGGCTGCCGCGCTCGGTGAGGACAAAGTTCTCACCATTGCCGCCCTCGCTCTCCGGGCGGGACTCGATATAGCCGCCCTGCAACAGAATGCGTTCGTAGTCGGCGGCAAGCATCTTCAGGTGGTCGAGGGTGCCGCCAATCTGGCGCCCCGCAGCCTGGCGCTGCTCGGCCAGTTCGGCGGCGTATTCACGGGGCGCGAAGTTGACGTTGGCCGACTCCTGCACCTTGTGCAGCAGCAGTTCGATGAGCTCCCAGTCGTAGCTGTTCATGGCATTTCTCCAGGTGTGGGGGATGGGGCGTCCTGTGGTTTCCGACTGCTCGCGCGCCGCCATGGTTCGTCCTGATGGGTGAACGGTCAGCCTGAACGAAAGCCGGGGGCGGGCGGTCGGAACAGCAGGACAACCTCTACCAAGGCCCGCCCATGCCGCTGCACCACGCCCCCGTCACCGCCCTGCTCCTGGCCCTCGCCAGCCCCTTCGCCAGTGCCGAAGAACCTTTGCGCATGGAGGCCTTGCAACGCTGCGGCGACCTGCTGGAGCACGAGCGCCAGGACTGGTGCCTGCGGGTCAGCGGCCTGGGCGAGGCCACGCCCCGGCTGCTGCTGGACGGCAAGCCACTGCCCGCCGATAGCGTGACCCGCAACAAGGGCGGCCTGAAACTGCGCCTGGACCACCGCGAGCACGAAAGCGGCCCGCTCTGGCTCGAGGACGGCGAGCGCACCAGCAACCCGGTGTGGCTGTCGCTGAACGGCAGCCATGTGCTGGCGGCCGGCCCCGCCGAAGTGGCGAAGAACATGGATGGGCTGACCACCTACGTCGACCTGGTCAGCCTGCTGATCGAGGAAAGCCACGACGGCCGCAAGGAGGCCGAGCGCCTGGCCGGCAAGTACGGCGCCAAGGTGGTGGGCGCCATCCCGCCGCTGAACACCTACCAGCTGCGCCTGCCGGTGAAGGACCTCACCGAGCGCGACGCGCTGATCCTGCGCATCGGCAGCGAGACCAGCGTCGACGCGGTGGTGGTGGAGGAATCCGCTCCCGAGAAGGGCGAGGAAGCCGAAGCCGCGCGCCAGGAGCCGAGCAAACCCGGCAAGGACTCGGACGAGTGGGCCGCCAACCGCTTCATGGACGCGGTGAACTACTACCAACGGCGCATCCCCGCACGCCAGGCGCCGGTGGACACACGCCCGCTGCGCATCGGCGTGATCGAGCGCAACGTCGACTTCGACGCCCCCGACTTCGCCGACTACCTCGGCGGCTGCAAGGGCGAACAACCGCGCACCTGCCTCTACGCCCGTGATGCGGCCAAGCCCGACAACCATGGCTCCACCGTCGCCGGCATCCTCGCCGCGCGCTGGGACCAGGGCGGCAACACCGGCTTCCTGCGCGGGCTGGACAAGGCCAGCAACGGCTTCGAGGTGATAGTGGAGCGCAACTCCGACGCCGGCATCACCGCCAACGTCGCCGCCTCGGTGAACCTGGTGGAGGACGGTGTGCGCGTCCTCAACTGGAGCTGGGGCATCCACCGCGTCGGCGCGAAGAACGTCAAGGGCGACGACGTGGACTCCCTGGTGCGCTCGGGCATCGCCATGAGCGGCTACGAAGAACTGCTGGAAGAGTTCTTCCTCTGGCTGCGCAAGGAACACCCGGACGTGCTGGTGATCAACTCCGCCGGCAACGGCGCCTCCTTCTCCGGCACCGACGAGTATCGCCTGCCCTCTTCCTTCATCACCGACCAGTTGCTGGTGGTGGGCGGGCACCAGCGCAGCGAGCGCGACGACGTGGGCATCGACGACCCGGCCTATGTGGTCAAGCGCGACTCCTCGAACATCGACATGCGCGTGGACATCACCGCCGCCGCCTGCGCCCGCGCTTCCACCCGGGGCGAGAACGAGACCGGCGAGGTGCATTGCGGCACCTCTTACGCCACGCCCATGGTCACCGGCATCGTCGCCGCCATGCTCTCGATCAACCCGCGCCTGCAACCCGAGCAGGTGCGCATGCTGCTGCGCCGCAGCGCCATGACCATCGGCGGCGACTACGACTTCGAACCCATGGACGCCGAGGACCTCACCGCGCCCATCCTGCCGTCGGAACGCAACTACCAGCTCAACGACAAGGACGTCGGCCGCTCGGCGCGACTGGACATGCAAAAGGCCCTGGACCTGGCCGTGCAGAGCCGCGACCGGGTGCGCTGACAGCCTGAACTTTTGTCCCGCGCGGGCGCTCAACCCTAAGGAGTGCGATTCACCCGAAGGAGAACACCATGAACCGCTTACTGGCATTGAGCGCCACCCTTGCCCTGCTCGCCCCCCTGCCGGCCCTGGCCGTGTGCAGCGCCGAGGAGGCCACCGCCAAGCGCGAGCAACTGGCGGCCGAAGTGCACCAGGCCACCGAGAGCGACCCGCAGAAGGCCAAGCAGGTCAACGAAGAGCTCAAGCAGGACAAGCTCAAGACCGATGCCCGCGAGGGTGACGACGAGTGCAACGTCACCGAGCAGCGCAAGCAGGAAGTCGACAAGGCCGGCGACGAAAGCGATGCCAAGCAGTAGCAGGAGTGAGCGGGCGCCTCAGTAGTGCTCGTACTTCTTCTCGATGGCGCGGTATTCGCCGCTGTCGCGGATCATCTGCAACCCCTTGTTGAAACGGTCGCGCTGGTTGGCGTGGAGGAAGCCGACCTTGTAGGGGGTGGGCGGGAACAGGTCGTACCAGATGATCGGCTGGCTGATGTCCACCTGGCTGACCACCTCGCGGTTGAGGTAGTCGATGATGCGCTTGTCGCCGATCACCACCTCGATGCGACCTGAGTAGAGCAGGCGATTGCGGGTGATCTGCTGAGCTTCCTCGCGGTAACGCGGGTTTCCCTCCACCATGGCTTGGAACTCGTCGCCCAGCAGGTAGCGCGCCCGCTGGAAGGCACTGACCGAGTGCTTGCCCAGATCGGCAATGCTTTCCAGGCGGAAACCGTTTCGGGCCAAGGCGATGGCGTAGTTGTGGTACTGGATATAGGGCTCGGAATAGAAGGCCGGCACACCGCTGTGCTCGCTGGTGGTGGCGATGCCATCCAGTTCGCCGCGCCCCAGCAGCAGGTGCAGGCGCTCCGCCGGCAGGTAGTGGTACTGCAAGGTGAAGCCCGCCGCCTTGGCGGCAGCGGTGATGATCTCCAACTCCAGGCCACGCTCCTCGCCCTCATAGACATAGGGCGGTTTCTGGGTACCGAAACCGAAACGCAACTCCTCCCCCAAGGCCAGCCAGGGAAGCCCGAGCAACAACACGCCACATAGCAGCCTTCTGCCCATGCCACCCCCTTGCGTTACAGCTCGCAGCATAGCCGCTGACGGGGCGGTTGCGCAGGGGGATGGCAGCGTGGCGGATGGCCGGCTACTGGATTTCCTCCGGCGTCACCACCACCCAGTTGCGGTCGGCGGTGACCGGCAGGCCGAGCTTCGCCTGGGCCTCGGCGTTCTTCTTCTGCATGGCGGTGATCTGGTCCATGTACTTGGCCTTGCGGTTCACCCACACGCGCAGCCCGCCCTTTTCCACGTCGGTGCCGTGGAAGAGCATGTAGCCATCGCTGTCCGGCGTGTCACCGCCCACCAGGATGGGCTTCTTCCATTCATCGATGTAGGTGAGGATGGCCGCCTGCTTGCCCGCCATCCAGGTGGCCGGGGTCCACAGGTAGGGGGTGATCTCCAGGTCGAGGTTGGCCTTCTCGTCGTACTTGCCTTCCTCGATCTGCTTGCGCGCGGTGGTCAGGGTGCCGGTCTTGCGGTCCTTGAGCAGCGTGGTGACGCCGATGACGTTCTCCGGCTTGACGTTGTAGCCGTACTTCGGATCGGCGGCGACCATGCGCACCAGTTCCTCCAGCGCAGCGGTCATGATGTACACCTCGATGCCGTTCTCCCGCAGCTTGTTCATCAGCTCCTGCTGGCCGGTGAACAGCTTGGGCGGGTTGATCTCGATGGTCTTGACCTCGTCGCCTTCGTAATAGGTGGCCGGCACCGGCTTGCCGGAGGCCAACAGCTCGTCGACGTAGCCCTTCAGCTCACGCAGGGTGAAGCCGGAGAACACCTGGGCCACCCAGGGGTAGCAGACCAGGTCGTCGAGTTCGCAGAGGCGGTAGTAGTAGCTGTTGAGGCTTTCCTTGTGGCCCTTCACGTCCTTGAAGGGAATCAGCTTGAGCGAGGGGTCGAGCTTCTCGCGGGTCAGCACGCCCTTGGCTTCGAGGAAGGGCAGCAGGGACTCCTCCAGGTCGTAGCGGTAGCTGGTGTTGTCCATGTCGAACACCGCGTAGGCGCCCTTGTTGGCGTTGGCCGCGATCAGCGCGTCGAGCTGCTTGGCGGCGGGCGCCGGCCAGTGCTTGAGTTCGGTGGCGAGGGTGGTGCCGGCCAGCCCCATGCACAGCGCGGCGGCGAGAAGGGTACGGGTGAGCTTCATCGGTTCTTGGTTCCCTGCGGTGGATGAGCGGGTGGGGAGCAGCCTCGCTCCAGCTCATCGACCCTAGCAAAGCCTGGCAAGCCTGCACGGGCCAATCCCGACCTTGACCGTCCTCGCAGCGGCGGCCTAGTGGGCGCCTCAGTGTCCCAGTAGCCACCAGCCGAGCACGCCCAGGTGCAGGGCGACGATCAGCCAGAACTTCACCTGGTAGGACAGCTTGCGGTTCTTGTGGCGGATCAGCCGCTGCGCCAGCAGGCCGCCCGGCCAGCCACCGAGCAGCTCGTACAGGTGCAGCCGCGACTCCGGTGTGCGCTGGGCACCGGCCACGGCGAAGCGCTTGTCACGCCAGTAGGCGATGAAGCAGACCAGGCTCATCGCCAGGTAGACCAGCGCCAGCAGTTGCCAGAGGCTGAGGCCGTAGGGGATGAACGCCGGGGCGGCGTCCAGGAGGGAATGCAGGGAGGGCAGGCCGTCCACCAAGCCGCCCGAGCGGAAGGGTTCGAGGGTTCCGCAACCGCGGTCGGTGAATTCCACCCCGCCGTCGGCCCGGGTGCAGCGGTACACCTGGGCCTCGGCTGTGGCCAGCCACGGCAACAACGCCACCGGCAGGCCACGCGCTAACGGACGGATCACTCGGCCGCGGGCTTCTTGCGCTTCAGCGGCGCCAGGCCGTCGGCGCTGACCACCTTGGACTCGTCGCGGCGCGGGCCGGACGGCTTGCGCTTGGCGGCCGGCTTGGCCGAGGCCTTCTTGTCGCCGGCTTTCTTGTCGGTCTTTTTCTTCTTCACGCCGGCCGCCTTGCCGGAGGCCTTGACCTTCTTCGGGCCGCTGTAGCTGCCCTTGAGCTCCTTGATCACACGGCGCTCGAAGCTCTGCTTGAGGTAGCGCTCGACGCTGGACATCAGGTTCCAGTCGTTGTGGCAGATCAGCGAAATGGCGGTGCCTTCGCCACCGGCACGGCCGGTACGGCCGACACGGTGCACGTACTCGTCACCGGAGCGCGGCATGTCGAAGTTGATCACCAGGTCCATGCCCTGGATGTCCAGGCCACGGGCTGCCACGTCGGTGGCCACCAGCACCTTGGTGCCGCCCTCGCGCACTCGGTCGATGGCCATCTTGCGGTCCTTCTGGTCCTTGTCGCCATGGAGCACGAAGGCCTTGTAACCGGCCGCCACCAGGTGGCCGTAGAAACGGTCGGCCTGGGCACGGGTGTTGGTGAAGACGATGGCCTTCTGGTAGTCCTCGTTGGCCAGCAGCCAGCGCGCGATGGCCTCTTTGTGGGCGATGTCGTCGGCCGTGATGATCTGCTGGCGGGTCGACTCGTTGAGCTGCTCGACGCCGTTCAGGCGCAGGTGCAGCGGGTCGTTCAGCACCTTGGCCGAGACGTCGCGCAGCGCAGCGCCACCGGTGGTGGCGGAGAACAGCAGGGTCTGCTTGCGGTTGGCGCACTCGGCGGTGATGCGCTGCATGTCCTCGGCGAAGCCCATGTCGAGCATGCGGTCGGCTTCGTCCAGCACCAGCACTTCGACTTCCTTGAGGTCGACGGTGCCGGCATTGAGGTGCTCGATCAGGCGGCCCGGGGTGCTCACCAGCACGTCGGGCAGCTTGCGCATCATGGCGGCCTGCACCTTGAAGTCCTCACCGCCGGTGACGATGCCGGACTTGATGAAGGTGAACTGGGAGAAACGCTCCACTTCCTTCAGGGTCTGCTGGGCCAGCTCGCGGGTCGGCAGCAGGATCAGCGAACGGATGCGCTCG
This sequence comes from Aquipseudomonas alcaligenes MRY13-0052, assembly GCA_000474255.1. Classification (GTDB taxonomy): domain Bacteria; phylum Pseudomonadota; class Gammaproteobacteria; order Pseudomonadales; family Pseudomonadaceae; genus Metapseudomonas; species Metapseudomonas solani. The sequence continues at coordinate 28,855 of BATO01000039.1, forward strand.
CGCGGCTTGGCCTCGCCGATCAGGCGATTGAGCAGCGGCAGCACGAAGGCGGCGGTCTTGCCGCTGCCGGTCTGCGCGGTCACGCGCAGGTCGCGCCCTTCCAGCGCCGGGGGAATGGCCGCCTGCTGCACGGGCGTCGGTTCGGCAAATTTCAGCTCGGCCACGGCCTTGAGCAGACGTTCGTGCAGGGCGAATTGGGAGAACACGGGTGCTACCTCGATCGAAAGCTTGAAAAACAGCTGCATAGGTTACCGGTTGTCGCGCCCGAACACCCGAATTCTGTGCGCCCCACGCTGATTTCCCGACGTTGCGGCGATTGCTGAACCCACAGGGCCGTGCTCCACTCCAACAGCTTCAGTCCCCGACGGATTTCACCGCCGGCCACAGCCCACCCGTCGGAGCCCTGCATGAGCGCATCGCTGATCTACTACGTCGCCGCCACCCTGGACGGCTACATCGCCCGCCCCGACGGCAGCGTCGACTGGCTGCAGCCGCTGGAGCAATCCGGCGATGACCACGGCTACGGCGCCTTCTACGACAGCATCGATGGCCTGCTGATGGGTCGCGGCACCTACGAAACCGTGCTGGCCATGGGCGGCGCCTGGCCCTACCCGGGCAAGCCCTGTACCGTGCTCACCCGCGCGGAGCTCGAACCCGCAGCGTCCCAGGTCCGCATCGCCCATAGCACCCCGGCCGAAGCCCTGGCGGAGCTGGCCGAGGCCGGCTGCAAACGCGTCTGGCTGGTGGGCGGTGGCTCCCTGGCCGGTACCTGCTACGCGGCCGGGCTGATCGACGAGTTGATCGTCAGCGTCGTCCCGCACCTGCTCGGCGCCGGCATCCAGATGTTCGCCACCGGGCTGGAGCGACGCCTGCAACTCCACGAACAACGCAGCTTCGCCACCGGCGTGGTGCAGCTGCACTACAAACTGCTGCCGGAAGCCCCCAATCCATGACCACCCTGATCCTCTCCGCCGCCTGCCTGCTCGACGCCGACCAGCGCCTGCTGCTGGTACGCAAACGCGGCACGCGCGCCTTCATGCTGCCCGGCGGCAAGCGCGAACCCGGCGAAACCGCCCTCGCCGCCCTGCAGCGGGAGCTGCTCGAAGAACTCGACCTGGAGATGGACGCCAGCGCGCTGCAGCCCCTCGGCCGCTTCCGCGCGCCCGCGGCCAACGAACCCGATACCTGGGTGGATGCAGAAATCTTCATCGGTCGCCTGTCGCAGCCGGTGGCCGCGGCAGCCGAACTGGAAGAACTGGCCTGGCTGGCCCCGGGCGCCACCCCGCCCGCCGACCTCGCCCCGCTGCTGCGCGACCAGGTGCTGGCCGCGCTGGCCGATCACCCGGGCGCTACGGCCCTCAGTTGAGGGCGCGAGCAGCCCGTTCCTGGCGCGCCTGCTTGCGCAGCAGCTGTGCGCTGTCCCAGCCGATCAGCAGCACCGCCAGCCAGATCGGCAGGTAGGTCCAGAACTGCGCCGGGTCGAAGGCCTCGCCCAGGAACGCCACCGCCACCGCGAACAGCAGCACCGGTTCCACATAGCTGAGGATGCCGAACAACCCCAGCGGCAGCAGCCGGCTGGAGGCCATCATCGCGGCGAAGGCTAGGGTGCCGAGCAGGCCCAGGCCGGGAATCAGCCACCACAGCTGCGGTGCCTGGACGAAAGCCCCCTCCGGGCCATGGGCGATGATCAGCCAGGCCGCCAGCGGCGCCAGCACCGCCATCTCCAGGATGAAACCGGACAGCGCGTCCAGGCGCATCCAGCGGCGCATCATGAAATATGGCGGGTAGCCCAGCGCGGTGACCAGGGTCAGCCAGGAGAAGGCGCGGGTCATCCACAGCTCGTGGAGCACGCCGGCCACGGCACAGAGCACCGCCAGCAGTTGCAGCGGGCGCAGGCGCTCGTTATAGAAAAGGCGCCCGCAGAGCACCATCACCAGGGGCAGCAGGAAGTAGCCGAGGGACACCTCCAGCATCCGCCCCTGCAACGGCGCCCAGAGGAACAGGCCCCACTGCAACCCGATCAACAGCGCGGCCAATGGCAAGGCCGCCAGCAGCAACGGCTCCCGGCGCAGGCGCACGAGCACATCACGCAATACCGCCCATTGCCTCATCAACGCCACCAGCAACAACACCGCCGGAATCGACCAAAGCACCCGCTGGGCGAAGATCTGCACGCCATCCAGCGGCGCCAGCTCACGCACGTAGCCAGGCATCAGGGCGAACAGCACCGACGCGGTAAGGGACAGCGCGACACCGCGCCCGGACAGCCTCATGGCCGCACCGCAACGGGTGGAGAAATGAACGAAGACATGGCAGGCCTCTGATTGCAGCCGGCGAAAATACCCGCTCGCCGCCACCAGGGAAAGCTTACCCACCCGCCGGCGGGCCCGCTGGGACCAACCCGGCATCGGCAGGCCTGAAAGCGGCACCTTCCTACCAGGAGCCCTTCCGACGAGAGCCCGTAAGGCACGCCAAGACCAGTGCGCACTCCAATCCACAGCCAAACGAAAGCCCGTAGGATGGGTAGAGCTCCGCGAAACCCATGCTGCCAGGTCCGCCCCAACTCCTGACCGGAAAAGAGCGGTGGGCTGAAGCCCACCCCCCCTACACCCGCCCAGCCCCCCGTGGATGAGTCGGGCGGCGTTCCGCGAGCGCAGCGAAACCCATACTGCCAAACCCGAGCCCACGCTGAAGCTCAGCCTGCAAAAGCATCGCGAATGAATTCGCTCCTACAGCCTCGCGAGCAGAGCTCGCTCCTACGGGAAGCGAGCGCCCATAAAAAAGCCCGGCCATGGGGCCGGGCAAGGGATGAGCACAAAGGAGTGGAGCGAAGCGGTGTGGCGTCAGGCGACCTTGGCCACCAGGGCCTTGGCCTGGGCGATGCCCTTTTCCTGGAACTCGGCGCCCATGTTCATGCCCTCGGCATGGATGAACGACACATCGTGGATGCCGATGAAGCCCAGGGCCTGGCGCAGATAGGGCTCCTGATGGTCGAACGGGCCGCCGGCGTATACGCCGCCACGGGCGGTCAGCACGTAGGCGCGCTTGCCGGTGAGCAGGCCCTGGGGACCGGTCTCGGTGTACTTGAAGGTGACGCCGGCCCGCAGCACATGGTCCAGCCAGGCCTTCAGGGTGCTGGGGATGGCGAAGTTGTACATGGGCGCGGCCAGTACCAGCACGTCGGCGGCCAGCAGTTCCTCGGTCAGCAGGTTGGAGCGCTGCAGGGCGGCCTGTTCGGTTTCGCTGTGCTGGTCGGCGGGCTTCATCCAGCCACCCAGCAGGTCGGCATCCAGGTGCGGCACCTGCTCCACGGCCAGGTCGCGGACCTTGACCTGGTCGGCTGGGTGCGCGGCCTGCCACTGGGCGATGAAGGCCTGGGTCAGGTCGCGGGACACGGAACCCTGCTGGCGGGCGCTGCTTTCGATCACGAGGACGTTGGACATGTTTGCTGCTCCATCGATAAGTGGGGTGGGATTCGATGGAGCGCAGGTTATCCAGACACAATTCGATAAAAAAGTGAATTAATCCGCTACTAACAATCGACAAAATTGATTTATAAGGAAGCCCTCACTAGGCTGGAGCCCAGTGCTGACTTCTCTATGGGATATTTCGCTCAGGCAGGCTTACAGGTGAGGCCAATGCGCAAGCGGATGATGCTGCGGTTGAACTTGGCGGTGAGGTAGACGCTCTTGCCGCCGTCGATCACCGCGCGGCGGATCTTCGGCGTCTCCGGTCCGTTGACGAAGCGCACCGTGCACTCGGCGCGGGCCTCGCCCAGGTTGTAGACGTTGATCGAGCCCATGTTGTGATCGATATCGTCGGTCGTATAGGAGATCTCGCTGCCGTTGTACTGCTTCTCCACCTCGATGGGGTAGGCGAAGGCGGCGACGGGCAGGCAGGCCAGGACGGCACAGAGCATTCTTTTCATTGGGGGTCTCCAGCGCGGGACCGCCAGCTTACACAGAGCGTCAGGCGAGGTCATCGGCACAGCCGCATGTTTCCTGACCGATACACAAGAAGAAGGAGCAAGGCATGAAAGCGCCCCGGGTAACACTGGATCAGTGGCGGACCCTGCAAGCGGTGGTCGACCATGGCGGCTTCGCCCAGGCGGCGGAAGCCACCCACCGTTCGCAATCCTCGGTCAGCTACACCGTGGCCCGCATGCAGGAACAACTGGGCGTGCCGCTGCTGCGCATCGACGGGCGCAAGGCCGTGCTCACCGAAGCCGGCGAAGTGCTGCTGCGGCGCTCGCGGCAACTGGTGAAATCCGCCAGCCAGCTGGAAGAGCTCGCCCACCACATGGAGCAGGGCTGGGAGGCCGAGGTGCGCCTGGTGGTCGACGCCGCCTACCCCACCGCGCGCCTGCTGCGTGCCCTGGCCGCCTTCATGCCGCAGAGCCGCGGCTGCCGCGTGCGCCTGCGCGAGGAGGTGCTCTCCGGCGTGGAGGAAGTGCTGCTCGAAGGCACCGCCGACCTGGCCATCACCGGCCTCAACATCCCCGGCTACCTCGGCACCGAACTGTGCAACGTCGAGTTCGTCGCCGTCGCCCACCCCGACCACCCGCTGCACCGCCTGCAGCGCGACGTCACCTTCCATGACCTGGAAACCCAGCTGCAGGTGGTGATCCGCGACTCCGGCCGCACCCAGCCCCGCGATGTCGGCTGGCTCGGCGCCGAGCAGCGCTGGACGGTGGGCAGCCTGGCCACCGCCGCCAACTTCGTCAGCAACGGCCTGGGCTTCGCCTGGCTGCCGCGCCACATCATCGAGCGCGAACTCAAGGACGGCCTGCTCAAGCCGCTGCCCATGGACCAGGGCGCCACCCGCCACCCCGGGTTCTTCCTCTATGCCAACAAGGAAAAGGCCCTCGGCCCGGCCTCGCAGATACTCGTCGAGCTGATCAAGACCTTCGACTCGGCGCCGCTCAACGCGCCCTTCGCCGCCCCCCTGCCCAACGCCTGAGGGAGAGACGACCATGTCCTGGTTCGATAACGACGACTGTCAGCTGCACTACGAGGAATACGGCCACGGCGCGCCCCTGCTGCTGGTGCATGGCCTCGGCTCCAGCACCCGCGACTGGGAATACCAGATACCGGTGCTGGCCGCGCACTACCGGGTGATCGCCCTCGACGTGCGCGGCCACGGCCGCTCCGACAAGCCCGAGGGCCCCTACGCCATCGCCGACTTCGCCGATGACGTCGCCGCCCTCATCGAACACCTGCAACTGCCGCCGGTGCACCTGGTGGGCATCAGCATGGGCGGGATGATCGGCTTCCAGCTCGGCGTCGACCGCCCCGACCTGCTGCAGAGCCTGACCATCGTCAACAGCGGGCCCGAGGTGAAGCCCCGCAGCCCGCGCGAATACTGGGAAGTGGCGCGGCGCTGGACGCTTTCGCGGCTGATGAGCCTGGACACCATCGCCAAGGCCCTGGCGCGGCTGCTGTTCCCCCGCCCGGAACAGGCCGAGCTGCGGCGCAAGGTGGAGGAGCGCTGGCCACAGAACGACAAGCGCGCCTATCTCGCCTCCCTCGACGCCATCATCGGCTGGGGCGTGCGGGAACGCCTCGGCCGCATCACCTGTCCTACGCTGGTGATCACGGCCGATCGCGACTACACGCCGGTCGCGCAGAAGGAAGCCTACGTAAGGGAAATGCCCAACGCGCGCCTGGTGGTCATCGAAGACTCCCGCCACGCCACGCCCCTGGATCAACCACAACGCTTCAACGCCACCCTCCTCGGCTTCCTCGAAGAAGTCGCGGCCCACAAGGACCAATGACAATGCTGAAGAAAATCGCCCTCGCGGCCTGCGCCCTGATGTTCACTGCCAACCTCATGGCGGCCGACAAGCCCCATGTGCTGATCAACACCACGGCCGGCGAGATCGAGCTGGAGCTGGACGACGCCAAGGCGCCGATCACCGTGAAGAACTTCCTCGACTACGTGGACGCCGGCTTCTACGACGGCACCGTGTTCCACCGGGTGATCCCCGGCTTCATGATCCAGGGCGGCGGCATGGACGCCGCCATGGATGAGAAGAGCACCCGTCCCGCGATCAAGAACGAAGCCGACAACGGCCTGCACAACGTGCGCGGCACCATCGCCATGGCGCGCACCCAGGCCACCGACTCGGCCACCAGCCAGTTCTTCATCAACCACCGCGACAACCCGGCCCTGGACCACGGTGCCCGTGGCTTCGGCTACGCCGTGTTCGGCAAGGTGGTACGCGGCCTCGACGTGGTCGACCAGATCGCCAACGTGCCCACCGGTAACCGTGGCATGCACCAGAACGTACCGCTGAAACCGGTGGTGATCGTCTCCGCCAAGCGGCTCTGAACCACGGCGGCCCGTCACCCTGGCGGGCCGCTCCCCCCGACAAGGACCCGAAGGATGTTTCGCCGTTTCGAACACCTGATCGACACCTTCAAACCCGCTCCCGACACCACGCCACCACGCACCGTGGTGAAGTTCTACCTCCACTACCTGCGCCAGGTCTGGGGGGTGTTCGCGATCCTCCTGCTGGTGGGCCTGGTGGTCGCCCTGATCGACGTCGCCCTCTACAGCTTCCTCGGCCGCATCATCGACCTGGCCCAGCACAGCGCGGCCGATACCTTCTTCGCCGACCACGCCAACGAGCTGATCTGGATGCTGGTGGTGGCGCTGATCCTGCGGCCGATCTTCAACGGCCTGCACGACCTGCTGGTGCACCAGAGCATCAACCCCAGCCTGACCAACCTGATCCGCTGGCAGAACCACCGCTACGTGCTCAAGCAGAGCCTGTCGTTCTACCAGAACGACTTCGCCGGGCGCATCGCCCAGCGCATCATGCAGACCAGCAACTCCCTGCGTGATTCGGCGGTGCAGGCGGTGGACGCCATCTGGCACGTGCTGATCTACGCCGTCAGCGCCCTGGTGCTGTTCGCCGAGGCCGACTGGCGCCTGATGATCCCGCTGCTGCTGTGGATCGCCGGCTACATCGCTGCACTCTGGTACTTCGTGCCCCGGGTCAAGCTGCGCTCGGTGGCCGCCTCGGACTCGCGCTCGCGGCTGATGGGGCGCATCGTCGACGGCTACACCAACATCACCACCCTCAAGCTGTTCGCCCACACCAGCCTGGAAGAGCAGTACGCCCGCGAAGCCCTGAGCGAGCAGGTGCACCGCGTGCAGCAGACCAACCGCATGGTCACCGGCATGGACGTGGTCATCACCACCCTCTCCAGCGTGCTGATCGTCGGCACCACCGGCTTCGCCCTGTGGCTGTGGACCCAGGACATCATCACCGTCGGCGCCATCGCCCTGGCCACCAGCCTGGTCATCCGCATCAACAACATGTCCGGCTGGATCATGTGGGTGGTCAGCGGCATCTTCGAGAACATCGGCCAGGTGCAGGACGGCATGCAGACCATCGCCCAGCCCCGCGACGTGCAGGACCACGACGACGCCAAGCCCCTGCAGGTGCCCCGTGGCGAGGTGCTCTTCGAGCACATCGGCTTCCACTACGGCAAGGGCCGCACGGTGTTCGAAGGGCTCGACCTGGAGGTACGCCCCGGCGAAAAGATCGGCCTGGTCGGCCCCTCCGGCGCCGGCAAATCCACCCTGGTCAACCTGCTGCTGCGCCTCTACGACCTGGACAGCGGGCGCATCCTGGTGGACGGCCAGGACATCGCCCGGATCACCCAGGAAAGCCTGCGCGAGCAGGTCGGCATGGTCACCCAGGACACCTCGCTGCTGCACCGCTCGATCCGCGACAACCTGCTCTACGGCAAGCCCGGTGCCACTGACGAGGAACTCTGGGAGGCGGTGCGCAAGGCCCGCGCGGCGGAGTTCATCCCCTACCTCTCCGACGCCCAGGGCCGCACCGGTTTCGACGCCCATGTCGGCGAGCGCGGCGTGAAGCTCTCCGGCGGCCAGCGCCAGCGCATCGCCATCGCCCGCGTGCTGCTCAAGGACGCGCCGATCCTGATCCTCGACGAAGCCACCTCGGCCCTCGACTCGGAAGTGGAAGCGGCGATCCAGGAAAGCCTGGAAACCCTCATGCAGGGCAAGACGGTGATCGCCATCGCCCACCGCCTCTCCACCATCGCCCGCATGGACCGCCTGGTGGTGCTCGACCAGGGCCGCGTGGTGGAAAGCGGCAGCCACACCGAACTCCTCGCCCAGCGCGGCCTCTACGCCCGCCTCTGGCACCACCAGACCGGCGGCTTCGTTGGGGTCGACTAAACGCAGCCCGAGCACTGACCCGACCTCCGCACGGTGGAGGTAAAGAGCGACCTCCACCCTACGTCACGAGCGACCCCGAGGCGGCGCACACGTAGGGTGGATGCCGCTTCACCCATCCACCAGCGGTGATGAACGGGGCCGCGATGGCCACCCCAAACACGCTGCCCCCCGTGGGTTTCGCCACGACGAACCCACTATCGATACCGATGATCTCGACTACAACAACCATCAATTTCCGCGATGAAAACGGCGGTGGTCATATAGGCCCCGTACAAAGCAGCAACCCAAACCCGTAGCAGGAAGCCATCGCGCACCGGGTTTCAGTTGAAGCTTTCCAACCGCCCAATCGAGGAAAGATCAGCATGAAAATCGCAGCCGCCGTTACCGCCGTCCTCTCCAGCCTGGCCCCCGCCGTCTTCGCCGCCGAAAGCCGCGAGCCGGGCGCTGAACTGACCGCCGTTGAGTACCACTACGGCATGAACGTGGACGTGCAGAAAGTCATCTACCGCACCGACAACACCAGCAAATCTGGCGTCGTGCCCGTGGTGCTGGTCTACGAAGACAGCAAGGGTGAAGTGCACAAGATGAAGTTCCTCGAATGGGGCGGCAGCGTCAGCAACAGCTGATCCCCATCGACGACCGGGGGCTCACTCCCCCGACTTGCGATACGGCAGCATGCCCCGCGCCTCTTCGGCATAACGGAGGATCGCGGGGCGCTCCTGCTCCAGGAAGCCCGCCACCGCCTCGCGCAGGCCGGGGTGCAGAAGGTAATGCCAGGAGCGGGTAATCACCGGCTCGAAGCCACGGATCAGCTTGTGCTCGCCCTGGGCGCCGGCGTCGAAGCGCGGCAACCCGGCGGCGATGGCCATGTCGATGCCCTGGTAGAAGCAGGTCTCGAAATGCAGCCGGTCGAACTCCGCCAGGCAGCCCCAGTAACGCCCGTACAGCGACCCCGAATCCATCAACGAGAAGGCCATGGCCACCGGCCGCGCGCCCTGCTTCGCCAGCACCACGCGAATGGCCTGGGGCATGCGTTCGGCCAGCAGGCTGAAGAACACCCGAGTCAGGTACGGCGCCTGGCCGCGCACCTCATAGGTGTTGGCGTAGCAGGCGTAGACGAAATCCCATTCCGCCTCGCTCAGCTCATTCCCTTCGCGCCACTCGAACGCGATCCCCTGCCCCGCCACCTGCTCGCGTTCCTTGCGCACCTGCTTGCGCTTGCGCGAAGAGAAGGCGTCGAGGAAATCCTGGAAGTCGCGATAGCCGCGGTTGTGCCAGTGGTACTGGCAGCCCAGGCGCTCCAGCCACTGCTCGCGGCCTTGCAGGCGGGCATCGGCGAAGGCGTCGGTGAAGTTGATGTGCAGCCCGGACAGCCCCGCCACCTCCAGCTCAGGAACCAGCGCGTCGATCAGCTGCGCCGCAGCCGCCTCGTCATGGCCCAGCAGGCGTGCACCCCGCACCGGCGAGAAGGGCACAGCGGCGAGCAGCTTGGGGTAGTAGTCGATGCCGGCGCGCTGGCAGGCATCGGCCCAGCCCCAGTCGAACACGTACTCGCCATAGGAATGCGCCTTCACATAGGCCGGCATGGCCGCGAGCAGTTCGCCGCCCGCACCGCGCAACAGGCGATGGGCCGGCCACCAGCCGCTGCGCCCACCGATGCTGCCGCTGTCCTCCAGGGTGGCGAGGAAGGCATGGCGCAGGAAGGGTTGGTCGTCCTTCAGCAGGGCATCCCAGCTGGCGGCATCGACTTCGGAAAGGCGGGAAAGGGTCTGGATCGGCATGGCGACAAGTCTGGCCTGCGGCGCCGGCGAAAAAAAGCCTGTCGCAGAGAATTCATCGACGATGTTCTTTCGCGGTTGAATCCACTCCCACAAGAACATGCGCACCCACCGTGGGAGCGGATTCATCCGCGATGAGCCCAGAGGGCTCCGCCGTAGGTTGGCGCCGAGCGCAGCGAGGCCCAACGGAGCGGGGCTGGACCTCGCATCGTTGGGTTTCGTGCCTCTACCCAGCCTGCGACCCCTTGCCCCCTCCCGGACATCGCGAAAAACACGCCCATAAAAAAGCCCCGCCGAAGCGGGGCTCAAGAAGGAGCGGATGAACGGTATGGCTTAGAACACGTACTGAGCGCGGACCACGAAGCCGTCGCCGCTGTCATCACCCACACGGTTGGTGAAGTGGTCGGTCTTGGCCTTGGTGTACATGCCGCTGATTTTCACCGCTTCGTTGGCGTACCAGTTCACACCGATGTTGTGGACCTTGGCTTCGGTGTCTTCGGCATCACGCAGGAAGGTCTGGTTGGCAGCGGCCAGCACGGCAACGTCGTTGTCAGCCGAGATGCTGTCGTAGCGGTAGTAGATTTCCCAGGCGCCGGTCTGCTTGTTGGCAGGCTTGATGGCGTCGAACTTGCCCATTTTGTAGCCACGCGCTTCACCGGTCAGGGTGTAGGCGGCCTGGACGTAGAAGCCATCGGCTTCCAGGTCGGACTGGGCGCCAGCGGAGTCGGTCTCGCGCTTCATCCACTCACCCTGGATGGAGAACGGGCCAGAGGCGAAAGCAGCTTCCAGGCCGAAGGCGGTGTCGTCATCCCAGAAGGACGTGGCGGAGTTGGTACCGGCCAATACAGCGCGGTTGCCCAGGTTGCCGGAAGCGTTACCACCGTTGGTGTCCACGCCACGCATGCCCAGACGGGAGCGGTAGCGAACGTCGGCACCGGCTACGTCGTCCAGTTTGCGCTGGGCGAAGTTCACACCGAAGTGCAGCACGTTGCCGGCTTCGGCCATCGGGGCGAATACGCCACGGGCGTTGAACTGCTTGACGCTGTCGCCTTCGTCGTCGTTGGCGTCTTTGCTGGTCAGGCTGGTGGAGACGTAAGCGTAGTTGCTGATCAGAGCCTGGACCTGAACACCGAGGCCGTCCTGGTGGGTGTTCGCCCAGTCGATCACTTCGTTCATGGCGTTACGCTCGAGAGCGGTCACCCACTTGGAGCTGGTGGCTTTCTCCAGGCCGAAGTCGGGGTCGAAACGACCGACGCGGATGGTGATCGGGTTGAAGCCGGTGTAGCTGATCGAGGCTTCGTCGAAGTTACCGCTGTTGGCAGCACCGCTGCTGTTGCCGGAGTTCTCGGAGAAGTCATAGGCAACGGCGTAAGCCCAGTCGGTGTAGGCGATGCCGGAGAGTTCCAGGTAGGCGCGGCGGAAGTAGGCAGCGTCACCGGTGTCGCCGTTGCGGGTGTACAGGCCATCGAAGCGACCGTAGTCGGCTTGCAGGCGGCCACCCAGCTTGAAGGCGAAGGATTTGTCGGTGGTAGCGACTTCAAGGCCGCCCTTGGTCTTGATAACGATGTCGGTGCCGTCGGTGGTGACGGTACCAGCGAAAGCCTGGGCGGAAATGGCCAGAGCCATGGCGCTGGCGGCAAAACCGGCGAAGTGCTTACGGATCATCGAAGATTCCCCTGTTGGTCTTTAGTGCTGGAAAACACCCGAGCGTTGGGCTCGTTTGTGCTGGGGGGGAATGTTGGCGGGGGGTTATTTCAGCTCAGTTGCTTTTAGATAAATGTTTTATGACAAAGGAACTTTTTCATCGCCATTGGGAATATAGGAAAAACCGCTCTAGGACGGGCTTTGCGGGCAAGCGAAGCGGCAAGTTGTCGCAGAGGGGTGCGCCGCCGAATATGACAACACGACTGAAATATTACGGCGCGATGACCTGGCTCAGGGGGCTTCCTGGCGTGCCCGGGCGAGCCGTTCGGCCAGTTTTTCATCGCCTTCCGGGCCCGCTTCGGGCAATTGCCTGAGCACTTCACGGGTGAGGTTCAGCTGGGCGAGGAAGCACCGGCAATGGGGGCAGATCAGCAGGTGCTGGCGCACGCCCAGTCGCTGCACGAAACCCAGTTGGCCGTCGATGTAGTCGCTGGATCGGGCGACCAGCTCCCGGCAGTTCAGCATTGGCCCGTCTCCTCGAAATGCTCCAGGGTGGCGAACAGCTTGAGGCGCCCACGGTGCAACAGCACCCGGACATTGGAGAGGGAAACCTCCAGCAGGTTACAGATCTCCTGCAATTCCAGGCCCTGGCGCTCGCGCAGCAGCAACACGCTGCGCTGCAGGTCGGACAGGCTCAGCAGGGTCTTCTCCAGGCACTCGCGCAGCTCCTCTTCGGCCAGCAGGGCCTCGGGGGAATCCTCGTGCCAGGTGGCGGGGCCGGCCAACCAGTGGCCGTTGGCGGCGAAGCGCGTGTCATCCACGGTGCCGTGGGGCGCGGGCAGGTCGTCGAGCAGGACTTCGCGGCGGCTCTGCTTGAGGCGGGTGCGGGCGGTGTTGGCGACTATGGTCAGCAGCCAGGTCTTGAGGCTGGAGCGCTGCTGGAAACCGTCCAGGCTGCGCACCACGGCGAGCCAGGCGTCCTGCACCACTTCGTCGGCATGGGGGCTGCCGACGATGGCGAAGGCCACGGCGCGCATGGCGCCCTGGTAGGTATCGATGAGTTCGCGGAAGGCCCGCTGCTCCCCCGCCCGCAGGCGGGGCAGCAGCTCGCTGTCCGCAGGGGCGGCCATCAGTGCTTGCGCAGGATCACGCTGCCGATGGAGTAGCCGGCGCCGAAGGAGCTGAGCACGCCCAGGGAACCGCTGGGCAGGTCGTCCTGGTACGTGTGGAAGGCGATCACCGAACCGGCGGAGCTGGTGTTGGCGTAGGTGTCGAGGATCACCGGCGCCTCTTCGGCCTCGGCGTCACGGCCCAGCAGCTTGCGGGCGATCAGCAGGTTCATGTTGAGGTTGGCCTGGTGCAGCCAGAAGCGCTTCACGTCGGCGACGTCCAGCTCGTTCTCCTGCAGGTGCGCGGCGATCAGCTCGGCGACCATCGGGCAGACGTCGCGGAACACCTTGCGGCCTTCCTGCACGAACAGCTTGTCGCGGGCGCCGATGCCCTCTTCCGCCGCGCGGTTGAGGAAGCCGAAGTTGTTGCGGATGTTGTTGGAGAACTGGGTCAGCAGCTTGGTGCCGACGATGTCGAACTGGTACTTCGAGGTGGCCTGGTCGGCACGCTCGATGATCACCGCGGTGGCCGCGTCGCCGAAGATGAAGTGGCTGTCGCGGTCACGGAAATTCAAATGGCCGGTGCAGATTTCCGGGTTGACCATGAGGATGGCGCGGGCCTGGCCGGTCTGCACGGCGGTGGTCGCCGCCTGGATGCCGAAGGTGGCCGAGGAGCAGGCGACGTTCATGTCGTAGCCGAAGCCCTGGATGCCCAGTGCGGCCTGGACTTCGATGGCCACGGCCGGGTACGCGCGTTGCAGGTTGGAGCAGGCGACGATCACGCCATCGATGTCGGCGGCGGTGCGGCCGGCGCGTTCCAGGGCCTGCTTGGCGGCACCAACGGCCATTTCGCAGAGCACGCCCCATTCTTCGTTGGAGCGCTCGGGAAGGCGCGGAACCATGCGCTGCGGGTCGAGGATGCCGTCCTTGTCCATCACGAAGCGGCTCTTGATCCCCGACGCCTTCTCGATGAAGGCAACGCTGGATTCGCTCAGCGCCTCGACTTCGCCACGCTCGATGGCAGCGGCGTTCTCGGCGTTGAACGCCTGGACGTAGGCGTTGAACGAGGCCACCAGTTCTTCGTTGGAGATGCTCTGGGACGGGGTGTAAAGGCCGGTGCCACTGATCACGACTTTGTGCACGGTCGATCCTCTCGTTACTGGGCTGTGAGCAGGCACAGCCGGTTGGGCAGTTGGGCGCTGGGCGAAGGCTCGACCAGCATTGGAAAAAGGCTCACCCCGCCTGGCGGGATGGAACAGCGAATCCTTGTTGTAGCGGGCACGCCGGAGGCTTCACGGCGACGGGGCACTGGGGCCCGCTCGCGGGTCGCCGAAGGATAGCAACGGCCTCTCACGCAAGCCGCGAATTCTGCCACAGAGCGGGTCTTTCCGGGGCATCGGCGCCGCTGCGTCAGACCATCGGCCGGCGCATGGAGCGAGTTGGGAAAAGCCCGCTGAAGGTGGCGAAAACGCCTCGATATGTAGGATTAAGCCTACAAACGAGTCCTTCAATGTTGTTATAGATGCTCGGCGCCGCAGCCAGGACACAGGCGGACGACCGGGAAAATCGGCTTATGTGCGGCTAAAAAGGCCGAATCATCGGCTGATAACGCGCAAATGACCGGTTTCGAGGCCGGTCGTCGCGGCACACCCCGGACTTCAGAGGCGCTTGAGCAAGCGCGCCTGCAGCGCTTCCAGCTCGGCCGGATCGGCCTTCTTGCTGGCATGGATGCCCAGGGACTCGCCCTCGAAACGGGGAACGATGTGCATGTGGATATGGAACACCGTCTGCCCCGCCGGGGCGCCGTTGAACTGCGCCACCTGCACGCCGGCCGGCTCCAGCTCCTCCACCAGCACCCGGGCCAGGCGCTGCACCACGGCCATGACCTTGGCCAGGGCGTCGCCGTCGATATCGAGGATATTGCGCGCCGCCGAACGCTTGGGGATCACCAGGGTGTGGCCGTAGGACTGCGGAAAGATATCGAGGAAGGCGAGCACGTCGTCGTCTTCATAGAGCCTGTAGCAAGGGGCCTCGCCACGAATGATCTGGGCGAAGACGTTCTGCGGATCGTAGGTGCCGTGAAGGCTCATCGTGGCGCTCCATTTGCCGTTTGCTGACCGCGCACCTTAACGCCCGGCGCCGCCGGGTTGAACCCCCGCTGCACGTTTCCGGTTTTCAAACCGGCCACGACGCTTCACCCTTGTGCCCTCGACCACCCCCGCAAGGAACGCAGCATGACCCGCCAGAAGCCCGCACTGGACATCCTCGAACACAACAGCGCCGCCTGGGACCGCCAGGCCCGGCAGCACTGCGAATGGTCGAGCCCCGTGGACACCGCCACCATCGCCGCCGCCCGCGCGGGCGACTGGCAGGTGCGCCTGACCCCCGGCCCGCTACCCGCCGGCTGGCTCCCCGAGGTGCGCGGGCTGCGCATCCTCTGCCTGGCGTCGGGCGGTGGCCAGCAGGCCCCGGTGCTGGCCGCCGCCGGTGCCGAGGTGCTGGTGCTGGACGCCTCCGCCGAGCAGCTCGCCCGCGACCGCGAGGTGGCCGAGCGCGACGGCCTGCAGCTGGAGACCTTGCAGGGCGACATGCGCGACCTCTCGGCCCTGGCCGACGCGCGCTTCGACTGCGTGTTCCACCCCATCTCCAACCTCTACGTGCCGGATATCCGCCCGGTCTGGCGCGAGTGCTTCCGTGTGCTGCGCCCCGGTGGCCGGTTGCTGTCGAGCTTCTACAACCCGGTGGTGTTCGTCGCCGACCGTGACCCGCGCCATGCCGAACAGGGCCTGATCAAGCCGCGCTTCACCCTGCCCTACTCCGACCTCGACGACCTGAGCCCGGAGGAACTGGCGGCCAAGCGCGAACGCGGCGAAGCACTGGTGTTCGGCCACAGCCTGGCGGAGCAGATCGGCGGCCAGCTGGAAGCCGGCTTCGTGCTGCGCGGCTTCCACGAAGACGCCCAGCCCAACCCGCGTTTCGTGATCGATAGATACCTGCCGACCTTTCTCGCCACCTGGGCAGAGAAGCTCGGTTAGGGAAGGCGCATCCGCTCCGACGCCCCACCTCCTCACCGTCGGGCCACACTGCGCTCGGCGCCAACCTACATCAGGCGACTCTGGGCGTGATGCCGGCCTCGATCTCCGCACCGTGGTCCAGCTCGGCCACACGCAGATCGAAGGCAGCCTGCAGGTTGAGCCACGACTGCGCCTCGCCACCGAAATAGCGAGCCAAGCGCAATGCGGTGTCAGCGGAAACGGCGCGGCGCTCCTTGACGATCTCGTGCAGGCGAGTGGCCGGAACGCGCAAGGCATTGGCCAGCGCGTTGACGCTCATACCCAGCGGCTCGAGGAATTCCTCGCGGAGGATTTCACCGGGGTGGATGGGACGCATGCCGTTCTTGGCCATTTCAGAACCTCAGTGGTAATCGACTATCTCGACGTCATGGCAATGACCCTGCTCGAAGCGGAAGCACAGCCGCCACTGGTCGTTGATGCGGATGCTGTACTGCCCGGCACGCCCGCCCCTCAGGGCCTCCAGGCGGTTTCCCGGCGGCGAGCGCAGGAACTCAATGGACAGCGCTGATTCAAGCATCTGCAACTTGCGCTCGGCCTGCTGGCGGATCGCCGCAAAGCGTGGCGGGCAGTAGCCTTGGTAGAGCAGATGCGTGTGCTTGCATGCGAAGGACTTGATCATGCCGACCAAAATATTACGCGACGCGTAATACGCAAGACGGAATAGTCTTCGATCTCTACGAGAAAGGGAAGCACTGCATGTCGGCAGCAACTCGGCAGGGCATGGCTCACTGTAGGTTGGGTAGAGGAACGAAACCCAACATCGCGATGCCCGGCTCCGCTGCGTTGGGCCTCGCTGCGCTCGGCGCCAACCTACGGGCCGTGCATCGTCGTCGCATCGATCGCGGATGAATCCGCTCCCACAGGAGCCGCCCCGTAGCCCGGGCTTCAGCCCGGGGAGGCGTCGCGCAGATGGGCCAGCACCTGCTGCACCCGCGCGTCCAGCGGGCCGGTGAGCACCTGGTAGGGCCAGCCGCGGCGCTGCAGCTCGGCCTGGTACCAGGCCTGCTGCCGGCGGCGGAAGGTTTCGTCCTGGCGGGTGCCGTCCTGCACGAAGGGGAAGTCGTCGGCGCAGAGGAAGCTATGGGTGTAGGGGCGTTCGGCCAGGGTGGCGAGTTCGGCTTCGGCGCGGCCGAACATCGCGTGGCTGTAGAACAGGGTGGTCAGCGCCGAGGTGTCGCAGACCAGGTAGCGCGCGGCCTCAAACGCCGCCCGGTCTTCCCGCGCCGTCTGCGTACGGCCGATATGCAGCAGGTCGTCGTACTCCAGCGCGCCATCCTTCGCCACCCAGTGCTCGCGGCCGAATTCGGCCACGCAGGGGGCGTCGAGCGCTTCGGCCAGGGCGATGGCGAGGCTGCTCTTGCCGGTGGACTCACCGCCGAGGAAGACGATGCGCTCGACGAAGTCGGCGTGCACCTCGGGAGCGAGGAAGCCACGCAGCCCATGGGGATCGGCGCGCAACCGGGTGCCGGAGACGGGCACGGCAAGGCGTTGCTGGTCGACGCAGACGTGCCGCACCGGGTGGCCGAAGACGCCTGCCAGATGCTCGGCAAAGCCGTCGCCGTAGCTTTCGCTGGTGAACACCGCATCCACCGTGGTGCCGAACACCGCCTGGCAGAACTCGGCGACGAACTGGCGCGGCTCGAACTCGGGGGCGTCGTTGTGGGGCAGGTCGGGCAGGCTCTTGCCCTGCTCGCGCCAGGCCTGGATGCGTGCCGGGGTGACGACTTCCGCCTGCACCCCGGGAAAGCGCAGGCGCAACCAGCGCTCGCGGCGCTCGGCATCACAGCCCGGCAGCTCCGGTAGGGACCAGCACAGCAGCAGCAAGCGCTGGCATTGCCCCAGGGCGGTGCGGATCACCTGCTCGTGGCCCAGGTGCAGCGGTGAGAACTTGCCCGCCACCAGGCCAGTGCGGAAGGTCGCGCTCACCTCAGGCGGGCTCCTGCCCGGCCAGGGGCGTGGCGGCCTCGCGCAACTCACAGCGCCAGCAGTACAGGCCGTACCAGGCGTTGCACCAGAACAGGGTGTAGAGCCCGGCGGTCAGGTACAGCTCGCGGGAAGCGTAGAGCGGCACCGCCAGGGTGTTCACCAGCAGCCAGGCGTACCAGTTCTCCAGGCGCCGACGCATCAGCAGCAGCTGCGCCAGCACGCTGAAGGTCAGCACCAGGGAGTCCACCAGCGGTGCGTAGGCGTCGGTGAAGTGGTGCAGCAGCGCCCCGTAGGCCAACGCCACCACCACCGCCAGGGCCGCCATCCACGCCAGCGTGCCTGGCGCGGTGCGGCTCACCGGCAGCTGGGTGCCGGCGTTGCCGTGCAGCCAGGCCCACCAGCCCATGGCGCTGGTGATGATGAAGAAGCCTTGCAGAGTGACGTCGGCATAGAGCTGCGCGCCAAAGAACAGCCAGCCGAACAGCAGGCAGCCGAGGATGCCGGTGGACCAGGTGTGCACGCTGTTGCGCGCGGCCAGCAGCACGGCGATCAGGTTGACCAGGTCGGCGACGAGTTCGAGGGTGGAGGGCATGGGGGCGTCCTTGTCCGGTACTGCCTGGGCTCAGCCGAAGCGCTTGACCGCGTCCAGCCAGGCCGGGTCGAGGTGGGTCTGTTCGGTATCCAGCCCCTGGGCCGTCATCGCTTCGCGGTGCGCATCGATCTCGTGGACCATCTGGCTGAGGTCGGAGGTGTTGCCGTCCAGCTGGTGCATCTGGGTCACGCCCAGGTGGTAGAAGCGCAGCAGCTTCATCGCCGCCGGGTCGTTCACGGCGACCCCCGCCTTGACCCGGTGCATCAGGTTGGTGACGCGCATCAGGCTGCGCTTGAGCCGCCAGCCATACACCGCCGGCGCCATGAAGGGGCGCGGCCACAGTTGCAGGCGCACCAGCGCCAGGGTGATCGCCACCCCGGCCAGCACACCGATCAGGTTCCAGCGGAAGTTATCGCCACCCGGCGTGCCGAACAGCTGCACGCTGAGGGTGGCCATGAGCATGGCCAGGGCGATGAACAGCACGGCGATGCCGATGGCGATGCGCCGGGTCTTCTCGCGGTATTGCTCGGGGTTCATGGGGCGGATGTCGAACAGCGCATCACTCATCGATCAAGCCTCTACCTGGGTCCACTGCTTATTCAGTCGTTTATCGGAAACCGCCATCTTGGTGCCCAACTGCTGGGCGAAGAGGGACACGCGGTACTCCTCCAGCATCCAGCGGAAGGTTTGCAGCTCGGGGTCGCGCTTACCCTCCTGGGCGTGCTTGGCCAGGCGTGCCTGGTACTGCTCCCAGTAGCCGGCCAGCTCGCCGGACCAGACGCGGTCGCGCTGCAGCTGGGCGCCGATCTTGTCGAAGCGCTGCTCGATGGCCTTGAGGTAGCGCGGCAGCTCCTTCAGCCATTCGCCCGGGGTTTCGCGGACGAAACCGGGGTACACCAGGTTGCCCAGCTGCGCCTTGATGTCGTTCAGCGCCACCGCCTGGGCCAGGTCGATGCGCCCCTTGAAGCGCTTCTGCAGGCCGTGCCACAGCTTGAGGATGTCCAGCACCAGGCGCGCCAGGCGCTCGGCATGTTCGGCCCAGGCGCCGCGCTTCTTCTCCGCCAGCGAGGCCAGTGCCGCGCCATCGCGGGGCAGGTTGGTTTCGCCTTCGAGGATGCAGCTGTCGAGGCTGGCCAGGAGGATGTCCTCCACCAGCGCATCGACCCGGCCCATATCGCGGTAAAGCAGGCCCAGCTCGGTGAGGCCCGGCAGCTTGCCACGGAGGAACTTGGCCGGCTCGGCCAGCTGTTGCAGGAGCAGACGCTGCAGGGCGCGGCGGTGCTGGTACTCGGCTTCGGCCTGGGTTGGGAAGCGGTGTTCCTTGACCACCCCGCCCTCCTCCACCAGCGCCGGGTAGACGGTCATGGAGAGCCCGGCGATCTTCTGCTGGGTCTTCTCGGCGACCTCGGCGAACACCTTGGCTTCCACCGCCTTCTGCGCCTTGTCGCCCTGAGGGATGGCCAGGGCGGCCTGGCTGGCTTCGGCGAAGCGCGCGGTCAGCTCGGCCAGGTCGCGGCCCTCGCCGAGGAACTTGCCCCGGGCGTCGACCACCTCGATGTTCATCTTCAGGTGCCCTTCCAGCAGCGCGGCGGCTTCAGTCCAGGCCTCCTCGGGCACCCGCGAGCCGGTCATGCGTTGCAGCTCGCGGCCCAGCGCTTCGGGCAGCGAACCCTCGGCGAAGACCAGCTTGGCCAGCGCAGCCTTGACGAAGTCCGGCACCGGCACGAAGTTCTTGCGGATGGCCTTGGGCAGGTTGCGCACCAGGGCCACGCACTTGGCTTCCAGCAACCCGGGCACCAGCCAGTCCAGGCGCTCGGCCTGGAGTTGTGGCAGCAGCGGCGCTGGCACCCGCAGGGTCACGCCGTCACGGGCATGGCCGGGCTCGAAGTGGTAGTCCAGGGACAGCTGCAGGTCGCCGATGCGCAGGGTGTCGGGATACTGCGCGGCGGTGACTTCGTTGGCCTCGCGGGCCAGCACGTCCTCCTCGCGCATGATCAGCAGCTCGGGGCTCTTCGCCCGCTCGCGCTCGTACCATTTCTCGAAGCTGGCGGTCTGGTAGATGTCCTCCGGCAGGCGCGCGGCGTAGTAGTCGAAGAGGGTTTCCTCGTCGGCCAGGATGTCGCGACGCCGGGCCTTGGCCTCCAGCTCGTCGAGGCGTTCCAGCAACTGGCGGTTGGCGGCCAGGCACTTGGCGCGGCTGTGGATTTCGCCACGCACCAGGCCCTCGCGGATGAACAGCTCGCGGGCCACCGGTGGGTCGATGGGCCCGTAATGCACCGGGCGCCGGCCGACCACGATCAGCCCGTAGAGGCTGACCTGCTCGTAGGCCACGACCTGGCCACGCTTCTTCTCCCAGTGCGGCTCCAGGTGGTTCTTCTTCACCAGGTGGCCGGCCAGGGGCTCCAGCCAGTCGGGGTCGATCTTGGCGACCATGCGCGCGAACAGCTTGGTGGTCTCCACCAGTTCGGCGGCCATGATCCATTGCGGCCGCTTCTTGGCGATCACGGTCGAGGGGTGGATCCAGAAACGCCGCTGGCGGGCGCCGAGGTAGTCGCCGTCCTCGCTCTTCTGGCCGATCTGGCTGAGCAGGCCGGAGAGCAGCGCCTTGTGCACGCGCGGGTAGTCCGCCGGCTCCTTGTTGAGGGTCAGCTTGAGCTCGCGGCAGATCAGCGTCAGCTGACGGTGGGCGTCACGCCACTCGCGCAGGCGCATGTAGTTGAGGAAGTTCTTGCGGCACCAGTTGCGCAGCGCGTTGGAGCCCAGCGCCTGGCGCTGTTCCTCGAAGCCGCGCCAGAGATTGACCAGCGCGGCGAAGTCGGAATCCACGTCCTTCCATTGCGCGTGGGCCTGGTCGGCGGCCTGCTGGCGCTCCATCGGCCGTTCGCGCGGGTCCTGCACCGAGAGCGCGCTGGTGATCAGCAGCACTTCGTCGAGGCTGCCCTGGTGGGCGCCTTCCAGCACCATGCGGCCCAGGCGCGGGTCCACCGGCAGGCGCGCCAGCTGGCGGCCCAGGGGCGTGAGCTGGCCCTCGCGGTTCACCGCCGAGAGTTCCTGCAGCAGGGTGAAGCCGTCGCTCACCGCCTTGCCATCCGGCGGCTCGATGAAGGGGAAGTCGCTGATTTCGCCAAGGCGCAGGTGGAGCATCTGCAGGATCACCGCCGCCAGGTTGGTACGCAGGATCTCCGGGTCGGTGAACTCAGGGCGGCCGAGGAAATCCTCCTCGCTGTAGAGGCGCACGCAGATGCCCGGCTCGACACGGCCGCAACGGCCCTTGCGCTGGTTGGCGCTGGCCTGGGACACGGCCTCGATGGGCAGGCGCTGCACCTTGGCGCGGTAGCTGTAGCGGCTGATGCGCGCGGTGCCGCTGTCGATCACGTAGCGGATACCGGGCACCGTCAGCGAGGTTTCGGCAACGTTGGTGGCGAGCACGATCTTGCGGCCGGCCATGGGCGCGAAGATCTTCTGCTGCTCGGCCGGGGTCAGGCGCGCATAGAGCGGCAGCACCTCGGTCAGGCGCAGGTTGGCCTTGCGCAGCACCTCGGCGGCATCGCGGATCTCGCGCTCGCCGGGAAGGAACACCAGCACATCACCCGGGCGCTTGCCCTCGGCGCGCTCGAAGTCGCCGATCTCTTCCAGGGCGCGGAGGATGCCCTGGTCCACCGACAGGTCGTCGAACAGCGCTTCGCCGTTCTCGTCCACCTCGGCGGCCAGGGGCCGGTACCAGGTGTCCACCGGGTAGGTGCGGCCGGAGACTTCGACTATGGGTGCGTCACCGAAATGTTTGGAGAAGCGCTCCAGGTCGATGGTCGCCGAGGTGATGATCAGCTTCAGGTCCGGGCGCCGTGGCAGCAGCGTTTTCAGGTAGCCCAGGAGGAAGTCGATGTTCAGGCTCCGCTCGTGGGCCTCGTCGACGATGATGGTGTCGTAGCGCTCGAGCAGGCGGTCATGCTGGGTTTCGGCCAGGAGGATGCCGTCGGTCATCAACTTGACCAGGCTGCGCTCGTTGGACTGGTCCTCGAAGCGCACCTGGTAGCCCACCAGCTCGCCCAGGGGCGTGCCGATCTCCTCGGCCACGCGGGTCGCCACGCTGCGCGCGGCCAGCCGGCGCGGCTGGGTGTGGCCGATCAGGCCGTGGGTGCCACGCCCCATCTCCAGGCAGATCTTCGGCAACTGGGTGGTCTTGCCCGAACCGGTTTCGCCGGCGATCACCAGGACCTGGTGTTTCTCCAGCGCGGCCTTGATCTCGTCACGCTTGGCGGCGATGGGCAGGGCATCGTCGTAGCGCATGCGCGGCACGCTGCTGCGGCGCGCCTCGACCTTGGCGCAGGACGCCTGGAAGCGCTCCAGCCACTGGGCGAACTTGGCCTCGTCCGGCTTCTTGTGCAGCTCGTGGAGCTGGCGACGCAGGCGATGGCGGTCGGCGATCAGGGCGTGATCGAGGTTCTTGTGCAGGGAGGCGATGTCGGTCATCAGGCGCTGGGCAATCGTGGCAAAGGCGCGATTGTCGCAGATTCCGCCCCCACACCGCATCGGCAAGCGCCCCGCGCGCCGACGGCTCGGCAACGCGGGGTGGAGCGGGTCAACGGGTGGCGGTGATCGGCAGGCTGCGCAGCTCGGCCGGCACGGTGCGCAAGGCCAGGTCCTGGGCCTGCAGGGAGTTCCAGGCGAAGCCCTGCAAGGCGCTGCCGCTGCTGTCGCGATCCAGGCGCGCGGCCTGCTCGGGCGACGGCGCCGGCGGCTGCACGCCGTAGATCAGCGAATAGAACACCGAGGCGGTGAGGTAGCTGCCGCTGTAGCTCGGGTGGCTGCCGTCCTCGATGAACAGGTGCGGTTGCGGCGTGGCCGCCAGGGCCTGCTTCCAGGCCTGGCCGACCGGGGCCAGCAGGGAATGGGTCTCGTTGGCCAGGCCGGTGTAGACGCTGTCGAGCTGCGTCTGCATGGCTGGGATCGCCTGGCGCGCCCAGGTCAGGTAGAGGATCGGCTGGGCACCGGCCTTGCGTGCCTCGGCGGCCATCAGGCGCACGTATTTGCGGGTCTTCTCGGGGTTGTCCACCGGCATGGTGCTGAAGTCCTGGATCACCACATAGTCCCAGTGCTGGCTGGCCAGCACCTTCTGCACCACGCCACGGTTCCAGTGGGCTTCGAGGCTGGCGCCGCCGAAGGTGACGTCGCGCACGTCCAGCGGGCGCGGCTGGGCGGCGTCGAGGGACATCTGCCGGACCATGCGCGGCAGGTCGTTGTAGAAGGTGTAGCTGTTGCCCACGAACAGCACGCTGAGCGGGCGGCCCGTCACGGCCTGTTGCGAGGCGGAACCGATCACCGGTTTCGCAGACGGGTTTTCAGCGGCCACGGTCGGGCCGACGACGACAACTCCCAGCATCCAGGCCAGGAGGATTCGACGCACATTCATACGCATGGAGGTCCCCCAGGAAAGCGTAACGGCGCGGGTCAGGGGCCCGCGGACCGGCGCAGATTATGCGAATCGGCAGCTGTCGCAATGCTGGCACCGGCCAGGGGCGACGGGAGGTCATACCGTTCGGTAGAGCTAGCGAAGCGGCTGGCCCGGGGGTTTCGGACCCGTAGCCCGGGCTTCAGCCCGGGGGCATGGCAGGTCGCGCCCAGGTTGACTCCGCCCGGTGGAGGTAAAGAGCGACCTCCACCCTACGCATCGATCGGCTCCGCACGGTGCCCGGGATGTAGGGGCGACTTCAGTCGCCAAGCGGCGCGCAGCGCCGCCCTGCGAATTCATTGACCATGTCTTCGTTAAGTGTTGCTAGAGGATTTGAGTCCAGCTGATTGCCGAGCTCTGGTGATATTTCTGGTTTCGCCCACCCGGGCGAGTCCCTTTTCCAGTCG
>BATO01000038.1 GCA_000474255.1 Aquipseudomonas alcaligenes MRY13-0052
CGGTCATCTCGCGCAGGTCACCGAGAAAGCCGCCCATGGGCGTGCGGGCGGCACTGACTATGACGATGGGGTCGATCTTCGCGTTCATGACGGGCTCCTTATTTCGCGGCCATGCGCAACGCGCCATCCAGGCGGATGACCTCGCCGTTGAGCATCGGGGTTGCCGATGATGTGAGCGGCCAGGGCGGCGTACTCGTCCGGGCGCCCCAGGCGCGGCGGGAAGGGCACGTCGGCGGCCAGGGAATCGCGCACCTCCTGGGGCATGCCGGCCATCATCGGCGTCTCGAAGATGCCGGGGGGCGATGCACATCACGCGGATGCCGGAGCGCGCCAGGTCCCGCGCCAGCGGCAGGGTCATGGCGGCGACGCCGCCCTTGGAGGCGGAATAGGCGGCCTGGCCCATCTGCCCGTCGAAGGCGGCCACCGAGGCGGTGTTGATCGCCACCCCACGCTCGCCCTCCTCGTTCGGCTCGTTGCCGGCCATGGCTTCGGCGGCCAGGCGCAGCATGTTGAAGCTGCCGATCAGGTTGACCTCCACCACCCGGCGGAAGCTCTCCAGCCCGTGCACGCCCTTGCGCCCCAGCACCTTTTCGGCGGGGGCGATGCCGGCGCAGTTGACCAGGCCGTGCAGCGCGCCGAAGGCTTCGATTGCGGCGGCAACGGCCGCCTGGGCTTCGTCTTCACGGGTGATGTCGGCGCGCTGGAAGCGTGCGTTGTCGCCCAGTTCGGCGGCGCGGGCGGCACCGGCTTCGGCGTTGATGTCCACCAGCAGCACCCGGGCGCCTTGCTGCAGCAGGGTGCGGGCGGTGGCCAGGCCGAGGCCGGAGCCGCCACCGGTGATCAGGAAGGTTCTGTTTTCTATCTGCACGTCTAGGGCTCCTTGGTGGTCAGTGGGCGGCACGCGCCTGGGCGCTGGCGATTTCCTGGTTGCGCAACAGGAAGCGCTGGATCTTGCCGCTGGGTGTCTTGGGCAGTTCCGCGACGAACTCGATCTCGCGGGGGTAGGCATGGGCGGACAGGCGCTTGCGCACGTGCTGCTGCAGGGCCTCCGCCAGGCCGGCATCAGCGGCATGGCCAGGCTTGAGCACGACGAAGGCCTTGACCAGCTCGGTGCGCTCCGGGCACGGCTTGCCGATCACCGCCGCCTCGACCACGGCCGGGTGCTCGATCAGCGCGCTCTCCACATCGAAGGGCCCGACCCGGTAGCCGGAGGTGGTGATCACATCGTCCGAGCGGCCGACGAAGGCGATGCTGCCGTCCGCGCTCAGCTCCACGGTGTCGCCGCTCAGGTAGTAGTCGCCGACGAACGCCTTGGTGGTGCCGCCCAGGTAGCCGGGGAACCAGAACAGCGGCGAGCGGGCGCGGTCGATGGCGAGGATGCCCGGCTGCCCCGCCGGCAGCTCGCGCTGGGCCTCGTCCAGCACCACCACGCGGTGGCCGGGCACGGCGAAACCGGCGGCGCCGATGCGCACCGGGTGCGCCAGCTCGTGGTGGTTGCACAGCACCATGCCCAACTCGGTCTGGCCGTAATGGTCGTGGATGGGGGTGCCCAGGCCCTCGCCGAACCAGCGGATCACCTCCGGGGTCAGCGGCTCGCCGGCACTGCTCACCGCGCGCAGCCGGCCCTTGAGCTCCGGCTCCACCTGCTCCCGCGCCGCCAGCAGCAGGCGGAAGGCCGTGGGCGAGCCGGCCAGGTTGGTGATGCCCAGCTCGCGGATGATCCGGCAGGTGCTTTCGACGCTGAAGCCACCCTCGTAAAAGGTGGTGGCGTGGCCCAGGGCCAGGGGGCCGGTCACTGCGTAGTAAAGCCCGTAGGCCCAGCCCGGGTCGGCCAGGTTCCAGAAGCGGTCGTCCTCGCGCAGGCCCACCGCATCGCGCATGTAGCCGACGAAGGCGAGGATCGCCCGCAGCGGCACCTGCAGCGCCTTGGGCAGCCCGGTGGTGCCCGAGGTGCACATCAGCAGGAACGGATCATCGGCACGGCGCAGCACCGGCTCGAAATCGTCGTCGTGCTGTGCCAGGGCATTCCAGAAGGCGCAGCCAGCCGGCTCGCTGCCACCGACCGTGAGGATCGCCGGCACCTGGGCCACTTCATCCAGCTTGGCGCGGTTGGCGGCGTCCACCACCACCAGGCGCGACTGGCCGCATTGCAGGCGGTGCTCGATGGCCTTGGGGCCGAAGGCGGTGAACAAGGGCTGGTAGACCGCGCCGATGCGCCAGGTGCCGAGGATGGTGACCAGCAACTCGGGCGTGCGCGGCAGCAGGCCGGAGACGCAATCCCCCGGGCCGATGCCCTGTTCGCGCAGGTAATGGGCGAAGCGTGCGCTGGCCTCCTTCAGCCGGGTGAAGGTCCAGTCCTCGCGGCGGCCGTCACGGCCTTCCCAGACCAGTGCCACGCGCCCCGGTTCGGCGTGGCGGTCACAGCATTCGATGCAGGCGTTGAGGGCGTCCGGCGTGCCCGCCAGGGTGCCGGCGAAAGCGTCGGCCAGGTCGAATCGGCGTGCAGCCTCGTGGTAGTCGCGCATGGACGGTGACTCCGCATTGTTCTTGTAGTGAGCGGAATCTTCGGACCGGCGTTGCCCAGGGGCAATGTCGAATGGCGCCAACCTGGGCGAGCGCTTTTGACAACGGCCAGTGGCCAGCTCAGCCCGGCGGCGGGGCCGGCTGCATCAGCTCGCGGTACTGGCCGGGCGTGGTGCCGGTCCACTTGCGGAAGGCCTTGTAGAAGGCGCTGGCATCGGCGAAGCCCAGTTCGAAGGCCAGCTCGGCGAAATTGCCCTCGCCGCTGTCCAGGCGGGCGATGGCCAGGTCGCGGCGCACCTGGTCCTTGAGCGCCTGGTAGGACTGGTCTTCCAGGGCCAGCTTGCGACGCAGGGTCGAAGGCGCCATGTAGAAATGGCTGGAGAGCGCCTCCAGGTCCGGCCAGCGCTCGGGACGCAGGCTGCGCAGGTAGGCACGAATGCGCGCCGCCAGGCTTTGCGGATCGCGGTAACGCACCAGGATGTTGGCGGGCGCACCGCCGAGGAAGCGCTTGAGTTCGCGCTCGCCACGGCGCACCGGCAACGCCAGGCAGTCGGCATTGAACAGCAGGCGCGTGCGCGGCCGGCCGAAGCGCAGGTTGTCGCTGAACATCACCCGGTAGTCCTCGATGTAGTCCGGCGCCGCGCAGCGCAGGTCGATGGCGAGGATGGCAATGCGCCGCCCGGCCAGCCAGCAGGCCAGGCCGTGGACGATCATCCACAGGGTGAAATAGGCGAAGGCGCGCTGGGACTCGCCCGGCGCCTCCTCCAGCACGATCTCCGCCATGCCGCCCTGGCGCACCAGGCGCGGCGACAGGCCATCGAACACCAGGCCGAGGAAGCCGAGGATGCCCTCCAGCGCATCCCCCAGGCTGGCTTCCTTCAAGGCCGCGCGGGCCATGAAGGCGAAGCTGCCGGACTTCATCCGCCGCGGGTTCATGCCGAAGAACTCATCGTCCATCCGCTGTGCCAGGCCCAGCCAGAGCCGCGCGTATTGCTGCGTGGAGACCCGCCCATAGGGCCGCTCCAGCGCCTCGGCGGCGATCTCGGCGTGCAGCAGCAGCGGCTGCGCATCGAGGCCACGGGCACGCAGCTCCTGCAGGGCCTCGCGGACCAGCTGGACGGAAATGGTGCCTTTTTCGGTGAGGGTGCCGGTCATGGTTCCCTAGCGCGTGCAGTGGGGAGGCCGATTGTAGAGCGATCACGTCGAGGCGCGCAGCCCGGATGTAGCCCGGGCTTCAGCCCGGGGGGCATCACACCCACCCGAGCCCCCGCATCCGTGCAAACGCGGCCCGCTACAGGTGCTCCAGCACATTCAGCAGGCGCCCTGCCGGGTCCCGCACGAAGAAGCGCCGCACGCCCCAGGGCTCGTCGCTCAGCGGGTAGGCGATCTCGGCGCCCAGCGCCTCGGCCCGTCTGTGCACCTCCGCCACATCGTCCACCTCGACCGAGAGTTCAGGCACCGGCGTGCCCGAGCCGCCTTCGCTGGCCAGGCCCAGCTGCGGGCGCATGCGCACGTCCTCCGGGGAGGCCAGGGTGACGATCCAGCCATGGTCCATCACCACATCGAGGTCCAGCAGGCGGCGGTAGAAATCCGCCAGCGCGGCGGGATCGGGGGTGGCGAAATTGGCGACCAGGCGCAGCACCTTCATGGCATCGGGCTCCTTGTTGAAGACCGCAGCAGCATAGCCGTTCGCCGGGCCGGAGCCGCCCGCCCCTCGGGTGCTGCGCAGGTCCGCGCCAACCGGACACAGGGCCGCACCGTGACAGCGGCGGCCCCCACCCCCTATTCTTGCGCCCTCCGCCGCTCCGTCGGACCTTTCTTACCGTTTGCCCAAGGAACTTCCCATGCCCCATGAAGGCAGCCCGTTGCAGGTCGCCGTGGTCTTCCTGCTCGCCGCCGTCCTTGCCGTGCCTCTCGCCAAGCGCCTGCAACTGGGGGCCGTGCTCGGCTACCTGCTGGCCGGCGTGCTGATCGGTCCCTCCGTCCTGCGCCTGGTCAGCGACCCGCAGAACGTCGCCCACCTGTCCGAACTGGGCGTGGTGCTGCTGCTCTTCATCATCGGCCTGGAGCTCTCGCCCCGGCGCCTCTGGGTGATGCGGCGCTCGGTGTTCGGCGTCGGCCTGGCCCAGGTGCTGCTCACCGGCGCGCTGATCGCCGGCATCGCCTACCTGGCCTTCGCCCGTTCCTGGCAGAGCGCCGTGGTGCTGGGCCTGGGCCTGGCGCTCTCCTCCACCGCCTTCGGCCTGCAGATACTCGCCGAGCGCAAGGAGCTGACCAGCCCCCACGGCCGCCTGGCCTTCGCCATCCTGCTGTTCCAGGACATCGCGGCCATCCCGCTGATCGCCCTGATCCCGCTGCTCAGCGGTGCCACCGCCGCCCGCGACGACGGCGGCCAGCTGGCACACCTCGCCGAGGTGGTCGGCAGCATCGGGCTGGTGGTGATCGGTGGTCGCTTCCTGCTGCGCCCGGTGTTCCGCATCGTCGCCCGCACCGGCCTGCAGGAGGTATCCACCGCCACCGCGCTGCTGGTGGTGATCGGCACCGCCTGGCTGATGGAGCTGGCGGGCATTTCCATGGCCTTGGGGGCCTTCCTCGCCGGCCTGCTGCTGGCCGACTCGGAATACCGCCATGAGCTGGAAGCCCAGATCGAGCCGTTCAAGGGCCTGCTGCTGGGGCTGTTCTTCATCAGCGTGGGCATGAGCGCCGACCTCAGCCTGCTGCTGGGCCAACCGCTGCTGGTGCTGGGCCTCACTGCGCTGCTGATCGGCCTCAAGTTCCCGGTGCTGTTCCTGGTGGGCCGCAGCGCCGGTGGCCTCACCCGCGAGAGCGCGCTGCGCCTGGGCGTGGTGCTGGCCGCCGGTGGTGAATTCGCCTTCGTGGTGTTCAAGATGGCCCGCGACCAGGGCCTGTTCGATGCGCAGCTGCATGGCTTCCTGGTGCTGGCCATCACCCTGTCCATGGCGCTGACGCCGCTGCTGATCCTCGCCATCAACCGCGTGTTCAAAGCCAAGCCCGCGCCGGTGAACGTGCCGCCGGAGTACGAAAAGATCGAAAGCGACTCACCCCGCGTGGTGATCGCCGGCACCGGCCGCATGGGCCAGATCGTCGCCCGGGTGTTGCGCGCCCAGCGCGTGCCCTTCCTGGCCCTGGATACCTCGGTGGAAACCATCGAGCTGTCTCGCAGCCTGGGCCGCATGCCGATCTTCTATGGCGACCCGCTGCGCCCGGAGATCCTCCGCGCGGCCAAGGTGGACAAGGCCGAGTTCTTCATCATCGCCACCGACGATCCGGTGACCAACCTGAAGACCACCGAGCTGGTGCGCCGCCTCTACCCGCACCTGAAGATCATTTCCCGCGCCCGGGACCGCCAGCATGTGCACCAGTTGCTCGACCTCGGCGCCCTGCCGGTGCGCGAGACCTTCTATTCCAGCCTGGAGATGAGCCGCCAGGTGCTCATCGGCATGGGCCTGGACGAGGAGCAGGCCAATGCACGCATCCGCCGCTTCCAGCGCCACGACGAGGAAGTGCTGGCGGCCCAGCACAAGGTCCATGGCGACGCCGCTGCAGTGATGCAGACCGCCCGCGAAGCCCGTGCCGAGCTGGAAACCCTGTTCGACGCCGACCGCATCGAGGACCAGGGCGTCAAGTAAGCACCCAACCGCTCGGCCTCAGGGCTGGGCGGCCTTCCAGGCGCTTATCTGTTCCAGCGTGGCGGTGACCCCGCCACACACCACCACCATCACCCGCCCATGGACCCGCAGCGCCTCGTTCCCGGCATAGGCCAGGGCCAACGCCGCGCCACAGGCCGGCTCGACGAGGATGCGCTGCTCATCGAGGAAGCGCTCGCAGGCCTCCAGCGCCGCCCGATCACTCACCACCTGCGCCTGCACCGGGTGGCTGCGCCCCAGCGCGAAGGCCCGCTCGCACACCTGCCTGGCGCCGAGCGAGGTGGCCACGCTGTCGATGCGCTCCAGTTCGATGCGCCGCCCCGCTTCCAGCGCCCGGGCGAAGGACGCCGCGCCCGTGGTTTCGGCGGTGATCACCGGCACGCTATTCCAGCCGTTGCGCTGCAAGCCCTCCACCACGCCGCTGAACAAGCCACCACCGCCCACCGAGAGCAGCACCGCGTCCGGGCGAAAACCGCTGGCGGCCACCTCGTCCACCAGGCTCGCATGGCCCTGCCAGAGCAGCGGGTCATCGAAGGGGTGGATGAAGGCATCGGTCGCGCCCAGCATCGATTGCGCCAGGGCATTGGCCTCGTGCCAGGCGGCGCCGTGGACGATCACCTCGGCACCCTCCTGGCGGATCAGCGCCTTGGCGCGCTCGGTGGTGGTTTCCGGCACCACCACCGTGACCGGGATCGACAGGCAGCGCCCGGCATAGGCCACGGCGATACCCGCGTTGCCACCGGAGGACGAGATGAAGCGCCGCTTGCCCTGCCGTGCATGGGCCTCGCAGGCGGCACCGATGCCGCGCAACTTGAACGAGCCCGACGGCTGCAGGGCCTCCAGCTTCAGCCACACCTCGGTACCGGCGGCGAGGCTGAGGGGGCGGGAATGGATCAACGGGGTCTGGATATGCAGGGTCATCTCGGGCTCGCACGGCATTCTCGGGCCGCCAGTTTCGGCCGACCACGGCCGGGGCGTCTTGTATGTTCTTGCAGCGGGACAGCGGCACGTCAAATTCCTTGAGCAACCCACGAGCGCCACGGTCTACCCGTTAACGCCAACAGGACGCTCGCATGCACAAGACGCCCGACCATTCCCACCTCGCCGGCCTGGAACTGGCCAGGCAACTGTTCGACACCGGCCCGCTCGAAGACCTGACGCAACGGCTCGACCTGGCGATCGCCCAGGCCCGCGCGGCGCAGCCTGCGGAGGGCGACGGCATCTACGAGCTGGAGCGCATCGCCAGCCAGCTGGAAGCCGGCGGGGCCATCGACCCGCCGCCGGTGTTCAGCGCAAGGCTCGACGCACCGGTGCGCCAGGGCACCTCCGTGGCGCTGATGCTGGTCCACCGACGCCTGGCGAAGTTGCGCGAGCAGACCCCCGAAGGTTGAAGTAGAGAGATCCGCTGCCTGGAAACCGTCCGTCCGCTCACGTGCGTCCACCGCTGGCAGGGCGTAAGGCGCATCTATCCTTAGTGCGTTGCAACAGGGAGAAATCATCGACAGGAGGTTGCCATGCGCTGTCCCTCGCAGCTGCCGAACGAAGCCGAACGCCTGCGTGCCCTCGTCGACTACGGTCTCGACGACGAACGCATGGTCCCCAGCCTGGACCCCGTGGTGCGCATCGCCGCACGCATGTTCGACATGCCCGTGGCCGCGGTGAACATGATCGGCAGCGACCACGTGTTCTTCGCCGCCAGCACCGGCGTCGGCGAGGTGGACATGGACCGCGACGTGTCCTTCTGCGCCCATGCCATCACCCAGGACCAGGTCATGGTGGTGCCGGATGCCACCCAGGACGACCGCTTCCACGACAACCCCCTCGTGCTGGGCCCCACCAACCTGCGCTTCTACGCCGGCGTGCCGCTGCTCTCCGCCGAGGGCTTGCCCCTGGGCGCGCTGTGCATCATCGACGACCAGCCCCACCAGGACTTCTCCGAAGAAGACCGCGAGCGCCTGCGGGAGCTGGCGCGCATGGCCACCGACCGCCTGGAGCTGCGCCGCATCGAAGTGAGCGCCGAGCGCAAGCGCCCGGCCTTCGAGAGCTACGCCGGCCACTCCGACACCCCGGTGCTCTGGTTCGACCACCGGGGCCATATCCTCGCCTGGAACCCCGCCGCCGCCGACCTGCTGGGCTACGCCCCCGAGGAAGGCGCCGGGCTGCCGGTGGAGGCGCTGCTGGCCGTGGCCGAGCGCCCGTCCTTCCTGGCGCTGATCCGCCGTGCCGTGACCGCCGGCTACCTGGCCGACCTGAGCACGCCCACCACCCTCAAGGGCCTGCACAAGGACGGCAGCGAATTCGACCTGGGCCTGTCGCTGTTCTCCTGGAGCGAAAAGGGCTACCCGCGCTTCGAGGCGGTGCTCAGCGACAACAGCCAGCGCCGACAGGAAGAGGCCGAGTTGCGCCGCCTGGCCACCTTCGACGCCCTCACCGGCCTGGCCAACCGTGGCTGCTTCTACCGCCGCGCCGAAGAGGCGCTGCTGGCGGCCGAGCCGGTGACGGTGCTGATGATCGACCTGGACGGTTTCAAGGACGTCAACGACACCCTGGGTCACCTGATCGGCGACGGCATCCTGCGCGAAGTCGCGAACCGCCTGGCCGCCATTGCAGGCCCCAGCGACCTGGTGGCGCGCATCGGCGGCGATGAGTTCGCCCTGCTGCTCACCGGCATCGCCCAGCCCGAGTCCGCGCTGCTGGTGGCGCAGAACGCCATCAGCGACATCGCCCAGCCCATCCTGGTGGACGGCCACGAGGTGCGGGTCGCGGCCAGTTGCGGCCTGGCCCTGGCGCCCCTGCACGCCCTGGAAGCACTGGAGCTGGTGGGTGACGCCGACCTGGCGCTGTTCAAGGCCAAGGGCGTCGGCCGCAGCCAGGTGGCCGCCTTCACCCCCGAACTGCGCATGGAGGCGGTGAGCCGCCATTTACACGCCATGGAGCTGCACCGTGCAGTGGAGAACCGCGAGTTCGTGCTCTTCTACCAACCCCAGGTGCGCCTCAGCGACGGTTCCCTACGGGGCGCCGAAGCCTTGATCCGCTGGCAGCACCCCGAGCGCGGGCTGCTGCCGCCTGCGGCCTTCCTGCCGGCCCTGGAGGGCGGCCCGCTGGCGGCCAGCGTGGGCAGCTGGATACTCGACGAGGCCTGCGCGCAGCTGGCCTTCTGGCGCAACAACGGCGCCGAAGACATACGCATGGGCGTGAACCTGTTCAGCGCCCAGTTCCGCGTCGGCGACCTGGTGACCGAGGTGCTGGAGGCCCTGGCCCGCTATGGCCTGCCACCGGAGTCCCTGGAGCTGGAAGTCACCGAGAACATCGTGCTGGACAACGACGACATCGTGCTGGAAACCCTGCAGCGCCTGCGGGCCCACGGCGTAGGCATCGCCTTCGACGACTTCGGCACCGGCTACGCCTCGCTGATCCTGCTCAAGACCTACCCCCTGAGCCGGATCAAGATCGACCGCTCCTTCGTTCAGGGCATCCTGGAGTCACGCCGGGACGCCTCGGTGGTCCGCGCCATCCTCGACATGGCCCGCAGCTTCGACCTGGAGACCATCGCCGAGGGCATCGAAAGCGAAGCCCAGCGCGCTCGTCTCAAGCTGGAGCGCTGCGGCGAGGGCCAGGGCTACCTGTTCTCCCGGCCCATGTCCGCCCAGGCCTTCACCGAGGCGTACAACATCCGCCTGCCGGTGCGCACCGCCAGCTAGCCTGGCGCCGGACCGGCCCAGAAACGATGAAGGGCGCCTCGAGGCGCCCTTCTGCATCCATGGAACTCGATGGAATCAATGCCACCAGCGCGGCAGGCCCTTGCGCTGCTCTTCGCTGC
Organism: Aquipseudomonas alcaligenes MRY13-0052; assembly: GCA_000474255.1. Classification (GTDB taxonomy): domain Bacteria; phylum Pseudomonadota; class Gammaproteobacteria; order Pseudomonadales; family Pseudomonadaceae; genus Metapseudomonas; species Metapseudomonas solani. The sequence goes on from BATO01000038.1 coordinate 10,012, forward strand.
TGTTGCCACGGTCGACCTGGGTTTCGCTGACGGAAGCGCGGTCGCTGGCGGCGTCCTTGAAGGCACGTTCGATGGTGGAATGATGGTCGGCGGCGCTGACGCTGAAGGCGCTGCTGGCGACGACGGCGGCAAGCAGGGTGGCGGTGAAGTAGCGGCTCATGATGGATTCTCCTGTGGGGATGGGTGAGTGATTCGACGGGGCCAGTGTCGCGTCGCCGCTGGGCCCGGAGAAACGCAATCGGTCACTAGTGGATATCAGCGAAATCGATTGCGCCCATCCCGGCCCGGTGCCGGCGTCAGGTCTTTCGCGGCTGAAGCCGCTCCTACAAGGGCGTATCCGCAGCCACGAAGCTGACCGGTGCGTAGGGTGGATGGCGCTTTTTTCATCCACCAGGCGGCGCCACAGGGGGCACCGAGCCAGGGCAGCCCTGCGGCCTGCTGGGCGAATGAACTCACCCCTACAGGTGCCACCCAACAGGCCGTTATCCCGCCTGGACCTGGCTCCGCGTGGCCAGGCGGGTGTGCAGGCCGAAGGCGACCAGGGCCAGCAGCGGCAACGCGGCACCAAGGGCGGCGATGGCCAGCCAGCCGCCCTGCTCGTACAGCAGGCTGGCGATAGACGAACCGACGGCGCCACCGATGAAGATGCTGGTCATGTACAGCGCGTTCAGCCGGCCGCGGCTGGCGGCATCCAGGGCGTAGACCTCGCGCTGGCCGAGCACCATGTTCATCTGCACGGCGAAATCCAGCAGCACGCCGGTCAGCGCCAGGCCGACCACGCCCCAGGGCAGCCTGAACAGGGCCGGGAGGAAGCTGAGCATCGCCAGCAGCATGGCGCAGCGCGACATGCTCCGGGTGTGCCCCGCATCCGCCAGGCGCCCGGCGATGGGGGCAGCTACCGCACCGATGGCGCCGACCAGGGCGAACAGCGCGATCTGCGACTGGGACAGCCCATGGTTGCGGGCCAGCTCCACCGGCACGGCGGTCCAGAACAGGCTGAAGGTGCCGAACATCAGCGCCTGGTACAGCGAGCGCTGGCGCAGCACCGGCTCGCGGCGGAACAGGTGCCAGAGCGAGGCCAGCAACTGGCCGTAGCTGGCGCGGTGGTCGGGGCGCCGGCTGGGCAGCGCCATGGCCATCACCAGGGCGATCAGCAGCATCAGCCCGGCGGCGCCGAAGAACACCGCGCGCCAGCCGAAGTGGTCAGCCACCACGCTGGACAGCGGCCGCGCCAGGAGGATGCCCAGCAGCAGCCCGCCCATGATCCCGCCGACCACCCGGCCCCGGGATTCCTCGGGCGCCAGGTGCGCGGCCAGGGGGATCAGCATCTGCACCGAGACCGAGCTGAAGCCGATCAGGGCCGAGACCAGCAACAGGACGGCGGGCGCGTCGGCCAGGGCCATGCCCACCAGGGCGAGGACACTGACGCCGAGGGTGGCGAGCATCAGCCGGCGGTTCTCCAGCAGGTCCGCCAGGGGCACCAGGAAGAACAACCCAAGGGCATAGCCGACCTGGGTCAGGGAGACGATAAGGCTGGCGCCGTGGGTGGAGATGCCGACATCGGGGGCGATCAGCTCGATGATCGGCTGGGCGTAGTAGATGTTGGCGACGATGGCGCCGCAGCAGAAGGCGAAGAGCAGCACCAGGCCCCGGCTGAGCGCCTGGGGGGCATGGGTGGCGAAATGGCTGGCAGGGTTCATCCAACGGTCCTCAGGGTGTAACGGTTCGAGGCGCCTATCCTGGGCAAGGTGGCGGGTGGAGGGAATCCGCCCGGGGCGCAAAGCGGCTTTGCCTTTTGCGCAATGCCAGCCGCTAGAGCAAGCCGCCGACGAACTCGATGAACGCCGCGACCCGCCGCGAACCCCGCTGGCTGGGCAGGTAGAGCGCGCTGATCACCGCGCTGGTGTCGTCCGGGTTGACCAGGTGCTCGGGGAACAGCGGCAGCAGGCGGCCGGCAGCGATATCCGCATCCACCAGCCAGTCCGGCAGCAGCGCCACCGCCGACCCGGCCAGCGCCACGTCGCGCAGCACCTCGACGTTGTTGCTGCGCATGCGCCCACGCACCGGTACGCGGACTTCGCCATCCTCGCCGCTGAAGGTCCAGACCTGGCGGGCCGCACCGTAGTTGAAGCGCAGGCAGTCGTGCTCGGCCAGGTCCAGCGGCTGTCCGGGCGTGCCGTGCTCCGCCAGGTAGGCCGGGCTGGCCACCACATGGCGACGGAACTGCCCCAGGCTGCGGGCGACCACGCCGTCCATGGGCGCCGCCGCACCGAGGCGGATGGACAGGTCCACCCGCTCGCCGAGCAGGTCGACGATCTCGTCGGTCAGGGTGATATCCAGTTCCAGGCGCGGGTAACGGCGCAGCAGCTCACCGATCCTGGGCGAAATCAGGCAGCGGCCGAAGGCGCTGGGAAGCGAAACCCGCAGCGGCCCGCTGGGCTCCTCGCCGCCGTCCATCACCGAGGCATCGGCCTCGGCCACATACTCCAGCACCTGGCGCGAACTCTGGTAATAGGCGGCACCGGCCTCGGTGACCGTCACCTGCCGCGTGGAGCGGTTGAGCAGCACCGTGCCCAGCTCCTGCTCCAGGGCATCGACCATGCGCGTGACCGAGGAGGTGGCCAGGCCCAGGCGCCGTGCGGCTGCCGAGAAGCCCTTGGCGTCCACGGCGGCGACGAACATCTTCAGGGCCAGCAGCTTGTCCATGGGCGCTCCGGGGAATGGAAAAGCCCGGCACAAGGGCCGGGCTGGGGATCGGCGGATGATACCTAGCGCCGCTCCAGGCTTCACCGTCAACCGGCAGCTTTACCCGCCTCCTCGGCCGGAGCCGTCTCCGGCTCCGGTGCGCGCTCGCGCACCACAGGCCAGAACAGCTCGTGCTGCCAGCTCACCGGGCGCAGGTGCTCGATGCCGTAACGCTCGGGGCGGCGGCGGGTGATCTTCGCCGTGCCGAACAGCACATCCCAGAAGAACAGCAGGTTGCCGTAGTTGCCCTTGTAATGGGTCACGCCGTCGTCGGCGCTGAGGCCGTGGTGGGCCGAGTGGGTGGAGGGCGTGGAGATGGTCCGTTCCAGCAGCCACATCAGCGGCCGCAGGGGGCGGATGCGGTAAAGCCTGTCGTCCCAGGGCACGCTGCTGTGGGCGCCGAAGATCACGCACATCTTGAGGATCAGGTAGACGTAGTAGACCGGCGCCAGCCCCATGTGGATGAGCATCCCGCTCAACCACAGGCCCGGCATCAGCAGGTAGTAGAAGCTGTTGTTGCGGTAGACGATGCGGATGCTCATGTAGGGCGCCGAGTGGTGTGCCCGGTGCAGGGCATAGAGCAGCGGCACGCGGTGGGCCAGGCGGTGCCAGGCGTACTGGGTGAGGTCATCGAACACCAGGAACAGCGCGAACCCCGCCAGCCAGGGCAGGCCGGCCAGGCTGCCTTTCGCCTCGGGCACGAAGTGGTCCAGCAGCCTGGCGCTGATGGTCATCACCAGGGGGAAGGTGAAGCCCAGCAGCAGGCTGGAGCCGATGATCTCGATCAGCGCGTCACGGCGCCGACCCTCGGGTTGGCGAAAGCAGGCACAGGCTATTTCCAGCAGGATGAACCCCAGGAAGATGGCGGCGACTATCAGCGTGGGGTTATTGGCGAGCGTTGTTGTATTCATGGCAATCTCGTTCCGGCCCGACAGGGGCATTGCCCAGCCATGAGAAACCAGGACACCCGCCCGACCTATGCGAGAAGAGGACAGAAACATCCGAATCGAGGCCAAGTCGCCGGTCCGGCGCTTCCATCGCGGCGCCATGGGCCAGGTGCTGGAGCGTTACCTCGATGCACAGTCCCGAGGCCCACAGCGCGACTACCAGTTGGTGGAGCTGGAGCAGCTCTGGGCGGATGCCGCGCGCCACGACCCCGCCATCGGCCTGCACCTGTTCGCCCGGTTCACCTCGCGGGACCTGCACGTGCTTACCCAGCTGTGCCTGTATTGCCTCGACGTCGCCCAGGCCGTCGCCTGCTGGGCGCGCTATGCACCGCTGGCTTCGGACATGGAGAACCTGGCGCTGGTGGAAGATGCCGGTGGCGTCGCCGTGGAGCTGCGCATCGACGCGCCCGAGGGCCTGGCCCGCTATGTGGTCGAGCACTACAACGTGATGGCGCTGACCCAGTTGCGCCGGGGCACAGGCGTCGAGGTGACACCGGCACGGGCCTGCTTCACCTACCCCCGCCCCGCCTATCACGCCGAATACCGGGCCTGGTTCGGCGATGACCTGCAGTTCGGCTGCGACCACAACCGCCTGTACTTCGCCCCGACCACCCTCAGCCTGCCGATGCAGGGACACAACCCCGGCATGCTCGACCTGCTGACCAGCGAACTCGACCGCCGCCTGGCCCGCCAGCACCAGCTCAGCGGCTGGGCCGCCCGGGTCGCCAGCGGCGTGCGCCGCAGCCTGGCACGGGGTGAAGCGCCGAGCCTGGAGAACCAGGCCGAAGCCCTGCACCAGAGCCCGCGTACCTTGCGCCGGCGCCTGGAGGAGCAGGGCCTGACCTTCCGCCAGTTGCTCGACCTGGTACGTGGCGAACTGGAACAGCACCTGGAGTTGCAGGGCCTGGGCCGCGCGGAGATCGCCGAACAGCTCGGCTACGCCGACCTGGCCGCCTACCAGCACGCCCGCAAGCGCTGGCGCGACTACGGCTAGCCCGGGCTTCAGCCCGGGAGTATGAAAGTCATCGTGCGCTGATGCGGTAGACGCAGCGGGAGGCATTGGCCAGCAGGTGCTGCTCGCGGACCACCTCGGCCTCCTCGCCCACCACTTCCTGGAACAGTTGCAGCTCGGAGCGGCAGAAGCCCTGGCAGCTCCGTGCCGCCACACAGATGGGGCAGTGGTCCTCGATCAGCAGCCAATCCTCGCCATCCCGCTCCACCCGCGCCATGTAGCCCTCGGTCGAGCGCACCGCCGCCAGCTGCTCCAGGCGCCTGGGCAGGCTGCGGCTGCTGCAGGCCTGGCGATAGACCGCGCGGGACTCCGCCTCGCGCTGGCAGATCAGGCGGTCCAGCCCCTCTTCGCCGAACAGCTGGCGCACCGAGCCGATCAACTGCACCGTGAGCTGCGCGTGGGTATCCGGGAAACGGGCGTAACCGGCATCGGTGAGCACCCAGTTCTGCCTCGGCCGCCCGGCACCGGATGCCGGCTCCTGGCGGCCTTCCACCAGCCCTGCGGCCACCAGCTTCTGCACCTGCTGGCGCGCCGCCTCCGGCGTCATCTCCAGGGCCTGGGCCAGGGCGGCGGTGGACACCGGACCCCGGGTCTTGATCAGCAGCAGGGTGCGATCGCCGGTGGAGGCAGCGGTGTCGGTGATGGGGTTGGAGGTGGTCAAGGCGCGGTCCGGATATCCAAGCGAATGGTTGCATATTAGAGAGCCGCCCGAAGCGCGTCGAGCGGGGATCGCCCTGTGCCCTGGGTAACTTCTTCCCATGGGCCAGGCGAGTGATCCGGCGACGCCATCCTTTGGCTGGCTGGGCAGCGTCTTGGATGGGTCTAGCCTGCGCCTACCGCCCCGGGCCAAGGACAGCCACCGGGCATTCGCACGCTGACAAGGAACGACACGATGAACCCCTACAAAGCCGCCCTGAAGATACTGGCCCTGCTCGGCCTGGCCATCTGGTCCCTGGTCTCCTCCGCCTTCACCCCGGGCGGCGCCTTCACCGCTACCGGCCCCTTCAGCGTGAAGTACAACCCGGTGCTGCCGGCGGTCACCTGCACGCTCACGGTGCACGGGGTCGCCAACCCCGGCGGTGGAGCCTCCGTGACGGCCGCCACCCTGACCGGCAGCAACCCGCTCTGCGCGACCATTGCCCCGCAAGGCCTGCCCTGGCCCTGGCAACCGACCAGCGTCACGACCGTGAATGTCAGCAATATGGGCATCAAGATCGGCACCGTGACCTGCAGCGCCGCAACGTTGGCCACCACCTGGAGCAACGCCAGCAACAGCCTGTCGGCGACCAGCCTGCCCTGGGGCAGTTGCACCCTGCAGAGCCTGACCCTGGTGACCACGCCGGCGCTCACCCTGCCCTGACTGACACCGGGTGTGCCATGAAAAAACCGCGCAGCTGTAGCGGGTGATGCCGGCGACGGCCCGGTAGTGTTGCGCGACCGGCCGCACCCGCGGCCCTCGCCAGGACCGCTGCCATGCTCGACCTCGACACCTTCGTCATCTTCACCTGCGCGGTGGCGCTGCTGCTGATCTCGCCGGGGCCGAACATGGCCTTCGTCATCAGCCACGGGGTTTCCTGCGGCTGGCGCGGTGGCCTGGCGGCGGCGCTGGGCATCAGCCTGGCGGATGCGACCCTGACCCTGCTCACCGCCGCCGGCATCACCGGCCTGGTGGCGGCCTGGCCACCCTCCTTCGACATCATCCGCCTGGCCGGGGCCCTCTACCTGCTGTGGATGGCCTGGAAGACCCTGCGCAGCAGCGCCACCGCCGGCACCACGGGCGTCGCGCCGCTGCCGCTGCGGGCGGTGCTGATGCGCGCCACCCTCAACAGCCTGCTCAACCCCAAGGCGCTGCTGTTCTTCATCGTCTTTCTGCCACAGTTCGTGGTGCCCGAGCGCGGCCCCATCGCCGAGCAGCTCCTGCTGCTGGGCGCCCTGCTCACCCTGCTGGCCTTCCTCTTCCATGCCGCCCTCGGCCTGGTGGGCGGAGCCATGGCACACCGTCTCAACGGCCGTGGCCGCTTCGCCAGCCTGCAGAGATGGGGCCTGGCCAGCCTGTTCGGCGCCCTCGCCCTGCGCCTGGTGGTGATGCAGCGGCCGGCTTGATGCGAGGCGCTTCGCGAGCAGAGCTCGCTCCTACGGGCGGTGCCCGGGGGCGACTCGTCTGTGGGCTCGCAACCCCATGGGTTTCGCTCCGCTCTACCCATCCTACGGGTGAGCATCCGAGCCTTCGTGGATGGGGCGGGCGGCGTTCCGCGAGCCCCGCGAAACCCATCAATGCAAAAAGCCCCGCCGGTCCTGCGACCGTCGGGGCTGGGGTGACGCCGTGGCTTATGCGACGACCGGGATCGCCGGGTCGGCGGCGGCCAGGGCTTCGGCGCGGTTGGCGGCCGGCGGGTAGATCCACACGCTGTTGATCTGGGTCTTCAGCTGCTTGCCCTCCTCACGCACCAGCTTGACCTGGCGGTCCCAGCCTTCGGTGAACACCGCGCCCCAGGCGCCCAGGTCCAGGCAGGTGACGTACTTGGGCTGGCTGTAGGGGATCGGCTCGACGCCGAGCAGGTTGGCAGCGACGTTGTTGCCGGCAGAGCGGCCCAGGGCGATGGCGTGCTGGCAGGACATCAGGGCGAAGTTGCCCAGGTCGTCGGAGGCGGCGTAGGCGACGTCACCGGTGGCGAAGACGTCGTCCTGGCCGATCACCTTGAGGTTGCGGTCCACGTGCAGGCGGCCCTGAGCGTCACGCTCGGCGGGGATCTGTTCGGTCAGCGAACTGGCACGCACGCCCACGGTCCAGACCACGGTGCTGGCCTCGATGCGACGGCCGTCGGCGAGGGTCACGCCGCCTTCGTCCACCGAGGCGACGCTGGCGTCCAGGCACCATTCGATGCCCAGCTCTTCCGAGGCTTCGACGATCTGCGCACGCGGGCCGTCGCCCAGGGCGGCGCCGATGCGCGCGCCACGGTCGACCACCACCACCCTCACCTCAGCGTCGGCGCCCAGCGCTTCACGCAGGCGGGCCGGCATCTCGGCGGCGGTTTCGATGCCGGTGAAGCCGCCACCGGCGACCACCACCGTGTTGCGCGCCTTGGAGGCCGGCAGCGCGCCCAGCGAGCGGATGTGCTCTTCCAGGCGCACGGCCTCTTCGATCTGGTCGACGTCGAAGGCGTGCTCGACACCCGCCATCTTCGGCCGTACCACGCTGCTGCCGGTGGCCAGTACCAGGCGGTCGTAGGCCAGCTCGGCCGGAGCGCCCTGCTCGTCGCGGTAGGCCACGCGCTTGCCTGCCACATCGATGCGGTCCACCAGGCCCTTGACGAAGTTCACGCCGACGGCGGCGAACAGCTCGCCCAGCGGCGCCTTCATGCGGTGCACGCCGGCTTCGTAGAAACGCGGACGCACGCGCAGTTCGGCCTGGGGCGCGAGGACACTGACCTCGACATCGGTGCGGCCATGGATGTCCAGCAGGCGCGTGGCACTGAGGGCGCTCCACATGCCACCGAAGCCAGCGCCGACGATCAGGATGCGTTGTTTCATGTTCGTATCTCCAAAGAGGTAAGGGTCGTATTCGGTTCGAATAGGGACGGGGCTACGAGTGGCGCCAACTGCATGTCCGGGTACTGCTGTTCGTGTGGCGCCATCAGCCGCTCACATCTACGACTATATTGATCGTAGTTTATGGCGACAAGTATTTTTTCTTTGCCCTCCAGTGCCTCGCTCGCCATGCTGCTGGCTGCACCGCTCAAGGGCGCACCTTTCTGCAGCCTCCAAGGCACTGAACAACAGTGTTGGAGCGGACGGACGGCAGCCCCGCCCATCGCCGAAGCCGCAGCGGACCTTGAGATGCATGGGAACAGATCGCAGAATATATGCGACACAAACAGTCGGAGTTATGAATGTCTCTTTACAGCGCAGGGGTCGAGTACGGCATCCACTGCCTGCTCTTTCTCGTGGACGAACGCGGTGACAGCCGCGAAGCCAGCGTGCGCGACATGGCCGAACTGCAGGGCGTGCCCCAGGAGTACCTGGCGAAGGTGTTCACCAAGCTGGCCAAGGCCGGGTTGGTGGCAGCGACCGAAGGCGTGCGCGGCGGCTTCCGCCTGGCCCGCCCTTCGGACGAGATCACCGTGCTGGATATCGTCCGCGCCATCGATGGGCACAAGTCGATCTTCGAATGCCGGGATATCCGCGGGCGCTGCGCCCTGTTCGAAGGTTCGCCGCCGGACTGGGCGCTGGAAGGCACCTGCTCCATCCATGCGGTGATGCTGACGGCGCAGAAGCGCATGGAAGAGGCGCTGGCCCAGCAGACCATCCTCGATATTTCCCGCCGCGTGGGCCGTAAGGTGCCCGCCGAGTTCGGTGCCCGGGTCGCCGAGTGGATGGACGAACGCCAGCAGAACCGCACCGGCGGCGAAGCGATTCCCCTGGTCAACCTGCCCGACTGACCCGACCCCGGCTCAGAACAGGTCGAGCTGGCCGTCGATCAGCTTGCTGAAGTCGCCCTGGACGAAGGGCAGGATGGCATCCGCCACCGGCTGCAGCTGGCGGGTGACGTAGTGGTCGTAGTCGATGGGCGCGCGGCGGTTCTCCAGGGGCTCGGGCCCGGCGACGGTGATCAGGTAGCTGATCCAGCCGCCGTTCTGATACTGGCGCGGGCGCCCCTGGCTTTGGTTGTAGTCATCGGCCAGGCGCGCGGCACGCACATGGGGCGGGACGTTGCGCTCGTAGTCGTCCAGCCGCCGGCGCAAGCGCTTGCGGTAGATCAGCAGCTCGTCCAGCTCGCCGGCCAGGGTGCGGCGCACGTAGTCGCGCACATAGTCCTGGTAGGGCTCGCGGTTGAAGATGCGCAGGTACAGCTCCTGCTGGAAGCGCTGGGCCAGCGGCGACCAGTCGGTGCGCACCGTTTCCAGCCCCTTGAAGACCATCTCCTCGCTGCCGTCGGCACGCGTCACCAGCCCGGCGTAGCGCTTCTTGCTGCCCTCCTCCGCGCCCCGCACCGTGGGCATCAGGAAGCGGCTGTAGTGGGTTTCGTACTGCAGCTCCAGCGCGCTTTCCAGGCCGTATTCCTGCTGCAGGTGCTCGCGCCACCACTGGTTGACCCGCTGCACCAGCGACCGGCCGATGGCGGCCGCCTCCTGCTCGCCATGGGCGCGGCCGAGCCAGACGAAGGTGGAGTCGGTGTCGCCGTAGATCACCTGGTGCCCCTGCGCCTCGATCAGCGCGCGGGTGCGGCGCATGATCTCGTGGCCGCGCAGGGTGATGGACGAGGCCAGGCGCGGGTCGAAGAAGCGGCAGCCGCTGGAGCCGAGCACGCCGTAGAAGGCGTTCATGATGATCTTCAGCGCCTGGGACAGCGGCTGGTTGTGCTCGCGCTTGGCCGTCTCGCGCCCCTGCCACACCCGCTCGACGATGGCCGGCAGGCAGTGCCGCGTGCGTGAGAAACGCGCTTCGCGGAAGCCCGGCACCGAGTGCTCGTCACCGGGCTGGCGCAGCCCTTCCACCAGCCCCACCGGGTCGATGAGGAAGGTGCGGATGATCGAGGGGTACAGGCTCTTGTAGTCCAGCACCAGCACCGACTCGTACAGGCCGGGGCGCGAGTCCATGACGAAGCCGCCCGGGCTGGCCTCGGGCATGCGTTCGCCCTGGTTGGGCGCGACGAAGCCCTGGCGGTGCATCAGCGGGATGTACAGGTGGCAGAAGGCGGCCACCGAGCCGCCGCTGCGGTCGGCGGGCAGGCCGGTGACCGTGGCCCGTTCGAGGAGGAAGGTGAGCAGCTCGGTCTTCTCGAAGATGCGCGTCACCAGCTCGCAGTCCTTGAGGTTGTAGCGCGCGAGGGCGGGCTTGTCCTCGGCGAACATGCGGTTGATCTCGTCCATGCGCTGGTAGGGGGTGTCGATGGCCTTGCCCTCGCCGAGCAGGGTCTGGGCGACGTTCTCCAGGCTGAACGAGGGGAAGCTCCAGGTGGCCGAGCGCAGCGCCTCGATGCCGTCGATGATCAGCCGCCCCGGGGCTTCGGCGAAGTAGTGGTTGTTGCGGCTGCCGTGCTCGCGCCAGCCCATGGCCTCGCCACCGCGCCCCAGGCGCAGGGGCACCTTGAGGCGCTTGGCGTGCTCGTTGAGCACGCGCAGGTCGAACTGCACCAGGTTCCAGCCGATGATGGCATCCGGGTCATGCTCCACCAGCCACTGGTTGAGGCGTTCGAGCAGCTGTGCGCGGTCGTCGCAGTACTCCAGGTCGAAGTCCACCTCGCGGGCATCGCCGTTGGCCGGGCCGAGCATGTACACCTGGCGCTGGCCGCAGCCTTCCAAGGCGATGGAGTAGAGCTCGCCGTGGAGGGTGGTCTCGATGTCCAGGGACACCAGGCGCAGGCGCGGACGGTAGTCGGGCGCCGGCTTCATCTGCCCGTCCATCAGTGCACCCTCGGCATCGGGCGTGCCGCCGAAGAGCACCGGGGCGGTGATGAAGCGCTCCATCAGGTAGCGCTCGGGCGGGCGGATATCGGCCTCGAAGACGTCGACACCGGCCTGGCGCAGGCTCTTGTCCAGGCCGATCAGTTGCCGGTGCTGCTGGCAATAGAGGCCGAGCACCGGGCGGTGGCGGAAATCGCAGAGCCCCAGGGGCCGCAGTTCGACGCCACGCTCGTTCTTCAGCAGCGCTTCGGCGCGCTCGCGCTGCTCGGCGGGGAGGAAGGCCACGGAGGTCTGCGGCGCCAGGCGCAGGTAGCGGGGGCCGTCATCGGTCGCCAGCCAGAAGCCCACTTCCGTGCCCGCGGGCGTATCGCGCCAGTGCCGGGTCAGGACGAAGCCCTGCTGTAGTTCCACCTTGCGACCTCGAGGAAAGATTCAGGGGCGCGATTCTACGTGGCCCGGGCGGCGCGCGCCCGCCCGATCGGCTAGTCGCGGGTGCTCCTGACTTCCTTCAGCTTGCCTTCGATGAAGTGCAGCTCGCGGGTCATGCCGTTGCGCGGGCCGTAGGTCCAGATGTCCACGGTCACCGCGTTGAGCTTGGGCACGCCGTTGTTGCGCAGGGCCGGCAGCGTGCGCACGCGCTTGTCCGGCTCGCCGCACTTGCGCAGCACCTCCTCCAGGCTGTCTTCCTGCAACACCAGGCCCTTGCTGCAACGCAGGGTCAGGGCCTGGGCCGGCGCGCACCAGGCCGCGATGAGCAGCAGGGCGAGCAATGCACGGGGGATAAAAGGCTTCATGGGTCGTCCTCCAGCAATCAGCAATCAGCAATCGTCAGCGCTTGATCGCCTGCAACGTATAGCTCAGGGGCAGACGCCAGGGTGCCTCGTCCAGGCGCCATTCGCCATCGGCGTGCTGGCTCATGCGCCCGGGCAGCGCGTTCCAGGGCAGGCTCTGGTGCTCTTCCAGGGCGGTGATCTCCATGCCATGGCTGAGCAATGCGGTGATGATCTCGCCCAGGCCGTGGTTCCAGATATGGGTGACGGTGGCGGTGAGCGTGTCGGGGGACTCCACGTAGGTGGTGTCGCATTCCCAGACCAGCGGCTCGGCCCGTTCGAAGTACGGTAGGTCGACATGGAGGGTGTCCTCCCGCTCCTCGTCTATCCCCCACATCATCGGATGGCCCTCGCGAATGAACAGGCGCCCGCCCGGCTTCAACAGCGAGGCCACGACGCGGGCCCAGCGCTCGATGCTGGGCAGCCAGCAGAGCGCGCCGATACCGGTGTAGACGAGGTCGAAGGCGCCGGGTTCCAGCACCTGGTCGGCGTCGTACACGTCCGACTCCAGCCATTCCAGCGGCGTGCCGCACCGCTCGGCCAGGGAACGGGCCTCGGCGATGGATTGCGGCGAGAAATCCAGCCCGCACATCTGCGCGCCGAGCCGGCTCAGGGACAGGGTGTCGGTGCCGATGTGGCACTGCAGGTGCACGCCGCGCAGGCCGCTGATGTCGCCGAGGCGCGGCAGGTCGAAGCGCACCACCTCGGAGAGGTGCTGCGGGTCGGCGACGAAGGCCGCCGCGTCATAGCCGCGCGAGGTGGCGTGAAGCACCGCGCGCTGGTCCCAGTTGGCCTTGTTCAGGAGGATGTAGTCGCTCATGGAAATCTCCTTTTCCTGCGGATAGTCGAGTACCGCCCAGGTTCAGGGCGTTTCGGGCGGCGCCATGCCCTTGGGCCAGAGCATCCAGATGCGCCCTTCCTGCTTCATGTTGCCGGCCAGTTCGCCGGCCTCGTGGCCGGAGCCCCAGAACAGGTCCGCGCGCACTTCGCCGACGATGGCGCCGCCGGTGTCCTGGGCCGCCACCGGGCGTACCACGGGGGCGCCGTCCGGGCGGGTGGTGGAAAGCCAGAGCAGGCTGCCGAGGGGGATCACCTTGCGGTCGATGGCCACGCTGTAGCCGGCGGTGAGGGGCACGTTGAGGGAGCCTCGGGGGCCTTCGTTGCTGTCCGGGCGGGCACTGAAGAACACATAGCTGGGGTTGCTGGCCAGCAGCTCATCGACCCGGCCGGGGTTGGCGACAGCCCAGTCACGGATGCGGCCCATGCTCACCTCCTCCTTCTGCAGCAGCCCCTGTTCCACCAGCCAGCGGCCAACGGGGCGATAGGGGTGGCCGTTCTGGTCGGCGTAGCCGATGCGCAGCTGGCGGCCATCGTCCAGCTGGATGCGCCCGGAGCCCTGGATCTGCAGGAACTGCAGGTCCATCGGGTCATTGAGCCAGGCCAGCACCGGGGCCTTGACGCCCTCGCCACGAATGGCGGCGGCATCGTCGTAGGGCTTGAGCACCCGGCCTTCCAAGCGGCCACGCAGGCGCTTGCCCTTGAGCTCGGGGTAGATCTCGTCAAGGGCGACGACGATCAGGTCGTCCGGCACGCCATAGACCGGCACCTGCCCCTGTTCGGTGCGTTGCAGGTGGCCGGGGTAGACCGGCTCGTAGTAGCCGGTGATCAGGCCGTGCTCGCCCTTCTCCGCCGAACGCAGGCTATAGGGCTGCAGGTTGGCACCGAGAAAGGCGCGGACGGCGCTGGCTTCCATGGGCACCGGCGCCGCGGCGGCACAGGTGGCGGACCAGACCGGGTCCTTGGCCAGGCGAGTGCAGGCCGAGCGCCAGGCGGCGAAGCCGTTGAGCAGCTCCTGGTCGGCCGTGGCGGGCACCTGGCTCCAGTCGACGGCGAGGTAGGTGGTGGCCTTGACCGGCGGCTGGGGCTTCTCGGGCTCGCCCTGGTCGCAACCTGACAGCAGCGCAGCAAGGGGAATGAGGCAGAAAAGGGTTCGGCGCCAGTGGCGGAAAGCTGGGGACACGCGGGGGATTCCTGGGCAGTGGTGGCGAAGCGCGTAGCTTGGTGAAGGCAAAAGCCCAGGTCAAACGCAACGGCCCGGGCAGCGGTAACAAAGCGTTATCAGAGATTGCAGGAAGGCCCCGGGGTTCCCTGCGCCCTCCTTCCAACGCAATTTTCGGGGTGACTGTAGGGGCGATTTCAGTGGCTCTGTCTGCGTTAAGTGTTGCTAGAAGATTTGGACCCAGCTGATTGCCGAGTTTTGTTGGTGCTTCTGGTTTCGCCCACCCGGGCGAGTCCCTTTTAACAATCGTCGGAATGCCGAACCACTTAAAAGGAACCAAAAGGGCTTGCCCCATCATCCGGCCCCGGCTTCGCCGGGGTTCCCTCACTCCATCGTCGCTATCGGGGGCCGGCGCGATGGGCCATCCATGGCCTGGCGCGCCTCTCGCGGCATCCATGCCGCTCGTCCCCCGGCGCAACGACTGCGTTCGGCCTCCTGGAGGGGCGTTGGCGGCTGCTCCAACTTTCTTCGTCCAGCGCATCGCTACGTGGTGCGCACGGGCTTTCGTAGGATGGTGTAGAGCGAAGCGAAACCCATGCGGTGGCGGTGGTACGAACTCTTGGACGCCCGGAAAGGGCCGTGCTTGAGCGCTTGTTTTAGAACCACAACAGCTAACGCAGACAGAGCCATTTCAGTCGCCAAGCGATGCGCAGCATCGCCCTTGCCTCTCCTGCACCCTCCCCCTCGCAGACACGCCCCCCTCCGGTGGATGGCTGTCAAGGCATGCCTCCCGCAGAAGCTTCGCGAGCAGAGCTCGCTCCTACGGGAACGTGCCGGCCGGTGTGGCCGATGCCCCAAATAAAGAACCCGGCCACTGGGGCCGGGTCCGGTTTATCGCGGGGGTGCGTCAGTGCACCGCGTCCGCCTGGCTTCGCGTCGGCCTTGGGGCCGGGCTGCCGTGGTGGTCGTCATCGTCGGCCAGCGGCACTTCGTTACCTTCGGCGTCGTACAGCTTGCCGTTCTGGAAGTAATCGCCATCGTTCAGCGCGGCGATGTCGGTGTAGCGCAGGCTGCGTTCGTGGCCGGCGGAGATCACCGAAGGCTGGTCGGGGTTACCGGCGGTGAACTGGTTGAACACCAGGTTCAGCAGGATGGCCATGATTGCCGCCGAGCTGATGCCGGAATGGAAGATGGTTTCGAACCAGGCGGGGAAGTGCTCGTAGAAGCTCGGTGCGGCGATCGGGATCATGCCGAAGCCGAGGGAGGTGGAGACGATGATCAGGTTCATGTTGTTGCGGTAGTCGACCTTGGCCAGGGTGCGGATGCCGCTGGCGGCGACGGTGCCGAACAGCACGATGCCGGCGCCCCCAAGTACCGAGGTCGGCACGGCAGCGACCACGCGCCCCATCACCGGCAGCAGGCCCAGGGTGACCAGGATCAGGCCACCGGTGGCCACCACGTAGCGGCTCTTCACACCGGTGACGGCGACCAGGCCGACGTTCTGGGCGAAGGCGCTCTGGGTGAAGGAACCGAACAGCGGCGCCAGCACGCTGGACAGCATGTCGGCGCGCAGGCCGTTGCCGAGGCGCTTGGAGTCGACCTTGGTGCCGATGATCTCGCCCACGGCGAGGATATCGGCCGAGGTTTCCACCAGGGTCACCAGGATCACGATGCACATCGACAGGATGGCGGCAACGTGGAAGGTCGGCATGCCGAAGTGCAGCAGCGACGGCATCGCCACGATCGGGCCTTCAGCGACCTTGGAGAAATCGGTCAGGCCCAGGGCCATGGCGATCAGGGTGCCAAGGACCATGGCCAGGAGGATCGACAGGCGCGAGATGGTGGAGCTGCCGATCTTGCTCAGCAGCAGCACGATGCCCAGGGTCATGGCGGCCAGGCCGATGTTGGTCATGCTGCCGAAGTCCGGGGACTGGCTGTTACCGCCCATGGCCCAGCGTGCGGCCACCGGCATCAGCGTCAGGCCGATGGTGGTGATCACCACCCCCGTGACCAAGGGCGGGAAGAACTTGGTGACGCGGGAGAAGATGGGGGTGATCAACAGGCCGATCAGTGATGCGGCCATCACCGCGCCCAGCACCGACTGGATGCCGCCCTCACCGTTGTTGCTGCCGAGGATGGCGATCATGGTGGCGACGCCGGCGAAGGACACGCCCTGGACGAGGGGCAGCTGACAGCCGAAGAACGGCAGGCCGAGGGTCTGGAGGAGGGTTGCGAGGCCGCCAGCGAACAACGAGGCGGCGATCAACAGACCGATTTCGGAAGGGCTTAGCCCTGCCGCCTGGCCGAGGATCAGCGGGACGGCGACTATGCCGCCATACATCGTCAGGACATGCTGCAATCCGTAGGCGAGGTTGGCGCCGATGCCAAGGTTCTCGTCTTCCGGACGTGATGCGACGGACGTAGCTTCGGATAGCTTGTTCATGAGGAGGTGCACTCACTTCTTGTCGTTGTTGTGGGCGCACTGTAAACAAAAGTGTCTGCATATATCCAGAGGGTTGTATACAAAAAATACGCTAGTGAAATCCTCATTTCCTGACCAAGTGGTCATAACCCTGTATCCATGCGGGTTGCGGCCTGAAGGCAGCAAAAGCGGACGTGACGGACGGCACTTTTCGAGTCGTGGCACGGCTCACACTGACAGTGTTTACAGCGACTGGATTTCGCCTACGCTGATGCCGTGACCAGGTGGTCAGCCCAACCGCATTCAAGGAGGAAACGCGCATGCCGCTCGCCATGGCCGATATCGGCAAACTCTTCACCCTCTACATGCCCGCCTACATGTGCGAGGCGACCCGCATGGAAAACGGCACGGTCTCGCTGCAATTCACCCGCCGTACCGATCTGGACGTGATCACCATCCACGGCATGACCCAGGCCGAGCTGTCGTCGCCGCTGTCCATCCGGCAGCTGAGCAAGGTGCTGAGCGAGGAATTCGCCATTGCCATCGCCAACCGCCGCAGCTTTCGACCCCGCGCCCTGAGCGCGTGACCCCAGCGGCACGCCCGGGCAACCACCCGGGCGCGCCGTCGCAACCCGCATCCTTCCGCCCTCCTCGACCCGCGCTGCACGCGACCGGAACCCGCAAGCCCCTGCATCGCTCCAATCTGCGGTCGCCGCCGGCATTCGCCGTTGCGACGAAAGATCGGCTTCGCACTGGCGCAGGCCCCGGTTTCCGCTGCACTATCGCAACGGGAGAAAGAGCCAGGTTCGCCAACAAGGAAGGCTGCAATGCATTACTTCGATATCCAGTACAAGCTCAGGGGCGCACCAAGAAGCCTTCGTGTGCGCCACACGGAAAAGGAAATGGGCCTGGAGCTGGCCCTCGCGCACATCATTGCCGAGCACCGCGGGCAGCTGGAGGTGGACCGCAGCCTGGGCGGCTCCTCCTTCGAGAACAAGGTGCTCGCCTCCCAGGAGATCGGCGTCTCCGGCGTCACCACCCACCGGGTGGACGGCTAGCCCGGATCAGGCCGAGATCAACGGCCAACGGTCCTGGATGAATTCGCAGCCCAGCGGCGGCTGCCCGATCACCACATAGACCCGGCGCTCCCGCTCGGTCTCCAGCAGCACGCCTTGCAGGCACTGGCTCGCCACCAGGTCGAACCAGTGCGGCTGCTGCGCCCGGTCCTTCTCCATGTAGCGCTGCACGGCGATCTTCACCGCCTGTGGGCGATAGGGCTCCCAGGCTTCCAGGGTCATGCAGTTCTCCCGCGCCCAGCCACTGGCGGGCAAGGCCCCCGGCTGCCGTGGCCGGCGCCCCCAGGGAACCCACTCGATGGAGCCATCGGGTCGCACCACGGGCAGTTCCGCCCTGGGGCTGAGGAAGTACACCCGCCTCGCCCTGCCGCTTTCCGTAAAACGACCCGCCACCTCGACGCCTCCGCACATGACGACCCCCGAACCCTGGCTACCGATAGGAAAATCGACCGTTAAAAACGACTTCCGCTGCATGGCGTGACATGCCTTTCGTCGCCAAGTGCCGCCAATGCTCAAGGGCGCGGGTTGCAGCAGATTGCTAGCATTGCCAGCGCGGCGCGTTCTGCTAGGTTTGCCACTTCTGATATCAGGGGGTCATCGGTACGCCAGTGCACCGATGCAGTGCGATCGAGTCCGCAGACGCTTATGGAATGGTTGATCAGTTACCGGTTCAAGGGTGAACCCCGGCACATGAAGATGAACACCCGGGACATCCCCAACATCAAGGCCATAGGCTTCTCCATCTACACCCTCGAGTTCCCGGGCGAGAAACGGCCGTCCCGCTCCAGCGAAGCGATCCAGGATTGGCTCGCCGACTGCAACATCGAAGTCACCGACGTGCGCCTGCTACGGCGCACGGGCGGCGCCGAGGCACCCTACAGCCAGCTGCTGCCCGGGCGCGATTCGTCCTGACCGCCCATCCGCAGCGTCTCAGCCAGCTGCGGCCAGGCGGGCGAAACCACGGGCCAGGTCGCCCTTGAGGTCGTCCATGTCTTCCAGGCCGATCTGCAGGCGCAAGGCGAAGCCTTCGGCCTCCCAGCGGGTGGCGGTGCGGTAGGTGCTGCAATCGAAGGGGATCACCAGGCTTTCGTAGCCGCCCCAGGAGAAGCCCATGCTGAAGATCGACAGGTTGTCGAGCATCGCCGCCAGGCCATCGCGGGTGTAGCCCGGCGCCAGGACGATGGAGAACAGCCCGGACGAGCCCTTGAAGTCGCGCTTCCAGTGGGCATGGCCGGGGCAGCTCTCGAAGGCCGGGTGCAACACGCGGGACACCTCCGGGCGCTCGCTCAGCCAGCGGGCCATCTCCAGGCCACGCCGCTCTGCTTCCTTGAGCCGCAGGAACAGCGTGCGCATGCCACGCAGCGCCTGCACGCAGTCTTCCGCGCCGGGCAGCATCGACATGGCGTCGTAGGTGGCGCGCAGGGCCGGCCAGCAAGCCTCGTTGGCGGTGACCAGCCCCAGCAGGATGTCCGAATGCCCGCCCAGGTACTTGGTGCCCGCCTCCACCGTCAGGTCGATGCCGTGGTCGTGGCCACGGAAGAAGATCGGCGTCGCCCAGGTGTTGTCGAGGATGGTCTTCACCCCGTGGCGGCGCGCCACCTCCACCAGGGCCGGGATGTCCTGCACCTCGAAGCTCTGCGAGCCGGGCGCTTCCAGGAACAGGGTGGTGGTGTTCGGGCCGATCAGGCGTTCGATATCGGCGCCGATCATCGGGTCGTAGTAGGTGGTGGTCACGCCGTAGCGAGCCAGCATCTGGTTGCAGAAATTGCGCGTGGGCCGGTAGACGCTGTCGGGGATCAGGATGTGATCGCCCGCCTTGGTGGTGCTGAACAGCGCCAGCGCCACGGCCCCCAGGCCCGAGGTGGACAGCACGGTGCCCTTGGCGCCGGTGAGCTGGGTCCAGGCGTCCTCCAGGTGGGCGATGGTCGGCGAACCGGCCGTGCCGTAGGAGAAGCGGCTGCGCCGGGCTTCGATGTCATCCAGCGTCTTGTAGATGATGGTCGAGCCCTTGTAGAGCGGCGCGTTGACGAAGCCGAACTGCTCCGCCGGGTCGCGGCCGAGCATGGTGAGCTGGGTGCTGATACTGAATGCCGGGATATCGTCTTTGTTCATTGCGAGGCGGACCAGGGATCGTCGAAGCAAGCGATGCTACCTGAAGCCTGCCCGTGGTTCACGAAGGCTTCCCATCAGCGACTGGCTTTAACGCCCAGGGCAATACCGCGTTAGGACGTGGCGTTGCTTTTGGCTCCCTGGCAGAGGGCACACCAGACCTCGAAGCGTGCAGCCACTGCTCACTCCGGACGGGTGTGCTGCGCGCACCTGGAACTCGCCGGAAGCACCGTGCGGCGGTGCCACGGCACACCCTACGATCCTGTCGGGTCCTCCGCTTGAATCCTCACAGGCAGAGCCGATGACTCATGACCACGTCCTGAGGACATGGCTTCCCACGCTCGAATGAAAACATCACACGCGCGACATGAAACCGTCATCCAATCCCACGATCATGGCCCCGCATCCAACGGCAGATGGATGCATGCAAAATGCTTCTGATTGGCAGGCCCATATGGGTAATACCGACCTCTTGCAGGTCGGTTTTTTTTGCGCCCGGGAATCTGTTGCAGGCCATTGCCAGCCGGCTCGCTGCAACCTCACGGCAACATTCATCCCCCAGACTGCGCGCAGTTTTCCCCGAGGTCCTACCCGTGACACGCGCCACACGAGATTTCCGCAAGAACCTGGAACGCGTCGCCATCCACAACGAGGACGCCGCCATCGCCGTGATGCGCGCCGCCGACCGTATCGGCGACGAGTCCCTGCGCCAGCAGCTGTTCGCCGTCATCCAGCGCATGCACCAGGACGCCCTGGACCTGCGCGCCATGCGGGACGCCGTCTAGGCCTCCCGCACGGCACCTCGCCTCAGGCCTCGCCCAGTCGGGCGACCGCCCGCAGCATCTCCTTGAAGGTGGCCAGCTGCTCCTGGCTGAAGCGGGCGAAGACGCGCTCCTGCTGGCGTTCGGCGATCTCCCAGAGGGTTTCCGCCTGGTCCATGCCCGCGGGCGTGAGGCTGCAGCCCTGGGCATCGCCGGCGAGCATGCCCTTGCGGGTCAGGGTGTCCACCGCCGCTTCGATCTCCCGCGTCGGCATGTTCACCAGTTGCTGCAGGGCGGCCATGCCCAGGCTCGCATCCTTCTCCAGCACCATCAGCATGCGCGCCTCGCTGGTGCGCAGCCCGGTGGACAGCTGCCGGGGCTGGTAGTCCTCCTGGTAGCCGCGCACGGCCTGGGTCATCAGGTAATAGAGGTTGTCGTTGAGGCGCCCCTGGAAGGCGGTGCGGGTGGCGGCCTCGTCCTTCTTCAGCAGGCGCGGGTGCGGCAGCACCGTCGAATAGGCGCCCTGGTGATACAGCAGCGGCGCCCGGCCCAGATCATCGAAGGCGACGACCTTGCCAATCAGGATCCAGTGATCGCCACCGTCCAGCTCCTGGTACTTCTCACACTGGAAGCGCGCCGCGCATTCCTCAAGCAGCGGCGCACCACCGGCACCCTCCTCCACGCGCAGGCCGGCGAAGCGGTCGTCGCTGGGGCGGGCGAACTGGTTGGAAATGTCGATCTGGTCGGCGGCCAGCACGTTCACCGCGAAGTGCCCGGCACGGGCGAAGACCTCGTGGCTGGTGGCGCGCTTGTCGATGCTCCAGAGCACTAGCGGCGGGTCCAGCGACACCGAGTTGAAGCTGTTGGCGGTCATGCCCACGCGGCGGCCATCGGCGGCGGCGGTCATGACGGTCACGCCGGTGGCGAAGTTACCCAGGGCACGGCGGAAGGCACGCGGGTCGAAGCCCGCTTCATTGTTCTGTTGAGTCATGGCGATTCCTCGCAACCGGGCCCGCGCCCGGTTGGCAGGTGAGCGAACGGAGTGTGGCGCGGAGCAGGTCAGACCATGCTCGGGTCGGGCTCCAGGCCCATCAGCTCGCGGCCGAGTATCTGCGCGCAGACGTCGTAGTCGGTGTACGCGTGGGCGCCGGTCATGTGCGAGTCGCGGAACAGCCGCTGCATCTCGTTGGCGTCGAACCAGGCGGTGCCGCCGGCATCCTCGAACAGGCGGTCCACGGCCTGGATGCACATCTTCACCGCATAGGCCTGGTTGGTGCGCCAGAAGGCCAGGGTCGGGCGATCCGGGTACTGGTGGCGCTCGGCGTGTTCGGCGTGCTCCTGCCAGGTCTTCTCCAGGAAGGCACGGGCGGCAGCGACCTGGTGGGTGGATTCGGCCAGGCGCATCAATGCCGGGGTGGCGGTGCCGACACTGACGCCGGTGTAGGCACGCACACGGTTCCTGGTCTTCTCGGCATAGGCCACCAGCATGCGCTCGGCGACGCCCAGGCTGATGGCGGCGAAACCACTGGCGAAGTACGGGCGGTAGGGGGCGTAGAAGATCTTGCTGTCCGGGTACAGACCGAAGCCGGCGGAACGGCCTTCCATCATGTCCTTGGCCGCCTCGATGCGGTGATCGGGAATGAACACGTCCTTGAGGATCAGCGTCTTGGTGCCGCTGCTGCGCATGCCGGCGACGTACCAGTCGTCACGTATATCGTAGTCCGCACGGGGCACCACGCCGAAGCAATAGACCGGCGGCTCGCCCTCGCCCGCCGGGCGGCGGAAGCCGACGATGGCCCATTCGGCGTGGTCGCAGCCGCTGCTCCAGCCCAACTCACCGTTGAGGATGATGCCGCCCTCGACGTTCTCGGCCTTGCCGAAGGGCGCGATGCTGCTGCTCGCGGTGGCGTCGCGGTTCTCGCCCCACACCTCGTCCTGCAGGCGCTTGGAGAACATCGCCATCTGGTGGCTGTGGGTGCACAGCAGGCTGAAGGCCCAGGCGGTGCCGCCACAGGCGCCGGCCAGGGCCACCACGCAGTCGGCGAACTCGGGCAGGGAGATTTCCAGGCCACCGTAGGCCTTGGGCTGGAAGGCGCGGTGCATGCCGATGCCCTTGAGCATGGCGATGTTCTCGGCGGGCACCATGCGCTCCTGCTCCGCACGGGCGGCATTGGCGGCGATGGCAGGCAGGATGGCACGGAGGTCTTCGAGCAGAGGATTTGGCTTTTTCATGCGGATACCCGGTCTATTTATTGTTAGTCGCCACCGGTTGGGCCGGCCCTCGCCGCGTGGGGCGAAGAGGCTGATTCCGGTAACCTGGGGCCCATTATGAAGATGTGAACGATGGCTAAAAATGCACGATCCGGATACTCGATTGCACTTTCCATGGCGAAAAAGCGTTCTCCGAAGAAATCCCCGGCGGGGAACGATTAATGTGTTAACGATCCGCCTTTTCCTTTAGCATTCACCCCCGAGAAACCCGCCTCCAGCCCAGCCCGAAAGCCCGCCGATGCCCCAACTGCCCAACGCCCTGCGCGCCTTGCGCCATCGCAACTTCCGTCTGTATTTCACCGGTCATTGCATTTCCACCCTGGGCACCTGGATCCAGCAGGTGGCGCTGGCCTGGCTGGTCTACCGGCTCACCGGCTCCGCCGCGCTGCTCGGCATCACCACCTGCGTCGCCCTGCTGCCGCAATTGCTGGTCGGCCCCTTCGCCGGCGCCTGGATCGACCGCCACGACAAGCGCCGCCTGCTGATCGCCGTCGAGGGCCTGCTCGGCCTGCAGGCCCTGGCGCTGGCCGGGCTCACCGCCAGCGGCCTGATCACCCCGGCGCTGCTGGTGGCCATGGCCGCCCTGCTCGGCGTGCTCAACGCGGTGGACACGCCGCTGCGCCAATCGCTGCTGAGCCGGTTCGTCGACGACAAGGCCGACCTGCCCAATGCCCTGGCCCTCAACGCCATGCTTTTCACCCTGTCGCGCTTCATCGGCCCGCCCCTGGCCGGCCTGCTGCTGGGGCTGGTTGGCGAGGCGGTGTGCTTCGCCCTGAACGCCGCCTCCTACCTGGCGCTGATGGCCGGGCTGCTGTGGGTGCGCATGGCGCCGACGCCACGGGCCACCGGCACCTTCCGCAATGTGTTCGGCGAGGGTCTGGACTACGCGCGCCGCGACCCGAAGATCCGCCTGATGATCCTCAGCGTGCTGGCCCTCAACCTCACCGCCTCCAGCTACGTGGTACTGCTGCCGGTGTTCGCCAAGGACATCTTCGGCGGCGACGCCACCACCCTCGGCTGGCTCTGGGGCGCAGCCGGGCTGGGTTCGCTGCTGTCGACCATCGTCCTGGCCAACCACGGCGGCGGCAGCGCCCTGTCGCGGCTGATCCTGCTCTCCTCCTGCGCCTGCGGCCTGGCCATGCTGGCCTTCGCCTGGAGCACCCAGCTGCCGTTGTCGCTGGCAGCCATGGCGGTGCTCGGCTTCGGCATCTCCTGCAGCAACGTCGGCACCAACATCATCCTGCAGAGCAGCGCACCGGAGGCCCTGCGCGGCCGCGTCGTGGCGCTCTACACCTCGACCCGCTTCGGCTTCGACGCCCTCGGCGGCCTCTGCGCCGGCCTGCTCGCCTCGCACCTCGGCGCCCCGCCGGTGCTGGCACTGGGGGGCGCGCTGTTGCTCGGCTACTGTCTGTGGCTGGCGAACCATCAGCGCCAGGTCGCGGCCTAGGCGACACCCCCCCCTCTGCGCCGGGCGAACAGCGCCGCCAGCAGGCAACAGGCGCCACAGCCGGCCATCACCAGCGCCATGGGCAGCGCCGTGCCGTCATGGAGGCCGCCCACCAGCGCGCTGGCCGCGGTGCCCAGGCCGAACTGGGTGGCCACCGCCAACCCCGCCGCCGCACCAGCACGTTCGGGAAACTCGGCGAGCAGCGAGGCCAGGCAGTTGGCCCCGAGCATGCCGGTGACGCTGACGTAGAGCGCCACGCACACCACGATCGCCACCAAGCCACCCAGCCCCAGGCCCACCAGCAGCGCCAGGGCCAGCCCCGCCGTGGCCGCCACCAGCGCACCGAGAAACAGCAGCCGGCGCGGCCCCAGGCGCCCGACCAGCCGCGCATTGAGCGTGGTCGCCAGGATGATCCCGGCGATATTCAGGCCGAACAGCCAGCCATAGCCCTGGGGCGAAACCCCGAAGTGGCCGATGTAGACGAAGGGTGAGGCGGTGATGAAGGCGAACATCCCGGCGAAGCCGCTGCCCATGCAGAAGATGTAGCCCAGCGCGCGGGGCCGTAGCGCCAGGTGCCCGTAGGCGAGGAAGGCCGCCCCCAGCGAGCGGCTGCGCGCCTGGGGTGGATGGCTCTCGGGCACCTTCAGCGCCACCAGGGCCAGGCACAGGCCGGAGAAGGCCATCAGCAGCAGGAACAGCGAGCGCCAGCCGGCGAGTAGCATCAGGTAGCCGCCCAGCAACGGCGCCACCAGGGTGGCGAACATGGTCACCAGGTGCATCAGCGACAGCACCCGGGCGGCGTCCCCCAGGGGAAACAGGTCGCGCACGATGGTCCGCGCCAGCACCGAGGCAGCCGCACCGCCCAGGGCCTGCAACAGGCGCCAGGCCAGCAGCTGCTCGACCTCGGCGGCCAGCGCACAACCCAGGCTGGCGACCAGGTACAGGGCGATGCCGCCCAGCAGCAAGGGCCGCCGGCCGAAGCGATCCGACAACGGCCCGTAGAGCAACATGCCGAGGCACAGCCCGGCGAGGAACAGGCCGATGCTCATCTGCACCTGCGCCTCCGAAGCCGCCAGGTCGCTGGCGATCAGCGGCAGGCTCGGCAGGTACATGTCGATGGACAGCGGCCCGAAGGCCACCAGGGCGGCGAGCAGCAGGATCAGGCGCTTGGGGTGGGCGATCATGGGTGGGTTCCTGGGCGTTCGATGGACGAGAGGCCGGGTATGGCGGACGAAAAAAGGCCGCCCGCAGGCGGCCAGGTGCAGCGAGGGACGATCAGAGGCTCAACAGCCACAGACTCAGGCCCGGGAAGGCCACCAGCAGCACGATGCGGGCGAGGTCCGAGCAGAGGAACGGCACGATGCCCTTGGCGGTTTCGCCGTAGGGCACGTTGCCGGCGGCGCGCTGGACGATGAACAGGTTCATCCCCAGGGGCGGGTGGATCAGGCCGATCTCCACCACCATCAAGGCGAGAATGCCGAACCAGATGGACTTGTCGGAGTCGCTCAGGCCGAAGAAATCCAGGCCCATGATCATCGGGTAGAAGATCGGGATGGTCAGCAGGATCATCGCCAGGGAATCCATCACGCAGCCCAGCGCCAGGTAGAGGCCGAGGATGATCAACAGCACCAGCATCGGTGCCAGGCCGCTGCCGATCACCCAGGCGGCCAGCTCGCCAGGCATCTGGGTCAGCGCCAGGCCGGAGTTGAGCAGATCGGCGCCCAGCAGCACGAGGAAGATCATCGCCGAGGTTTCCGCCGTGCCCAGCAGGCTGGCGCGCATGCCCTTCCAGCGCATGCCGCCCTGGGTGAAGGCGAGGACGCCGCAGGCCGCCGCGCCGATGGAGGCCGCCTCGGTGGGGTTGGCCCAGCCACCGTAGATGCCGACGATCACCACCAGGAAGACGCCGACCACCGGCAGGACGTTGACCAGCGCCTTGCCCCGCTCGGCCAACGAGGCCTTGGGCGAGACGGTGGCCTGGGATTCGTCCCGCGACACCATGATCCGCAGCACCAGCAGGTAGCCGATGATGGCGATCACCCCCGGCACCACGGCAGCGACGAACAGCTTGGCGATGGATTCCTGGGTCAGAACGGCATAGATGATCAGCGGCACCGACGGCGGGATCAGGATGCCCAGGGTGCCCCCCGCAGCCACCGTGGCCGTGGCCAGGCGCCCGGAATAGTTATGCCGGCGCAGCTCCGGCAGCGCCACATGGCTCATGGTGGCCGCGGTGGCCAGGGACGAGCCGCAGATGGCGCCGAAGCCCGCGCAGGCACCGATGGCGGACATGCCCATGCCACCCTTCCAGTGGCCGATGAAGGCCGAGGCACAACGGAAGATCGAGCGCGACAGCCCGCCATGGGTGGCGAACTGGCCCATCATCACGAACAGCGGGATCACCGCCAGGTCGTAGTTGGACAGGCGCGAATAGGCCAGGTCGTTGAGGGTGAACAGCAGGCTCGACAGGTCGCCGTCGTTGACCGCCCAGAAACACGCCGCGCCACCGACCAGCATGGTCAGGCCGATGTGCACCCGCAGCAGCAACATGCTCATGGTGATCGCCAGCGCGATCAGCCCCAGGGCCAGGCCGCTCATGCGTCACCTCCCGCACCGCGCAGCACCTGGGCGACCCGGGCCAGGGCACAGATGCCCAGCAGCACCAGGCTCGGCACGATCAGCGCCAGCGGAATCCACAACGGGATCGACAGCAGCGTGGTGGCATCGCCGAACTCGCGGTTGTCGAGCATCTGCAGGCCGGTGCGCCAGGCCAGCAACCAGGCCACCGCGCAGCACAGCAGGTGGGCGAAGGCGTCCAGGCACAGGCGCACGCCGGCGGGCAGCCAGTTGGTCAGCGCATCCACGCGGATATGGGTGCCGCGCAGTTCGCACAGCGGCAGGAAGGCGGCGATGGCCACCGAGGCGCCCACTTCCATCAGCTCCATGTCGCCACGGATGGGCGTGGAGAACAGCTTGCGGCCGACGATGGACACCACCGACATGCCGACCAGCGCCAGCAGGATGGCACCGCCGGCCAGGGCGAAGCCGTGGGTGACGCGCAACAGGGCCTGGCGTACCAGGCCCCCCTGCTCGCCGGCTTCGATATCGAAATGCAGCGACTCCTTCATGGCCTCAGTGCCCCGAACCGGCCAGGGAGCGCACGGCCTCGACCAGCGCCTTGCCGTCCAGGCCCTTGCCGTCGGCCTCGCTGATCCAGTGCTGCACCGCGCTCTCGGACGCCTGGCGCATCTCGCCGTAGGCGGCCTGGTCCAGCACCACCAGGCCCTCGGCCGGGGTCGCGTCGTGGGCCTTGTCGGTGGCCACGTCCCAGGCGCTGGCGAAGCGTTCGGACAGCACTTTGCCGCTGTTGCGCTCGATGAACGCCTGCAGGTCGGCCGGCAGGCTGTCGAACTTGCGCTGGTTCATCAGCAGGGTCAGCACCGTGTAGCCGAAAGCGGGCTGCCCGGCCGGCACGTCGCTGTGGTACTGGGTCACCTCGTCCAGCTTGGTCGCCGGCACCACCTCCCAGGCGGCCAGGGCGCCATCGACCACGCCCTTGGAGATCGCCTCGGTCATTTGCGCCGGCGGCATGCTCACCGGGGTCGCACCCAGGCTTTCCACGGTCTTCGCCGCGGTGCGGCTGGAGGCACGCAGCTTGAGGCCAGCGAGATCGGCCAGGCTGCGCACCGGCTTGCCACGGGTGTGCAGGCTCATGCCGCCGTCACCGTGCACCACCAGCACCTTGTAGCCCTTGAAGTCGTCGCGGGCGTAGCGCTCGTAGAAGTCCCAGATGATCGCGTTGCCGGCCTTGCCGCCCATGGGCAGCACGAAGGGCAGCTCCAGCGCCTCGACACGGGGGAACTTGCCGGCGGAATAGGCCGGGGCCGTCCAGACGATATCGGCCACGCCGTTGCGCGCCATGTCCGCCAGCTTGGCCGGCGTGCCGCCCAGCTGCATCGAGGGGTAGAGCTGGCACTTCAGGCGGTCGGCCGACTCCTGGCGCAGCTGTTCGCACCAGGGCTCGATGATGTTCGCCTGGGCATTGGAGGTGGACGGCAGGAAGTGGGCGACCTTCAGGGTAATGGTTTCGGCCTGGGCCGAGGCGGCGCCGAACAGCACCGCGCAGAGGGCGGGAATTGCGAGGGATTTCATGGCGATAGCTCCGTCTTGTTGTTGTAGCCATGCGTGTGGGCGCTGGCGGCATTGGGAAGCGAATTACGTTAATACATTAATTTTTATCGCTTGCCTGTCAACAGAAAGAAGCCAAGACGGCGGGCATACCAAAGGCTAAGGTTTTACTTTAATAATTTTAAATCGTTATTTTTCATGTATTTATATAGATATATTCATGTCATGTCTCATTAAAGGCCTGTCCAATCGCCACCCGATCATATTGTTAATATTTTAATTAATGACTAGATTGCGCGTGCCATCGCAGCGGCCAGACCGTGGCGATAGGCTTCCGACACACCTTTCCTAGAGACAAGAACAATGACCAGGAAAATACGCTCCGCCCCCGTACTCACCTGCCTGCTGGCGAGCCTCGCCGGCACCGCCCACGCGGACCTCGTCAAGGACAGCAAGGCCAGCATCGAAGCGCGCAACATGTACATGAACCGCGACTTCCGCCAGAGCGGCGCCGCCCAGGCCAAGGCCGAGGAATGGGCCCAGGGCTTCACCGCGCGCTTCGAGTCCGGCTTCACCGAAGGCACCATTGGTGTCGGCCTGGACGCCATCGGCCAGGTCGCGATCAAGCTCGACTCGAGCCGCGACCGTCGCGGCACCGGCCTGCTGGCCTATGGCGCCCAGAGCCTGGAGCCCGAGGACAACTACAGCGAGCTGGGGCTGACCGCCAAGCTGCGCGCCTCGAAGAGCGTGCTGCGCATCGGCACCCTGCAGCCGCAGTTGCCGGTGGCGGCGTACAACGACGTGCGCCTGCTCTCCTCCACCTATGTCGGCGGCCTGCTCACCTCCCAGGAAGTGGACGGCCTGACCCTCAACCTGGGGCGGCTGGAGAAGATCAACCTGCGAGATTCGTCGAGCAACGACGAGATGAACTACGGCGGCGTGGAAAGCGCGCACCTGGACCTGCTCGGCGGCAGCTACGCCCTCAACCCGGCGCTGACCCTGAGCTACTACCACGCACAGATGCAGGACATCTATCGCGAGCACTATCTCGGCCTGGTGCACAACGCCACCCTCGGCGAGGGCGTCACCCTGAAGACCGACCTGCGCTACTTCGACACCGGCGAGGACGGCGAGCATCGCTACCGAAGCACCGCGCGGGTGGACGGCGGGCGCATCGACAACCGCTTCTTCAACGGCATGGTCACCCTCGGCATGGGCGCCCACAAATTCGGCCTCGGCTACCAGAACCTCTCCGGCGACGGTGACTTCGCCTACCCGGGCCTGGACCCCTACTCGGTGAACCTGGTGACCTTCAACGTCTTCACCAAGGCCGAGACCGATGCCTGGCAGGCGCGCTACGACTTCGACTTCGTCGCCCTCGGCGTGCCCGGCCTGACCTTCATGACCCGCTACGTCAGCGGCAAGCACGTGCAGACCGCCACCGTGCAGGACGGTCGCGAATGGGAGCGCGACACCGACCTGGTCTACACCTTCCAGGACGGCTCGCTCAAAGGCCTCAACATCCGCCTGCGCAACGCCACCTTCCGCTCCGGCGACGGCCTGCGCACCGATGTCGACGAAAACCGCCTGATCATCGGCTACACCCTGCCGCTGTTCTGATTGCCCCGCGGGGGGATTGCGGCACAGCGCACGCGGGTGGACCCCGCTTCACCGGTCCACCTTTCGTGCTCGGGGCCCGGAGCCGTGCCGTAGGTTGGCGCCGAGCGCAGCGAGGCCCAACGCAGCGATGTTCGGCCTGGCAACGTTGGGCTTCGTACCTCAGCCCAACCTACAAGAGCTCCGAATTTCCATGCGACTCCGCTGGTGATTCTCCTGTGGGAGCGGATTCATCCGCGAAGCTCTGTGCCATGACTCCCCGGGCTGAAGCCCGGGCTACGGTGCTCCATGCCTCTTGTAGCCTGGCTTCAGCCCAGGAACGAAGCCCGCACAAACCTACCCGCCGTTACGCGCCCGGTACTCACCGGGCGTGATGCCGGCATGGCGGGAGAAGAAGCGGCTGAAATAGGCCGGGTCCTTGAAGCCGAGCTGGTAGCAGATCTCGTTCACCGAACTGCCGGTGAACAGCAGCAGGCGGCGCGCCTCCTGCATCAACCGCTCGTGCACCAGGCGCTTGGACGGCAGGCCGGCGATGCGCCGGCAGATGTCGTTGAGCCGCGCCTCGGTGACGCCAATCTGCCCGGCGTACTCGGCCAGCGCCCAGTGCTGCGGGTAGTGCTCCTCGATCAGCGCATTGAAGCGGTGGAAGAACTGCAGGTCATCACGCCGTGCCGGCTGTGCCTTGAGCGAGCGGGTGGACAGGCGCAGCAGGCTGATGAAGATCAGCCGCGTCAGCGCCTCCAGGCTTTCGCCCCGGCCGGAACGCTCGGTACGGAACTCCTCGCCCAGGTAATCGAACAGCTGGTCGAGGCGCTGCACTTCGGCAGCGAAGCTGTCATCCAGCTCGTCGAAGGCCACGCACACCGCACCGATCTGCGGCCCGGCAGCCAGCCCGAGCCCGGCCTCCAGCAACGGCCACACCAGTTGCTGGCGCACGGTCAGCACATGGCCATCGGCATCCGCCTCGGTGACGAAGGCATGGGGAATGGTCGGCGGGGTGAGGAAGAACAGCGGCCCCTGGCGGTGGTACTGCTGCTCGTCTAGGTAGACGCGCACCGAGCCGCTCTTTACGTAATGCACCTGGAAGAAGCGGTCGTGGCGGTGCACCGGCATGTTGCGGCCGAAGAAGTCGGCCAGCCGGCCCAGTTGCTCGTAGTGCACGTCGGCATCGGCGTAGCGCTGGTCGTAGACCTGGCCGATGTCGATGTTGGGGATCGGGGAAGACGCCATGGCCCGCAGCCTCACCCGATCTCTATCAGGGTTTTATTTGTTTGAGTTCGTTCAGCAGGCCCAGCAACTGCTGCAGCTTCTCCTCGCCGAACTGCGCCTGGATCCGCTGGTAGTTGCTCTCCATGCCGTCGCTCATGGACACGAAGCACTGCTGCCCCACTTCGGTCAGCCCGACATAGACGCGGCGCTGGTCCTGCGGGGACTTCCAGCGGCGGACGATGCCGTCGCGCTCCATGCGCACCAGCACCCCGGTCATGCTCGGCTTGAGGATGCAGGCCTGGTGGGCCAGTTGGTGGCTCTCCATCTCGCCGTTCTGCCGCAGGATGCGGATCACCCGCCACTGCTGCTCGGTCAACCCGTGCTGGTTGAGCAGCGGGCGGAAGAATCCCATGGCCGCCTCGCGTGCCTGCAAGAGGGTCAGGGTCAGGGAAGGTCTGGGCGCTGCCATGTGTGCTCCGGATGAACGCGATGGCGGATTTAAGCAACAACCGATGGCACGACGCAAACCCTGCCAGCCGCCCCGCGCGCTTTGTCACACCCGGTCAAGCCCGTGGCAGGAATGGACAATCCGCCGGCCGCGCCGGGGTTTCTAATGGCTCAACGATCGAATCGTCCTTTGGTAGGGCTTGATCATCGTTAATATATTAATTATAAAGTTAGCATGTTAACGAAATGACTTCGGGTGCCGCTTCCCACCGTCAGCGCGCACCTTCTTTTATCCGGGGATGACCCCACTGCTTCAGGAGTAAACCCATGCGTCGCGCAACCAGCGAAGTCGCTACCGGCACCCTGTTCGGCGTCGCGCTGAACTACCAGGGCCTGCTCGAAAGCCGACTGGCCGAGTTCGACCACCCCCCTTACCAGAAGCCACCGGTCAAGCCGGTGCTGTTCATCAAGACCTCCAACACCCGCAATGGCGACGGCCAGCCGGTGCCCTACCCGCGTGACGTCGAACGCCTGCAGCCGGGCCCTGCCCTCGGCGTGGTGATCGGCCGCAACGCCAGCCGCGTCAGCGCCGAGAACGCCATGGCGCATGTCGCCGGCTACCTGGTGGTGAACGAGTTCAGCCTGCCGGAAGACAGCTACTACCGCCCGGCGGTCAAGGCCAAGTGCCGCGACGGCTTCTGCCCCCTGGCCAGCGAAGTGGTGCCGGCCAGCGAGATCGCCGATCCGCACACCCTGCCCCTGCGCCTGTTCGTCAACGGCGAACTGCGCCAGGAAAACACCACCGCCAACCTGGTGCGCAGCATTCCCCAACTGATCGCCGAGATCAGCGAGTTCATGACCCTGCACGAAGGCGACGTGCTGATCACCGGCACCCCCGAGGGCCGCGTCGACGTGCGCCCCGGCGATGAAGTGGTGGTGGAGATCGAAGGCCTCGGCCGGCTCACCAGCACCCTGGTCGCGGAATAAGGAGACGCAGATGAAACACGCACGCATCCGCCATCAGGGCGACATCCACGCGGTCACGGTCGAGGCCGGCAACGCCGTGCGCCTGGCCGACGGCCGCCTGCTCGCGGAAGACGCCGTCGAGTGGCTACCCCCGGCCACCGGCGCCATGTTCGCCCTGGGCCTGAACTACGCCGACCACGCCGCCGAACTGGCCTTCAAGGCGCCCACCGAGCCGCTGGCCTTCATCAAGTCGCCGGGCACCTACACCGGCCACAACCAGGTCACCTGGCGCCCCGACAACGTCGCCTACATGCACTACGAGTGCGAG
The DNA here is from genome assembly GCA_000474255.1 of Aquipseudomonas alcaligenes MRY13-0052. GTDB lineage: Bacteria > Pseudomonadota > Gammaproteobacteria > Pseudomonadales > Pseudomonadaceae > Metapseudomonas > Metapseudomonas solani. The sequence continues at coordinate 42,730 of BATO01000038.1, forward strand.
CTGGTGGCGGTAATCGGCAAGCCCGCGCGCAACGTCAAGCGCGAGGACGCCCTGCAGTACCTGGCCGGCTACACCGTCTGCAACGACTACGCCATCCGCGACTACCTGGAGAACTACTACCGGCCCAACCTGCGGGTGAAGAACCGCGACTGCACCACCCCGGTCGGCCCCTGGGTCGTCGACGCCGCCGAGGTGCCCGATCCCTCGAAGCTCAAGCTGCGCACCTGGATCAACGGCGAGCTGAAGCAGGAAGGCACCACCGCCGACATGATCTTCGACATCCCCTACCTGATCGAATACTTCTCCAGCTTCATGACCCTGCAGCCGGGCGACATGATCGCCACCGGCACGCCGGAGGGCCTGGCCGACGTGGTGCCGGGCGATGAAGTGGTGGTGGAAGTGGAAGGCGTCGGCCGCCTGGTCAACCGCATCGTCAGCGAAGCCGAGTTCTTCGCGTCCCGTAACAACGAGGTTTGAACATGATCAAGCACTGGATCGATGGCCGCGAGGTCGAAAGCAAAGACGTCTTCATCAACTACAACCCCGCCACAGGCGAGGCCATCGGTGAGGTCGCCAGCGGTGGCGCCGAAGAGATCGCCGCTGCCGTCGCCGCCGCCAAGGACGCCTTCCCCAAGTGGGCCAACACCCCAGCCAAGGAGCGCGCCAAGCTGATGCGCAAGCTGGGTGAGCTGATCGACCAGAACGTGCCGCAACTGGCCGAGCTGGAAACCCTGGACACCGGCCTGCCGATCCACCAGACGAAGAACGTGCTGATCCCCCGCGCCTCGCACAACTTCGACTTCTTCGCCGAGGTCTGCACCCGCATGGACGGCCACAGCTACCCGGTGGACGACCAGATGCTCAACTACACCCTCTACCAGCCGGTAGGCGTGTGCGGGCTGGTGTCGCCGTGGAACGTGCCGTTCATGACCGCCACCTGGAAGACCGCGCCCTGCCTGGCCCTGGGCAACACCGCGGTGCTGAAGATGAGCGAGCTGTCGCCGCTGACCGCCAACGAGCTGGGCCGCCTGGCCCTGGAAGCCGGCATTCCCAAGGGCGTGCTCAACGTGGTGCAGGGCTACGGCGCCACCGCCGGCGACGCCCTGGTCCGCCACCCGGACGTGCGCGCCATCTCCTTCACCGGCGGCACCGCCACAGGCCGCAAGATCATGCAGACCGCCGGCCTGAAGAAGTACTCCATGGAACTGGGCGGCAAGAGCCCGGTGTTGATCTTCGATGACGCCGACCTCGATCGCGCCCTCGACGCCGCGCTGTTCACCATCTTCTCGCTCAACGGCGAGCGCTGCACCGCCGGCAGCCGCATCTTCATCCAGGAAACCGTCTACGACCGCTTCGTCGCCGAGTTCGCCGCCCGCGCCAAACGCCTGATCGTCGGCGACCCGCAGGACCCGAAGACCCAGGTCGGCTCGATGATCACCCAGGCCCACTACGACAAGGTCACCGGCTACATCCGCATCGGCATGGAAGAAGGCGCCACCCTGCTGGCCGGCGGCCTCGATCGCCCGGCGGGCCTGCCGGCGCACCTGGCCAAGGGGCAGTTCATCCAGCCCACGGTGTTCGCCGACGTCGACAACCGCATGCGCATCGCCCAGGAAGAGATCTTCGGTCCGGTGGTCTGCCTGATCCGCTTCAAGGACGAGGCCGAAGCGCTGCAACTGGCCAACGACACCGAATACGGCCTGGCCTCCTACATCTGGACCCAGGACATCGGCAAGGCCCACCGCCTGGCCCGTGGCATCGAGGCCGGCATGGTCTTCATCAACAGCCAGAACGTGCGTGACCTGCGCCAGCCCTTCGGCGGCGTGAAGGGCTCGGGCACCGGCCGCGAAGGCGGCGAATACAGCTTCGAAGTGTTCGCCGAGATCAAGAACGTCTGCATTTCCATGGGCAGCCACCACATTCCCCGCTGGGGATTGTGAGGCGCCGCGCCCCTTCTCGCCTTCGAGGAAGGGGCGCAGGATAACGATTACCGAGCGTGCACCGACAATCACAATGAACCCTGAAGGCCCGGCGGCGGGCCTTCCACTCGGAGAACGACCATGGGCAAACTCGCTCTGGCTGCCAAGATCACCCACGTTCCATCCATGTACATCAGCGAGCTCGAAGGCCCGCGCAAGGGCTTCCGCAAGGCGGCCATCGACGGCCATATCGAGATCGGCCGGCGCTGCCGCGAGCTGGGCGTGGACACCCTGGTGGTGTTCGACACCCACTGGCTGGTGAACGCCAACTACCACGTCAACTGCGGCAAGCACTTCCAGGGGCTGTACACCAGCAACGAGCTGCCGCACTTCATCGCCAACATGGAGTACGGCTTCCCCGGCAACCCCGAGCTGGGCCACCTGCTGGCCGCGGAATGCAACCGCTACGGCGTGGAGACCATGGCCCACGACGCCACCACCCTGGCGCCCGAGTACGGCACCCTGGTGCCCATGCGCTACATGAACACCGACCAGCACTTCAAGGTGATCTCGGTCTCCGCCCTGTGCACCTCCCACTATCTCAACGACAGCGCCCGCCTCGGCTGGGCCATGCGCAAGGCGGTGGAAGAGCACTACGACGGCACCGTGGCCTTCCTCGCCAGCGGCTCGCTGTCCCATCGTTTCGCCCAGAACGGCCAGGCCCCGGAGTTCGCCACCAAGATCTGGAGCCCCTTCCTCGAAACCCTCGACCAGCGCGTGATCCAGATGTGGGAAGGCGCCGAGTGGGAGGAGTTCTGCGGCATGCTCCCCGAGTACGCGGCCAAGGGCCACGGCGAAGGCTTCATGCACGACACCGCGATGCTGCTCGGCGCCCTCGGCTGGTCGAAGTACGACGGCCACGCCGAAGTCATCACCCCCTACTTCGCCGCCTCCGGCACCGGCCAGCTCAACGCCGTGTTCCCGGTCACCCCGCAGGACGGCTCGACCATCCCGCAACCGCAAGCCTCCAACCCGGCCGGCGTCGCTTCCGCCAGCCGCCTGTAGCACCCGTGGCGGCGGGCCCCACGCCCGCCGCCACGCCCCCTGAACGCCAAGCCAGCCGGTGGCGGATGCGCAACCGCCATCCGCACCAGAGGAGGACCGCATGCCCCATTTCATCGCCGAATACACCGACAACATCGAACACGAGGCCGACCTGCCCGGCCTGTTCGAAAAGGTCCACGCCTGCCTGGGCGACTCCGGCGTCTTCCCCCTCGGCGGCATCCGCAGCCGCGCGGTGCGCCTGGACACCTGGCGCATGGCCGACGGCAAGCACGACTACGCCTTCGTCCACATGAGCCTCAAGGTCGGCGCCGGGCGTGACCTGGAAACCCGCCGCCAGGTCGCCGATGCGCTGTTCGAGGTGATCAAGGCGCACTTCGCCGAACTCCAGGCCTCGCGCCTGCTGGCCCTGTCCTTCGAACTCACCGAGCTGCACCCGGAGCTCAACTACAAGCACAACAACGTCCACGCGTTCCTCAAGGGGCAGGCGGGCTGACCACCGCCCCACCCCCGACCCGTCATTGGCAACTCCAAGAAGTACAAAACCATGAGCCAAGCGAAATCCCTGCCCCTGTCCCACGCCAGCGCCGACGACCTGACCTTCCGTCGCATCGGCTGGCGCCTGATGCCCCTGCTGCTGACCTGCTACCTGTTCGCCCACCTGGACCGCATCAACATCGGCTTCGCCAAGCTGCAGATGAGCGCCGACCTGCAGTTCAGCGACACCGTCTACGGCCTCGGCGCCGGCCTGTTCTTCATCGCCTACGCGCTGTTCGGCCTGCCCAGCAACATCGCCCTGGAGCGGGTCGGCCCGCGCCGCTGGATCGCCCTCCTCATGGTCACCTGGGGGCTGATGTCCACCAGCATGCTGCTGGTGGAAAGCGCCACCGGCTTCTACACCCTGCGCTTCCTCCTGGGCGTGGCCGAGGCCGGCTTCTTCCCCGGCATCCTGGTCTACCTCAACCGCTGGTTCCCGGCCCAGCGCCGCGGCCAGATGATCGCCCTGTTCGCCATCGCCGTGCCCATGGCCGGCGTCATCGGCGGCCCGCTGTCGGGCAGCATCCTCGACGGCTTCCACGACTTCATGGGCCTGCGCGGCTGGCAATGGATGTTCCTCATCGAAGGCCTGCCGGTGGTGCTGCTCGGCCTGCTGGTATGGCGCGCCCTGCCCGACGGTTTCGAGCAGGTCGCCTGGCTCGACGCGCAGCAGAAGGACAGCCTGCGCCAGCAGATGGCCGGCGAAGAGCGCGGCAAGACCATCACCTCGTTCAGCGGCATCTTCCGCGACCGCAACGTCTGGCTGCTGGTGGCGATCTACTTCGCAGTGATGCTGGCGGTGAACACCATCGCCTTCTGGATGCCCGCGCTGATCCACGGCGCCGGCATCGCCCAGGACCGCAACGTCGGCCTGCTCAGCGCCATCCCCTACCTCGCCGGCTGCTTCTTCATGGTCGCCCTCGGGCGTTCCTCGGATCGCCTGCGCGAGCGCCGCTGGCACCTCTGCGTGCCCCTGCTCATGGCCGCCAGCGGCCTGGTGCTGGCCGGCCTGTTCCCCGACCGCGTGCTGCCGGTGATGACCGGCCTGCTCATCGCCGGGATGGGCGCCAGCGCCGCCCTGCCGATGTTCTGGCAGCTGCCGCCGGCCTTCCTCTCGGTGCGGGTGCAGGCCGCCGGCATCGCCCTGGTCAGCTCCTTCGGCAGCATCGCCTCGTTCCTCGCGCCCTACCTCATCGGCTGGATGCGCGACACCACCCAGAGCGCCAGCCTCGCGCTGTTCGTACTGGCCTTCTTCATCGCCCTCGGCGCCGGACTGGTGCTGCGCACCCCGGCCGCCCTGGTCAACCCACGCTAAGAGAGACCCCACCATGCTCGACGCCACCCTGATCCAGCAGGCCGCCGCCCGACTCGACGCCGCCGAACGCTCGCGGCAGCAGATCCGCCAGTTCTCCCTGGACCACCCCGGCATCACCATCGAAGACGCCTACGCCATCCAGCGCGCCTGGGTGGCGCAGAAGATCCAGGACGGGCGCAAGCTGGTGGGCCACAAGATCGGCCTCACCTCCCGCGCCATGCAGGTGTCCTCCAACATCACCGAGCCGGACTACGGCGCGCTGCTGGATGACATGTTCTTCGACGAAGGCACTGACATCCCCTTCGAGCGCTTCATCGTCCCCCGCGTGGAAGTGGAGCTGGCCTTCGTCCTCGGCAAGCCGCTGCGCGGGCCGAACGTCACCCTGTTCGACGTGCTCGACGCCACCGAGTGGGTCATCCCCGCCCTGGAGATCATCGACGCCCGCATCCAGCAGATCGACCCGGACACCAAGGCCACCCGCAAGGTCTTCGACACCATCTCCGACAACGCCGCCAACGCCGGCGTGGTCATGGGCGGGCGCGCCATCCGCCCCACCGAGCTAGACCTGCGGCGCATCCCGGCGATCCTCTACCGCAATGGCGTGATCGAGGAATCCGGCGTCTCCGCCGCCGTGCTCAACCACCCGGCCAAGGGCGTCGCCTGGCTGGCCAACAAGCTGGCCCCCTACGACATCACCCTGGAAGCCGGGCAGATCATCCTCGGCGGCTCCTTCACCCGCCCGGTGGCCGCCAACCCCGGCGATACCTTCCACGTCGACTACGACCAACTGGGCTCGATTGCCTGTCGGTTTGTATGAACTTGAGCTGGAAGCTTAGAGCTTGAAGCTGGAAGAAAAGGCGGTTCGTGCGCGCTTCCAGCTTCCAGCTTCCAGCTTCCAGCTTCCAGCTTCCCAAGGAGCTTCCCATGCCCACCCTCATCAACACCTTCAAACAACGCCTCCTGGCCGGCGACGCACAGATCGGCCTGTGGCTCGGCCTGGCTGATCCATATTGCGCGGAGCTGGCCGCCAATGCCGGCTTCGACTGGCTGCTGATCGACGGCGAGCACGCGCCCAACGACCTGCGCAGCCTGCTCGGTCAGTTGCAGGCGGTGGCGCCCTACCCGTCGCAGCCGATCATCCGCCCGCCCATCGGCGACCCGGTGCTGATCAAGCAGTTGCTGGACATCGGCGCGCAGACCCTGCTGGTGCCCATGGTGGATTCCGCCGCCCAGGCCGCCGAACTGGTGCGCGCCATGCGCTACCCGCCGTCCGGCATCCGTGGCGTCGGCAGCGCCCTGGCCCGCGCCTCGCGCTGGAACAGCGTGCCCGGTTACCTGGACCAGGCCGACGAGCAGATGTGCCTGCTGGTGCAGATCGAAAATCTCGACGGCCTCGCCGCGCTCGATGCCATCGCCGCCACCGAGGGCGTCGATGGCGTGTTCATCGGCCCGGCCGACCTTTCCGCCGCCATGGGCCATCGCGGCAATCCCGGGCATCCCGAGGTGCAGGCCGCCATCGAGGACGCCATCGCGCGCATCCGCCGTGCCGGCAAGGCTGCCGGCATCCTCAGCGCCGACGAGACCCTGGCCCGCCGCTACCTGGAACTGGGCTGCGCTTTCGTCGCCGTCGGCGTCGACACCAGCCTGCTGATGAAGTCCCTGCAGGCCCTCGCCGGCCGCTTCAAGGACACGCCGGCCCCGCAATCCAGCGCCGGCAGCGTCTACTGAGCCGAACACCCTCAACCTCTTACAGCCCGCCCCGGCCCTGCTCGCAGGCCCGGGAACGGGCATGGACCGTCCGAAACAAGGCAGACCGATGAAACTCAACGACCTCAACCTGCTGCGCGAACAGGCCTACGTGAACGGCCAATGGATCGAAGCCGACGACGAAGGCCGCTTCAGCGTGACCAACCCGGCCAACGGCGAGCTGATCGCCGAAGTCGCTTCCCTCGGCCGTGCCGAAACCGCCCGCGCCATCGACGCCGCCCAGGCCGCCCTGCCCGCCTGGCGCGCCCGCACCGCCAAGGAGCGCAGCAGCATCCTGCGCACCTGGTACGAACTGATCATGGCCAACCAGGAAGACCTGGCCCGCCTGCTCAGCTGGGAACAGGGCAAGCCGCTGGCCGAGAGCCGGGGCGAGATCGCCTACGGGGCCAGCTTCATCGAGTGGTTCGCCGAAGAGGCCAAGCGCGTCTACGGCGACGTCATCCCCCACGACAAACCCGGCCGCCGCCTGGTGGTGATCAAGCAGGCCATAGGCGTGGTCGCCGCCATCACCCCCTGGAACTTCCCCAACGCCATGATCACCCGCAAGGTCGGCCCGGCCCTCGCCGCCGGCTGCACCGTGGTGCTCAAACCCGCCTCGGAGACGCCCCTGTCCGCCCTGGCCCTGGCCGAACTGGGCGAGCGCGCCGGCCTTCCCGCCGGGGTGCTGAACATCGTCACCGGCACCCGCTCGCGGGAGATCGGCGGCGAGCTCACCGGCAACCCGCGGGTGCAGAAGCTCTCCTTCACCGGCTCCACCGACATCGGCAAGCTGCTGATGGCGCAATGCGCCGAAACCATCAAGAAGGTCAGCCTGGAACTGGGCGGCAACGCCCCCTTCATCGTCTTCGACGACGCCGACCTCGACGCCGCCGTGCAGGGCGCCCTCGGCTCCAAGTTCCGCAACAGCGGGCAGACCTGCGTCTGCACCAACCGCCTGCTGGTGCAGAGCGGCGTGCACGACGAGTTCGCCCGGCGCCTGGTGGCCGCGGTCAATGCCCTCAAGGTCGCCCCGGCGGACGAGGACGGCGCCCAGCAGGGCCCGCTGATCAACGCCAAGGCCGTGGAGAAGATCGAGGAACACATCACCGACGCCCTCGCCAAGGGCGCCACCCTCCTCGCCGGTGGCAAGCGCCACGCCCTGGGCGGCAGCTTCTTCGAGCCCACGGTGCTGGGGGATGTGACCGCCGAGATGCTGGTGGCCCGCGATGAAACCTTCGGCCCCCTGGCGCCGATCTTCCGTTTCGACACCGAGGAACAGGCCATCGCCCTGGCCAACGACACCGAATTCGGCCTCGCCTCCTACCTCTACACCCGCGACCTCGGCCGCGCCTGGCGCGTCAGCGAAGCCCTGGAATACGGCATGGTCGGCGTCAACGAAGGCCTCATCTCCACCGAAGTCGCCCCCTTCGGCGGCATCAAGCAATCCGGTCTCGGCCGCGAAGGCTCGAAGTACGGCATCGACGACTACATCGAACAGAAATACATGTGCCTCGGCATCGCCTGAAGCCCCCTGGTGGGCTGAAGCCCACCCTACGGGAATGCCCCACCCCACCGGGCAGCACCCCGTGGGAGCGAATTCATTCGCGAAGCTTTTCGCGGTTGAAACCACTCCCACAATCCCCCCAAAACGCCGCGCAATCCTGTAGGGGCGACTTCAGTCGCCAAGCGGCGCACAGCGCCGCCGTAGGTTGGCGCCACCCTGTGAGAGCGAATTCATTCGCGATGCTCTTCGCGGTTGAAACCGCTCCCACAATCCCCCCCAACGCCGCGCAATTCTGTAGGGGCGACTTCAGTCGCCAAGCGGCGCACAGCGCCGCCGTAGGTTGGCGCCAAGCGCAGCGCGGCCCAACGGTGCAAGGCCCGGCCCCGGCTTTTTGCGGTTGAAACCGCTCCCACCGCTCACTGCCTCAAGGCTTGATGCCCTTCAGTTCCTGCAACAGCTCCAGCAGTTCCTGCAGCTTCTCCTCGCCCAGTTGCGCCTGGATGGATTGGTAGCCCTGCTCCATCTCCTGGCTCATGGACTGGAAGCAGGCCTCGCCCTGTTCGGTCAGGGCCAGGAGGATGCGGCGCTGGTCTTCGGCGACCTTGCGCCGGCGGACCATGCCGTCGCGCTCCAGGCGGGCGAGTACGCCGCTCATGCTGGGTTTGAGGATGCAGGCCAGGCGCGCCAGCTTGTGGCTTTCCATCTCGCCTTGCTGGCGGAGGATGCGGATGACCCGCCACTGCTGCTCGGTGAGCCCGTGGAGGTTGAGCTGGGGGCGGAAGAAACGCATGGCCGACTCACGGGCCTGCAGCAAGGTGAGGGTCAGGGAAGCACGGGTATTGGGCATGGATTGGGCAGTGTCGGAAATTAGTTCACAGTTTAACGAATGGCGCTTTCCGCGTCATGGCGAACGGCTCGCCTTGAGTTTCGCCCAGAAGGCGTCCAGGGCCATTTTCTGCTCCTGGTTGAGCCGCTCGAGCACGTACAGGCGCCGGCGCTCGTCGCTTTTCAGCACCTGCATGGGGCGCTCCTTGGCCAGCTCCGCCAGCTCGGGGGTATCGGCGGCCAGGGGCGAGTAGAACTGGCTGGCGCGGGCATCGGCCAGGGCGTTGCGCGGCTCCAGCAGGTAGTCGATGAAGCGGTAGGCCAGGTGCGGATGCTCGGCATTGGCGGGGATCGCCAGGCTGTCGATGAAGACCATCGCGCCCTCGTCGGGAATCCGGTAGCTGAGCGCCGGGTTGCGCGCGGAGGCGGTCAGCGCATGGCCGACCCAGGCCATGGCCACGCACAGGCGGCCGTCGGCCAGGGCATCGATGTAGGTGTCGTTGTCCAGGTGCCGCGCCATGCGGGCGATGCCCAGCAGGGGCTGCAGATTGCGCTCGACCTGCCGCGCGCCATAGCTCGACAGGCTGCGGCCCCGGTAGTTGAACCAGAGCGAGGCGGTCTCTTCCGGCGCGTCCAACAGGCCGATGCCGCAACCGGCCAGTCGCGCGGCCTGGCGCTCGTCGAACAGCAGCCCCCAGCTGTTGGGCAAGGGCCCGCCATAGCTGGCTTCGGCCAGCTTCGGGTTGACCACCAGTCCCACCGAGCCCCAGAGGTAGGGCACCGCATAGCGGTTGGCCGAATCGATGCCGGCGAGCATCGCCAGCAGGCCCACGTCGACGCTGGCGTAATGGCTGAGGCGCCCCGTATCCAGGGGCGCCAGCTGGCCGTTGTGGATCAGCCGCGAGAGCTGGAAGTGCGACGGCACGACGATGTCGAAGGCCTGCTCGCGGCCCAGGGCGGCATCCAGTTCCTCGGCGGCGGTCATGGTCTGGTATTCGACCCGGATGCCGGTCTGTTTCTGGAAGTCCGCCAGCACCTGCGGCTCGATGTAGTTCTTCCAGTTGAGGACCCGCAACACCTCCTCGGCCCGGGCTTCCAGGGCCAGCAACAGCATCGCCAGGCAGGCCAGCAGTCTCATCGCGCAACTCCTTGCAGGGAATGGGGCCGGCACCTGCCGGGTGCGCCATTAGGAGCGAGGCGACGCCCACCCGTCATGTTCGAGGCTGCCAGCTTCTTGCTTGCCCGTGCCGGATTCGCCCAAGCGTGACCCCGTTCCCATTCACCGCCCGGAAAAACCCGCGCCCGGGTCATTGCGGCCGGTCATTAACCTGTTCATGATCGAGCGATAAAAATACCTACAGGTCGCCCCCCATGAACGCACTGCTGCGCACGCAGACCCACCTCGGCCTCGCCCTCGCCATGCAGGCGCTGCAGGCCGCCCTGGATGCCGCCGCCGAGCAGGGCGCCCGGGTCAGCATCCAGGTGGTGGACGCCGCCGGCCTGCCGATCCACAGCGCGCACATGGACGGCGCCCCCGGCCCCAGTCGCGCCATCGCCCTGAACAAGGCCGTCACCGCCGCCGGCTTCGGCATCGCCACCAGCGCCTGGCAGGAGCGCCTCGAGGGCTGCTCCGCCGCCGTGCGCCAGGGCCTGCCCCTGCAACCGGGGATGGCCCTGTTCGGCGGCGGCGAGCCCTTCCACCACCAGGGCCGGGTGATCGGCGCCATCGGCATTTCCGGTGCCTCGGAACGGCTCGACGGGCTCTGCGCCCGCGCGGCCGTGGAGCGCGTCGCAGAGCTGCTGGCGCCAGGTTGACCCGGCGCCTGTCACCCCGGGTCAAGGTGACGGGCAGTGAGGGACAAGACCGCAAGGGGCCGCACGCCCCTTAATAGTCGCCAGCAGAACGCATTCCACCCACCGTTTCAGGCTGCAGTCATGATCAATATCGAGACACCCACCTACTACACGGCCACCAAGAAGTACGACCTCGCCTTCCCCTCCCTGGAGGCGGACCTGGACGCAGACGTCGTCGTGATCGGCGGAGGGTTCTCCGGGATCAACACCGCGCTGGAACTGGCGGAACAGGGCATCACCAACATCGTCGTGCTGGAGGCCCGCTACCTGGGCTTCGGCGGCACCGGCCGCAACGGCGGGCAGATCATGGCCGGCATCGGCCACGACCTGGAGAAGATCCGCAACGACGTGGGCGAGGACGGCCTGCGGCAGATCTTCGAGATCAGCGACCTGGGCGCCGACATCATCAAGGGCCGCATCGCCAAGTACGGCATCGACGCCG
>BATO01000037.1 GCA_000474255.1 Aquipseudomonas alcaligenes MRY13-0052
TGGCGGCATAGCTCGCGCCGCGCTGCAGCGCGCCCGGGTCGAAGTCCTGCTGCCAGTCGTGCTGGCGCAGGTGTTCGAGCAGTGTCGGCACGTGGCTCAGAGCGGGCTGATGCGGATCAGGACGCCCAGGCTGGAGTGATCGAGGTAGGTCAGCTCGCCATTCTTCAGGCGGGTGCCCTGCTTGATGCGCTCGCTGCCGCTGAGCAGGCCGCTGCCATCGAACTGGTTGACCCAGAAATCGACGGCGACATCGGTGTAGCGCACCTGGGACAGGGTCACGGTGCCTTCGACCGGGAAGTGGCCCAGTTGCTGGTCACCGGTGCTGATGGCCACGCGGCTGGGATTGGCGCCGACGCTCTGCGACCAGGCCTTGTGCAGCAGCACCTGGTAGCCATTGCCGGCGTTGAGCTTGGCGGCTTCGCCATTGAGTGCGGTGGCGCGCTCGCCGACGCTGTCCAGGCCCTGGGCGCCGTTGGCCCAGTCGTCCGGGGCTGGCTGGCTGGCCGGGGTGGCGTCGCCCGACTGACGGAAGAGGATCAGCTCGACCTGGTAGAGCCCGTCGGCGAAGGCGCTGGGGGCCAGCAGGGCAAGCATCAGGGCGAGGAAACGGAACGCACGCATGGATCAGTCCTTTAAGCGGATTACGGAGTCAGGCGCTCGAACAGCGCCTCGAGTGTATTGAAGCGTTCTTCCGGGCGCTCCATCGGTACCTGGAAGCGGAACAGCGTGGCCCCTTCGAACTTGTAGCGCTTGGGCTGGCTCTGGATCAGCTTGATCAGCACCAGCGGGTCGACGCAGGTGTCGGCGGCGAATTCTATCCGACCGCCTTGCGGGCCGGCGTCCACTTTCTTGATGCCGAGCTTTTCCGCCTGCAGTTTCAGCAGGGTCAGGCGCACCAGGTTCTTGGTCGGCTCGGGCAGCAGGCCGAAGCGGTCGATCATTTCCACCTGCAGTTCCTTCAGGCCGTCCTCGTCGGCGGCCGAGGCGATGCGCTTGTAGAGGATCAGGCGCGCATGCACGTCGGGCAGGTAGTCCTCGGGGATCAGCGCGGGCAGGCGCAGGTTGATCTCCGGGCCGCCACCCAGCGGCTGTTCCAGGTTCGGCTGTTCGCCCTTGCGGATGGCCTTGACCGCGCGTTCGAGCATTTCCATATAAAGGGTGAAGCCCACCGCCTGGATCTGCCCGCTCTGGCCGTCGCCGAGCAGCTCGCCGGCACCGCGGATCTCCAGGTCGTGGGTGGCGAGGACGAAGCCGGCGCCCAGGTCCTGGGCATTGGCGATGGCCTCCAGGCGTTTCTCGGCGTCGGGCGTCATCTGCTTGCGCGGGGGCGTCAGCAGGTAGGCATAGGCCTGGTGGTGGCTACGGCCGACGCGGCCACGCAGCTGGTGCAGCTGGGCCAGGCCGAACTTGTCGGCGCGCTCGATGATGATGGTGTTGGCGCTGGGCACGTCGATGCCGGTCTCGATGATGGTCGAGGCGATCAGCACGTTGAAGCGCTTGTGGTAGAAGTCGCTCATCACCTGTTCGAGTTCGCGCTCGTGCATCTGCCCGTGGCCGATGCCGATGCGTGCCTCGGGCACCAGCTCCGCCAGGTCGGCGGCGCATTTCTCGATGCTCTTCACTTCGTTGTGCAGGTAATAGACCTGGCCGCCCCGCAGCAGCTCGCGCAGCAGGGCTTCCTTGATCACGGTGTTCTGCTGCTCCATGACGAAGGTGCGCACCGAGAGGCGGCGTGCGGGTGGCGTGGCGATGATCGACAGGTCGCGCATGCCGGCCACGGCCATGTTCAGGGTCCGCGGGATCGGCGTGGCGGTCAGGGTGAGGATGTCCACCTCGCTGCGCAGGGCCTTGAGCTGTTCCTTCTGGCGCACGCCGAAGCGGTGCTCCTCGTCGATGATGACCAGGCCCAGGTTCTTGAACTTGATGTCGTCCTGCAGCAGCTTGTGGGTGCCGATGACGATATCGACCTTGCCCTCGGCAAGCTCCTGCGCGGCGCCTTCCACTTCCTTGGCCGACTTGAAGCGGCTCATCACCTCGACCGTCACCGGCCAGTCGGCGAAGCGGTCGCGGAAGCTGTTGTAGTGCTGCTGGGCGAGGAGGGTGGTGGGCACCAGCACGGCCACCTGCTTGCCGCTGTGCACGGCGACGAAGGCGGCGCGCATGGCGACTTCGGTCTTGCCGAAGCCGACGTCGCCGCATACCAGGCGGTCCATCGGCTTGGGCGCGAGCATGTCGGCCACCACGGCCTCGATGGCGGTCTGCTGGTCCGGTGTTTCCTCGAAGGGGAAGCCGGCGGAGAAGGTCGCGTAGTCGGCCAGCGGGTCCTTGAACGCATAGCCTTCGCGGGCGGCGCGGCGGGCGTAGATGTCCAGCAGCTCGGCGGCGACGTCGCGCACCTGTTCGGCGGCCTTGCGCTTGGCCTTCTGCCAGGTCTCCGAGCCCAGGCGGTGCAGCGGGGCGAGGGCGTCGTCGCTGCCGGTGTAGCGGGCGATCAGGTGCAGGCTGGCCACCGGCACGTAGAGCTTGGCTTCCTCGGCGTACTGCAGGGCGAGGAATTCCGCGGCCTGGCCTTCTATCTCCAGGGTGATCAACCCCAGGTAGCGGCCGACGCCGTGGTCGATATGCACCACCGGCGCGCCTTCACGCAGTTCGGCGAGGTTCTTGATGACGTTGTCGCCACCGTCGCCGCGACGGTCGCGGCGGCGGCGCTGCATCACGCGCTGGCCGAACAGCGGGCTTTCGGCGATCAGCGCCAGGCCCGGGTCATCCAGCAGCAGCCCTTCGTCGAGGGGGGCGATGGTGATGGCCAGGCGTTCCTTGCTGCTGACGAATTCCGGCCAGCCGCCGACTTCCTGCGGGCGCAGCTTGAGGCGGGCGAGTAATTCCAGCAGCACTTCGCGGCGGCCGGCGGACTCGGCACTGAACAGCACGCGGCCCGGGAATTCTTCGAGGAAGCGGCGCAGCGCGGCCAGGGGCTCGCTGGCCTTGGCTTCGATGGCCAGTGTCGGCAGTGGGCGGGCGGGGAAGCGTTCGCGGCCTACGCCTGTGCCCTGGTCCTCCTGGCTGACCACGACCCGTGGCGAGCCCTTGAGGCGGGCGAAGCAGTCTTCCACCGGCAGGAACAGCTCGGCGGGCGGGACCAGCGGGCGTTCCGGGTCGACGCGGCGCTCTTCGTAGCGGTTGCGCACATCGTTCCAGAACTGCTCGGCAGCCTGCTCGATGCCGGGCAGGGAAAACACCTGGGTGTCGGCCGGCAGGTAGTCGAAGAGGGTGGCGCTTTCCTCGAAGAACAGCGGCAGGTAGTACTCGATGCCGGCCGGGGTGATGCCGCTGGCCAGGTCCTGGTAGATGGGGCAACGACGGAAGTCGACGTCGAAGCGCTCGCGGAAGCGGCCGCGGAAGTCGGTCACGGCCTTCTTGTCCAGGGGGAACTCGCGGGCCGGCAGCAGGCGGATCGACTCCACCTTGTCCACCGAGCGCTGGGTTTCCGGGTCGAAGGTGCGCAGGGTCTCGATCTCGTCATCGAACAGGTCGATGCGGAAGGGCGCGTCGCTGCCCATGGGGAACAGGTCGATCAGCGCGCCACGCACGGCGAATTCGCCGTGTTCGTAGACGGTGTCCACGCAGCGGTAACCGGCGGCCTCCAGGCGGCTGCGCATCTGTTCGACATCGAGCTTCTGGCCAACGTCCAGCACCAGGCTCGAACCCAGCAGGAAGCGCGTCGGGGCCAGGCGGTGCAGGGCGGTGGTGATGGGCACCACCAGCACGCCGTGGGTCAGCCCTGGCAGGCGATAGAGGCTGGCGATGCGCTGGGAGATGATGTCCTGGTGCGGCGAGAACAGGTCGTAGGGCAGCGTTTCCCAGTCGGGGAAGTGCAGCACGGGCAGGGACGGCGCGAAGAAGCTCAGCTCCTGTTCCAGGCGCTCGGCGCTCTGGCTGTCGGCGGTCAGCAGCAGGGTGAAGCGTTTGGCCGCGCTGGCAGCTTCGGCTATCGCCAGGCTGAGGGCGGCGCCGGGGAGATTGCTCCACTGCTGCTTGCCAGCAGCGGTGGGCAGGGACGGGAGACGCAGGACGGACTCGGGCAAAGGAGGCTCCGGTCGGAAAATGGACCCGGGCGATTGTAACTATCCCGACTGACGGATGTCAGTCTTACGTCCGCTGCAGATTGCCGCCGCTTGCGCGCGCCGTCATAATGTAGCCCCTTTTTTCAGCCCCTACATAGTGGAAGGTACTGCCCGTGACTCAGAAGCCCGACCAGTGTCTCGGTGAGTGGATCGATCGTGAAGCCCTCGCGGAAGCGATGATTCCGTTGATTGGCCAGCTCTACCGTAACAACAGCGTGGTGACCTCGATCTATGGCCGTGGTCTGATCAACCGTTCGGTGATCGACATTCTCAAGGCCCACCGTTTCGCCCGTCACCGCCTGGCTGACGACAGCGAACTGTCGGTCCACGACACCTTCCCGATCCTCAAGGCCATGAGCGAGCTCAAGCTGGGCGCGGCCTCCGTGGACCTGGGCAAGATGGCCAGCAAGTTCAAGGCCGAAGGCAATGGCCGTGCCGTCGAGCAGTTCGTCAAGGACGAGCTGGCTGACGTGGTCGGCAAGCAGAACAGCGCTGCCCGCGAAGGCACCGACGTCGTTCTGTACGGCTTCGGCCGCATCGGCCGCCTGCTGGCGCGCATCCTGATCGAGAAAACCGGTGGTGGTGACGGCCTGCGTCTGCGCGCCATCGTCGTGCGCAAGGGCGCCAGCAACGACCTGGTCAAGCGCGCCAGCCTGCTGCGTCGCGACTCGGTACACGGCAAGTTCGATGGCACCATCACCATCGACGAAGAAAACAACACCCTGACCGCCAACGGCAACCTGATCCAGGTGATCTACGCCAAGTCGCCGACCGAAGTCGACTACACCCAGTACGGCATCAAGAACGCCCTGCTGGTCGACAACACCGGCGTATGGCGTGATGCAGAGGGCCTGGGCCAGCACCTGAGCTGCCCGGGTGTCGATCGCGTGGTTCTGACCGCACCCGGCAAGGGCGCGCTGAAGAACATCGTGCACGGCATCAACCACACCGAAATCACCGCTGAAGACAAGATCATCTCGGCCGCCTCTTGCACCACCAACGCCATCGTGCCGGTGCTCAAGGCCGTCAACGATCAGTACGGCATCGTCAACGGCCACGTCGAAACCGTTCACTCGTACACCAACGACCAGAACCTGATCGACAACTTCCACAAGGGCGATCGCCGTGGCCGCAGCGCGCCGCTGAACATGGTGATCACCGAGACCGGCGCCGCCACCGCTGCCGCCAAGGCCCTGCCGGTACTGAAGGGCAAGCTGACTGGCAACGCCATTCGCGTACCGACGCCGAACGTGTCGATGGCCATCCTCAACCTGAACCTGGAAAAGGCCACCACCCGCGAAGAGATCAACGAGTACCTGCGCCAGATGGCCATGCACTCGGACCTGCAGAAGCAGATCGACTTCGTCAGCTCGCAGGAAGTGGTCTCCACCGACTTCGTCGGTTCGCGCCATGCCGGCGTCGTGGATGCCGAGGCGACCATCGCCAACGACAACCGCGTCGTGCTCTACGTGTGGTACGACAACGAGTTCGGCTACAGCTGCCAGGTGGTCCGCGTGATGGAAGACATGGCCGGGGTCAACCCGCCTGCCTTCCCCCGCTGATACCTCGGTGAAAAGAACGGGAGCTTTCGGGCTCCCGTTTTTCATTTTTAGGTCTGTAATCGCTTTACCCACCTTCTGTTTGGATATCCCTTGATGGACGGACAACAGCTGCACGCCGGCTCGCTCAAGCGCGGCCTGGAAAATCGCCATATCCAGCTGATCGCCCTTGGCGGCGCCATCGGCACCGGACTCTTCCTCGGCTCGGCCGGGGTGCTCAAATCCGCTGGCCCGTCGATGATCCTCGGTTACGCCATCGCCGGCTTCATCGCCTTCCTGATCATGCGCCAGCTCGGCGAGATGATCGTCGAGGAGCCCGTGGCCGGTTCCTTCAGCCACTTCGCCCACAAGTACTGGGGCGGCTACGCGGGTTTCCTGTCCGGCTGGAACTACTGGGTGCTCTATGTGCTGGTGGGCATGGCCGAGCTGACGGCGGTGGGCAAGTACGTGCAGTTCTGGTGGCCGGAGGTACCGACCTGGGCCACGGCGGCGGCGTTCTTCGTGCTGATCAACCTGATCAACCTGTCCAACGTCCGTGCCTTCGGTGAGACCGAATTCTGGTTCGCGCTGATCAAGGTGGTGGCGATCATCGGCATGATCGTGCTCGGTCTCTACCTGCTGATCAGCGGCGCCGGTGGCGAGCAGGCGGCGGTGAGCAACCTGTGGAGCCATGGCGGCTTCTTCCCCAATGGCCTGGAAGGGCTGGTGATGGTCCTGGCGATCATCATGTTCTCCTTCGGCGGCCTGGAGCTGGTGGGCATCACCGCTGCCGAGGCCAGCGAGCCGAAGAAGGTGATCCCCAAGGCGATCAACCAGGTGATCTGGCGCATCCTGATCTTCTACATCGGCGCCCTCAGCGTGCTGCTGATGCTCTACCCCTGGGACAAGCTGCTGGAAACCCTGGGCGCCGCCGGCGACCCCTACAGCGGCAGCCCCTTCGTGCAGATCTTCTCGCTGATCGGCAGCGACCTGGCCGCGCACATCCTCAACTTCGTGGTGCTGACCGCCGCGCTGTCGGTCTACAACAGCGGCGTCTACTGCAACAGCCGCATGCTCTACGGCCTGGCCGAGCAGGGCGATGCGCCCAAGGCGCTGATGAAGGTCAACCGCCGTGGCGTGCCGGTGCTGGGCATCGCTGTGTCCGCGCTGGTGACCCTGCTCTGCGTGGTGGTCAACTACGTGGCGCCGCAGAAGGCTCTCGAGCTGCTGATGGCGCTGGTGGTCGCGGCCCTGGTGATCAACTGGGCGATGATCAGCCTGTCGCACCTGATGTTCCGCAAGTCCCTGCAGCGCCAGGGCATCGAGCCGTTCTTCAAGTCGCTCTGGTACCCCTTCAGCAACTACCTGTGCCTGGCCTTCGTGGCGCTGATCCTCGGTGTGATGCTGATGATCCCCGGCATCAACGTGTCGGTGTACGCCATTCCCTTCTGGCTCGGCTTCATCGCCATCTGCTACGCCATCCGACGCTCCGCGGGCCCTCGCTCGTAATGTCGGAAACGGGGGCTGCGGCCCCCGTTTTTCTTGGCGCGGCGGGCTGTGACCGTTCGTCCGCTGGCTGACTTCCAGTTGCCCAAATAGCGCTAACAGTCGGAAATTTCAGGACTTTCAGTGGCCGCTTGGGAAGTCGCCTCTTTATAATTCGCGGTTCTCGTCCCGGGGCCCTGCCGCGTGCTGGAGTTCGATCCGGCGCCTGCCTGGCGTTTGGCGGCTACTGTTCCACACCGGGACGAAACCCTTCTCAAGGTTCAGGCGAGAGACATGACAAGAATCAGACGGGGGTTGGACCTGCCCATCGCAGGCCAGCCTGAGCAGCGCATCGAGGCTGCACGGGCCGTGCGTAGCGTGGCCGTGATCGGCTTCGACTACCACGGCATGAAGCCCACCATGCAGGTGCAGGTCGGCGACCGGGTGAAGCTGGGCCAGGCCCTGTTCGCCGACAAGAAGAACCCCGGCGTGATATTCACCGCACCGGCGGCAGGCGTGGTCTCGGCCATCCATCGCGGCGAGCAGCGCGTGCTGCAGTCGGTGGTGATCGATGTGGACGGCGATGACGAAGTCCTCTTCGACACCTGCCCGGACAACGCCCTGGATGCCCTCGAGCCCCAGGCCGTGCGGGACAACCTGCAGCGTTCGGGCCTCTGGACCGCACTGCGCACGCGCCCGTTCAGCCGGGTGCCGGCCGTCGATGCCGTTCCCAGCTCGATCTTCGTCACCGCCCTCGATACCCATCCGCTGGCCGCCGACCCACAGCCGATCATCGCCGCCCACGCCGCCGACTTCGAGCGCGGCCTCAAGGTGTTGGCGCGCCTGGGCCGGGTATTCCTGTGCAAGGCCGACGGGGCCAGCCTGCCGGGTGAGCAGTTGACCGGTGTGCGTGCCGAGACCTTCTCCGGCCCGCATCCGGCGGGTCTTCCGGGCACCCACATCCACTTCCTCGACCCGGTCAGCGCCACCAAGAGCGTGTGGCACATCGGCTACCAGGACGTGATCGCCGTCGGCAAGCTATTCGCCACCGGCCGCCTGTGGGGCGAGCGCGTCGTGGCCCTGGCCGGCCCGGTGGTGGAGAAGCCGCGTCTGCTGGCCACCCGCCTGGGCGCGAGCCTCGACGAGCTGACCGCCGGCGAGCTCAAGCCCGGCGTCAACCGCGTGGTGTCCGGCTCCCTGCTGGGCGGGCGCACCTCCCGTGGTGCCTGCGCCTACCTGGGGCGCTACCACCTGCAGGTGTCCTGCCTCGCCGAAGGCCATGACCGCGAGCTGCTGCACTACCTGCGCGCCGGGGTGAACAAGCACTCGGTGCTGAACGTCTTCGTCTCCAAGTTGATGGCGGCCCGCCGGTTCGCCTTCAGCACCAGCACCAACGGCAGCCCGCGCGCCATGGTGCCGGTGGGCAACTACGAGGCGGTGATGCCGCTGGACATCCTGCCCACCCAGTTGCTGCGCTACCTCATCGTCGGCGACACCGAGATGGCCCAGAAGCTGGGCTGCCTGGAACTGGACGAGGAAGACCTGGCGCTGTGCAGCTACGTCTGCGCCGGCAAGTACGAGTACGGCCCCATCCTGCGGGACAACCTCAACCGCATTGAGAAGGAGGGCTGACATGGGCCTGCGCAAATTCCTCGACCGGATCGAGCACAACTTCGAACAGGGTGGCCGCTTCGAGAAGTGGTACGCCCTGTACGAAGCGATCGACACCTTCTTCTACCGGCCGGCCAACGTTACCCGGACCACGGCCCACGTGCGCGATGGCATCGACCTCAAGCGCATGATGATCACCGTCTGGCTCTGCACTTTCCCGGCGATGTTCTTCGGCATGTGGAACGTCGGCTACCAGGCCAACCTGGTGTTCGCCCAGAGCCCGGACCTGCTGGCCGCCCAGGACGGCTGGCGCTTCGCGCTGATCGGCAGCCTGGCGGGCTTCGACCCCAACAGCCTGTGGGACAACGTCATCCAGGGCGCGGCCTGGTTCCTGCCCATCTACGCCGTGACCTTCATCGTCGGCGGCTTCTGGGAAGTGCTGTTCGCTGCCATCCGCCGCCATGAAGTGAACGAAGGTTTCTTCGTCACCTCCGTGCTCTTCGCCCTGACCCTGCCACCGAGCATCCCGCTGTGGCAGGTGGCCCTCGGTATCAGCTTCGGCGTGGTGCTGGGCAAGGAAGTGTTCGGCGGCACCGGCAAGAACTTCCTCAACCCCGCCCTGGTGGGCCGTGCCTTCCTGTTCTTCGCCTACCCGGCGCAGATTTCCGGTGACGCGGTGTGGACGGCAGTGGACGGCTTCGCCGGCGCCACCTCCCTGAGCCTGGGCGCTGCCGGTGGCGTGGAGAACATCATCGGTCACGGCATCACCTGGATGGACGCCTTCCTCGGCACCATCCACGGCTCCATCGGCGAGACCAGCACCCTGGCCATCTTCATCGGCGGCGGCGTGCTGCTGCTGACCCGCATCGCCGCCTGGCGCATCGTCGCTGGCGTGATGCTGGGCATGATCGCCACCAGCACGCTGTTCAACACCATCGGCTCCGACACCAACCCGATGTTCGCCATGTCCTGGTACTGGCACCTGGTTCTCGGCGGCTTCGCCTTCGGCATGATGTTCATGGCCACCGACCCGGTGTCCGCCTCCATGACCAACACCGGCAAATGGCTGTTCGGCGCGCTGATCGGCCTGATGGTGGTGCTGATCCGCGTGGTCAACCCCGCCTTCCCGGAAGGCATGATGCTGGCGATCCTCTTCGCCAACCTCTGTGCACCGCTGATCGACCACTTCGTCGTCCAGGCCAATATCAAGCGGAGGCTGGCACGCCATGGCTAACCAGAAGGAATCCACGATCCGCACCCTGCTGGTGGCCCTGGTGGTCTGCCTGGTGTGCTCCATCTTCGTCGCCGGCGGGGCAGTAGCCCTCAAACCGGTGCAGGTGGAGAACCGCGAGCTGGACAAGCAGCGCAGCATCCTCTCCATCGCCGGCCTCGGCCAGCCGGGCATGTCCGCCAGCGAAGTGAAGGCACTCTATGCCGAGCGCATCACCGCCAAGGTGGTGGACCTCTCCAGCGGCGAATACAGCGACGCCATCCAGGCCGCCGGCTTCGACCCGCTGAAGGCCGCCAAGGACCCGAAACTCTCTGACGCCCTGCCAGGTGACCAGGACATCGCCTCCATCAAGCGCCGCGAGCGCTTCACCACCGTCTACCTGGTGGAGAAGGATGGCCAACTGGACACCCTGATCCTGCCGGTGCGCGGCTACGGCCTGTGGTCGACCCTGTACGGCTTCCTCGCCCTCAAGGGCGACCTCAATACCGTGGTCGGCCTCGGCTTCTACCAGCATGGCGAGACCCCCGGCCTCGGCGGCGAGGTGGACAACCCGAAATGGAAGGCCCTGTGGAATGGCAAGAGCCTGTTCGATGAGCAGGGCCAGCTGGCCATCCAGATCATCAAGGGCAGCGTCGAGCCCGGCTCGCCCAACGCCAGCCACCAGGTCGACGGCCTGGCCGGCGCCACGCTGACCAGCAAGGGCGTCAACAACCTGCTTCATTTCTGGCTTGGCAAGAACGGCTTCGGCCCCTTCCTGGCCAAGCTCAACGACGGGGAGGCATGAACATGGCGCAACCCACGATCCGCTCGGTCCTGCTGGACCCGATCCTGCACAACAACCCCATCGGCCTGCAGATCCTCGGCATCTGCTCGGCCCTGGCGGTCACCTCCAACCTGAAGACCGCGCTGGTGATGTCCATCGCCCTGACGCTGGTGACCGGCTTCTCCAACCTGTTCATCTCGATGATCCGCAGCCAGATCCCCAGCTCGATCCGCATGATCGTGCAGATGGTGATCATCGCCTCGCTGGTGATAGTGGTCGACCAGGTGCTCAAGGCCTATGCCTTCAGCCTGTCCAAGCAGCTCTCGGTGTTCGTCGGCCTGATCATCACCAACTGCATCGTGATGGGCCGCGCCGAGGCCTTCGCCATGGCCAACCCGCCTGTGCTGTCGTTCTTCGACGGCATCGGCAACGGCCTCGGCTACAGCGCCATGCTCATCGTCCTCGGCGTGATCCGCGAGCTGTTCGGCTCCGGCAAGCTGCTGGGCTACGAGATCCTCCCGGTGATCAACGACGGCGGCTGGTACCAGCCCAACGGCATGCTGCTGCTGCCGCCCTCGGCCTTCTTCCTCATCGGCCTGATCATCTGGGCCCTGCGCAGCTGGAAGACCGAGCAGAAGGAAGCCCCGTCCTTCAAGATCGCGCCCCAGGTATCCAACAAGGAGGCCTACTGATGGAGCACTACATCAGCCTGTTCGTGAAGGCGGTGTTCGTCGAGAACATGGCCCTGGCCTTCTTCCTCGGCATGTGCACCTTCATCGCCATTTCCAAGAAGGTGGAGACCGCCATCGGCCTCGGCATCGCCGTGATCGTGGTGCAGGCCATCACCGTGCCGGCCAACAACCTGCTCTACACCCTCCTGCTCAAGGACGGCGCGCTGGCGTGGGCCGGCCTGCCGGACGTGGACCTGTCGTTCCTCGGCCTGCTCAGCTACATCGGGGTGATCGCCGCCATCGTGCAGATCCTCGAGATGCTGCTCGACAAGTACGTGCCCTCGCTCTACAACGCCCTCGGCGTTTTCCTGCCGCTGATCACGGTGAACTGCGCCATCATGGCCGGCTCGCTGTTCATGGTGGAGCGCGACTACAACCTGGGTGAGAGCGTGGTCTACGGCGTCGGTTCCGGCTTCTCCTGGGCCCTGGCCATCGCGTTGCTCGCCGGCATCCGCGAGAAGCTCAAGTACAGCGATGTACCCGAGGGCCTGCAGGGCCTGGGCATCACCTTCATCACCATCGGCCTGATGTCGCTGGGTTTCATGTCCTTCTCGGGCGTCCAGTTGTAAGGAGGCGACATGCCGAGTTTCGAAATCTTCCTCGCCATTGGCATGTTCACCGCCATCGTCCTCGCGCTGGTGGTGGTGATCCTCGCCGCCCGCGCCAAGCTGGTGTCCAGCGGCGACGTGAACATCGTGATCAACCGCGAGCGCACCATCACCGTCCCGGCCGGCGGCAAGCTGCTGCAGACCCTCGCGGCGCAGAACGTCTTCCTCTCCTCGGCCTGCGGCGGCGGCGGTACCTGTGCCCAGTGCAAGTGCGTGGTGGAGAGCGGCGGCGGCGAGATGCTGCCCACCGAGGAGTCCCACTTCACCCGCCGCCAGGCGAAGGAAGGCTGGCGCCTGTCCTGCCAGACCCCGGTGAAGCAGGACATGCACATCGAAGTGCCCGAAGAGGTCTTCGGCGTTAAGAAGTGGGAGTGCACGGTGGAGTCCAACCCCAACGTCGCCACCTTCATCAAGGAGCTGACCCTGCGCCTGCCGGAAGGGGAGAGCGTGGACTTCCGCGCCGGTGGTTACGTCCAGCTCGAATGCCCGCCCCACGAGGTGCACTACAAGGACTTCGACATCCAGCCCGAGTACCGGGCCGACTGGGACAGGTTCAACTTCTGGAAGTATGTCTCCAGGGTCGACGAGACCGTCATCCGCGCCTACTCCATGGCCAACTACCCCGACGAAAAGGGCATCGTGAAGTTCAACATCCGCGTGGCTTCGCCGCCGCCGGGCAAGGACGAGATCCCGCCGGGCAAGATGTCTTCCTGGGTGTTCAACCTCAAGCCGGGCGACAAGGTCACCGTGTACGGCCCCTTCGGCGAGTTCTTCGCCAAGGACACCCAGGCCGAGATGGTCTTCATCGGCGGTGGCGCCGGCATGGCACCCATGCGTTCGCACATCTTCGACCAGCTCAAGCGCCTGGGCTCCCAGCGCAAGATCAGCTTCTGGTACGGCGCGCGTTCCCTGCGCGAGGCCTTCTACACAGAGGAGTACGACCAGCTGGCCGCCGAGAACCCCAACTTCCAGTGGCACCTGGCGCTGTCCGACCCGCAGCCCGAGGACAACTGGAACGGCCATACCGGCTTCATCCACAACGTGCTGTTCGAGAACTACCTCAAGGACCACCCGGCCCCTGAGGACTGCGAGTTCTACATGTGCGGCCCGCCGATGATGAACGCAGCAGTGATCAAGATGCTGCTGGACCTGGGCGTCGAGCGCGAGAACATCCTGCTGGACGACTTCGGTGGTTAGACCTGTTGCCCTGCTGCTTTCGGCCAGTGTTCTCCTGGCCGGTTGTGGCGATTCCCTGGAGCAGTTCGGCGGCCCGACCATGGGCAGCAGCTACTCGGTGAAGTATGTGCGCAGCGCGTCCGGTCCTTCCGTGGAGCAGGCGCGGGGCGAAGTGGAGGGCATCCTCGCCGAGATCGACCGGCAGATGTCCACCTACCGCGCCGACTCCGACGTGGAGCGTTTCAATGCTCTGCCGGCGGGCAGCTGCATGGCCTTGCCGGCGCCCATGCTGGAGCTGGTGGCCTTCGGCGACAGCCTGTCCGCACAAAGCGACGGCGCCTTCGACATGACCCTGGAGCCGCTGCTCAACCTCTGGGGCTTCGGCCCGCAATCGCGCGGGGACCAGGTGCCCAGCGCCGAGGCCATCGCCATGGCTCGAGCGGATGTCGGTCACCAGCACCTCAAGCGCCAGGGCGACGAGTTGTGCAAGGACGCCGCCGTGCAACTGGACTTCAACGCCATCGCCGCCGGCTACGCCGTGGATCGC
This sequence comes from Aquipseudomonas alcaligenes MRY13-0052, assembly GCA_000474255.1. Classification (GTDB taxonomy): domain Bacteria; phylum Pseudomonadota; class Gammaproteobacteria; order Pseudomonadales; family Pseudomonadaceae; genus Metapseudomonas; species Metapseudomonas solani. Next base: position 13,815 of record BATO01000037.1, read on the forward strand.
GTCAGCGCGCGGCTGGGCGAGCTGGGCGTGACCAGTTCCCTGGTGGAGATCACCGGAGAAATGAAGGCCGTCGGCCGCAAGCCCGACGGCAGCCCCTGGCGCGTGGCCATCGAGGCGCCGCGCGACGATCGCCAGGTAGCGCAGAAGATTGTTGCACTGCAGGACATGGGTATTTCCACCTCCGGCGACTATCGCAACTACTTCGAACGGGGTGGACAGCGGTATTCTCACACCCTCGATCCCACGAGCGGCGCTCCCATTACCCATCACCTGGCAGCGGTCACGGTGATCAACCCGTCGGCCCTGAATGCCGATGGACTGTCTACGCTGTTGATGGTACTCGGGCCCGAGGCCGGCCTGGCGTTTGCCGACCGCCACGACATCGCGGCGTTCTTCGTCACCCGTGAAGGCACGGGTTTCGCCACCCGCGGCAGCCGCCGCTTCGAGCAACTGTTCCCCACGGAGGCGCACTGAACATGACCTGGCTACTGGTTTTCCTGATCATGCTGCTGGTGGTGCTGGGCATGGCCATCGGCGTGATCATGGGGCGCAAGCCCATCGCCGGTTCCTGCGGCGGCATCGCCAACCTGGGGATCGAGAAGGAATGCTCGATCTGTGGCGGCAATCGCGAAAAGTGCGAGGAAGCCAATCGCGACGGCGATGTAGTGGATGCAAAACTCGCCTACGACGCGACCAAGCGCTAATGTGCAGCGCCACGCAGCCTGACTAAGCTGCGCGCCGAGTTCGAAACGCCGCGGTGACGAGTTCCGCGGCCCTGCCGGAGGCCACAGAGAGCCCTCCGGCCCGTTATGAGGAGTAAGCATGGCTGTCTACAACTACGACGTAGTGGTGCTGGGTTCCGGCCCGGCCGGGGAAGGGGCGGCGATGAACGCCGCCAAGGCCGGGCGCAAGGTGGCGGTGGTGGACAACCGCCCGCTGGTCGGCGGCAATTGCACCCACCTGGGCACCATCCCGTCCAAGGCCCTGCGCCACTCGGTGCGACAGATCATGCAGTACAACACCAACCCGCTGTTCCGCCAGATCGGCGAGCCGCGCTGGTTCTCCTTCCCCGACGTGCTCAAGAGCGCCGAGCGGGTGATCTCCAAGCAGGTGGCCTCGCGCACCGGCTACTACGCCCGCAATCGCGTCGATGTGTTCTTCGGCACGGCCAGCTTCTCCGACGAGCAGACCGTCGAGGTGGTATGCACCAGCGGCGTGGTGGAGAAACTGGTGGCCAAGCAGGTCATCGTCGCCACCGGCTCGCGCCCCTATCGCCCGGCCGATGTCGACTTCCACCACCCGCGTATCTATGACAGCGACACCATCCTCAGCCTCACCCACACGCCGCGCCGCATCATCATCTATGGCGCCGGGGTGATCGGCTCCGAGTACGCCTCGATCTTCAGCGGCCTCGGCGTGCTGGTGGACCTGATCGACAACCGCGACCAGTTGCTCAGCTTCCTCGACGACGAAATCTCCGACGCCCTCAGCTACCACCTGCGCAACAACAACGTGCTCATCCGTCACAACGAGGAGTACGAGCGCATCGAAGGGCTGGAGAACGGGGTGATCCTGCACCTGAAGTCCGGCAAGAAGATCAAGGCCGACTGCCTGCTGTGGTGCAACGGCCGTACCGGCAACACCGACCGCCTGGGGCTGGAGAACGTCGGCATTAAGGTCAACAGCCGTGGCCAGATCAACGTCGACCAGTACTACCGCACCGAGGTGGGCAACATCTTCGCCGCCGGCGACGTGATCGGCTGGCCGAGCCTGGCCAGTGCCGCTGCCGACCAGGGGCGTTCAGCCGCCGGCAGCGCGGTGGAGAACGACAGCTGGCGCTTCGTCGATGACGTGCCGACCGGCATCTATACCATTCCGGAGATCAGCTCGATCGGCAAGAACGAGCGCGAGCTGACCCAGGCCAAGATCCCCTATGAAGTGGGCAAGGCCTTCTTCAAGGGCATGGCCCGTGCGCAGATCTCCCACGAACCGGTGGGCATGTTGAAGATCCTCTTCCACCGCGAAACCCTGGAAGTGCTCGGCGTGCACTGCTTCGGCTACCAGGCGTCGGAGATCGTCCACATCGGCCAGGCGATCATGAACCAGAAGGGCGAAGCCAACAGCATCAAGTACTTCATCAACACCACCTTCAACTACCCGACCATGGCGGAAGCCTATCGGGTGGCGGCGTTCGACGGCCTCAACCGGCTTTTTTGAGCGGCACCGGCCGGGCGCCTGAACCGGCCGGGGAGGACCCTCTCGACGATCCGCGCACCTGGCGCTGGCCGAATCGGGAGAGCTTCTGATCAGGCGACGCCCATGAAAAAACCGGCCCTTGCGGCCGGTTTTTTCGTTCTGGGGGGAGTGACGCTCGGATGGGCGTTCAGCCCACCGTTTGCTCAGGAAACAATGCTGAATCTCGCACCGTTGGGCCTCGCTGCGCTCGGCGCCAACCTACTGCGCCGAGAGGGCCTGCGTAGCCCGGGCTTCAGCCCGGGAACAACGAGGCTTCAGCGCGCCAGCGTGCTCACCGCCACGCCGGGGAAGTCGGTGATGATGCTATCCACGCCAAAGTCGGCGAGGCGGCGCATCAGGGCTGGCTCGTTCACCGTCCATACCGACACGTGCAGCCCCTGCTTCTGCGCCTTCTGCAGACGCTCGGGGGTGCACAGGGTCCAGTTCAGTGCCAGCAGGTTGCAGCCATGATTGGCCGCGACTTTCAGCGGATCGAGCCAGGCGTATTCGGCCACCAGGCCGCGGGCGAGGTCGGGCGTCAGGCGGTTCAATGCACGCAGCACCTCGCGGGAGCTGGAGGTGACGGTGACCTTGTCCAGCAGGCCGTGGCGCTCGGCGAGCTCACGGATGGCCAGCACGGTGCGCGCGGCGCGCACGCGGGAGGCGCTCTTCACTTCCAGTTGCCAGTGCTCGAAGTTGCACTGCTCGAACAGCTCTTCCAGGCGTGGAATGGGGCAGGGTTTGACCCAGCCCGGGCCGCCCTGGCGGGCGTCGTAGGTGACCAGTTCTTCGGCGTCGTGCTCCACCACCTTGCCGCGGCGGCCGGTGGTGCGCTTGAGCGTCGGGTCGTGGATCACCATCAGTTCGCCGTCGCGGGACAGGTGCAGGTCGAGTTCGCAGCGCTTCACGCCGTGGGAGAGGCACTGCTGGAAGCTGGCCAGGGTGTTTTCAGGGCATTCGCCCTTGGCGCCGCGATGGCCGTAGATCAGGGTCACTGGGAAACCTCGGGGTGTCGGGGTTGGTGGTGGCGGACGCTGTCGACGACATGCCCGCTTTCGAAATAGACGGAGAACTCGCGGTAGTCCCAGCGCGCGATCGGCGGCTTGCCGACGGCGGGATGCTCTTCGTCCGGCAGGCCGAAACGTTCGAGTACCGCCCGCTGGGATTCGCCGCGCGCGGGCAGCGAAAGGCCGCTGTCGCCTTGCTGGCCGACGGGGATCTCGATGGTTTCGGCCAGGGCCGGGAGGGGGAGGGACAGGCAGAGCAGAAGCAGAAGGCGCGACATGGGGATCATCCTGGAGGCGGAACCGAGCGAGCGCGGGCCTGGCGGCGAGCCTGGGCCTGCTTCTGCAGGATATGCCGGGCGAGCAATTGGCGCTGTGCGTCAGTCAGCGCTTCGAATTCGGTGCCGATCTCGTACTCGCCGTCCTCGCGCAACTGGCTGTGAATCACCACGGCGCGCAGCAGCAGGCCAAGGGCCTGGGGCATCAGCACCATCTTGATCGCCAGGTGGCTGCCCAGCGTGAAGGGCTGCGGGCAGAGGAAGCCGACGCCGCCTTCGGACAGGGTCACCCGGCGCGGCGGGCCGATGTCGCGCATCAGGCTCTGGGCCACGGCCTGGCCGAGCAGGTCGATGCGCTTGTTCATCACCTTCAGGTAATTGGCCAGGGTCCGGTCGCGTTCGGAAATATGCCGCAGCAGGTGCTGCGACTCGAAGTCCATCAGGTGCAGGTCGCTGAGCAAATTGAACAGCGGTGACGCGTCGTGGAGCTCCTCGCTGGCCTGGGCCTGGGCGCCAGTCAGGGGGGTAAATTCCAGTGCGATCGTATCTTCGATACGGTAGTATTCGCGGCGGTCATCTGCGTCTTGTGTCGACATGGCGAACCCATGGGTGCAGGGGTGGTCTGAGTGTAAAGCTGCTCGCCTGACCCCGCCACAAGGACGTTCCTTTCTTCGCAAGCGAACCTTTTTCTATGTTCAGACCGCTGCCCCTGTATATCGGCGCCCGTTACACGCGCGCCAAGCGTCGCAGTTACTTCGTCTCGTTCATCTCCCTGACTTCCATGATCGGCCTCGCCCTCGGCGTGCTGGTGATGATCCTCGTGCTGTCGGTGATGAACGGCTTCGACCGCGAGATGCGCGAGCGCGTGCTGGGCATGGTGCCCCACGCCACCATCGAATCCGCCACCCCGATCAACGATTGGCAGGCGCTGGCCGACAAGGTCCGTGCGCAGCCGGGCATCGCCGCAGTGGCGCCCTTCACCCAGATGCAGGGCCTGCTGACCAACAACGGCAAGGTGCAGAAGGTGCTGGTCAACGCCGTCGACCCGGCGCTGGAAGGGCAGGTCTCGATCATCGACGACTACTTCAAGCAGGGCGACCTGGCCTCGCTGCGCGCCGGCGAGTTCGGCATCGTCATCGGCGACAAGGCGGCCACCAAGCTCGGCGTCGGCATGGGCGACAAGGTCACCTTCGTGCTGCCGGAAGTGGCGGTCACCCCGGCCGGCGTGTTCCCGCGCATGAAGCGCTTCACCGTGGTCGGCATCTTCCATGTCGGCGCCGGCGAGCTGGACGGCGCCCTGGCCGTGGCCAACATCAAGGACACCGCCCGGCTGCACCGCTGGAAGCCCGACCAGGTGCAGGGCCTGCGTCTCAAGCTCGACGACCTGTTCCAGGCACCGCGCGTGGCCTGGCAGATCGCCGGGCAGCTCAAGGGCGAGGACTTCTACGCCCGCGACTGGACCCGCACCCACGGCAACCTCTACCAGGCCATCCGCATGGAAAAGACCATGATCGGCCTGCTGTTGCTGCTGATCGTCGCGGTCGCCGCGTTCAACATCATTTCCACCCTGGTCATGGTGGTCACCGACAAGAAGGGCGACATCGCCATCCTGCGTACCCTTGGCGCCACGCCGGGGCAGATCATGGGTATCTTCATGGTCCAGGGCACGGTGATCGGCGTGGTCGGCACCGCCATCGGCTGCGTGCTGGGCATCCTCGCCGCGCTCAATGTCAGCGCCGCCATCTCCTGGCTGGAGGACGTGCTCGGCCACAAGTTCCTCAGCGCCGACGTCTACTTCATCGACTACCTGCCCTCGCAGCTGATGCTGGAGGACGTGGTGCTGGTCTGCGGCGCCGCGCTGGTCCTGAGTTTCTTCGCCACCCTTTACCCGGCCTGGCGTGCTGCGCGCACCCAGCCCGCAGAGGCGCTTCGTTATGAGTGACGTGAAAGATCGCGCGGTGCTGAGCTGCCGCAACCTGGGCAAGAGCTACGAGGAAGGCCCGCAATCGGTGCAGGTGCTGTCCGGCGTCGAGTTGGAGCTGCACCCGGGCGAGCGCATTGCCATCGTCGGCAGTTCGGGCTCGGGCAAGAGCACCCTGCTGAACATGCTCGGCGGGCTCGACACCCCCAGCACCGGCAGCGTCTGGCTGGCGGGGGAAGAACTGTCGGCCCTCAACGAGAAGGCCCGTGGCTTGCTGCGCAACCGCGCGCTGGGCTTCGTCTACCAGTTCCACCACCTGCTGCCTGAGTTCACCGCGCTGGAAAACGTCTGCATGCCCCTGCTGATCGGCCGCACGCCGATCGCCGAGGCGCGCCAGCGTGCCACCGCGCTGCTGGAGCGCGTCGGCCTCGGCCATCGCCTGTCGCACAAACCGGCTGAGCTGTCCGGTGGCGAGCGCCAGCGCGTGGCCATCGCCCGTGCCCTGGTCAACAACCCGGAGCTGGTGCTGCTCGACGAGCCCACCGGCAACCTCGACAAGCACACCGCTCAGAGCATCCAGGAGCTGATGCTGGAACTCAGCGGTTCGTTGCGCACCGCCTTCCTGGTGGTGACCCACGACCCGCAACTGGCCCAGCAGATGGACCGGGTGCTGCGCCTGGAAGAAGGCCGGCTGGTGGCTGCCTGACATGTTCAGACCCCTGGCCATCTTCATCGGCGCGCGCTACACCCGCGCGAAACGCCGCAACCACTTCATCTCCTTCATCTCGCTGACTTCGATGATCGGCCTCGCCCTGGGCGTGCTGGCGATGATCGTCGTGCTCTCGGTGATGAACGGGTTCCAGAAGGAGATGAGCTCGCGGATCCTCGGCATGGTGCCCCACGCCACCCTCGCCGCCGAGCAGCCGCTGGACGACTGGCGCAGCGTCGCCGCCACGGCGATGAAGCACCCGGAGGTGACCGGTGCCGTGCCCTTCGCCGAGCTGGAGGGGATGCTCTCCTACAAGGGCATGATGCAGCCGGTGCAGATCAACGGCATCGACCCGGCGGAAGAGCCCAAGGTCTCCATCATCGGCAAGCACATCGTTCAGGGTGCGCTGGCCGACCTGGTGCCCGGCGAGTTCGGCATCGTCGTCGGTGAAATCACTGCGCGCCGCTTCCACCTCAACGTCGGCGACAAGCTGACCCTGATCGTGCCCGAGGTCAGCAACGCACCGGGTGGCATCACCCCGCGCATGCAGCGCCTCAGCGTGGTCGGCGTATTCAAGGTGGGCGCCGAGCTGGACAGCTCCCTGGCGCTGATCAACGTCGCCGACGCCGCCACCATCCAGCGCCTGCAGGAAGACCAGGTGCAAAGCGTGCGCATCGCCCTGAAGGACCTCTACCAGGCGCCGCGCGTTTCCGCGCAGATCGTCAAGGCGCTGGGCGCGGGCTACCGGTCGGATGACTGGACCCACACCCAGGGCAGCCTGTTCAGTGCGATGAAGATGGAGAAGACCATGATCGGCCTGCTCCTGCTGCTGATCGTCGCGGTGGCGGCGTTCAACATCATCGCCACGCTGATCATGGTGGTGGCCGACAAGCGCGCCGATATCGCCATCCTCCGCACCCTCGGCGCCACTCCCCGGCAGATCATGGCCATCTTCATGGTCCAGGGCAGCGTCATCGGCGCGGTCGGTACCCTGATCGGCACCGGGCTGGGCATCGTCACGGCGCTCAACGTCAGCACCTGGATCGCCGCCCTGGAGCGTGCCAGCGGGCAGCACATCTTCAGTTCCGACGTGTACTTCGTCAGCTACCTGCCGTCTGACCTGCAGGCGGCGGATGTGGTGATGATCTGCGGTGCCGCGCTACTGATGAGCTTCCTCGCCACGCTCTATCCAGCCTGGCGCGCTGCTCAGACCCAGCCGGCGGAAGCACTGCGCTACGAATAAGCTCGATCCCGCAACAAGAAAAACGCCGCTCGAAAGCGGCGTTTTTCATTTCAGGCCCGGAGTGGGCACGGCGGCCAGGGGGCTATTTGAGCCCGGCCTGTTGGCGGCGTTTCTGACGCTTGCGCCAGCTGTGACCGACCCACCAACGCCAGTAGAGCATGGTCAGCATGTAGCCCAGGGCGCCGACGAGGATGCCGCAGACGATGGAGCCCAGCAGGAAGGGCTGCCACAGGGTGGAGAGTTCCTGGGTGATCCAGTGGAAGGTCAGCTCGTCGGGCAGTGTGCGCGGCGGCACGCCCATCAGCCAGGCGCCCATCTTGTAGGTGCAATAGAACACCGGCGGCATGGTGATAGGGTTCGTCAGCCAGACCAGGCCGACGGAGATCGGCAGGTTGGCGCGCACGGTGATCGCCAGCGCCGCTGCCAGCAGCATCTGCAGGGGCATCGGGATGAAGGCGGCGAACAGACCCATGGCCATCGCCCGCGAGACCGAATGGCGGTTGAGATGCCAGAGGTTCGGGTCGTGGATCAGGGCACCGAGGAAGCGCAGCGACTTGTGCTCCCTGATCAGGTCCGGGTTCGGCATGTAGCGTTTGAAGAGGCGACGCGGCATGTGGGCTCTCTGGCAGGCTGAAGCGCCGACATTATGCATTCATGGTTATGACACCGCCGGGTCAGTTTGTGTCGATAAATGAATGGAACCGCACCGATCAACGGTCATCGACCGGCGCCGTTGAGCTGAGCCCAGGGAGGGAGCCTTGCCATGACGGGGAGGTTGGTTGCGCTGGCCTGCGGGTTGGCCTCGCTGCGTTTCATGCCGGGGTTGCCGACGGGCGGCTGGCTTCTGGCGGCGGCGGTGCTGGGCGGCGTTCTTCTATTCACACGGCTACGGCTGCCGGGGCTGTTCCTCCTGGGCGGCGCCTGGGCCTGCTTCTTTGCCCAGCAGGCCCTGGATGATCGCCTGGCCATGGCCCTGGATGGCGAGACTCGCTGGCTGCAAGGGCAGGTTGTCGGCCTGCCGCAGCGGGGTGGTGGGGTGGTGCGTTTCGAGCTGGAGGATGCCGTCGCCCCCGGATTGCGCTTGCCGCAGCGCATGCGCCTGTCCTGGTATGGCGGGCCCGAGGTGCGCGGGGGCGAGCGTTGGCGCCTGGCGGTGACCCTGAAGCGCCCCCGGGGCCTGGTGAACCCTCACGCGTTCGACTACGAAGCCTGGCTGCTGGCCCGCCATACCGGCGCCACCGGCTCGGTGAAGGCGGGCGAGCCGTTGCAACGGGGCAGTGGCCCGGCTGCCTGGCGTGACCGCGTGCGCCAGGGCATAGAAAGTGTGCCCGCCCATGGTCGCAACGGCGGTATCGCCGCGCTGGTGCTGGGAGATGGCTCGGGGATCGACAGTGCCGATTGGCAGTTGCTGCTGAACACCGGGACGGTGCACCTGATGGTGATTTCCGGCCAGCACATTGCCTTGCTCGCGGCGGTGCTGTACGGAGCTGTGGCGTTGCTGGCCCGGCTCGGCATTTGGCCCCGACGCCTGCCGTGGTTGCCTTGTGCCTGTGCGCTGGCCTTCGTCGGCTCGCTGGGTTACGGACTCCTCGCCGGCTTCGACGTGCCGGTGCAGCGCTCCTGCCTGATGACCGCCATCGCGCTGCTGTGGCGCCTGCGCTTTCGTCACCTGGGCGTGCTGCGCCCGTTGCTGGTGGCCTTCTGCGTGGTGCTGGCGGCCGATCCGCTGGCTTCGCTGCAGGCGGGGTTCTGGTTGTCCTTCGGGGCCGTGGCATTGCTGGTGCTGATCTTCGCCGGGCGCCTGGGCGTGCCACCCTGGTGGCGCAGTTGGTGGCGCGCGCAATGGACCATGGGCCTGGCGCTGTCGCCCTTGCTGCTGGCCATGGCCCTGCCCATCAGCCTGAGCGGCCCGCTGGCCAACCTGATTGCGGTGCCCTGGGTCAGCCTGGTCTCGGTGCCGCTGTCTTTATTAGGCGCGGCCCTGCAGGGTGTGCCGGGTCTTGGGGCGGGGCTGCTGTGGTTGGCGGGTGGGTCGCTGGAACTGTTGTTCCGCTTGCTGGGCTGGATAGCGGAATGGATTCCCGCCTGGCAGGCGACCGCCGTTCCCGTCTGGGCCTGGCTGCTGGGCATACTCGGTTGCCTGCTGCTGATCGTGCCGACCGGGATGCCGGTGCGGGCTTTGGGGTTGGCGTTGTTGTTGCCAACGCTGTTTCCGCCGGTGGAGCGCCCGGCCTGGGGGCGGGCGGATATCTGGTTGCTGGATGTGGGGCAGGGGCTGTCGGTGCTGGTGCGCACGCGGGAGCACGCGCTGCTCTACGACGCTGGCGCGCGGCGGGGCGATTTCGACATGGGCGAGCGCGTGGTGCTGCCCAGCCTGCTGGGGCTGGGTGTGCGGCGCCTGGACCAGATGCTCCTCAGCCATGCCGACAACGACCACGCGGGTGGCGCCGGTGCCGTGATGCGTGGCATGCCGTTGGCACGGGTGGTGAGCGGCGAGCCGGAGCGCCTGCCGGCCAGCCTGGGGGCCGAGGCCTGCCGTGACCAGGCCTGGGAATGGGACGGCGTGCGCCTGCGGACCTGGCACTGGGAGGCTGCGCGCACGGGCAACGACCGCTCCTGCGTGCTCAGTGTGGAGGCGCGGGGCGAGCGCATTCACTTGACCGGCGATATCGGCGCCCAGGCCGAAGCCGCCTGGATCGCCAGTGGTGAACCCTTGCCCGCCGATTGGCTGCTGGCACCTCACCATGGCAGCGCCAGCTCTTCATCGGCGGCGCTCATTGGCGCGGTGGCTCCCCGTGGTGCGCTGATCACCCGGGGCAGCCACAACGCTTTCGGCCATCCACACTCAACCGTGATCGCCCGTTACCGGGCGGCGGGCGCTGCAATCCACGACACGGCGGAGTCCGGTGCACTGCTGATCCGCCTTGGTGAACGTGACGAGGTGCGTGGACTGCGGACCCAGGCACGTTTCTGGCGGGAAAAATGAGAACGGCGGCGGTCGGCGGGGCCCTGACCCTGTGCTAGAGTTGCGCCACTTTTTTCAAGGGGATTTGCCACCGTGTGGGAGCTGGTCAAAGCAGGCGGCTGGATGATGCTGCCTATCATTCTGAGTTCCATCGCAGCCACCGCCATTATCGTGGAGCGCCTGTGGACGCTTCGCGCCAATCGCATCGCACCGCCGCAATTGCTCGGCCAGGTGTGGCGCATGGTCAAGGACAAGCAGCTCAACGCCCAGAAGCTCAAGGAGCTGCGTGCGTCTTCCCCACTGGGTGAGATCCTCGCGGCGGGCCTGGCCAACTCCAAGCACGGTCGCGAGATCATGAAGGAGTGCATCGAGGAGGCCGCTTCCCGCGTCATCCACGAACTGGAGCGCTACCTCAACACCCTGGGCACCATCGCCGCGATGGGCCCGCTGTTGGGCCTGCTGGGCACCGTGTTCGGCATGATCGAGATCTTCAGCGGCTTCATGGACAACGGCATGGCCAACGCTCCGGCACTGGCTGGCGGTATTGGCAAGGCTCTGATTACCACTGCAGCGGGCCTGGTGGTCGCTATCCCTGCGGTGTTCTTCCATCGTTTCCTGCTGCGTCGCGTCGACGAGCTGGTGGTGGCCATGGAGCAGGAGGCGATCAAGCTGGTGGAAGTGACCCAGGGCGATCGTGAAGTGGACTTCGCAGAGGAAGGCAAAGCGTGAAGTTCCGTCGCCGTGCGGGCAACGTCGCGCGTGAAGAAGTCTTCCTCAACCTGACTTCGTTCATCGACGTGATCTTCGTGCTGCTGTTGTTCTTCGTGGTCACCACGACCTTCAGCCGCCCGAGCGAGCTGAAGATCGAGCTGCCCGAGGCCGTCAGCGGTACCCCGGCCCAGGCTACCGAGGTGAAGACCCTGGAGCTGTCTATCAGTGCCGACGGGCAGTACGCACTCAATGGCCAGGCACTGGTTAAGAACGACCTGGCGACGCTGATGACGGCCTTGAGCAAGGAGTCCGGTGGCGACAACAGTCTGCCGATGATTATCAGCGCCGACGCCAAGACCACCCATCAAACGGTGATCACCGCCATGGATGCGGCCGGAAAGCTGGGCTTCAGCAAGTTGCGCATCACCACCGTCGAGGCCTCGGACAAGCCCTGATGGCCTTCTCCGATCGGCTGTTGGACGCCTGGTACCGGGGCCACCCGGCCCTGGTGCTGCTACGCCCGCTGGAGGCGCTTTACCGTCTGGTGGTGACGCGCAAGCGCGACGCCTTCCTGGCCGGCGAAGGGCCTATCTATCGCGCCCCTGTGCCGGTGATGGTGGTGGGCAACATCACCGTTGGCGGCACCGGCAAGACCCCCATGATTCTCTGGCTCATCGAGCACTGCCGCAGCCTTGGCTTGCGTGTGGGCGTGGTCAGCCGTGGCTACGGTGCCAACCCGCCGAGCCTGCCCTGGCGGGTACGGGCGGAGCAGGGCGCCGACGTCGCCGGTGACGAACCGTTGCTGATCGTGCAGCGTAGCGGTGTGCCGCTGGTCATCGATCCGGATCGCGGGCGTGCGGTCGAGGCGCTGCTGGCCGAGGGGCCGCTCGACCTCGTGCTCAGTGACGACGGCCTGCAGCATTACCGCCTGGCGCGGGATATCGAACTGGTACTGATCGACGCCGCCCGTGGCCTTGGCAACGGCCGCTGCCTGCCGGCGGGTCCCCTGCGCGAGCCGGCGCAGCGCCTGGAAAGCGTCGATGCGGTGCTTTACAACGGTGCCGACTCCGGCCCTGGCGGTGCCCATGGCTTCCGCCTGCAGCCGACCGCGCTGGTCAACCTGCACAGTGGTGAGCGGGTCGCACTCGATCATTTCCCCTCTGGCCAGGCGCTCCATGCTGTGGCCGGCATCGGTAATCCGCAGCGTTTCTTCACCACGCTCGAGGCGCTAAACTGGCGCCCGGTTCCCCATGCCTTCGCCGACCACGCCAGCTTCGGTGCCGCCGAACTGCAGTTCAGCCCGGCACTGCCCCTGGTGATGACCGAGAAGGATGCGGTGAAGTGCCGTGCCTTCGCGGCTGCCGACTGGTGGTACCTGGCCGTCGATGCGGTGCCCACCTTGGGCTTCATCGAATGGCTCGATGCGCGACTGGCACGCCTGTCGGCCGAACGCTCCTAACTCATTCCAGCCGCCCCTCCGGGTGGCGTTCAAGGATACCCATGGACACGAAACTGCTCGATATCCTCGCCTGTCCTCTGTGCAAGGGCACACTCAAGCTCGCCGAAGACAAGAGCGAACTGGTCTGCAAGGCCGATGCACTGGCCTTCCCGGTTCGCGAAGGCATCCCGGTGATGCTGGAAAGCGAGGCGCGCACCCTTAACGTCGACGAGCGGCTGGACAAGTAATGGCCCAGGCATTCACCGTCGTCATCCCGGCGCGCTACGCCTCCACGCGCCTGCCCGGCAAGCCGCTGCAGGACATCGCCGGCAAGCCGATGGTCCAGCACGTCTGGGAGCAGGCGCGGCGCAGTTCCGCCGAGCGCGTGGTGGTGGCCACCGACGATGCGCGCATCGTCGAGGCCTGCAAGGGCTTCGGCGCCGAGGTGGTGCTGACCCGGGTCGACCACAATTCCGGCACCGATCGCCTGGCCGAGGTCGCCACCCAGCTGGGGCTGGCCGGCGACGCCATCGTGGTCAATGTGCAGGGCGATGAGCCGCTGATCCCTCCGGCGATCATCGACCAGGTGGCGGCCAACCTGGCGGCTCACCCGGAGGCGGGCATCGCCACCCTCGCCGAGCCGATCCATGACGTGGATGCACTGTTCAATCCCAACGTGGTCAAGGTGTCGACCGACACCCAGGGCCTGGCCCTGACCTTCAGCCGTGCACCGCTGCCCTGGGCCCGTGATACGTTCGCCCAGGGGCGTGATGCCTTGCCCGAGGGTGTGCCCTACCGCCGCCATATCGGTATCTACGCCTACCGTACCCAGTTCCTCCACGACTTCGTCGCCTGGGGCCCGTGCTGGCTAGAGAACACCGAATGCCTGGAGCAGCTGCGTGCGCTCTGGCATGGTGTGCGCATCCACGTAGCCGATGCCCTGGAGGCGCCGGCTGCCGGTGTGGATACCGCTGAAGACCTGGAGCGGGTGCGCCGCTTGCTGGGGGCCTGATGAAGGTCCTGTTCGTCTGCCTGGGCAATATCTGCCGCTCGCCCACCGCCGAGGGTGTACTGCGCCACAAGCTGCGTGAGGCCGGGCTGGCGGAGCAGGTCGAGGTCGACTCCGCCGGTACCGGTGACTGGCACGTTGGCAAGGCACCCGACACGCGCACCCGCCAGGCGGCGCTGCGACGTGGCTATGACCTGTCGCTGCTACGGGCGCGCCAGGTGAGCGTGGAGGACTTCTCGCGTTTCGATCTGGTGTTGGCGATGGATCACAGCAACCTGCGTGATCTCAAGGGGCTGCGTCGCAATGGCAGCGAGCCGGACCTGTTCCTGCGTCGCTATGGCCTGGTGCTGGAAGAGGTCCCGGATCCTTACTACGGCGGCGAGGAAGGCTTCGAAGAGGTGCTGGATCTGATCGAGCAGGCTTGTGATGGTCTGGTTGCCGAGATTCGGGGGCGCCTGTGAGCCTGGTCGTTTCCGAAAACGTTTCCCTGAAGCCCTTCAACACCTTTGGTGTGGAGGTGCGTGCGCGCCTGTTCGCCGAGGCGCATGACGACGCCGAGATGCGTGAGGCGCTGGCTCTGGCGAGCGCACGTGGTATTCCGCTGCAAGTGATTGGCGGGGGCAGCAACCTGCTGCTGACCGGTGATATCGACGCGCTGGTGCTGCGCATGGCCAGCCGTGGCCTGCGTTTGCTGGGCGATGACGGCGAGCAGGTGCTGGTGGAGGCCGAGGCCGGCGAGCCCTGGCACCCGTTCGTGCTCTGGACCCTGGAGCAGGGGCTGGCGGGACTGGAGAACCTCAGCCTGATTCCCGGCACCGTTGGGGCGGCGCCGATGCAGAACATCGGTGCCTACGGGGTGGAAATCAAGGATGTATTCGCCGGGTTGACCGCGATGGACCGCCTGAGTGGCGAGCTGCGTGACTTCAGCCTGGAGGAGTGTGCCTTCGGCTATCGCGATAGCCTGTTCAAGCGCGACGTCGGTCGCTGGCTCATCCTCAGGGTTCGTTTCAAGCTGAGCCGTGCCCTGAGCTTGCACCTCGACTACGGGCCTGTGCGCCAACGGCTGCGGGAGCAGGGTATCGATGCGCCCACGGCGTTGGATGTGAGCCGCGCCATTTGCTCCATCCGCAGCGAGAAGCTCCCGGACCCCGCTCAACTTGGCAACGCTGGCAGCTTCTTCAAGAACCCCCTGGTGCCAGCCGGGCTGGCCGAGCGCCTGCGTGGGGAACATGCGGACCTGGTGGCCTATCCCCAGGCCGATGGCCAGGTGAAGCTGGCCGCAGGCTGGCTGATCGAGCGTGCCGGCTGGAAGGGGTTCCGTGATGGCGATGCGGGTGTTCATCGCCTGCAGGCCCTGGTTCTAGTGAACTATGGTGCGGCTACCGGCCTGCAGCTGTTGGACCTGGCGCAGCGTATCCAGGCCGATGTTGCCGAACGCTTTGGTGTGGCGCTGGAGATGGAGCCCAATCTGCTCTGACATCGCTTGCACGCAATAGACAAAGGGACGCTCAGGCGTCCCTTTTTCATTTGCGGTGCAGTGAGGGGAGGAGGGTGCGCAGGTTGCGGTGGACGGTGGGCGGGGCGGGCACTTTTCTCGTGCCAAAGAAAAAGGGATGCCGAGGCATCCCTTGTTCATTCAGGCAGGGCCTTAGACGGTCGGTTTGGACTCGTCCTTGGCTTCTTCCTCTTCCTTCGCTTCGTCAGCGACGGTTGCTTCGGCAGCTTCGGTGCTGGCCTCGGTCACTTCGACCTTGGGCTCTTCCGCAACTTCCTGGGCTTCCACGACAGCTTCAGCAACGGGCTCGGGCTGGGCTTCCACCACCGGCTCAGCGGCGACTTCAACCACGACCGGAGCAGCTTCCTCAACCACCGGGGCTTCTACCACGGGGGCTGCGGCAGCTTCGCGTGCAAGACGCTCGGCTTCCTGCTGACGGCGACGGACTTCGCGAGGATCGTTCGGTGCACGGCCGCCGGCGCTTACCGGTGCTGCCGCGGGGGCAGGAGCCGGTTCGGCTTCGACAACAGGGGCCACGACCGGAGCCGGTGCTTCCACTTCTGCGACCTGAGCGGTCTCTACGGGGGCTTCGACCACGGTTTCGGCAACCGGCTCGACGACCACGAAGGACACTTCGCTTTCGATCACGGCAGGGGCGCTGGTATCGATCACTTCGACCGGTTCCTGCTCCTGGGCGACGGCTTCGGCGGCAGGGGCTGCGACCGGGGCTTCGCTGGCGGCGCTTTCGACCTGGGTCGGTTCGCTGCTGGCTTGGCCTTCGACCTGCTCGGCGATCACTTCTGCGGCGACGGCGGTCACGACAACGGCGGCGGGGACGCTGCCATCGACATTGGCCTCTTCGCTGCCTTCCTCGCCTTCTTCGCCTTCGCCTTCGACTTCACGCTGGCGCTCACGGCGGTTGCTGCGGCGACGCTGGCCACGGGAGCGGCGGCGGGGGCGGTCGCCTTCGGCGCCTTCCTGGCCATCGGCATCATCCAGCAGCTCTTCGTTGTTCAGCAGTTCTTCTTCGCTGGCCTCGGCGGCAGCCTGCTCGGGGCGCGGAGCGCGCTCTTCACGGGGCTGGCGCTCTTCGCGCGGCGGACGCTCGCCACGTTCGCGGCGGTTTTCCTGGCCTTCGCGAGGTTCACGCGGCTCACGGGCTTCGCGTGGTGCACGCTCCTCACGGGGTTGACGCTCTTCGCGGGGCTGGCGCTCCTCACGAGGCTCGCGCGGTGCGCGCTCTTCGCGGGGTTCACGGGCTTCGCGCGGGGCGCGGTCTTCACGAGGCTGACGCTCTTCGCGTGGAGGACGCTCGCCACGTTCGCGGCGGTTTTCCTGGCCTTCGCGAGATTCACGCGGTTCGCGCGGCTCACGGGCTTCGCGAGGTTGACGCTCTTCACGCGGCTTGCGCTCTTCGTCGCGGCGGCCTTCACGGCTGCCGTCACGGCGACGGTTCTGCTGGCGACCGTTACGGCGCTCGTCGGTGCTGCGGGCCGGACGCTCGCTGGCGCTTTGCTCGGTAGCGACGGGCTGGGCTTCTTCCTTGCCGGCGAACAGGCCTACCAGCGACTTCACCAGGCCTTTGAACAGGCTCGGCTCGGCAGCGGCGACGGCAGCGGTTGGAGGAGCCAGCGGGGCCGGAGCGGGGCGCTCGGGGGCCACGGTCTTCACGGCGGCTTCCTGGCGAACCAGGGTGCGGGTGGCGGCGGGCGGCTGCTGCTCTTCGCTCTCGGACGGGGTCATCTCGTAGCTGGACTGGCCGTGCATGACTTCCGGGCTGTCATCGCGCAGACGCTGCACTTCGAAGTGCGGGGTCTCCAGATGATCGTTCGGCAGGATCACGATGCGGGCGCGGGTGCGCAGCTCGATCTTGGTGATGCTGTTGCGCTTCTCGTTGAGCAGGAAGGCGGCAACCGGAATCGGTACCTGGGCACGGACTTCGGCGGTGCGGTCCTTCAGGGCTTCTTCTTCGATCAGGCGCAGGATCGCCAGCGACAGGGACTCGACGTCGCGGATGATGCCTTGACCGTTGCAGCGCGGGCAGACGATGCCGCTGCTCTCGCCCAGGGACGGGCGCAGGCGCTGACGGGACATTTCCAGCAGGCCGAAGCGGGAGATGCGGCCGACCTGTACGCGGGCGCGGTCGGCTTCAAGGGCTTCGCGGACCTTCTCTTCCACGGCGCGCTGGTTCTTGGCCGGGGTCATGTCGATGAAGTCGATGACGATCAGGCCGCCGATATCACGCAGGCGCAGCTGGCGAGCGATCTCTTCGGCCGCTTCCAGGTTGGTCTGCAGGGCGGTTTCTTCGATGTCGCCGCCTTTGGTCGCACGCGCCGAGTTGATGTCGATGGACACCAGGGCTTCGGTCGGGTCGATGACGATGGAACCGCCGGAAGGCAGTTTCACTTCGCGCTGGAAGGCGGTTTCGATCTGGCTCTCGATCTGGAAGCGATTGAACAGCGGAACGCTGTCCTGGTAGAGCTTGATCTTGTTCTGGTACTGCGGCATCACCTGGCGGATGAAGCTCAGGGCTTCTTCCTGGGCTTCGACGCTGTCGACCAGTACTTCGCCGATGTCCTGGCGCAGGTAGTCGCGGATGGCGCGAATGATGACGTTGCTTTCCTGATAGATCAGGAAGGGGGCGCCGCGCTCACCGGAAGCTTCCTTGATGGCGCTCCAGAGTTGCAGCAGGTAGTCGAGGTCCCACTGCAGCTCTTCGCTGGAGCGGCCCAGGCCGGCGGTGCGAACGATCAGGCCCATGTCGGCCGGTGCGTTCAGGCCGTTCAGCGCCTCACGCAGCTCGTTGCGCTCTTCGCCTTCAATGCGACGGGAGATGCCGCCCGCGCGGGGGTTGTTCGGCATCAGTACCAGGTAACGACCGGCGAGGCTGATGAAGGTGGTCAGGGCTGCGCCCTTGTTGCCACGTTCTTCTTTCTCGACCTGGACGATGACTTCCTGGCCTTCGTTGAGCACGTCCTTGATGTTGACGCGCCCTTCGGGGGACTTCTTGAAGTATTCGCGGGAGATTTCTTTCAGCGGCAGGAAGCCGTGGCGATCTGCACCGAAGTCGACGAATGCGGCTTCGAGGCTGGGCTCGATGCGCGTGATGCGGCCTTTGTAGATGTTGGCCTTTTTCTGTTCACGGGCGCCCGACTCGATATCCAGGTCGTACAGGCGTTGGCCGTCGACCAGGGCAACACGCAACTCTTCGGGCTGAGTTGCGTTAATCAGCATTCTTTTCATGTAGTACCGTCGGTTTCCGGGGCTGCCGGAAACGGCGATCGGCACACACGACTCTCGCGGTCGGTGTCAGGTGCGCGTCAGGGGTGGCATGCCACCCCCGTGTCCAGCGACATCAGGCCAGTAGGGCCGGGGTCGCGACGACGTCTCCTGCTTGCTGTTGTCGTAACAGAAGCACGTTGTCAGGAGGAGGAATCAGCCATCGGTAGCGGACGAGATAAAGCGTCTTGATTGAAGCGTTTGCTACGCAGTCCGACGGTTGTGCATCTCCACCCTACACTTGTCCCTTGAAAATCGGGTGCCGCTCGCAGAATCCGTAGCGGGTTGCATTTTACGTGACCGCCCCTCAGGGGTTGGCCGCGCGTCATGGCTCAAGGCGTTTTTCTCCAGATATCCGCGCACTGTGCGGCGAAATATCCTGACGGACGGCCTGACGTCCTGAATGGGTTGCACGTGTCTGGGATGGCAGTTTTGGCGATCATCCGGAGCACGGCCGCTTTTGGCGGCGTTCGCGACTATAGCAGCAATCATTAAGTGCTTCAAATCCATCAAAAATTGCTATGATGCCCGCCATGACTACTCCCTCTTCTCCAACCTCCGGCGTCCAGCTGCTTGAGGTTGCGCCGGAATATGCCGGCCAGCGTATCGACAACTTCCTCCGTACCCAGCTCAAAGGCGTGCCCAAGACCCTGATCTATCGCATTCTGCGCAAGGGCGAGGTACGGGTGAACAAGGGGCGGATCAAGCCTGAGTACAAGCTCCAGGCCGGGGATGTGGTGCGCGTTCCGCCGCTGCGCCTTGCCGAGCGTGACGAAGCGGCGCCTGTCGCCCAGGGGCTGCTGGAGCGGCTCGAGGCCGCCATCGTCTATGAGGACAAGGGGCTGATCGTCCTCAATAAGCCGGCCGGCATTGCCGTGCACGGCGGTAGCGGGCTCAGCTTCGGTGTGATCGAGGCGTTCCGCCAGTTGCGGCCGGACGCCAAGGAGCTGGAGCTGGTGCATCGGCTGGATCGCGACACCTCGGGCCTGCTGATGATCGCGAAGAAGCGCAGCATGCTGCGCCACCTCCACGAAGCCCTTCGCGGTGATGGGGTGGACAAGCGCTACATGGCGCTGGTGCGTGGCAATTGGCCGACCTCGAAGAAGAAGGTCAGTGCGCCGCTGCTGAAGAACAACCTGCGTTCCGGTGAGCGCATGGTCGAGGTCAATGACGAGGGCAAGGAGGCGCTGACCGAGTTCCGCGTCCTGCGCCGTTTCGGTGAGTTCGCCACCTTGGTCGAGGCCAGCCCCATTACCGGGCGCACCCACCAGATTCGCGTGCATACCCGCCATGCCGGGCACGCTATCGCGGGTGACCCCAAGTACGGTGACGAAGAGTTCTCCCGCGAAATCCGGGAACTGGGCGGCAAGCGCCTGTTCCTGCATGCCTATGCGCTGTCCCTGGTGTTGCCTGACGGCACGCCGCTGCGGGTCGAGGCGCCGGTGGATGATATGTGGGAGAAGACCCTGGAGCGTCTCGGTGCCTGACTACCGTCTATTGGTGTTCGATTGGGATGGCACCCTGGTGGACTCCATTTCGCGCATCGTCGAGTCCCTGCGGGTGGCCGCTGAGACCTGCGGGCTGTCACAACTGGATGAGTCGGCGCTGAAGGGCATCATCGGCCTCGGTCTGCCTGAGGCGATCCGTGTCCTCTATCCAGAGCTCGTCGATCCGTCTTCGGTCGAACGCTACCGCGCGGCTTACGGGGCTCATTACAACCGGCTGGAGGTGCAGCCGTCGGCGCTGTTCCCTGGTGTGCTGGAGGCCCTGGAGGGTTTCCGCAATGAGGGTTACCTGCTGGCGGTCGCTACCGGCAAGAGTCGGCGAGGGCTCGATCATGTCCTCGCGGGGCGTGGTTGGCTGGATTACTTCGATATCACCCGTTGCGCCGACGAGACGGCCAGCAAGCCCGATCCACGCATGCTGCATGAGATCCTTGCGCATTGCGGTGTGGAGGCTGGGCGGGCGTTGATGGTGGGGGATTCGCCCTTCGACCTGCAGATGGCTCATCGCGCCGGTATGGATTCGGTAGCGGTCGGCTACGGTGCTCAGTCCCTCGATACCTTGCGTCGTGAATCGCCGAAGCTGGCGGTCGAATGTTTCGATGAATTGCGCCACTGGCTCGCCGGTGGTGCGAACACACACTCTATGAAGGTGGATCTGCATGTCGGATGAATGGAAGGCATCGACGCCTGCGGGCAGTGGCGATGACAAGAGCTGGAAGTTGCTCGAGAAGGCGGTGTTGGCTGGGGTTCAGGAGCAGCGTCGGTCTCGTCGCTGGGGCATTTTCTTCAAGGTGCTGACCTTCCTTTATCTGTTCGTGGCTCTGGCACTCTTCTCTCCGCTTTTCGATCTGCAGAAGACGGCGGCTCGCGGCGAAAGCCACACAGCGCTGGTTGAGGTGAAAGGCATGATCGCCGACGGCGAGGCTGCCAGCGCCGACAATATCGTCGGCAGCCTGCGTGCGGCCTTCGAGGATACGAAGACCAAGGGCATCGTCCTGCGTATCAACAGCCCGGGCGGCAGCCCGGTCCAGTCCGGCTACATCTATGACGAGATCCGTCGTCTGCGTGGCGAGCATGCGGATATCAAGGTCTATGCGGTGATCACTGATCTCGGTGCTTCGGGCGCGTACTACATTGCCAGTGCGGCCGATGAGATCTATGCCGACAAGGCCAGCCTGGTGGGTTCCATCGGTGTTACGGCGGCGAGCTTCGGCTTCGTCGAGCTGATGGGCAAGCTGGGTGTGGAGCGTCGCGTCTACACCTCCGGCGAGCACAAGGCCTTCCTCGATCCCTTCCAGGCGCAGAAGCCTGATGAGACTGCGTTCTGGCAAGGTGTGCTGGATACCACTCACAAGCAGTTCATCGACAGCGTGAAGAAGGGGCGTGGCGACCGTTTGAAGGTCGAGGGGCATCCCGAGCTGTTCACTGGTCTGGTGTGGTCGGGCGAGCAGGCGCTGGAGCTGGGGCTGGTGGATAAGCTCGGCAGCACCAGTTACGTGGCGCGCGAGGTCATTGGCGAGAAGGAGATCGTCGACTACACCAAGCAGGAGACGCCTTTCGACCGTTTCGCCAAGAGGCTGGGGGCCAGTGTCGCCGAGCGGTTGGCGCTGTGGATGGGGTTCCAGGGTCCGGCTCTGCGCTGATCCCGTCGCTGCCTATATATAAGGAAGAGCCCGGCTGATGCTGGGCTTTTTCGTTATGGCAGTTCCAGGCCTTCGTCGAGCAGCATGTCGACCAGGCGGATCAGGGGGAGGCCCACCAGGCTGGTGGCGTCTTCGCCCTGGGTGGAGCGGAACAGGCTCACGCCCAGCCCTTCGGCCTTGAAGCTGCCGGCGCAGTCGTAGGGCTGCTCGATGTTCAGGTAGCGCTCGATGGTCGCTTCGCTCAAGGAGCGGAAGTTCACCGTGAAGGGGATGCAGTCCACCTGGCAGTGGCCGCTGCGTGTGTTCAGCAGAGCAAGGCCGGTGAGGAAGGTGACGCTGGTGCCGCTGGCCGCCAGTAGCTGGCTGCGGGCGCGTTCGAACTCCAGGGGCTTGCCGAGTATCTGCTCGCCCAGCACGGCGGCCTGGTCCGAGCCGATGATCAGGTGGCCGGGGTGCAGGTCCGCGAGCGCGCGCGCCTTTTCTTCGGCCAGGCGGCGTACCAGTTGCTCGGCCGACTCGTGTGGGTGTCGGGTTTCGTCTATCGCGGGCGCACTCCAGGTGAAGGGCAGGCGAAGGCGTTCAAGAAGCTCGCGGCGGTAGGGCGAGCTGGATGCAAGCACCAGTGGTGGCATGCTGATCTCCCAGTCAGGAAGCGGAAATTCTATAGCCCTTGCCACGTGGCGGACAGGGCGGAATTTGTTTTGACAGGTGACAGGTGCATCCCTAGAATGTCGCGCCTATGTTGAATGGGCCGATTCCACCTCACGTCGATCCGCGCAAGATGGCAGATCGCGGCGTAACCCTCCAGGGTGAGCTGCAGCTCTCCAGTCTTGAGCGATTCTGCGACCCGCTTGCCGACACTGCAGGCATCGTACGCACGAAACTTGTTTTCGGGCGCGATGAGCGCAGGGCAGCGATTATCCGCAGTGAAATCGATGTAGAGGTCAAGATGGTATGCCAGCGTTGTCTGGAGCTGGTCGTACTGCCGATCCACAGCGAGTGTACGTACGCTGTGGTGAAGGAAGGTGCGGACAGCGAGTCACTGCCCAAGGGCTATGACGTGCTGGAAGTGGGTGAGGATCCTCTGGATCTTCTGACTCTGGTCGAGGATGAGCTGTTGCTCGCCTTGCCCATTGTTCCGGCCCATGACCCTGAAGATTGCCAGCAGCCGGAAGGGCTTGATGAGCCCGAGCCGAGTGAGAACGAGGTGACGCGGTCCAACCCGTTCAGTGTATTGGCGCAGTTAAAGCGTGACCCAAACGTTTAGGAGTTAATTGATTATGGCTGTTCAGCAGAACAAAAAATCCCGCTCTGCCCGCGACATGCGTCGTTCCCACGATGCCCTCGAGGCCAACGCCCTGTCCGTCGAGAAGAGCACCGGTGAAGTACACCTGCGTCACCACGTATCCCCGGAAGGCGTATACCGTGGTCGCAAAGTGATCGACAAGGGCGCTGACGAGTAATCCTTGTCCGCTCCGATCATCGCGATTGACGCAATGGGCGGGGACTTCGGTCCCCGTTGCATTGTCCCGGCCAGCATCGCCTGCCTGGCTGAGTTCCCCTCGCTCCACCTTATTCTTGTTGGTCAAGCCCAGCTCCTCGAAGAGTTGATCGCCCGTGAAAGCGGCGTCGATCGTCAGCGGCTGTCCATCGAACATGCTTCCGAAGTCATCGGCATGGACGAGCGTCCATCCCAGGCCTTGCGTGGCAAGCCCGACTCCTCCATGCGCATCGCCCTCGACCTGGTCCGTGCCGGTCGTGCCCAGGCCTGCGTGAGCGCCGGCAATACCGGTGCGCTGATGGCGCTTTCCCGCTACATGCTCAAGACCCTGCCGGGCATCGATCGCCCTGCGATGGTCAGCGCCGTGCCCACGGCCAAGGGGCATTGTCATTTGCTGGATCTCGGCGCCAACGTCGATTGCAGTGCCGAGCACCTCTATCAATTCGCTGTCATGGGTTCCGTCGCTGCCGAGGCGCTCGGGCAGGCGCGCCCGCGTATCGCCTTGCTCAACGTCGGTACCGAGGACATCAAGGGCAACCAGCAGGTCAAGCTGGCGTCCAGCCTTCTGCAGCAGGCCGAGGGTCTGAACTACATCGGCTACATAGAAGGTGATGGCCTGTACCGAGGCGAGGCCGATGTGGTGGTGTGCGACGGCTTCGTCGGCAATATCCTGCTCAAGTCCAGCGAGGGCCTGGCCTCGATGATCTCCGCGCGCATCGAAGCGTTGTTCACTGACAGCTTCGGCTCGCGCATGGTCGGCGCCCTGGCGCTGCCGTTGCTGCGCCGCCTTCAGGGGGATCTGACGCCCGCCCGGCACAACGGCGCGAGCTTCCTCGGCCTCCAGGGCATCGTCGTCAAAAGCCATGGGGCCGCCGGTTCCGATGGCTTCCAGAGCGCCATACGGCGCGCCCTCATCGAGATTCGCGAGAACCTTCCCCAGCGCCTGCATGGGCGTCTCGAGGATCTGTTGCTCTAGGATGTGACCGCTGTCTGCGGCTTGTCATCCAACTGTCAGTTCGTTGCGCTTGGCTATGCCCGGCGTTCCTGTACATCGATCAAGGCACACAAGGGAATAGTTCCGATGTCCGCATCCCTCGCATTCGTTTTCCCCGGTCAAGGCTCCCAGTCCCTGGGCATGCTGGCCGAGCACGGCGCTTCGCAGAAGCTGGTCCTGGATACCTTCGCCGAGGCCTCCGAGGCCCTGGGTTATGACCTCTGGGCACTGACCCAGCAGGGCCCGGAAGAGCAGTTGAACCAGACCGACAAAACCCAGCCGGCCATCCTCACTGCGTCCATCGCACTCTGGCGTCTGTGGCTGGCCGAGGGCGGTGCCCGCCCGGCTTATGTCGCCGGTCACAGCCTGGGTGAGTACTCGGCGCTGGTCGCTGCCGGCAGCCTGGGTTTCGCCGATGCGGTGAAGCTGGTGGAACGTCGCGGTCAGCTCATGCAGCAGGCCGTTCCGGCGGGGCAGGGCGGTATGGCGGCGATCCTCGGCCTGGAAGATGCCGACGTACTGGCCGCCTGTGCCGAGGCTGCGCAAGGTGGCGTGGTCAGCGCAGTCAATTTCAACGCCCCGGGCCAGGTAGTGATCGCCGGCAGCGCCGTCGCCGTCGAGCGCGCCATCGAGGCCTGCAAGGCCCGTGGCGCCAAGCGCGCCATGGCGCTACCGGTCAGCGTGCCGTCCCACTGTGCGCTGATGCGCCCGGCGGCCGAACGCTTCGCCGAGTCGGTCGAAGCCATTGCCTGGCAAGCGCCGCAGATTCCGCTGGTGCAGAACGTCAGTGCTGCCGTCGTGGCTGATCTCGGCTCTCTCAAGGGTGACCTGCTGGCCCAGCTGTACAGCCCGGTTCGCTGGGTGGAGTCCATCGTTCGCCTGTCGGAGCAGGGTGTGACCGAGCTGGTTGAGTGTGGTCCCGGCAAGGTTCTCTCTGGCCTGAACAAGCGCTGCGTGAAAGGCATTGGCACGCACAATCTGGATACCCCCGACGCCTTCGCAGCCGCTCGCGCTGCGCTGGCCTGAGCAAGGAGAAGACTATGAGTCTGCAAGGTAAGGTCGCCCTGGTCACTGGTGCGAGCCGTGGTATCGGTCAGGCCATCGCGCTGGAGCTGGGTCGCATGGGGGCTGTCGTCATCGGCACCGCCACCACCCCGAGCGGTGCCGAGCGCATCGCCGAATACCTCAAGGAAAACGGCGTCGAAGGCGCCGGCCTGGTGCTCGATGTGAGCAATGACGAATCCGTCGCCAGCACCCTCGAACACATCCAGCAGCACCTTGGTCAGCCGCTGATCCTGGTGAACAACGCCGGTATCACCCGCGACAACCTGATGCTGCGCATGAAGGATGACGAGTGGTTCGACGTCATCAACACCAACCTCAACAGCCTCTATCGCCTGTCCAAGGCCGTGCTGCGTGGCATGACCAAGGCTCGCTGGGGTCGCATCATCAACATCGGTTCGGTGGTGGGTGCCATGGGCAACGCCGGGCAGGTGAACTACGCCGCTGCCAAGGCCGGCCTGGAAGGCTTCGGCCGGGCCCTGGCCCGAGAAGTCGGCTCCCGCGCCATCACCGTGAACTCGGTGGCGCCCGGTTTCATCGATACCGACATGACCCGTGAACTGCCGGAAGCCCAGCGCGATGCACTGCTGGGGCAGATTCCGCTGGGGCGTCTGGGGCAGGCCGAGGAGATCGCCAAGGTGGTCGCATTCCTCGCATCCGATAGCGCATCCTACGTCACCGGAGCTACTATCCCTGTGAACGGCGGCATGTACATGAGCTGAATGTGACGATTCCCTTCAGGAAACTGTCATAGGAGCTGTCTAAAATCCGGTACATAAGTGCAATTGGGTTATGGACGGGTCCAGACAGGGCCTGGAGGGGTTGGCATCCCGCTTGAAATGCGGAAAACCCTTTCTATACACTGCAGCCCAAGCTGCACGGATTTTTCCATAGGAGTGAAAACAAGGTATGAGCACCATCGAAGAACGCGTCAAGAAAATCGTCGCCGAGCAACTGGGCGTTAAAGAAGACGAAGTCACCAACAGCGCTTCCTTCGTCGAAGACCTGGGCGCCGACTCCCTTGACACCGTTGAGCTGGTGATGGCTCTGGAAGAGGAATTCGAGACCGAGATCCCGGACGAGCAAGCTGAGAAGATCACCACCGTTCAGGAAGCTATCGATTACATCAACGCGCACGCGCAATAAGTAATCGCCGATTCCCGACTCGGAAAAGCCGCACGACCTCCAAGGTCGTGCGGCTTTTCTTTAAGCGTCATCCAACCGCCGTGTAGAAAAAATAGAGGAGAGCGCTGTGTCGCGTAGACGCGTCGTGATCACTGGCCTGGGCATGCTGTCGCCGCTGGGCAACAACGTTCCTGACAGCTGGCAAGGAATTCTGGCTGGCCGCAGTGGCATCGGCCTGATCGAGCATATGGACCTTTCCGCCTACACCACCCGTTTCGGTGGTTCGGTGAAGGGCTTCGATGTCGAGCAGTACCTGTCCGCCAAGGAAGCTCGCAAACTCGACCTGTTCATCCAGTACGGCCTCGCTGCCAGCTTCCAGGCTATGCGCGATTCCGGGCTGGAAGTAACCGATGCCAACCGTGAGCGCATCGGCGTTGCCATGGGCTCCGGGATCGGTGGCCTGACCAACATCGAGAACAACTGCAAATCGCTGATCGAGCAGGGGCCGCGGCGTATCTCGCCGTTCTTCGTGCCGGGCTCGATCATCAACATGGTGTCCGGCTTCCTGTCGATCCACCTGGGTATCCAGGGGCCTAACTACGCCATCGCCACTGCCTGCACCACCGGCACCCACTGCATCGGTATGGCCGCGCGCAACATCGCCTATGGCGAAGCTGACGTGATGGTCGCCGGTGGCGCCGAGATGGCGGCCTGTGGCCTGGGGCTGGGTGGCTTCGGTGCTGCCCGTGCACTGTCCACCCGCAACGATGACCCGGCTGCAGCCAGCCGCCCCTGGGACCGTGGCCGTGATGGCTTCGTGCTGTCCGACGGCGCCGGTGCGCTGGTCCTTGAAGAGCTGGAGCACGCCAAGGCCCGTGGCGCCACCATCTATGCCGAGCTGGTCGGCTTCGGCATGAGCGGCGACGCCTACCACATGACCTCGCCGCCGGAAGACGGCGCCGGTGCCGCCCGCTGCATGCACAATGCCCTGCGTGATGCCGGCCTGAACGGCGACCAGGTGCAGTACATCAACGCCCATGGCACCTCCACTCCGGCTGGCGACAAGGCTGAAGCAGCGGCGGTGAAGAGCGTGTTCGGCGACCACGCCTACAAGGTTGCGGTGAGCTCCACCAAATCCATGACCGGCCACCTGCTGGGTGCGGCCGGTGCCGTCGAGGCGATCTTCAGCGTGCTGGCGATCCGTGATCAGGTGGCGCCGCCGACCATCAACCTGGACGACCCGGACGAGGGCTGCGACCTCGACTTCGTGCCCCACGAAGCCCGCTCTATGCCGATCGACGTGGTGCTGTCCAACTCCTTCGGCTTTGGTGGCACCAACGGCTCCCTGGTATTCCGTCGGTTCGCCGACTGATGCAGACCTGGGTCGACGGCCGCCCGGCCGGGTCACTGTCCCTCAAGGATCGTGGCCTGGCCTACGGCGATGGCCTGTTCGAGACCATCGCCGTACGCGACGGTCGGCCCGGCCTGTTGGAGCGTCATCTCGCGCGCCTTGCCGAAGGCGCGCGGCGTTTGTTCTTCGATCTTGATCTCGACCTCGTGCGTGAGGAGCTGCTGGCGTTCTCTGCCCAGCTCGGTGAGGGCGTCGCCAAGTTGATGGTGACCCGCGGTGATGGCCTGCGCGGCTATGCACTGCCAGGCACGCCGCCGCGGCGCATCCTCATGGGCAGCCCCTATCCCGCCTATCCCGAAGGTCACGCCGAGCAGGGCATCGAATTATTCCCCTGCCTCACCCGCCTGGCCGAGCAGCCGCTGCTCGCCGGGCTCAAGCATCTCAATCGCCTGGAGCAGGTTCTGGCCCGTGCCGAGTGGCAGGATGTGCGCTTCGCCGAAGGCCTGATGCGCGACGTTTCCGGGCGGGTCATCGAAGGGGTTTTCAGCAACCTCTTCATAGTCCGCGCGGGTGTACTCCTGACCGCCGATCTCGGGCGCAGCGGGGTCGCCGGGGTGATGCGCGCGGAGTTGCTGGACCAGGCCGCTGCCCAGGGCATCGCCACCCAGGTGCGCGACATCGGCTACGAGGAACTGCTCGCGGCCGATGAAGTCTTCCTCTGCAACAGCCTCTACGGCGTCTGGCCCGTGCGCCGCTTCGCGGGTCACGACTGGTCGGTCGGGCCGCTCACCCGTAAACTGCAGGCCCTTGCCCGCGACCTACTGGATAGCTGATTCGTGATACGCAAATTGCTCGTGCTGCTGCAGAGTGGCCTGATCCTCGGCGGCCTCGTGTTCGCGTTTGCCGGTTGGCAGCAGCGTGAAGCCCTGGAGCAGCCACTCGTGCTGACCGAAGAGCAGTTGCTCGACGTGCCGGCCGGCTCGACCCCTGGCGGCCTGCTCAATCGACTGGAAGAGGAGGGGGTCATTCAAGGGGCCTTCTGGCTGCGCCAATACTGGCGCTTCAACCTCGCCGGCCAATCCTTGCACAGCGGCGAATACCGCATGGCGCCCGGGATGAACGCAGCACAACTGCTTGGTCTCTGGCAGCGTGCCGAGGTGGTGCAGTACAGCCTGACCCTGGTGGAGGGCTGGAACTTCCGCCAACTGCGCACGGCCTTGGCCAAGCAGGTGAAGCTGGAACAGACCCTGGCCGATGTCAGCGACGAGGAGCTGATGAAGCGCCTTGGCCTGGAGGGCCAGCACCCCGAGGGGCGTTTCTTCCCCGACACCTACCGCTATGTGCGCGGCATGCGTGACATCGACCTGCTCAAGCAGGCGCATCAACGCCTTGAGCAGGTGCTGCAGGACGAATGGGAAAAGCGCGCGGACAAGCTTCCCTATGCCGATCCCTACCAGGCGCTGATCATGGCCTCGATGGTGGAGAAGGAAACCGGCGTACCCAGCGAGCGCGGGCAGATCGCCGGCGTCTTCGTGCGACGCCTGCAGATGGGCATGCTGCTGCAGACCGACCCCACCGTCATCTACGGCCTGGGCGAGCGCTATGCCGGCAAGATCACCCGTGCCCACCTGCGCGAGGCCACGCCTTACAACACCTACGTGATCGCCGGCATGCCGCCGACGCCCATCGCCATGGTCGGGCGTGAGGCCATCCATGCCGCCCTGCACCCGGTGGAAGGCAAGAGCCTCTACTTCGTCGCCCGTGGCGACGGCAGCCATGTATTTTCCGAGTCGCTCGCCGCCCACAACCAGGCGGTGCGCGAATATCAGTTGAAGCGACGGGCGGACTACCGGTCCAGCCCCGCGCCCACTACCAACAAGGACACCCCGTGAGCGGCCTGTTCATTACGCTCGAAGGCCCCGAAGGGGCCGGCAAGAGCACCAACCGCGACTTCCTCGCCGAACGCCTGCGCAGCCATGGCATCGATGTAGTGCTGACCCGTGAGCCGGGCGGTACGCCCCTCGCCGAGCGCATCCGCGAGCTGCTGCTGGCCCCCAGTGACGAGACCATGGCCGCCGATACCGAGCTGCTGTTGATGTTCGCCGCCCGTGCCCAGCACATCGCCGGCGTCATCCGCCCGGCCCTGGCCCGTGGCCAGGTGGTGCTCTGTGACCGCTTCACCGATGCCACTTACGCCTACCAGGGCGGTGGGCGCGGGCTCCCGGTGGAGCGCATCGCGCAACTGGAAGCCTTCGTCCAGGGTGAGCTGCGCCCGGACCTGACCCTGGTCTTCGACCTGCCGGTGGACGTCGGCCTCAGTCGCGCTGCTGCCCGTGGCCGCCTGGATCGCTTCGAGCAGGAGGACCGTGGGTTCTTCGAGGCGGTGCGCCAGACCTACCTGCAGCGCGCCGCTGCTGCCCCGCAGCGTTACCACGTACTCGACGCCGCCGCCTCCCTGGTGAGCGTGCAGGAGGCCCTGGAGGCCTTGCTGCCCGAACTGTTGGAGCGTTGCCGTGGCTGAAGCCTATCCCTGGCAGGAATCCCTCTGGCAGCACCTGGCCGGTCGGCCGCGTCACGCCCATGCCTATCTGCTGCACGGGCCCGCCGGTATCGGCAAGCGCGCCCTGGCCGAGCGCCTGATGGCACGCCTGCTGTGCCAGAAGCCCCAGGGCCTGGATGCCTGCGGGCAGTGCAAGTCCTGCTACCTGCTGGCCGCCGGCACCCACCCGGATAACTTCGTGCTGGAGCCGGAAGAAGCCGACAAGGCGATCAAGGTCGATCAGGTTCGTGAGCTGGTCGGCTTCGTCGTGCAAACGGCGCAGCTTGGCGGGCGCAAGGTGGTGCTTCTGGAGCCGGCCGAGGCGATGAACCTGAACTCCGCCAACGCCTTGCTGAAAAGCCTTGAGGAGCCGTCGGGCGACACCGTTCTGTTGCTCATCAGCCACCAGCCCAGCCGCCTCCTGCCCACCATCAAGAGCCGTTGCGTCCAGCAGGCCTGCCCGTTGCCGGGTGAGGCCGACAGCCTGGCCTGGCTCGCGCGCGCACTGCCGGATACCGAAGAACAGATCCGCCGTGACCTGCTGGTGCTGGCGGGCGGTTCGCCGCTCACCGCCCAGCGTCTGCATGGGCAGGCCGTGCTCGAGCAGCGCGCCCAGGTGGTGGATGGGGTGAAGAAACTGATCAAGCAGCAGGTGGGGGCGAGCGCACTGGCCGAAGGCTGGAACGCGGTGCCGCTGATCCTGTTGTTCGACTGGTTCTGCGACTGGGCGCAACTGATGCTGCGCTACCAACTGACCCATGACGAGCAAGGCCTGGGCCTGGCCGACATGCGCAAGGTGGTCCAGTACCTCGCCGACAAGGCGCCCCAGCACAAGGTGCTGGCGTTCCAGGACTGGTTGCTGCAGCAGCGGCAGAAGGTGCTCGGCAAGGCCAACCTCAACCGTGTCTTGCTTCTCGAAGCCTTGCTGGTGCAGTGGGCAAGCCTGCCCGGACCGGGCTAGAATCCACCGCTGAGCCAGCTAGCCAGGAAAGCCGCATGAGCCTGCCACCCAATCTGGGCCCGCGTAACGGGATTCTGTCCTTGACCATCAAGGACAAGTCCGTGCTGTATGCCGCCTATATGCCCTTCATCAAGAACGGCGGCCTGTTCATCCCGACGAACAAGAGCTACAAGCTCGGCGACGAAGTGTTCATGCTCCTCAACCTCATGGACGAGCAGGAAAAAATCCCGGTGGCCGGCAAGGTCGTCTGGATTACCCCCAAGGGGGCACAAGGCAACCGTGCCGCCGGTATCGGCGTACAGTTCAACGATGGCGACACCGGTGCTCGCAACAAAATCGAGACCTACCTCGCCGGCGCCCTCAAGTCGGACCGCCCGACCCACACCATGTAAGAAGGGCTCCCGCCCACCGCGTCGACTCCGGTCGGCGCCTCCCCTGACGTTCAAGTGATCCGAAACATGCTGGTCGATTCCCACTGTCACCTCGATCGCCTCGATCTTGCCGCCCATGGCGGTTCCCTCGATGCGGCGCTGGATGCTGCACGCGCCCGTGGCGTCGGGCATTTCCTCTGCATCGGCGTCAGCGCCGACAACGCCGCTGCGGTCAAGGACCTGGCCAGTCGCTACGCCGATGTGTATTGCTCGGTCGGCGTCCACCCGCTCGACCTCGCTCCCGGTGAAGCGCCTGCACTGGATTGGCTGCTGGGCGAGCTGGACCACCCCCGCGTCGCCGCCATCGGTGAAACCGGCCTCGATTACCACTACGAGCCCGAAGCCGCCGAGCTGCAGCAGCAGGCCTTCCGCCTTCATCTGGAAGCCGCGAGCATCACCGGCAAGCCGGTGATCGTGCACACCCGCGAGGCCCGCGCCGATACCCTGGCGCTGCTGCGCGAGGCGGCGCTGCCCCAGGCGGGCGTGCTGCATTGCTTCACCGAGGATTGGGAGATGGCCAAGGCGGCGCTGGATATCGGCTTCTACATCTCGCTTTCCGGCATCGTCACCTTCCGCAATGCCGAAGCGCTGCGCGACGTGGCGCGGCAGGTGCCTGCCGACCGCCTGCTGGTGGAAACCGATTCGCCCTACCTCGCGCCCATCCCCCACCGCGGCAAGCCGAACCTCCCGCAGTACGTGCGTGAGGTCGCCGAGTTCCTGGCGCAACTGAGGGGCGTGGAGTTCGAGCGCTTCGCCGAGCAGACCACCGAGAACTTCCAGCGCCTGTTCCCCCTGGCGCGCCTGGCGGGCTAAAACTCGCGGGCAAAAAAAACCCGGGTTCTGGGGGATGAATCCGGGTCAAGACCATTAGGAGTAAAACAAAGGTACGCGATCCTCGGTACCTCGACTGACGGGGCACTTGGGGGGAGATGCCGCACGCCAGTCATTTGAGTATTGGTCAATATCCCCCTGCGTCCAGATGCCGCTGCTCGTTTTTTAAACAGATTTGGAATACGCGGAAGGCGGCTGAGTCCTCAAGCGTCTGCTTGCAGGGTTGGCACCTGGGTATGACGGCTCCGCCTGTTCCTGACCGGGCTGCGCTCAATGGTCGCACCCCGGATTGCTGCAGGAGCTCAGTTCTTTTTGCGTAAGTAGGGTGGGGAGACGGCTTGAAAGCCCACTGCCTGATGGCTTGGCGTTCACCCGTGTAACCCCTGGAACCCTTCTGGTTCGCGGTTTCCGGCCGTTCAGGTGGGGTGCTGAAACATGCAGAACCCATCTGGCAATAGGCTCATAGTCGGATGATCCGTGCATTTTGGCGCTAGTTAGGCATAATACCCGGCTTGATTTTTGACCCTACAGTCCCTTTATGCAGAAAGAACCCCGTAAAGTCCGTGAGTTTCGCCGCCGCGAGCAGGAAATCCTCGACACCGCTCTGAAACTGTTCCTCGAGCAGGGTGAAGACAGCGTCACCGTCGAGATGATCGCCGACGCGGTGGGCATCGGCAAAGGCACCATCTACAAGCACTTCAAGTCCAAGGCGGAGATCTACCTGCGCCTGATGCTCGACTACGAGCGTGACCTGAACGAGCTGCTGCATTCCGCGGACGTGGACCGTGACAAGGAAGCCTTGTCGCGCGCCTACTTCGAGTTCCGCATGCGCGACCCGCAGCGCTACCGCCTGTTCGACCGCCTGGAAGAGAAGGTGGTGAAGAACAGCCAGGTGCCCGAGATGGTCGAGCAGCTGCACAAGATCCGTGCCTCCAACTTCGAGCGCCTGACCCAGCTGATCAAGGGCCGCATCGCCGAAGGCAAGCTGGAAGACGTGCCGCCCTATTTCCACTACTGCGCAGCCTGGGCCCTGGTGCATGGCGCCGTGGCGCTCTACCACTCGCCGTTCTGGAGCAACGTCCTGGAAGATCAGGAAGGCTTCTTCCAGTTCCTCATGGACATCGGCGTGCGCATGGGCAACAAGCGCAAGCGCGAGAATGACGCGCCATCGGGCTGAGTGATCCTTCTGGTCCCGGCTGCTAAGCCATGGGACAGGATGGGGCGCAGCGATATACTGCGCCCTGTCCCCCGTCGGAGCGCCCCATGATCGTCGACCGCCAAGGCAGGCGCTTCCGCAACCTGCGCATCAGCCTTACCGCCGCCTGCAACTACGCCTGTACCTACTGCGTGCCGGATGGCAAGCGCCTGGTCGCGGCGCAGGACGAACTCTCCGCCGAGGCCATGGTGCGCGGCGTTTCCTACCTGATGGAAGCCGCCGGCATCGAGCGTTTGCGCATCACCGGTGGCGAGCCGCTGGTGAGTCCCAAGCTCGACCACTTCCTCCGTGGCGTCAGCTGCCTCGGTCTCGACGACATCAGCCTCACCACCAATGGCCAGCTGCTCTCGCGCAAGCTGCCGTTGCTGGTAGATTGCGGCATCCGCCGTATCAACGTTTCCCTGGACACCCTCGACGCGGACGCCTTCCGTGGCATCGCCCGTGGCGGCGATTTGAAGACCGTGCTGCTGGGGCTGGCCGATGCGAAGGCGGCGGGGCTGAAGATCAAGCTCAACATGGTGCCCCTGCGCGGGCAGAACCTCGATCAGGTCTTGCCGCTGCTGGAGTACTGCCTGGAAAACGGTTTCGAGCTGCGTTTCATCGAGCTGATGCGCATGGGTCATTTGGCCCGTGATGGCGTCGGCTTCCAGCAACAGTTCATCGGGCTCGACGAACTGCTCGCCCTGATCGGCGAACGCCACGAATTCGTCCAGGCCGAGGCGCCGGTGGATGCCACGGCGCTGCGCTACCAGATACCCGGCCTCGGCCACTTCGGCATCATCGCCAACGAAAGCGTGCCGTTCTGCCGCACCTGTTCGCGCCTGCGCCTGTCTTCAACGGGGTGGCTGCATGGCTGCCTGTCGTCGAGCAACCGCCACTACGTCGGCGACCTGCTGGAGAAGCCGCGCCACCAGGCCCTGCCCGGGCTGCAGCGGCTGTTGGTGAAGGCCCTGGCGGACAAGCAGGACATCGCCTTCTCCGGCGGCGTCACCGTCATGAAGATCATTGGCGGCTGAGCGCCCGTACGCCCTGTGCCGTTAAACGCAGCTCGGGCGATTCAGGTCGTGAGATTGCGTTCGTCGTCCGCCTGGCCCACCAGCAGCGCCTCGAAGTCAGGAACGCATCGCCATTGCGACGGTGATTCTCCGGCGGCATATGACTCGTCACAGGCGGAACGAGGCGACGGCGGACTTGAGCTCCACGGCCAGGCGCGACAGGTCCTGGCTGGAGGAGCGGGTCTGGCTGGCTCCCGCCGAGGTCTGGGTGGACAGGTCGCGGATGTTGACCAGGCTGCGGTCGACCTCGCGTGCTACCGCGGCCTGCTGTTCGGCAGCGCTGGCCACCTGGACGTTCTGCTCGTTGATCGAGGCGATGGTCCGAGCGATGTCGCCCAGGCTGCCATCGGCGGCCTGGGCGAGGTCCACCGTTGTCTGGGCCAGGCGCGAACTGCTCTGCATCGTGGCGACGGTGGCGCTGGCCTCCTGTTGCAGCTGGTTCACCATCTGCTCGATTTCCTGGGTGGATTGCTGGGTGCGCTGTGCCAGCAGGCGAACCTCATCGGCCACCACCGCGAAGCCGCGCCCCTGCTCGCCGGCACGGGCGGCCTCGATGGCGGCGTTGAGGGCCAGGAGGTTGGTCTGCTCGGCGATCGAGCGGATCACATCGAGCACCTTGCCGACGTCCTGCATCTGCCGGGCGAGCTTCTCGACACGCTCGGCGCTGCCGGTCACGTCGGTCGCCAGGGCGTTGATCGAGCGCACCGTCTCACCCACCTGCTCGCGACCATGGCGCGTGGCGGTGTCGGCCTGGCGCGAGGCGTCCATGGTCGTAGCCGCGTTGTGGGCCACCCCATCCACCGCCGCACTCATCTGGTTGCAGGCCGTGGCCGCCTGCTCGATTTCCTGGTTCTGCCGCAGGAGGTCCCGGCTGGTGTCTTCGGTCACCGCATGCAGTTGCTCGGAGGCCGAGGCGAGCTGGGTGGAGGAGTCGGCGATGAGGCTGATGGTCTGCCGCAGGTTCTGCTGCATGCCGCGCAGGGCGCTCATGAGGGAGGTCGCCTCGTCGTGCCCTTCAACCGGAATGTCACGGCTCAGGTCGCCCTGGGATACCTGGCTCGCCACTTCGACCGCCTGGTTCAGCGGCCGCACGATGCTGCGCGAGAGGAGGAGGGCAAGGAAGACGGCCAGGCCGACGGCCCCAGCGAGGATCAAACCCACCAGCGCAATGGCGCGCTCGAAGGCTGAGCTACTGGCTGCGGAGGCTTGACTCGCGCCCTCCTCATTGATTTCCATCAATGCTTGGAGATCGGTGCCGAGTGCAGCTCCCAGTTCGTTGAGCCTGGTGGTCACGATCGACTCGGCTTCTTCCCGCTCACCGGCTGCCAAGCGTTGTACCACTGCGCGGCGGACCTCCAGGTAGCCGCGCAGGTGCTCGACATAGCGATCGAAGAGCTTCCGCTCCTCGTCGCTCGAAATCAGTTTGCTGTAGGTGTCCTGGGCTTTTTGCAGTGTGGCTTCGTCCGTGACGAGGCGGGTCTTGGCTGCTTCATCGAATGTCACCAGGGCCCGCAGCGTGGAGGCTCGAAGCTGGAGGGTCGCCTCGTCCATGTGGCTGATCGCGACGATGCTGGGCAGCCAGTTTCCATCGACCGCTTGGGAGCTGTCATGCATCTGGTGCATCTGCATCAGTGAGCTGCCCCCGACCAGCATCAACAAGGTGACCAGCACCGCAAAGCCGGCATTGATACGGGTGGAGACACGTAACGAGCGAATCAGCATGATGATCTCCCCAAGTTGCACGGGTGTAGCGATGTGTGTGCCCGATAGAAGTTTTAGGTCATGGGCGGATTTTTAACGAGCTTCTTGTGAAAAGTGCGTGAATTCAAGTAGGCGACAATTAGTCGTTGTCGTTACAGCGACAGCAAGTTCCTGTTTGCAGGGAATTGATGGCAAAGTGCTTTTATCGAATTTCCGCCTGTTCTTACTGTGTTTTCATTGGCGACAGGCGGTATCAGACTTTAGTTGCAGGTTGAATTATCGATAATAATTCGCACTGTAATTTGCTTGCCGTTATTGATTGCGGGTAGCGCTCTATTGCGCAGGGCCCGTCTTGTCGAGCTGTGTCGCATCGGCGATTTCAACAGCGCGTGTAATCATCCAGGCCCTTGTGATCCTTACACCGCTAGCCTTTCTTGATACCCGAACCACTCGCTGGCAATAACGCTGCAAGTTCGATGTTCCTGAAACGACTGCAATCCCGGCCCGCTTCCTTGGCCTCATATAAGGCGGCATCCGAAAATTCGAGAAGCCTTGCGATATCCGGTGCGACTTCATTGCTCTCACTGGTATGCGGCCAACTGGGACTTTCTTCATCGAAACTGGCGACGCCGATTGAAACAGTCACTTTCCCGTGGGGGCTGTCGAGATGAGGGATATTCAAGTGCCTGATCCCGTCCCCCAGTTGTTCGGCTATGCGGCAGGCGCCGACATGGTCGGTTTCGGGCAACAGCACGGCGAACTCTTCACCCCCATAGCGGGCCACCAGGTCGGCGGGCCTGTTGATGCTGGCACGCAGGGCATGGGCGACGGCGATCAGGCACTGGTCGCCCTGCAAGTGGCCGTTACGGTCGTTGTAGCGCTTGAAGTAGTCGATATCCATCAGCAGCAACGAGAAGGGCTGCCCGTTGCGGCGTGTCCTCAGCCATTCGCGTTCGATGTTCTGATCGAGGAAGCGGCGGTTGGCCAGGCCTGTCAGGCCGTCGGTCTGCGCCAGCAGGTTGAGCCGGTCCATGGCCAGCTTCAGGTGCAGGTGCGTCTTCACCCGCGCATTGACGATGGCGGGGCGTATGGGCTTGCCGATGAAGTCCACCGCGCCCAGGGCGAGGCCCGCTTCCTCCATGCTCGCCTCGGTATGGCTGGTGATGAAGATGACCGGGACGTCGCGCAACTCCTTTTCTGTTTTCATCCGTTCACAGACCTCGAAGCCGCCCATGCCGGGCATTTCGGCATCCAGCAGGACCAGGTCGGGCCTTTCCTCCCGTGCCGCCCGGAGTGCATCGGGGCCGTTGGTGGCGAAGCGGACCTTGCCGAGACGGCCGATCGCCTTGCTGAGGATGCGGATCGCCGAGGTGTCGTCATCCACGATCAGCAGGGAGGGTGTGTAGTCCATGGGTGTCACTCCTTGGCCACGAGGCCTGCGGATTCGAGCAGGTGCAGCGCCTGCTCGAAGTCCAGGTTGTCTATCGCCTGCCAGACCTGCTCGGCCAGTGCCTGGCTCGAAACCTGGATGGCGGGGCATGCCTGGGCGAACTGCTCCAGCGCGGCCATGTCGTGGTCGCGCAGGTGGTCGACCAGTCTCGCCAGCGCGGGGCCCGCTGCCAGATGGTCCGCGTCGCTGCGGGGGAGGGTGATCGCCTCGATGACGTCCGTCTGGCGTTCGAGTTCTAGATAGGCCTCCACCAACTGCCCGAGCAGTGTCGGCAGGTTTGGGGCGTCGGGTTCGATCCGTAGCAGGGTCTCCGCCTCACCTGCAAGCTTGTGAAGGCACCGGGCACCGAGCATCCCCGCCGCCCCTCTGAGCTTGTGCAGGCGCGCTGTCAGCCCGGGCGGGTCGTCCTGAAGGCGTCGCTGGGTCGCCTCGTCGTCGCGGAATTCGCGGAACTCGCTGAACAGCCGTCGCAGCGAGGAGTTGAACAGCTCCAGGTCGTGACTCATGCGCTGGGCGACTTCAACGGTATCGATGCCTTCTATCGTCGGCCATGGGCGGGAAGGCCCGGTGGGCGTCTCGATCGGACGTATGGGTAGGGGAGCGCCCCGGGAGTCCTGGACCGCGCGGCGGATGGCGCGGATCAGTACCTTGGGTTCCAGGGGTTTGCTGAGGAACTCGTCAATTCCGGCCGCCTTGGCCTGGCGACGCTCTTCCGGCAACGCTCCGGCGGTCAGCGCGAGCACGGGTAGTCGTTGCAGGCCGAGTTCGCCACGCAGTCGGCGGGTGGCCTCGAACCCGTCCATTTCCGGCATGTGCAGGTCCATCAGCACGACATCGAAGGCGGTGGTGTCCTCGCGCAGACAATCCAGCGCCTGGCGGCCATTCATGCAGGTCTGCACCTCGGCGCCCTGCTGTTGAAGCATGAGACTGGCCACCTCGAGGTTGATGTCGCTGTCATCCACCAGCAGCAGCCTTATGCCCTCCAGCCACCGGGCCTGGGTGATGTCCAGCTCGGTGGCGTGGATCAGTTTCTCGCCGTGGCCGTTGGGATGCCTGAGGCTGGCGGCAGCGATGGCGTTGTAGAGATCGGAGCCGTCCAGTGGCGTTCGGGCGTAATGGTCCACCAGTGCATCTTCCAGGGTGGGTGCAGCCGATGTCCGTGGCGCCGAGAACACCACGCTGCTGGGCATGCGTTCGCGTCCCAGCAGCGCCCTGAGCTGTTCGAGTGTCTCCAGCACATCATCGCCGGCCAAGTGGTCGAGTAGCAGGACATCGGCCAGTGGATGGCAGCCTGCGAGCCGTTGCCCGAGGTGTTCGAGCAGGTCTTCCCGTCTGAAGAATGGGGTGGCTCGCCAGCCCAGGGAGCGGCACAGCTGAGTGAGTCGCTGGCGTTCGCTCTCGTCCTGGCTCAACACCAGCACATCCAGGCTGGACGCGTTATCCGACAAGGCCTGTTCGTCGATGATCGGATCGAACGGCAGGCGTACCCAGAACTCGCTGCCCACCCCGAGGGTGCTGCGCACACCGACCGTCCCGCCCATCTTCTCGGCCAGGCCGCGTACCACCGACAGGCCCAGCCCCGTGCCGCCGAAGCGGCGGGTGGTGGAGGTGTCTGCCTGGGTGAAGGGGGAGAACAGCCGTTCGATCACTTCGGCATCGATGCCGCAGCCGGTGTCCTGGACACTGATGCGGAGCCAGCAGCGCTCATCGGTCTCGCGGGTGCACTCGACATTGACCTCGATACCGCCCGAGGCGGTGAACTTGAGGGCGTTGCCGACCAGATTCATGAGGATCTGGTTGAGGCGCAATGCATCGCCTGTGAGTTGCTCGGGCAACTCGTCGGCCCTGACCGCGAACCGCAGGCCCTTGGCTTCGGCCTGGGGCGCGAACAGTTCGGCGAGGTCACCGAACAGCCGATGGGGACGGAACGGGCTGTTCTCCAGAAGCATCTCGCCGGCCTCGATCTTGGCGATGTCGAGGATGTCGTTGATGATTCCCAGCAGGGAGCGCCCGGCGATCTGCAGCTTGCCGAGCAGGTTCTCCTGCTGCTCGTCCAGGCGCGTGCCCTGCAACAGGTGGGCGATGCCGATGACCGCGTTCATGGGGGTGCGGATCTCATGGCTCATGTTCGCCAGGAACAGGCTCTTGGCGGCGTTGGCGCTTTCGGCCGAGGCTTTGGCCGCAAGAAGCTCGGCGCTGTTGCGCAGGCGCTCGGTGATGTCCTGGGCGATGGCCAGGTGACCGATGAGCGCACCGGTTTCCGTGCGAATGGAGGTGATGACCATGGACACCTGGATCTGCGAGCCCCCCTTGCGGATGTAGGTCCACTGGCGCGTTTCCGCCCCTTGCTCGTCGGGTTTGCAACGGAATACCTCCATCCCCTCGATGGGGCGGCCGTATTCGCGGCTGAGTTCGGCTGCGCGTGCCTGGACTTCCTCTGGCAGGTGGAAGTCCAGGGGATTGCGGATGCCGATCATCTCGGCGGCGGTATAGCCCAGCAGCAGTTCCGCGCCCCGGTTGAAGACGACGATCTCGCCCTGCATGTCCACGGCGATGATGGACACCTCGGACGAGGCGTCGAGCACCGCCTGCAGCAGGCCCGCGACCCGGGAGAGCTCGGCGGTGCGTTCGCTGACCTGTTGCTCGAGGTTGGCGTTGAACTGGCGCAGGTAGTTCTCCGCGCGCTTGCGGTCGCTGATGTCGTGCATCAGCTTCGCCGCGCCGAGGATGCTGTCGTCGGCCTCGCGGATCAGGCTGCAGGTGATGGTCACATCGATCAGGCGACCCT